>JAZNJD010000061.1:0-48983 GCA_045577835.1 Acutalibacteraceae bacterium | reverse complement strand
TCGATATCCCATATGGTGTTCTCGCATATCCATTATAACACCTATTTTGAATTCTGCACTATACTTTTGTTGTATTGTTCCTTTTTTTGCCATAAAAATATGCACCTCCAAAAGTGTCTAACTTTTGGGGTGCATATCATTCTACCACAGGGTTTTCTTTTACATAGCAACTTTAATTACTGTATCCTTTGTACCGATTTGCTGTGACATATCAGCGCCTATTAAATGCGATGTATCTGCGCCCGTGCCGACAAAGTTAAGCTCACCTTCTATAAGCTCAACAAAATCCCATTTTGCAAGTTCTCTGTTATAACGAACACGCATATAGTTATTTTCGGTTATAACTACTGTCTCTTTAAATGTATTTGTATCGTCCTTTATGAAGGAAACAGGTGCGGTACCCTTAGCACCGCCTATCAGGACCTCATACCCGTTTTCATAAGCAGGGCACATTAAATCCATGGGGTTATGTGTGCGAAGTCTTACCTTTGTTTCCTCTGTTGCTGTAACATAAAGATACTCAAATACAGGCACTACCCTGTTATGCTCTTTAGATACAGGCTGAACAGCACTATAGGATGCCGGTTCGCCAAGCTTTAAGATTACATTATTATAAAGGTTGTTTCTAAAGACAGGTGCTGTACCGTAATGATCACGAAGCCACGGGGTCACAGAATTGTTGAAGGTGTTGTTCTCAATAACAATATTTTCAAAATATGAAAGACATTTTGACTGCCATCTATTATCAAGATAATCAATCATAGTTTCCTTATCGTTACCGAGAATTACAACAGGGCGAGCGCCTTCACCCGTATAGGACTCAACCACATTGTTTCTAAACACCATATTTTTGAGCTACTTTTCATAGCGGCTAGGGTGTGTCATTCGCTCTTCATTTGGTGCACCGTATGCACTTGTGAAAGAAATAAGTGCACGAAAACCTACAAAAAGGTTATCCTCTACCACAAAGTTTTCATCCTTATGTCTGTGGCGAGGCTCCCAACAATCCGAATTAAACACCGAAATAGAGCCTTCTCGGCTTACTATTGTGTTGTTTCTTATGGTCACAGGACCGCTAGTTCCACCGTCGAACACAAAGCAAGCTACATGTGAGCACCGTTTTCTCTTATACCATTACATAGGTCAAAAACATTATTTTCAAAGGTGAGTCTATAATTGTCGTTATGTCCCTCATTAAAGGAAATTGCGCTCAACTCATTGTGGGTAAAATAACAATTACGAAAAACAAAGGTAGCATCGCCTAAAGCTTTAAACTCATTAATATTGGCATACTCTATCCAGGTGTTGCTTATGTAATCGGGGTGTCCTAACTGACAATGTTCTACCAAGGTGTCGTGCGCTTGACCATTAAAGCATTGACCGTTAGTATCATAGGTTTTGCAGTAGCGCATAGTAAGCCTTTCTACCTGTGCGCCGCAATAAAGTATTTCGCCAGAATAACCATGGATACAAACGTGGTCAAACTCTACATTTTTTACACCTCGATTAAAAAAAGCAAAGCCCTTGTGCATAATATCCCAACCGTCACCTGTTTCGGTGTTTGCAGGCCAATGGATATTACCTGTTCCATGAAAGCCACCGTATAAATCGAAATCCTTAAACACAAGGTTTTCTATCGTGGTGTCTTTTGCCGGTATTACTCTAATACCGTGCACTCTTTGAACAGTATTATTTATAATTTTAAATTCACTCGGTGTTACAAGGAAGGTCTTGTCTATTCCCGCACCTTTTAGCTCTATATTGCCGTACTGAATATAGATACAAGCGGTGTTTAATCCGTTTTCGTCACCAGGTATATCCCCCGCCTCTTGATGACCGTTTAAATAATAGGTGCCCTCAGGGAGTAAAATTGTACCGCCACCGTCTTTACAGATAAACGGGATTCTTGTTCCGTTATCGTCAAGAAGTGAAACTGAAACCTTGAAAGCACCAACCCACTGAGTGCCTGCTGAATTTCTCCAAACAGCTGCAGTTTCAATCATTTGGTCTTTTTTCCACTGGAACATGGCAGGATATGGTGACCATTTGATATTATAGTTTCTTTGTATATGCGGTTCAATACGTTGATAATTAAAAATATCAATATCGATTGCAACTTGACCGATAAAATCGGCAGTTTTTTCGGATGTATTCTTCCAACGTGTTGTAACAACAAGTGGATCACCCTTTTCAATCTTATTGTTCTCAAACTCTACACCACAGAGTTTGGGTAAAAACTGTTTTTCCATAATATCTTGGATGATAATAATTCTTTTACCAGGTTATTTTGCTTTAATTCCTCCCTCTTAAAAAAACAACCACTCGAAAGCACTCCTTAAACTATTAAAGGACCCTTTTTTGCTTTCAAGTTCATTATAGCAGTTGTGAATAATTTTGCAAGAAAAAATTTTCAATTTTTTTATTATTTTTGCAAAAATTTTTGTCCACCTAAAACAAATAGCTTTTTGGTGCCCAAAATTATAATTTTAGACTGGCTTATAGCGGTTATAGCTAGTCGAAACGCTTAAAAACTCTCCGACAAACCACAATCATTATAATATAAGTTGTTTCTAATTTTATGAGTAAATAATAGTTAATAATATACTTTTCAAAATTGGGTATTGACAAAAGGGTGGGTTTAGTGTGATAATGATATAGGATATAATGTCAATTTATGTGGCTTTATCAAATTTGCATTTTGGAGTAAAATATGCGCGTTATTACAGGATCGGCTAGAGGAAAAAGACTTGTTACTGTACCTGGAGAAGACCTTGTAAGGCCAACTCCTGAAAAGGTTAAAGAAGCTATCTTCAGTTCCATTCAATTTGATATTGAGGGTAGAAAAATATTAGATTTATTTGCAGGTTGCGGTCAGCTTGGTATCGAAGCCTTGAGCCGAGGCGCTCACTCTGCTACCTTTGTTGATAATTCTGATATTTCGCTCAAAACGGTTAAACAGAACCTAAACGGAACTTTCTTTTCTGACTCTGCTAAACTTATTAAATCAGATTACAAAGCTTTTTTACTTCGCAATACTGAAACATTCGACATCGCTTTTCTTGACCCACCCTACAAAGCAGGGATTCTTGAAGATGCGCTTGAATGCGTTGCTGATACTATGAGCGATTTTGGTATTATAATTTGCGAACACCCAGATACTGTAGTTTTGCCTGATACCAAAAAAAGTTTCAAGCTTTATCGCAACTATAAATTTGGTAAAATCAGAGTTTCGGTATACAAAAAGGGAGATATGTAAATTGAAGCAGAGAATAGCAGTATGTCCGGGCAGCTTTGACCCCATAACAATAGGCCATCTTGATATTATAAAGCGTGCCTCTTTTATGTTTGATAAGCTAATCATTGTAGTTATGAAAAACGTAAACAAAACAGGCTCTTTTTCTTATACCGAACGTAAAGATTTAATTTTAAAATGTGTTTCGGATATTGAAAATGTTGAAGTTGATATTTATGACGGTCTGCTTGCAGACTATGCCAAAAATGTTAACGCCTGTGCTATTATTAAGGGACTTAGAGCTATGTCGGACTTTGAATACGAATTCCAGATGGCTCTTACCAATAAAAAACTAAATCCTGATATTGAAACGCTGTTTTTAACCACCAGTGCAGAAAACATGTATTTAAGCTCTAGTATGGTAAAGCAAATCGCAAGTATGGGCGGAGATATATCGGATTTTGTACCCCCAATTATTCACGATGATATCGTGGAGAGACTTTCAAAAAAAGAAAATTAAAAAGGTTATTTGCGTATTAACGCTTAATGGAGGATGAATGAAATGACACTTGACGAATTACTTGAACAGTTTGACGAGGTTCTTGACAGCGGTATTAAAATACCCGGAAAGAAGACCGTTGTTGACATTGAAAAGCTCCGTGCTGTTGTTGACGACATCAGACTTAATATCCCAAGCGAAATTAAACAGGCTAGAGGCATTGTTGCCGACCGTACCGAAATCATCACCACCGCAAAGCGCGAGGCTGACGGTATAATCAGAAATGCCGAGGAGCGCGCTAAGGCAATAGTTTCTCAGGAAGAAATTGTAAAGCTAGCTCAGGAGAAGGCAACCGAAATAATTGCAAACGCACAAGCTAAGAGCCGCGATATGAGAAAGGCTGCTCAGGATTTTGTTGACGATATTATGCGCAGAGCCGACGAAGGTCTCACTGCTAATCTCGGTGAAATCCGCAAGACAAGAGCTGCACTAAAGCAGCAGATTCCTGTTAGCAAGGATTAATTTAACAACATAAAACTAAAAGAGGTTTTCCGAACAAACGGAAAACCTCTTTTTTATTATTTATTTAAGTTTATAAAGCCGTAGCTTTCAAGTATTTGCAAATATTTGCACAGTCTTTCATATAAAGGCTCTGCCTTTTCGCCAAAATATTCTTTTACTATCTCACCGATTTGGGAAATATTCTTTTCGCCGTCAATATTAGGCCAAATAAAGCTTCCCATATCGTCAAGATGAATAAAGCTAATTTTAGGCTTTTTAAAAAGCTTTTGGGCTATTTTATTAAATAGCCCTTTATTTTCTATTTCTAGCGTAACCTTACCGTTTTCATCCGTAGAAAATGCAATTTCTACATTTTTTACGGGTATGAAATCGAGCAAATTATCAGCCTTATTTTTATTATTCATCGGCATCTACTTCGAAATTAGAAGCCTTATTTTTCTTTGCCCATACAGTAGCTTTTAGGAATACAAGAATACTGATAGCAAATAAAACTATACCGCTAATGGTTAAAAATGTAGATGAAAGGCCGAATTTAGAAGCTAGGTCTATCTTTGTACCAATGCCAAATATAGCAACAAGAGCTAGTGCTATACCTATAATACCCTCGCCTGCTATCATACCTGAGCTAAAGAGGATACCGTCGCTAACAACCTTTTCTCTGCGCGCTTTACCCTTAATCTTATCAAGAGCAAGACGTACTACACCGCCGACCATAATGCAAGCGTTAAGCTGAACAGGTAGGTATATACCGATAGCGAAAGGTAGAACGGGAACACCTATAAGTTCAATAATAACAGCTATACAAGCACCTGAAATAAGGAGTGCCCAAGGAAGATTACCGTCCATAACACCCTCAACTATCATCTTCATCATACTTGCTTGTGGTGCAGGTAATTCCTGAGAACCGTATGCCCAAGCCTTGTCAAGCAGATAGAGAGTACCGCCGATAGCAAGAGCAGATGCTACTACACCGATAAGTTCGCCTATTTGCTGTTTAACAGGGGTAGAACCTAGGATATAACCTGTTTTAAGGTCTTGTGAGGTATCGCCCGCAATAGCGGTAACGATACATACAATAGATGCAATAGCAATAGCGCTTATCATACCTCTAGTACCTATAAGACCTGTTGTCTTTAAAAGAATGGTTGCAACCAAAACAGTTGCTATAGTCATACCTGAAACAGGATTATTACTGCTTCCTACAAGACCTACCATTCTTGAAGAAACGGTTGCAAAAAAGAAGCCAAAAACAACAATTATAATTGCACCGATAATATTTACGGGAATGGCATCAATAATCCAGATAAGTAATGTTAAAAATACAACACCGCCGATTACAAACCAGAAATTCATATCCTTGCTTGTACGGTCATTTGAAGCAGCTGTTCCGCCCTTTAAACCCTTAATAGCATCAGCAAAGGTCTTAACAATTAACGGAATAGACTTAACAAGGCTTATAAATCCGCCTGCTACTAATGCACCGGCACCGATGTATCTAATATACTGGTCCCAAACAGCGCTAGCACCACCCTCTGCAAAAAGAGTGCCTACGGTATCACCGCCAAAATAAACCATAAGAGGAATAAGCACCATCCAGCTTAAGAGTCCACCGCTGAACATTAAAGCAGAAATCTTTGGACCGCATATATAGCCTACGCTGAAAACTGCAGGATAAATCTGTGTTCCGATAGTTCCTGCAAAACCCTTAAAGGTTTTAGAAACCTCACCTGCACCTAGCTTTAAGCCATCAATTACAAACTTAAATGCAGCAGCAAAGCCCATACCTGCAAAAACTGTTGTAGCGCTGGATCCGCCCTTTTCGCCTGCTAAAATAACCTCTGCACAGGCAGTGCCTTCCGGATAAGGTAATACACCGTGTTCTTTTACAATAAGTGCATTTCTAAGCGGCACCATAAACAAAATACCGAGCACACCGCCTATTAAAGCAATAAGTGTAATTACAACTAGGCTAGGCTTGTCCTCTATAGTACCTTCAGATGCCCAGATAAATAATGCGGGCAGTGTGAATATGGCGCCTGCTGCTAATGACTCACCTGCAGAACCGATTGTTTGAACAATATTGGTTTCGAGCACCGAGTTTTTGCGCATAATCATCTTGATAACACCCATAGCTATAACAGCCGCAGGTATTGAAGCCGAAACGGTCATACCAACCTTAAGGCCGAGATAAGCATTCGCAGCACCGAAAATTACCGCCAAAAGTATACCTACGACAACAGAGGTAACGGTTAATTCAGGGGAAATTTTTGTAGCCGGAATATAGGGTTTAAATTCTTTGTTTTCCATAACTTCTCCTATCCTATAAAGTTTATAGTTTTTAAATATTTCTAATATATTAACATAAGAAGCATTAAAAAGCAATATTTATTTACTCTTGCGTAACACCTCTAAAAGTATCTCGTATATATCCTTTACTGAGGCTATAGAAAGCGACTCTTTCGGTGTGTGAACATCGGTCATATCAGGGCCTACAGCAATACAGTCAAGTCCCTTAATTTTGGATGCAAAAACCGAACATTCAAGGCCTGCGTGTATTGCCGCAATTTTAGGTGATTTACCGTATTTTTCCTTGTATGAGGCAACATAAACTTCCCTAATATCCGAATTAGCGTTATACTCCCAAGGCAAATATCTGCCCGATATTTCGCTTTTAGCACCTAGAAGCTGTGCTATATTTAAAAGGCGTTCTTCAAGAAATGTAAGTGCTGAGGCTTTATTACTTCTGAGTGCATATACGAGTGTAACCGCATTATCGGTTGTGTATAAAATTCCTAAATTAAGCGAGGTTTCAACAAGGCCTTCTATTTCCTTACTCATTTCAACAATTCCGCAAGGGTTGTTTATAAGCGCAAATATTACTTTTTTTGTAGCCTCGTCATCAAGGCAAATATAATACTTTTCTTCTTCCTCTTCAAAGGTTATTTTTAAATTTTCTTCCCTAAAACTTAACTCTTGCTTAATCTCACTAGAATATTCATTCAAGAACTTTTTAGCGTTCTCTATTTCTTTTATACATATTCTAGCGGTGCAATCTACAGGTATTGCATTGCTTTTATCTCCGCCGCTAATTTCTATAATATTTAAGTTGAATTTTACATTTAAAGCATTTAAAATTCTGCCCATTAGTGTATCGGCATTTTGTCTGCCTTTGTCTATTTCAACGCCTGAATGGCCGCCTTTTAAGCCGCTGACTGTAAGCTTTAAAGCGGTTCCGAAAACAGTTTTTTTAGTAAAGGGCAGTTCCATTTTAAACTCACTGCCGCCGGCACATGAAACTGTAACTGTATCGCCCTCTTCAGAGTCAATATTTATCATTTTTTTAGATTTAAGCTGAGAAAAATCAAGCTCGCTGGCACCCAACATTCCTATCTCCTCGTCGGTGGTAAATACCGCTTCAATAGGTGGATGTTCTATATTTTTGTCCGCCAAAATCGACATAATCATAGCTACCGCTATACCATTATCTGCACCGAGAGTTGTACCGTTTGCAGTTATGAAATTGCCGCTTAAAATGGGCTCTACACCCTCGTTTTCAAGGTCCTTTTGAACACCGTTTTCCTTTTGGCAAACCATATCAAGATGACCTTGAAGCATAACAGGTTTTGCGTTTTCATAAGTCTTTGTTGCTTCCTTGTAGATTATAACATTTAAGGACTTGTCCTGTACATATTTAAGACCTTGTTTTTTAGCAAATTTTACGCAATAATCGCTAATTTCTTGCATATTTCCCGAACCATGAGGAATAGCACAAATTTCCTCAAAGATGCTAAAAACTTTTTGCGGTTCTAATGCTGATAAACTACCCATTTTAAACCTCCAAATTTTCAAACAATAGACAATTTAGTATACCAAATACCGTTCAGTTTTTCAAGTGTAATAGTATTTAAAAAGCTGAAGGAAAAATTTAATAAAAAATTTTAAAATTTATAGTGACAAAACGGGTAAAAAGTGGTACTATATATATAATTATATTTAGAAGTAAAATTATCATACATTAAAGAGGCGAAAAAATTGAAACTTCTGGCTATTGATGGCAACAGTATCATAAACCGTGCTTTTTACGGAATAAAGCTGCTATCCACTAAGGACGGCAGATACACTAATGCTGTTTACGGATTTATAAACATTTTAAATAAACTTTTAGAGCTTGAAAATCCCCAATGTGTTGCAGTAGCCTTCGATTTAAAAAAGCCTACCTTTCGCCACGAGCAGTATAAAGAATATAAAGCGGGCAGACATGCTATGCCCGAAGAACTTGCACAGCAGTTTCCCACCCTTAAGGAATGGTTAAAGCTTGCAGGCTATCACTGTATCGAATGTGAAGGCTTCGAGGCTGACGATATTTTGGGTACCCTCGCCTTTTCGGCTGAGCAAAGCGGTAACACCTGTGTAATTGCTACAGGAGACCGAGATTCTTTACAGCTGATTTCTGATTCCACCAAGGTTTTACTTGCCGCTACAAAGGCAGGTCATCCCGAAATTATAAATTGCGATAAGGCGTATTTACTTGAAAAATACGGTTTAGAGCCTAAACAGATGATAGAGCTTAAAGCACTTATGGGAGATTCTTCGGATAACATTCCGGGCGTTATGGGTGTTGGCGAAAAAACCGCTTTGGACCTAATTAGCCGTTTTAATAACATTGATTATATTTACGAAAACATCGATACTATTGAAATCAAGGATAGCGTTCGCACAAAGCTTATAAACGGAAAAGATAGCGCATATCTTAGCCGCTTTATAGGTACTATAAACAAGCAAGCGCCGATTGATACTAATATAGAAAGCTATAAAATAGCGGATATGGATACGCTTAAGCTTTCCTCTCTTATGACCTCGCTTGAGTTTTATAAGCTTATGGAAAAAATGGGTATTAGACCAACCGCCAGCGCCGAAAAGACCGAACAGACAAAAGCAAGAGTTTTAAATCTTTGCGATATATCAGACGCTGATTTAACCCAAAAGACCGATGTATTTATACAAGACGGTAGATTCGCTTGTGTTATAGAAGATAAGATTTTTGAGTGTAACGAAGAACATATCAAAAACATTCTTTCATCATCTTCACAAAAAAGAGTATACGACCTTAAAAATCTAGCAAAAAAATACAAGGTCAATAATGTTTGTTTTGATACTATGCTTGCAGGATATGTCTGCAATCCATCCTCTAACGATTATGGTATAGAGCGTCTTGCAACAGAATATTCCGCAGCAATGCCGCAGATCGATAAAGAAGCAGACGAATTTTTAAATAAGGCTGCCCTTTTCTCTGCTACTAACGACCGCCTCCAAGAAACTTTAAAGGAAACGGGACAGGATAAGCTCTTTTACGATATTGAGGTACCGCTAGCACTCGTTTTATCCGAAATGGAGCAGATAGGCTTTCTTATTGATAGTGAGGGCTTAACGCAAGAAGGTATAGAGCTTAACGAGCAAATAGAAGAACTAAAATCAGAAATTTATTCTATGGCGAGTTGCGAGTTTAATATCAATTCACCAAAACAGCTAGGCGAGGTGCTTTTTGAAAAATTACAGCTTCCCGCAAAGAAAAAGACCAAAAGCGGTTACAGTACCAATGCAGAGGTACTTGAAAGTTTACGCTATGAATACCCGATAGTTGACTTTGTTTTAAAATACCGTCAATTATCCAAGCTTAAATCCACCTATTGTGACGGTCTTATTTCGGCTGTATCTGAGGACGGAAGAATACACTCAACCTTTAATCAAACCGAAGCCAGAACGGGACGCATCAGTTCTCTAGAGCCTAATTTACAAAATATTCCTGTTAGGACTAAGGAAGGAAGAAAACTTCGACAGTTCTTTATAGCCAAAGAGGGTTTTGTTCTCTGTGATGCCGACTATTCGCAGATTGAGCTTAGAGTGCTAGCACATATTTCAAATGATAAAAATATGATAGACGCATTTAATTCGGGTGTTGATATTCACACCATGACAGCATCAGAGGTTTTTGGTATTCCTCAACAAATGGTGCTTCCAATTATGAGAAGCAGAGCTAAAGCTGTAAACTTCGGTATAGTATACGGAATAGGTGCTTTTTCGCTTGCTAAAGATATAGGAGTTACCCGTGCCGAAGCCGATAGATATATAAAAGGCTATCTTGCCACCTACCCCGGTGTTGACAGTTATATGACCGATGCAATTAAAAACGCTAAGGAGAACGGTTTTGTTACCACTCTCTTTGGCAGAAGAAGATATTTGCCTGAACTTTCAAGCTCTAACGGAATGTTGCGCGCGTTTGGTGAGAGGGTTGCAAGAAATGCTCCTATACAGGGTACCGCCGCAGATATAATTAAGCTTGCTATGATAAATGTAAATAAACGACTTAAAAAGGAGTTGCCCGAAGCACGCCTTATTTTGCAGGTACACGACGAGCTTATTGTTGAGTGTCCTGAAGCACAAAAGGACGACGCTACAAGAATACTCTGTGAAGAAATGGAAAACGCCGCCAATTTACAGGTTAAGCTATCTGCCGATGCAAATTGCGGCAAAAATTGGTTAGAGGCTAAGGGATAATGAAGATTACTTTTGTTTGTACAGGAAACACCTGTCGCAGTCCGCTAGCAGAAGGCTACCTTAAAAGCCTAAATTTAAAGGGTTTAGAGGTTGAAAGCAGAGGGCTTGCGGCTAATGGCTCACCCGTTTCCCAAAATTCTTTGCTTGTAGCTCGAGAATCAGGGCTTGATATTTCACAACATATTTCTAAACAGTTCACACATTATGACACACAGTGTGATAAAATTATCTGCATGTCACAATCCCACCTTGAAGCTCTTAAAAGCGCAGGTGTTGATAGCTCTAAATTATCTGTTTTAGGCGACGGTATTTCGGACCCTTACGGTATGCCTATTGAACACTACCGTATCTGCTTTAACGAGATTAGAGAACAGCTTGATCGTTTGGTGTTTGGCGGTTTCTTTTCAAATATAACGGTAGATTATGCAGACTGTAAGGATATATCCGATATTGCAAGACTTGAAAAGATATGCTTTTCTGACCCTTGGAGTGAGAATGCTATTTTAGAGTCTATGAAGGCTAGCACCCATTTTTTTGTAGCCAAAATAGAAAATAAAACTGTAGGCTACATTGGAATTAGCGCTATTTTAGATGAGGGATATATAACAAATGTAGCGGTTGACCCCGAATTCAGAAGAAAAGGAGTTGCAACATATCTTATAAACCGAGTTTTCTCTCTTGCAAGAAAAAAGGCTTTAAGCTTTGTTTCCCTAGAGGTTAGAAAATCAAATTCGGGTGCAATATCGCTTTATAATAGGCATCTGTTTAAAGAGGAGGGTATGCGTAAAAACTTTTACGAAAATCCTCGGGAAGATGCAATAATAATGACAAGAAGGTTTTAAGTATAAATTATGCTGATACTTAGTATAGAGTCCTCCTGTGACGAAACTGCCGCCGCAGTTACAAACGGCAGACAGGTGCTTTCGAATATAGTAGCAACCCAAATAGCAGAGCATCGCATTTACGGCGGTGTTGTGCCTGAGATTGCGTCACGCCGTCACACCGAGGCTATAAGTCAGGTTTGCGATGAAGCAATAAAAGAAGCTAATATTGATTATAACGACCTTGATGCTGTAGCGGTTACCTTTGCACCGGGCCTTATCGGCGCATTGCTTGTAGGCGTTAATTTTGCCAAGGGACTTGCGATGTCACTCGGTATTCCGCTAATCCCCGTACATCATCTTCGCTCGCACATTGCGGCAAACTATATAGATAACGAGGAATTAAAGCCTCCCTATCTCTGCCTTACCGTTTCGGGCGGAAACACCGTAATAACCGAAGTTAAGGATTACACCGTTTTTAGCCCCGTAGGTGCTACGCTTGACGATGCGGCAGGAGAATGCTTTGACAAAACGGCAAGAGCTTTAGGTCTATCCTATCCTGGCGGTGTTACACTCGATAAAATTGCAACCGAGCCCGATTTCAAAAAATATCCTCTGCCCTATCCTAAATGCAGCGGCGGTGAATTTGATTTCAGTTTTTCGGGACTTAAAACTGCAGTGATAAATACCGTTCACAACGCCTCACAAAAGGGCGAGAAAATAGATGTTCCTGTTTTAGCCGCAACACTTAGAAAAAGAGTTTGTGATATGCTGTGTGATAATCTTTTTAATGCGGCAGAAAAATTAGGCTATAAAACTGTAGTGCTTGCGGGCGGTGTTTCGGCTAACAGCGAGCTTAGACGTCGCACAGAGGAAACTGCAAAGCAAAAGGGTATTAAATTTTATACACCTCAACTTAAATACTGCGGTGACAATGCCGCTATGGTTGGTGTTCAGGCATATTATGAGTATCTTAGCGGTAACACTGCCGATGTATCATTAAATGCTACCGCAACTCTTCCCATTAACTACCGATAACTCAAAGGAGTAACGCTATGAAAGGAAAAAATCTGCTTTTAATCGTAAATCCAAAATCAGGCCGTGCAAAGATAAAAAATGAACTGCTCGGCGTAGTTGAAATCTTTTCAAATGACGGATATGCAGTTACTGTTTACCCTACAAAATGTCAGGGTGATGCAACCGTTAAAATAGAATCGTTTAAACAGAATGATTTTGATATTATTGTTGTATGCGGCGGTGACGGTACCTTAAACGAGGTAATAACAGGCATTATGAATTCAAATATCAAATGCGATTTAGGATATATCCCTTCGGGAACTCTTAACGAATGGTCGTCAGGTCTTAATATTTCAAGAAATGTAAAGCAGGCGGCTAAGGATATACTAACAGGCAAAACAATAAGTCTTGATATAGGAAAGTTTGACGACAGATATTTTTCCTATACCGCATCCTTTGGCGCATTCACCGAAGCCTCTTATTCTGCACCGCAAGAAATAAAAAATGTTTTAGGTCAGGCGGCATACTTCTTTGAAGGCATTAAGAGTCTTGCAAATATAAAGCCTATCCATTTAAAATTTATTGTTGACGGTAAAGAGTTTGAAGACGATTATATTTTCGGTGCAATATCAAACTCTATGTCGGTTGGAGGGATAGTTAAGTTTTCTGATACTACTGTTAAGCTTAACGACGGTAAATTTGAAGTCTTGCTTATTAAAAAACCCGCTAATCTTGTAGTACTTCAATCGATAATCGACGGTATTTTAAGGCGTGACCTTGACCGTGATGGAATTGAATTTTTACACGCAGAAAAAATCAAGGTTTTAAAAAGCTCGCCTGTTTCCTGGACACTTGACGGCGAGTTTGCCGAAGGCAAAGATGAAACCGTAATTGAAAACATACATTCTTCAATTAATTTTATTGTCCCAAATAACGCAACACAACTAAACAACATTAAGGAGTAGTTTGAATGTTTACGAGAGATATAGGAGTTGACCTTGGCACCGCTAATACACTAGTTTGTGTTAAAGGTAAGGGTATTATAATGAGAGAGCCTTCGGTTGTGGCATACGATGTAAGAAACGATGCTGTACGCGCAGTTGGTACCGAAGCAAAAGAAATGATAGGCAGAACACCCGGCTCTATAGTTGCAGTAAGACCTCTAAAGGACGGCGTTATTGCCGACTTCGATGTTACTGCGGCTATGCTTAAACGTTTCGTTAAAGAGGCGCTAAAGGGTTCTTTCTTTTCGAGAGTTCGTATGGTTATATGCATCCCCGCAGGTGTTACCGAGGTTGAAAGCCGTGCGGTATACGATGCGGCAAAACAGGCAGGTGCTACCGATATAGACCTTGTTGAAGAGCCTATGGCGGCGGCTGTAGGTGCAGGTCTTCCCGTATGGGATGCATCGGGCTGTATGGTTGTTGATATCGGCGGTGGTACAAGCGAGGTTGCTGTTATCTCGCTCGGTGATATTGTTACCGCACAGTCAATAAGAACTGCGGGCGACGACCTTGACGAAGCAATTATTTCCTATGTCCGTAAAAAACACAATTTACTTATAGGCGAGCGCACCGCAGAACAGATTAAGCTAGAAATCGGCTCGGCTAAGCCTTACGAAGATGAAACCTCAATAGAAATTAAGGGCAGAAACCTTGTAGACGGTCTTCCTAAGAATGTTATCATTTCTTCCGAAGAGGTGAGGGATGCTATGTCCGATACCATTCAGCAGATTATAGATGCTATAAGACTCACCCTTGAAAAAACACCGCCTGAGCTTGCGGCTGATATTATTGACAAGGGTATAACACTCACAGGCGGTGGCTCACTGCTCAGAGGTCTTGCAGAGCTTATTGCCGAGGAAACAGGAATACCTGTAAGCGTTGCATTCAATCCGCTTGACTGCGTTGTTTTAGGAACTGCAAAAAGGCTTGAAGCCGATAGTGGCTTTGAAAACTATGTGTTCCGTAGAGGAAAGCGTTTTAGATAAAAAAGCAAAACCTTTTTTACAGGAGGAAAAAAATGCGTTTTTTCTTTAAAAGTCGCCAATTCAAAGTCATTTTGGTAATATTCAGCATAGTTCTCTTGCTTTCGCTGATTTTCGGGTTTGTAGGCAGCAGAATGGCTCCTCATACCGATTTTGCAGGCATTGTAGCTGCTCCCTTTAGAGCGCTCGGTAATAAGATTTCAAATGCTTTTACCGATTTTAACAAAGCCCTTAGCGATGGCAACGATTTAATGCTTGAAAATGCCGAGCTTAAAGCAGAGCTTAACGAAATGCGTGAAAAAACGGCAGACTACGAAAAAATCAAAACTGAAAACAAGTTATATAAGGATTATCTTGAAATCAAAGAATCTAATCCCGATTTTAAATTCGCCTCGGCAACACTCATTTCACGTGACAGTGATGATATATACGGCTCTTTTCTCATAAACAAGGGCTCTCTTTCAGGTATTTCTGTAATGGACCCTGTTATAACCAAAGAGGGTTTAGTGGGTTGTGTTTTTGAGGTAGGTACTACAACTGCCAAGGTTAAAACCATTTTAAATCCCGATATAACTTTAGGCGCACTCGATAACCGCACAAGCGACTCGGGTATTATTTCGGGCGGTGCAGAGCTTGCAAAGAATAATATGTGCCGTTTTTCTAATCTCTCACGTTCTTGCTCGGTGGCTGTTGGTGACTATGTTGTAACCTCGGGTGAGGGCATCTTCCCTGACGGATTGCTTATAGGCTCTATAAACGCTATTGACAGCGATAAATACAACACCTCTATTTATGCCGATATTACCCCATTTGTAAATTTCTCGGAAATCAGAGATGTTATGGTTATAACCTCATTCGACGGTCAGGGCGGAATTAAAACTCAAAAGGAAAAATAGGCTATGTATTCATCAAAAAAACGCCATATTGTTATCCTAATTGATTTTGTGCTTTTAGCACTTTCTCTTATGATACATTTTAACCCATTATTTTCGCTGAAAATATACGGTGCAAATCCTATGCTACCATTAGCATTTTTAGTGGCAATTTCTATATTTTCATCCGAGCTTTATGCGGTTATGGCAGGATTGTTAACAGGAATTTTTGTAGATAGTGTTTCAAGTGTTGCCTTCGGCTTTAACACCTGTTTGTTTATTCTGATTGGCTTTTTAGTTGCTTTTACGGCACGCTATCTATTTAACAATAATGTATATGCCGCATTAGCACTTGCTGCTATTTCGGGTTTTATGTATTTTGTGCTCAGGTGGTTTTTCTTTGATGCACTATCCCATTCAGCGAATGACAGTTTTACTTATCTTTATAAATTTGCACTGCCATCGGTTGTATACACAGCCGTTGTTTCGGTACTAATATATTTACTTAAAAAACTAATAAACAAGAAGTTCAATATATAAAAAGGAGGAAAGTGTATGCCCTTTAAAAGAAAAAAGCAAACCCCGCTTATTATTCTTTCTGTTTTACTTGTAATTTTACTTTTAATATACACAGCAAGAATTTACAACATACAAATTATAAGGGCTGACGACTATTCCTCTGCTAAGGGTAGTACCTCGGTAAGAAAGGCGGTTATAAAAGCTCCTCGCGGTGAAATTTTGGACTGCTACGGCAGAAAAATTGCCGTTAACCGAGATGGTTATAACATTGTTTTCAACAAGGCCTATGTAAAGGATAATTTAAATGATGTTATCCTTTCTTTAACAAATCTTTTAGCAAATTATTCCGTAGAATATAATGACAAGCTCCCTATTACAAATACGGCGCCCTTTGAGTTTAAAGAGGGCGAAAAAACCGACAAGCTAATATCCTTGCTTGACCTAGCTCACTATGCTACTGCCGAAAACTGTTTTGATGAGTTAGTTGAAAAATACGAGCTTAAAAAATACAAAAAGGACGAGCAAAGAAAGATAATGGGTATCCGCTATTCTATGGAAATAACCGACTTTTCAATCTCCTACCCATTTATTTTTGCCGAGGATATACCAACCGAGCTTATGCGAAAAATAAGCGAATCTAGCTTTAGGCTAAACGGTGTAACGGTTGAGGTTGTACCCTTTAGAGAATATGCCGACACCTCACTTGCAGTTAACCTAATCGGTACAGTTGGCCCTATTTTCGAAGAGGATTGGGACAAGGGAGAAAACTATAAGGATAAGGGTTATTCCTTTAATGATAAGGTTGGCAAAAGCGGTATTGAAAAATGGGCTGAGGAATATCTAAGAGGTACCGACGGAGAACTCACCTATTATATAGACGCTAGCGGAAACATAATAAAAACCGAGGTAACAAAAGAGCCTATAGCCGGCAAAACGGTTATGCTTTCCCTTGATAGAAAAATTCAGCGTACCGTTCAGGACGCTCTGTCTAATACAGTTCGTTCCTTAAGAGCTTCGGGAGGAACCTGTACAGCAGGCTCCGCAGTTGTAGTGGATGTTAACAGCGGTAAGGTTATATGCGCCGCAAACTATCCTACCTACGATCTTGCAACCCTCGGTGAAGATTACGATAAACTAGTAAATGATACCGTAGGCTCTCCCCTTACAAACCGCGCCTTTCAAGGTGTGTATCCTATAGGCTCAACCATAAAACCGATAGTTGCAACCGCCGCATTAGAGGGCTCTTTGCTCGCAGACGGAGAATATATAAGATGTGTCAGAGACTATGACTATTTTGACGATTATAAGCCTTCTTGTATGCACCGTCACGGTAGCATCGGTCTTACCACCGCCCTTTCAAAAAGCTGTAACTATTTTTTCTTTGAGCTTGGCAGAAGGGTTGGCGCTTTAACACTTACCGACTACTTTAAACAGTTCGGCCTTGGCACTAAAACAGGCGTTGAGGTTGACGATAGCAGCGGTATTTTAGTAGAGCCTACAGGCAACGGTTTCGGTGGCGACACACTGCAGATTTCAATCGGTCAGCTTAATGCCTTTACACCGCTTCAGCTTGCAAACTATGCCGCAACCTTTGCTAACGGCGGCACACATTACAAGGCTACACTTATAGACAAAATAACCTCCTATGATATGTCCACTGTTTATAGCTACAATGAGCCACAGACGGTAAATAAGGTTAAAATTAGCGATAGTACATTAAAATCTATTAAAACAGGTATGCTTTCGGTTACGGTTGACGGTACAGGTAGAGCAGCACTTGGTGATTATCCGATAAAGGTTGGCGGCAAAACAGGTACTTCACAGGTACAGGGCAAAGCCGACCACAGTACCTTTATTGTTTTTGCACCGTTTGATAAACCCGAAATTGCCATATCGGTTGTTCTTGAACACGGTAACTCGGGTTACTCTTCGGGTACACTTGTTCGTCAGATATTAGATGCTTATTTTTCCGCTTCGGGAAACTCTTCGCAGGATACCGTACCCTACGCTGTTTTGCAATAATTTAATATATAAATACCCATGTAAATATTTGACAGATTAGCGTTTTTGTGCTAGAATATTCTGTAAATGTTATGGTTTTAAAGGAGTTAATATATGGCATTATGTTTTGCTGTTACCTCCGGTAAAGGCGGAACGGGTAAATCAACCGTTTCTTCAGGTCTTGCAATTTCTTTTGCAAGACTAAATAAAAAGGTTTTGATAATAGACCTTGATGAAGGCCTTCGTTGCCTTGACCTATTTTTTGGAATTGACGAGGATATTGTATTTGACCTTTCCGATGCCTTTTTAGGCAGATCGGCATCAGACGTAATCTATAAGGTAAGGGATAACGACCTTATTGACCTTATCCCCGCCCCTGCAACTATAAATAAAATTGATGCTGAAGGCTTGTCTGATTTCATAACCAAGCAACATCAGGACTATGATATTATTATTTTGGATATGCCCGCAGGGGTTGACCTTTCGGTTTTATCGGTTATAGCAAAAGAGCTTTTCTTCATAACCGTTTCAAATGCCGACCCTGTATCCGTTAGAGATGCCGCCGCTATTGCGGCATTACTTCCTGAGGGAAAGGCAGAGCCTAGACTCATAATTAACCGCTTTGACCCCAAACTAATAAAAAAAGGTTTATATGATAATATAGATGCTATAATCGATAAATCTTGTCTGCGGCTTATAGGTATAGTGCCTAACGATACCGAGCTTATGCTTTTGCCTGTAAATCATCGTCTCAAGAAAAGAGGCAAAGCATCAAAGGCTCTTAATAGAATTGCTTTAAGGCTTTCGGGTGCAGATGTTGCACTGCCGAAACTTAGTAAGATATAAATCAAAAAAAGGAGAATTTTTATGAACATTGCTTTAATTGCACACGACGCCAAAAAAGAACTTATGGTTCAATTTTGTATTGCATATTGCGGAATTTTAAGCCGCCACAACCTAATTGCCACAGGCGCTACAGGAAAGACTATTTCTGAAGCTACCGGTCTTGAAATATCAAATTTCTTAGGCGGTGCTCAGGGTGGTTCACAACAAATAGCGTCTAGAATTGGCTGCGATGAGATAGATCTTCTTCTTATATTCCGCGATTCTATTTCGTCAAACTACACAGAGGATGAAAACAATCTTTTAAGACTCTGTGATGTACACAATATCCCATTTGCTACCAATATCGCAACCGCAGAGGTACTTATCCACGGCCTTGAGCGAGGCGATTTAGGTTGGCGAGATATAGTTAGAAAATCATAAAGGTTAGAGGTTTAAGTTTAATGGCTGAAATCAACAAAGCGGTTAAAGGCACTAACGATCTTTTACCGCAAAATTCTTATAATTGGCAGTTTGTAGAGTTAAAACTTCTTGAAACTGCACATCTCTACGGGTTTAGAGAAATCAGGGTTCCTACCTTTGAGCATACTGAAGTTTTCAAGCGTAGTGTTGGTGATACTACCGACGTTGTTCAAAAGGAAATGTACACCTTTGACGATAAAGGCGGTCGCTCTATAACACTTCGCCCAGAGCTTACTGCGGGCACCGTTAGAAGCGTTATCGAAAATGGACTTGTTCACGGTGCACTACCTGTTAAGGTATGCTATATAGGAAGCTGTTACAGATACGAAAAGCCACAGGCAGGAAGACTTAGAGAATTCCACCAATTCGGTGTTGAATGTTTTGGTGCGGCATCTGCTGCAGCAGATGCTGAGGTTATACAGCTAGCACGTCAGGCTCTTCTATCGGTAGGTATTGAAAAGATTTCGCTTGAGATAAACTCTATCGGTTGTCCTGAATGCCGAAAGAATTATCACAAGGCGTTAAAAGAATATTTTGAAAGCAAAACGGACGAGCTTTGCGATACCTGTAAGGATAGACTTGAGCGCAATCCTATGCGAATTCTTGACTGCAAATCACCTGTTTGTTCGGCTATTGCCAAGGATGCACCTGTTGTGCTTGACTTTCTTTGTGATGACTGTAAAGAGCATTTTGACGATGTTAAGGCCCACCTTGACGCAGCCAAAATAAAATATACGGTAAATCCACATATAGTGCGTGGTCTTGATTATTACACCCGTACCGTTTTCGAGTTTGTTTCGGGCGATATAGGTGCACAGTCTACCGTTTGCGGTGGCGGCCGTTATGACGGTCTTGTTTCCCAGATGGGCGGACCACAGACAGCGGCACTCGGCTTTGCTATAGGCATTGAAAGACTGATGCTTGTTTTGCAAAATCAGGGCACCACACTACCAAAGGATAAAAAGTGTGACCTTTATATTGCATCTATGGGTAAAGATGCATCGCTTAAAGCTACCGAGCTTTGCGCTACACTTAGAGCAGACGGTTTTGAGGTGCAATCTGATATATGCTCAAGAGGCTTAAAGGCACAGATGAAGTACGCCGATAAAATAGGTGCTGCGTTTAGCATAGTTTTAGGTGACAGTGAGCTTCAAAACGGCGTAGCAAACCTTAAAAATATGGTAAGCGGTGATATTACCGAGGTTAAGCTTACAGAGCTTTCAAACGAGCTTTTTAAGGCTTCAACCTCTGTAGCGCTTGATAGTCTTACCGATTCTATAGCAACAAAATTTTAAGAGGTGTTTCTTTTGAAACTTGATAGATTAAACGGAATGAAGCGTACCGGCTATTGCGGTACTTTTACTGAAAATGATGTAGAAAAAGAAATCGTAGTTTGCGGTTGGGTTCAGCGTCAGCGTGACCTTGGCGGACTAATATTTGTTGATTTAAGAGATAGAACAGGCATCATTCAGCTAGCCTTTGATGACACAACCGATAAGGAGATTTTTGAAAAGGCTTCAACATTACGCAGTGAGTTTGTTGTTATGGCAAAGGGTATTGTGAGACTTCGTTCCTCTGTAAACAACGATATTCCCACAGGTAAAATTGAAATTTGGGTTACCGAGCTTAAAATACTCGGCGAGGCACAGACCACACCGTTTGAAATCTTAGACGATTGCGGCGCTAAGGAAGAACTAAGACTCAAATACCGTTATCTTGACCTTAGAAGACCTGTTATCCAAAACAATATTCTGCTTCGTCACAGAATTGCTAAGGTTACAAGAGATTACTTTGACGAAAACGGTTTCATAGAGATAGAAACCCCAACCCTCATTAAATCTACACCTGAGGGTGCAAGAGACTATTTAGTTCCGTCTAGAATTCACAAGGGAAGCTTTTTTGCACTTCCTCAGTCTCCTCAGATGTACAAGCAGTTACTTATGCTTTCGGGCTTTGATAGATATATTCAGCTAGCCCGTTGCTATCGTGACGAGGACCTTCGTGCTGACAGACAGCCCGAATTTACCCAGATAGATATGGAAATGTCCTTTGTTGACCACGAGGATGTTTTCAAGATAGGCGAAGGCTATATCAAGCGTCTTTTCAAGGATGTTCTTGATGTTGATATCCCTACCCCTCTGCCCCGCCTCACCTACACTGAGGCTATGAATTCCTACGGTTCTGATAAGCCTGATACTCGCTTTGATATGAAAATTGTAGACCTTTCGGATATTGTTAAGGACTGTGGCTTTGGCGTGTTTGCAGATACAGTTAAAAACGGTGGTACCGTTAGAGCTATCAACGCTAAAAACGCGGCAGCCACCTATACCCGTAAGGAAATCGATAAGTTAACCGAAGAGGCGAAGGGTATCGGTGCTAAAGGATTAGCTTATATCCGTTGGGTTGAGGACGAGCCTAACTGCTCATTTGCTAAATTCATGACCCCCGATGAGCTTTCTGCTATATATAATAAGGTAGGCGCTGAAAAGGGCGACGTTATCCTAATCGTTGCCGATAAAAAGAAAACCGCATTATCGGTGCTCGGCGCTCTACGTCTTACCGTTGCAAAGAAGCTTGATATTATCCCTGATCAGTTTAACTTCTTATGGATAACCGAGTTCCCATTCTTTGAATATAATGAGGAAACAGGAAACTACGATGCTATGCATCACCCATTCACTTCTCCTCTTGATAAGTGTATTCCTTATCTTGATTCGGAGCCTGAAAAGGTATTTGCAGATGCTTATGACCTTGTTTTAAACGGTGTTGAGCTATCAAGCGGCTCTATTAGAATTACCGACCCTGAATTACAAAAGCATATGTTTAATGCACTAGGCCTATCAGACCAAGAGGCTGAACAGAAATTCGGCTTCTTAACAGGCGCTTTCAAATATGGCGCACCACCTCATGGCGGTATGGGTATAGGCTTTGATAGACTTTGTATGCTTATGACAGGCAGTGATTCTATAAGAGATGTTATTGCATTTCCTAAGGTTGCTACTACAAGTGAGCTTATGTCGGGCGCACCTACACAGGTTGATGCAGTTCAGCTTTCCGACCTTGCTATTGAAATTTCAAAAGCAGACGAATAATCGCTTTTTATGCATTTATGCATAAAAATATGCATAAAACTCAAAAACCGAGCGTTATAATTTACGCTCGGTTTTATGTTTTGGTATATATAGAAAAAACTCAAATCAAAAAGTTTTTATGTTAAAACAAGTAAATAGATAGGATTTTTAGTGCAATTTAAACAAACCGCACCACAGATGTTTACTTGTTTTGTGCAAAAACTAAAAGTTTATTTTTTTGCAAAAAAGTGCTTGCATAAATATTCACACTATGCTATAATTATGCACATCGAAACAATAAGCGTTTCCAAACTTAGAATATTTTTTAAACGGAGAGATAAAAATGAAAGAGAAAAAGGTAAATAAGGTTGTACTTGCCTATTCAGGCGGTCTTGATACTTCAATCATTATTCCTTGGCTTAAGGAAAATTACGGTAACCCCGAAATTATTGCAGTATCAGGTAACGTAGGTCAGGCAGACGAGCTTGAGGGCCTTGAGGAAAAGGCTATCAAGACAGGTGCTTCTAAAATCTACATAGAAGACCTTACCGATGAGTTTGTTGACGATATCGTTATTCCCGCAGTTATGGCAGGCGCTAAATATGAAGATTACCTTCTAGGTACTGCACTAGCACGTCCTATCATTGCCAAGAGACTTGCTGAAATTGCTATCGCTGAGGGTGCAGACGCTATTTGTCACGGTTGCACAGGTAAGGGAAACGACCAAGTCCGATTTGAACTAGCAATCAAAGCTTTTGCTCCTGATGTTAAAATTATCGCTCCATGGAGAGAATGGGATATTAAGTCAAGAGAACAGGAAATCGAGTATGCTGAGGCACACAATGTTCCGCTAAAGATTAACAGAGAAACAAACTACTCTAAGGATAAGAACTTATGGCACCTATCTCACGAGGGTCTTGACCTTGAGGATACCGGTAACGAGCCACTATACGAGAACGACGGTTTCTTAGAGATGGGCGTATCTCCAATTAAGGCTCCTGATGCTCCAACCTATTTAACACTCGATTTCGAGCAAGGCAGACCTGTAGCACTTAACGGTGAAAAGATGTCGGCTAAGAACATAGTGCTTAAGCTTAACGAGCTTGGCGGCGCAAACGGTATAGGACTTCTCGATATAGTTGAAAACCGACTTGTTGGTATGAAGTGCAGAGGCGTTTACGAAACCCCAGGCGGCGAAATTCTCTATTTCGCACATAACTATCTTGAAACTATTTGTCTTGACAAGATGACAATGCACAAAAAACAAGAGCTTGCAATTACCTTTGCTGATTTAGTTTACAACGGTCAGTGGTACACACCACTCAGAGAGGCTCTTTCAGCATTTGTTGACAAGACACAGGAGCACGTTACAGGTACTGTTAAACTTAAGCTCTATAAAGGTAACATCATTAAAGCAGGTGTATGGAGTGATTGGTCACTCTATTCAGAGGAATATGCAACCTTCGGCGAAGACGAGGTTTACGACCAGAAGGATAGCGCAGGCTTTGTAAATCTTTGGGGTCTACCAATCACCGTTCAAGCACAGGTTAATCAAAAAAACAAAAATAAAAATAAATAATAAAAAACATATATTTAGAAAGAGGTAACTATTATGAAAACATTAAAGAAAATTCTAGCACTAGTAGCAGTTTTATGTCTATGCCTTACATTTGCAGGCTGTGACAACGGCAAGAGCCTTGAGGATATCCAGAGCGCAGGTAAATTAGTTATGGCTACAAGCCCTGACTTCCCTCCTTTTGAGTCCTTAGAGGGCGACAAGGTTGTAGGTATCGAGGTTGAAATCCTTGAAAAGTTCGCAGACGAAATCGGCGTTGAGCTTGAAATCAAGCAGATGGACTTTGATTCAGTTCTCCCAGGTATTCAGTCAGGCAAGTATGATGTAGGTGTTTCCGGTATCACAATTACCGAGGACCGTAAGAAGAATGCAGACTTTACAGACCCATACTTTATGGCTTCACAGGCAATCGTTGTTTTAAAGGATAGCGATATTAAGTCTAAGGCTGACCTTGAAGGTAAGAAGATTTCTGTTCAGACAGGTACTACAGCCGAGGAATTCTGTATGTCTGAGGGCTACGAGGTAAAGGCATTCCAGGCTAACAACGATGCTTGCAGCGCACTAACCTCAGGCAAGGTTGACGCTTGGGTAGTTGATAACGAGGTTGCTATTGACCTTTCTGCTAAGACCAACGGCGCTACAATAGTTCTTGACGAAGCAATGACAAGCGAGCCATACGGCTTTGCATTTGCTAAGGGTAGCGACACACTTGTTGCAGAGTTCAATAAGTGTATTGAGAAGTGGATTGAGGACGGCACAATTAAGGCTATCTTCGACAAATACGAAGTTCCATACGTAGCTCCAGAAAAATAATTAAATATTAAAGAGGAATATATGACTTTCTTAACTGATTTTTTCAAAACTTGGGGTTCACAGCTCTATTCAACCTTTATAGAGGAAGAACGCTACAAGTTTCTTACAGAAGGTCTTCGAAATACTCTGATTATAACCCTAGGCGCTCTGATTATCGGAGTCGCCTTAGGTGCTTTAATAGCCATTATCAAGTATTTTGAAGAAGACAATAAAATACTTAAATTTTTTGGTAAGATTTGCGATTTTTATGTAACTACCATACGCGGCATCCCCGTTGTTGTGCTGTTGCTTATTTTCTATTATCTTATACTTAAATCGTCGGACGGTATTACCGTTGGTATCATCACCTTCGGTATAAATTCAGGCGCATATATGGCAGAGCTAATCCGTAGCGGTATAAACGCTGTGGATAGAGGTCAAATGGAGGCAGGCCGTTCTTTAGGTCTTTCAAAATTACAGACTATGCGCAAAATTATTTTTCCGCAGGCGATTAAAAACATCCTCCCTGCTATCGGTAACGAATTGATAGCGCTGTTAAAGGAAACTGCCGTTGCAGGTTATGTTGCTGTTGTGGACCTTACAAGAGCAGGTAACCTTATCCGCAACAATACATACGATGCCTTTAACCCCCTTATTGCAGTAGCCTTGGTTTACCTTGTAATAGTTATTATCCTAACCTACCTACTGCGCATCTTTGAAAGGAGGTTGAACACAAGTGATAGAAGTAAAAAATCTACAAAAAAGCTTTGATGATGTTGAAGTTTTAAAGGGTATTAACACAACCATTAACAAGGGCGACGTTGTTTGTGTAATCGGTCCTTCGGGCTCAGGTAAATCAACCTTCTTGCGTTGTCTTAACCTATTAGAGACTCCAACAGGCGGTCAGATTATTTTCGAGGGTAATGACCTTACAGATAAGAAATGTGACCTAAACCTTCACCGTCAAAAAATGGGAATGGTTTTCCAGCAGTTTCATCTCTTCCCTCACATGACAATTTTAGCAAACCTTACCACCGCCCCTATTATGCTTAAAAAGCTAAGTAAGGCTGAGGCTGAGGAAAAGGCGCTGACACTTTTAAAGCGTGTTGGTCTTGAAGATAAAGCTGATGCATATCCTGACCAGCTTTCAGGCGGACAGAAACAGCGTGTAGCTATTGTTCGTGCTCTTTGTATGGAGCCTGCAGTTATGCTCTTTGATGAGCCTACAAGTGCACTTGATCCCGAAATGGTCGGCGAGGTTCTTGATGTTATGAAGGAACTAGCAAAAATGGGTATGACCATGGTGGTTGTAACACACGAAATGGGCTTTGCAAGAGAGGTTTCTAACCGAGTTATGTTTATTGACGAGGGTATTATTATGGAAGAAGGCACACCCGAGGAAATATTTGATAATCCTAAATGTGACCGTCTTAAAACCTTCCTTTCTAAAGTACTATAAATAAGGTGAAAACTATGAATTTAAAGGGTAAAAGCTTTTTAAAGCTGCTTGATTTTACTTCTGAGGAAATAAATTATTTAATAGATTATGCCGCAGAATTTAAAGCTAAAAAGAAAAACGGTATACCTCATAAAATTTTAGAGGGCAAAAATATAGCGCTTATCTTTGAAAAGACAAGCACTAGAACCCGTTGTAGCTTTGAGGTTGCAGCTTATGATCTCGGTATGGGTGTTACCTATCTTGATCCTACGGGCTCACAGATAGGTAAGAAGGAAAGTATTGCCGATACCGCTAGAGTTCTCGGCAGAATTTATGACGGTATTGAATATAGAGGCTTTGGTCAGGAAATAGTTGAGGACTTAGCAAAATATGCAGGTGTTCCTGTTTGGAACGGTCTTACAAACGAATTCCACCCGACCCAGATTTTAGCCGATTTTCTAACAATTAAAGAAAAGTTTGGAAAACTTAAAGGCATTAACTTTGTTTATATGGGGGACGCCCGTTATAACATGGGCAACTCGCTTATGGTAGGCTGTGCAAAGTTAGGTCTAAACTTCACCGCCTGTGCGCCTAAAAAATATTTCCCAAACAGCGAGCTTATAGCTGAATGTGAAAAATTAGCGAAGGCTAGCGGTGCTACACTTAATTTCTGTGAAGACCCAATAGAAGCTACCAAAAATGCCGATGTTATCTACACAGATGTTTGGGTTTCTATGGGTGAGCCCGACGAGGTTTGGAAAGAACGTATAGACGAGTTATCTCCCTACAGAGTGACAAGTGATATTATGGCTAATGCCGCTAAGGGCGCTGTATTTATGCACTGTCTCCCCGCCTTCCACGACCTTAAAACAGTTATTGGTAAGCAAATGGGTGAGCGCTTCGGTATAACCGAAATGGAGGTTACCGACGAGGTGTTTGAAAGCGAGCAGTCAATAGTATTTGACGAGGCTGAAAACCGTATGCACACTATAAAAGCCGTTATGGCAGCGACTATGCTTTAAAATAGAAAATATTTAACCCGCAGTGCAAAATGCACTGCGGGTATTTAATTTGCAAACCATTCATTTTAAAAGTTCATCATACTCAACACCAAAAAACTTTGCAAAAGCAATAAGCTCAATATCTGTTACAAAACGTTTGCCGCACTCTATTCTTTGAATCGCATTTTTATCTATGTCTATGCCCTCAAGCTGCATTTTATCTGCAAGCTTTCTCTGTGACAACTTAAGTTCTATCCTTAGACTTGCTATATTTTTTCCGCAAACATTGTTTAGACCCTCTGATGTTTTATTTATAAACATAAAAACTTCTCCTTTTTGACATTTAGTGCTTGTCAACAGTAAAAGTATATGCTATAATATAACAAATATTGACATTCACAGAATGTCAAATAGAAAGGAGGGAAAATAATGAAAAGAATTATATCAATTTTAATAGCTATTGTATTGTGTTTTAGTTTTGCGGCTTGCGGAACAGATGAGCCCTCAAAAGAGGTAGCCTCTAACAACAATTCACAAAAAAAGCAAGAGCAAACCTTTGGGTTAAACGAGACCGCAGTTTTCTCAAATTTGAAATTCACTGCCACCGAACTCAAAGAGTCAACAGGAACGGATTTCTTTAAGCCTGAGTCAGGAAATATTTTTGTAGGAATTAACTTTACAATTGAAAACACTTCTGATGAAGAACAGACTGTAAGCACCCTGATGTTATTTGAAGGATATGCAGACGATATTAAATGCGATTACTCTTTCAGCGCCACCTGTGCTTTTGACGAGGGTACACTTGACGGAACCATTGCACCCGGCAAAAAATTAGTTGGTTGGTATGCTGTAGAGATTCCATCAACTTGGAAAACCTTAGAGCTCAATGTTCAATCTGATTGGTTATCTAATTCCTCAGCAAAATTCGTTTTCACAAAATAATTATTAGCTAAAATCAAAAACCTCATTAAGTCTCGACTTAATGAGGTTTTTATTATTTGAATATTATTCTTGCTCAAGCATTATTTCTCTAAATTCATCGCCCGAAATCTTTTCACGCTCAAAGAGTACCTGAGCTACCTTATGAAGTTTATTCATAGAGCCGTTTAATAACTCTATTGCTCTTTGATACTGTGTCATAACAACCGATTCAATTTCTTCATCGATAACAGATGCGGTCTTTTCGGAATAGTTAGGTGTAGACGAGAAGTCTCTGCCTAAGAATACCTCGTTGTTATCGTTACCGTAGGCTACAAGACCTAGTTTATCGCTCATACCGAACTTGGTTACCATTCTTCTAGCTAGGTCGGTTGCGCGCTCTATATCGTTAGAAGCGCCTGTGCATATATCGTCCTGAGTTAGCTGCTCTGCGGCTCTACCGCCAAGTAGTGAGCAAATTTGCTCAAGCATCTGATTTTTAGTCATATGGCCCTTTTCGTCGGTTGGAAGATACATTGTATATCCTGCCGCCATACCACGCTTAATAATAGAGATTTGATGAACAGGGTCTTGGGTTGGCAAAAAGTATGACACTACGGCGTGGCCTGCCTCGTGATACGAGGTTATAAGCTTATCCTTATCCTTTACTACGTGAGATTTCTTTTCTGTACCCATAACAACCTTAATGGTAGCCTCTTCAATCTCTTCCTGTGTTATCGCCTTTTTACCGTGACGAACAGCAAGTAGTGCTGCCTCGTTTAAGAGGTTTTCAAGGTCTGCACCCGTAAAGCCTGAGGTTGATTTTGCGATGGTTGCAAGGTTAACATCAGGACCTAGAGGCTTACCACGGGAATGTACCTTTAATATATCCTCTCTACCCTTAACATCAGGGTAGTTAACGGTTATTTGTCTATCAAATCTGCCAGGACGAAGCAAAGCTTTATCGAGAATATCAGGACGGTTGGTAGCTGCAATAACAATTACACCCTCGTTAGCGCCAAAGCCGTCCATTTCAACGAGCAACTGGTTAAGGGTCTGTTCTCTTTCGTCGTGACCACCGCCAAGACCTGCGCCTCTTTGACGACCAACAGCATCGATTTCATCGATAAATACTATTGCAGGGGAATTCTTTTTAGCCTCGCCGAACAAATCACGAACACGGCTAGCACCGACACCTACGAACATTTCAACGAAATCAGAGCCCGAAATTGAGAAAAAAGGCACGCCTGCTTCACCTGCAACGGCTCGAGCGAGCAAGGTTTTACCTGTTCCAGGAGGGCCTACAAGCAATACGCCCTTAGGAATTCGAGCGCCTAGCTCGTTAAACTTCTTAGGGTCTTTAAGGAAATCTACTATTTCTGCCATTTCCTCTTTTTCCTCGTCGGCACCTGCTACATCGGCAAAGGTGGTTTTCTTGCGGTCATCCGCCTTCTTTATCTTCGCCTTGCCAAAGCTCATAGCCTTATCATTACCCATAGCCGAGCCCATACCGCGCATCATTATAAAGCCGAATATAACCATTACAACTACAAGAATAAGCGTAGGCGCCAAGCTTGCAAGCCAGGATGCCTGACCACCGCTCTTATAATCGTATTTAATTATCTTACCGCTTTTAATATTATCCTTATCGGAATTTATTTCGGCGATTATCTCTCTTGTATCGTTATAGAAAATAGAGGGATCAGCAACCGCATAGCTGTATTCCTTGCCCTTTTTATCGTCACGAAGCTTATAGGTAAGCTTTCCGCTATAAAGGTTTAGTTCAAATTCAGAAATTTCATTATTCTGTATTTTATCTACTATTTCGTAATACTCAACCTTTTCGGTTTTAGCTGTAATATTGTTTACAAGCAGATACGTCATAATAAGTATTATCGGTATACCGATGTAAAGCAGTACATTGCGAATGTTCTTTTTCAAAAGTGTATCTTCCTTTCAAGAGTTTAAAAGTTATAATTTTTTATTTTTCATAAACCCTTGGGTGTAAAACACCAACAAAGGGTAAATTTCTGTATTTTTCATCGTAATCAAGGCCGTAACCCACAACAAACTCATCAGGAATAACCTTGCCTACATAGTCGGCCGATATATCTGCCCTACGGTTAGCGGGTTTATCAAGCAGAGTGCAGATTTTTATGCTTGCAGCCTGACGGTCCTCAAGTACCTTTTTTAAATAAGAAAGTGTTATGCCAGAATCGAGGATATCCTCAACAACCAGAATATCACGACCGATAGGACTAACATCTAAATCCTTTTTAAATTTAACTATACCTGTTGTTTTTGCGCCGCTATATGAGGAAACCGACATAAAATCAATTTCACAGTCACACTTGATTTCTCTAAGCAAATCTGCCAAGAAAACAACCGCACCTTTAAGAACACTAACGAGCAATAAATTTTTACCCGCATAATCCTTTGATATTTGTGCGCCGATTTTTTTACAGATTTGTTTTAACTCCTCTTCTGATATAAGCACCTCTTTTATATCATTTTCGATATTCATAAATATATCCTCCCCTGAAAAATCAAACTGTTTCAACTTCAATTTTGATTATATTCTTTGTGTCCTCTGTAGCAACACAGCGATCGGCAACACCAATTCCGCAAACCCAAACTACACCTTCATCGTCTGCTATAACAGGTAGGTTTTCCCTATCGCTTAGTGGAATAGAAAATTCTGTGTATAGCTTTTTAAGGGTTTTGGTGCCATTTCTTTGATTTAGACGCATTTTATCCCCTGCTTGTCTTACTCTAATAACAAGCTCGCCTATTATTCTATCACAATCAAGAGCGTTATTTAAGAACAAACGGTTAATTTTTTCATTTTTTTTAAATAAATCATTGGGCGAATTTATAAGATTTACCTTAAACTGCGTTTTTTCTTGAGGTTCACCCTCTTTTTCAATATAAAGTCTATCTCTTTTTTTGTAAGCGCACATTCCCTCAGGCAGACTTATTTTTCCACCATCAAGCGACACTTGATAAAGCTTCTCAATATGGAAATTATCAACAGGCACCGAAATCTTACTTTCAAAGAAACTTCTAAGCACCCTAAAAGCTACCGCTTTATGAAGATTATCAAAGCTATGAACTGACAGAGTATCCTCAAAGCTTCTCTTTAGATACTCATCCTTTGATACCTTTTCTAAATAATCGTTATCCTCTTTAAGTGAGAGCACTGTGCGATTTACAGTATCGGCGAAAGAGGGATTAATTTCCTTTAAAACAGGTATAACCTTGTGACGAATTTTATTTCTTGTATAATCATCACAAAGGTTTGTACTGTCGGTAACGTACTCTATATTGTTAGCTTCGCAATAGCGCTCTATTTCTGCTCTACTGCAAAAAATAAGTGGGCGGATATAGATATCACGCTTTGCGGGTATTCCGCAAAGGCCTTTAATTGAAGTGCCTCTTGAAAGATTAAAAAGTATGGTTTCGGCGTTATCGTCCGCCGTATGTGCAGTTGCTACAGCACCTTTTGCTATATCCTTTAAAAACTCATAGCGCAGACTTCTTGCCGCAAGCTCTAGGCTCATACGGTGCTCTTTGGCAAATTTCGGCACATCGGAACTACCGATAAAAAGCTCAATGCCTAATTCCTTACACTTTAAAGAAACAAAATGCTCATCCCTATCGGCTTCCTCTCCTCTAATCTTGTGATTAAAGTGCGCCGCATAAAGCTTGATGCCAAGTTCCTTTTTTAAAGAATTAAGGGCATAGAGTAGTGACATTGAATCGGCACCGCCCGAAAGAGCTACCGTAATCTCTGTAACGCCATCTAACATACCGTAATGGTTTATAGCCTTTAAAATTTTTTCTTTCATTTTATCTAAAATTATCTATCGCAGTAAAGCGAGTAAACCTTCCGTCCCAATATAGAGGCACCTTACCGATTTCACCGTGACGGTTTTTAGCTACGATACACTCTGACTCGTTTGGATTAGCGGCATCCTCGTCGGGCGATTTTTCATTATCATAATAGGTATCTCTGTAAAGGAACAATACTATATCTGCATCCTGCTCAATAGAGCCCGAATCTCTAAGGTCTGCAAGGGCAGGACGGTGAGATTTGCCCTTAGCCTCGGTACCACGGGATAACTGAGCACAGGCAATAACAGGAACCTTTAATTCTTTAGCCATTATTTTAAGGCTTCTTGTGATTTCGGAAATTTCCTGAACACGATTATCGGTAGCCTTTGCCGAATGCATAAGGCCTAAATAGTCTATAATTACAAGGTCTACCCTCTTCATTCGGCGAAGCTTTGCCTTCATTTGAGGTACGGTAATATCCGAGCTTTCATCAAAATAAATTTGGGTTTTTGAGAGATTATCGCCTGCTTGCGCTAGTCTTGTCCACTCGTCAGCGGTGAGCTCGCCTGTTCTAAGCTTATCACTCTGTATACCCGCTTCGCTGGATAGAAGACGCTGTGCTAACTGATCCCTTGTCATTTCAAGCGAGAAGAAGCATACGGTTTTATTAGCATCAACAGCAACATTACGGGCAATATTAAGCGCAAAGGAGGTTTTACCCATACCAGGACGCGCACCCAAAATTATAAGGTCGGATTTATTAAGACCTGTTATCATTTTATCGAGTGTTGATATTCCTGAGGGTATACCGATATAGTCATCCCTTGTAGCAGGGTCGCTTATTTTAGCCAATCGGTCATAGGTTTCGGCTTCGATAACCGACTTAATGTGGGTAAGACCGCTAATATCTCTGCCCTGACGGATTTCATAAATTCTCTGCTCTGCATCGTCAAGAAGCTTTGATGAATCCATTGTGTTTTCATCGATATTCTTAATGATATGCTGAGCGGCGTTATGAAGCGCTCTTGCGTAATAACGCTCTCTGACAATCGCTACGTATGTAAGGACATTAGCGGATGACGGCACACCCTGTACTAACTGTGAAAGGTATGCCTTGCCGCCTGCCTCATCGTATGTTCCGCTTTTCTTGAGCTTTTCAAGCAGAGATACAAAATCTATGCTTTGACTTAGCTCATACATCGTGCTTATCGCTTCATAGATTTCCCTGTGCTGCGGAATATAGAAATACTCCGTTTTTATGCTTGTAGCTATTTCCGAGATGCATTTAGGGTCAATTATAATGGAACCTAAAATTGCCTGCTCGGCTTCTACCGAATATGGTTGCTTGGTAATATCAAGGTCATAAATCGTTTCTTTTTTAGCCATCTTATTCTGTTACCTTTACTGTAATTGTAGCTGTAACACCATTGTAAAGCTTGATTTCGGCGGTGTACTCGCCAAAGTTTTTAATATCGGCTACGGTCATCTTTTTCTTATCAATAGTAATTCCCGTATTCTTTGCAAGCACCTCAACAATATCCTTAGAGGTAACGCTTCCGAAAAGCTTACCCGCAGAGCCTGCCTTAGCCTTGATTACAATGGTCTGACCGTTTAGCTTTGCGGCGGTTTCCTTAGCAGCTGCTAATTCTTCTTTTTTATGGTGCTCAGCTGCCTGCTCTCTGCTTTTAAGCTCAGACATAGCAGCCGAGTTTGCCTCTATTGCTAAATTCTTTGGAAAAAGGAAATTGCGGGCATAACCGTCAGACACATTACAAAGCTCGCCCTTTTTACCCTTTCCTTTTACATCAGCTAATAATATAACCTTCATTTATATCTCCCCTTTTGAGTTTCTTTTAAATTATACTTCTAATATCACAGGAAGTATCATTGGACTGCGGTGAGTTTTTGTGTATAAAAACTTTGCAACGCCGTCTTTAATTTTAGTTTTTATTCCGTTGAAATCTCTTATATTTCTAATATAGCAATCTTCAAGAATGTCGCATACAAGCCTATCAATCTCCATCATTAACGCCTCTGATTCTTTTACAAATACAAAGCCTCTGGAGATTACATCAGGACCTGAAAGCACCTCACGTGTTACACCGTCAATCGCTACGGTTACAACAATTATACCGTCCTGTGCTAAATGCTTACGGTCACGAAGCACAATACTGCCAACGTCACCAACACCTAGACCGTCAACCAACACTCTGCCTGCCTGAACGGTTTCACTTGTCTTTACACCCTTTTCAGAAATTTCTATAACATTTCCGTTGTTTGAAATGATTATATTTTCATCGGGTATTCCCATTTCCCCCGCTAAAACAGAATGTTTATAAAGATGCTTCTGCTCACCGTGAACAGGAATAAAATATTTTGGTTTAACAAGGCTCATCATAAGCTTTAGTTCTTCGGCACAGGCGTGTCCCGATACGTGAACATCGTACATACGCTCGTATACCACGTCAGCGCCTCTTTTGATAAGCTCGTTTATAACCTTATCAACCAGCTTTTCATTACCCGGTATTGGAGTGGCGGATATTATAAACACGTCACCCGGTATTATCTCAAACTGCCTATGCTCGCTAAAGGCTATTCTGTGAAGTGCAGAAAGCGGCTCGCCCTGACTTCCCGTTGTAACAACTACTATCTGGTCATTTCGGTAGTTTTTAATTTCGTCAATTTCTATCAAAACGCCTTCAGGAACATTTAGATAACCAAGCTCCGAAGCCACCGATACAACGTTAGACATACTTCTGCCCGATACGCAAACCTTTCGCTTGCAGCGAACAGCCTCGTCTATAATCTGCTGAATACGGTGTATATTTGAAGAAAAGGTTGCAACTATTATTCTATGCTTACCCGCCTTTTTAAAGAGGGTTGAAAGCGAGTTGCCAACTATATGCTCAGACTGCGTAAAGCCAGGTCGCTCAGCATTGGTAGAGTCTGAAAGCAATGCTAAAACACCCTGCTTACCAAGCTCTGCAAAACGGGCGAAGTCGATAACCTGATCGTCAATAGGAGTGGTATCTATCTTAAAGTCGCCTGTTTGGACTACCGTTCCACCGTCACATTTAATTGCAAAACCAACTGCATCGGGAATTGAATGATTGACGTGGATAAACTCAACCGTAAAGTTACCAAGATTTACCGTTTCACCGGGATTTACAACATTAAGCTTTGCCTCTGCTAAGAGACGGTGCTCCTTAAGCTTGCCCTCGATAAGACCGATTGTAAGGCGTGTAGCATAAATCGGTAAATTAAAATTGCGAAGCAGATAAGGAATGGCGCCGATATGGTCCTCATGACCGTGTGTTACAACAAGGCCCTTGATTTTATCCTTGTTTTCAAGGATATAGGTGAAATCAGGGATAACGATATCAATACCCGGAGTCTCTTCATCGGGGAAGCTCATACCGCAATCTACAAGCATCATATCCCCATCATACTCATACAGGGTTATATTTTTGCCTATTTCGCCAAGACCGCCCAAGGGAATAATTCTAATTGGCTTTTTAGGTTTTTTAGTTTGTTTAGGAGCAGTTTTGTTATTGCTCTTTTTAGCCTTGTTTGAATTATCCTTTTTGGTAGTTTTGTTTACTACCTTTCCTTGCTTATTGTATTTTGCCTTGCTTGTAGTTTTAGACTTATTAGAAAAATTTGAGCTAACCAAATTTTCTACTGCATTTTTAGCAGCAGATGGCTTATTGCCTGTTGTACCCTTTTTACCTTTCTTTTGATTGTTTTTTGGGTTTTCGTTCATTAAATAAATTTCCTCCGTTATCCATACAGAGTGCAAAAAACTCCCGAACGACAAATACTGCTCGGTTTTATTTTTCTCTATACGGTGTTGAATTTTTATGTATGTATATTTCCCTACAGTCCTTAGGAAAATAAAAAGTTCAAAATAAATATATATAATATTACTAATATATATTAACCGCTTATACTTTTAATGTCAAGTTAAAATTGACATCGCAAAATTATTATTGGTAATCTTTTAAAAAATAATCAATAGGTTTTAAAAAAATAAATGGCTTATGTTTTTACACAAGCCATTAACTTCTTTATTTTGTTCCTGTTGAACCAAAGCCACCCGAGGCACGCTCGGTATCTTGAAGTTCTGTAGCCTCTATAAATTCCGCCTTTAAATACGGCATAATAACAAGCTGTGCTACTCGCTCGTTATCCTCTATTTTCTGCACCTTATCGGAATGATTATGAAGCGCTACCATTATCTCGCCTCTATAATCGCTATCGATAACACCCACCTTATTGGCAGGCGCTAAGCCACGCTTGGTTGCTATTCCGCTTCTAGCAAACACAAAACCTGCATATCCTTCGGGAATTTCCATAGCAATACCTGTATGTACAAGCGTTGTTTCATTTGGCTTTAATTCAATTTCCTGACCTGGAAGCGCATATAAATCTGCACCTGCAGAAACCGCAGTACCATAGCTTGGCACGGTTGCATTTTTATCAAGCTTTATAAATTTAATCTTTTGACAATTCATATATTTTCTCCTTTAATTTCCCAAAAATAGCGCCTGTTTGACGGCGGAAAATCATCAAGCAAACCGTATTCAGGGTCATAGAAAAAGCCTTTAAAATAGAGTGACCAATGCCAACAATGAGGCGTTTCAAGGCTTAAAATTGCAATCGGTGGAAGCTTATCTTTTTGTGCTACCTCTTTCCTTTCAGGGTCAAAGCAAATATCTAACTCCTTTAAGGCAATTTTCATATCCTTGAGGGTTGTTTCTCTCTCGGTTTTAACAATTTTAATTATCTCCTCAACCGAGCACCCTGAAAGCATAGCAAGCACCGCCTGACCGCATTGAAGCGGTGTAGGTTCAAAAATATGTACAGGTTTTGAAACTAAAGGCATATATACACTTCCAACTGTTTTTCTACATTTTATCATAAAATAAAACGCTTGTCAAACTACTTGACAAGCGTTAAAACTATGCACAAACTAATTTTTTGCAAGCGGCATCACCGCCCAAGAGAGTGACGAAAATTCGTCACTCTCAGACTACTTGACAAGCGTTCCGCCATCGGTTTTCAAAACTATAAATATCTGTTCATTTTGAAGCGTTTTAACATTAACGTATGCTAGTATTTCTTCGTCCTTTTGTCCCCTGCAATTAAATTCATAGCATCTGATTTCGGCACCGCTATCGGTTGGAATAAGCACCATTGAAACACTCTTGACGTCAAGCTCTGCATTTATGCTTCGCTCCGCCTCTTCGGACGTGTATTGCGCAGTTTCAAAGGCACGTACCGAGTGGTTAGTGAGATAGCCTGACGATTCAAAAAACACCGTTTCCCCGCTATCTAACGATATACCCACCTTGATTAAATCGGTGTAGCATATTGTTTGTCCGTCAAGGTATGCAAAATTTATCACACATACATTATCCTGAGTGAAATGATAGGTCGCATGCATATTATCAAAACCATTACTGCTTAAAAAGCTTTTTGCCTTAGCAATCGCTTGGTTTACGGTGAGCTTTGCGGTTAAGCCGTCACTGTTTTTTCGCATATACACTACATAGCCGCCGTTTTTACTTATAGAAATGTCTGTATTAGCACTATGAAAATTAAAAGAAGGTATTTTACCCTCCGAATTGCCCGAAAACTCAACCGTTTCATCCAAACTAAATTTTGCGGCGATTTTTCTAGCTTGGTCCCGAGTTACCTCCCTGGCATTAGAGGTCATCAGCGGTTTTTTTGTTAGGATATGGTCGGAATAAGGACCGTCGTATATAAGTGTTGGATAGTCGGTTAAGTTTTCTTCAAGCTCGGTAAGTGAGCTTGCAAGCGTGTCTTTAGATATCCCCTCTATTTTACTGTCGAGTACACTCTGCCAATAATTTCCGTTATTAAATTCAAGCTGACTGTCTGCCACCGCATCCCGCACTGTAACCGCAGTCTGTGATAGCATATCAAGATTTCGCTTTTGTTCTGCGGTAAAGCTATTGTTTGTTATATAGCTTTTAGAAACCGAAAGAGCATAGTTACCCACCTGAGACAAAAATCTGTTTATCGTATCAAGCGTTTTTTCGCCTGCAGGAAGCTTTGAAAGTGATTCTTTAGCAAGCTCTGCCTCACTATAAAGCTCTGCCGAAAGAGAGCTTAACTGCGGCGTTCCTGTAATATATATCGCCTTTTCTAAAATAAGGGATATATTATTAAGCCTTGAATTTAGTTCGCTAAGCGAATAGGAATACTCGTTTTGAAGCTGTAATTTATACTTTTTTGTTGCTCTCTTTTCCTTTATTAAAAATCCTGCAAGGGCAATAATCACCGCAAAGGATAAAGATAACGCCTTTATAAAACTTCTTTTTTTCATAAAACACACCGCCTTATTCCTGATTATTTCCTTATTTTTTCAATTTATAAGAGCACATTCAAATTTTGGTTGCTTTTTTTTGATTGTTGTGTTACAATGTATGAGTTAAAGGCTGTGACGAAGACAGTAGCTGTTTTGTAAATTATCTAAAGCGAGCCAAAGTTGGTGTGAGTTTGGCAGATAAAAATACAGTGAATATCACTTCTGAGCTGCAACCTGAAAGCACTAGTGCAATTAAGGTCTGCCGGTTTTTCTCCGTTAAAGGAAATGAAGATAATCGTCTTTATAATAGGTGGTATAACAGAAATTTATTTTCCTGTCCTATTATGGACGGGATTTTTTATGTTTGAGAGGAAGTTGTGAGATGTACGACAGTATTTCACCAAATGTAAACTTTGTTGAACAGGAAAAGAAAATCAAAGAATTTTGGGACGAAAACAAAATTTTTGAAAAGAGTATCGAGGAAAAGGCAAAGGGCGAGCCTTATGTATTTTATGACGGCCCACCTACCGCTAACGGTAAGCCACACATTGGTCACGTACTAACTCGAGTTATCAAGGATATGATTCCGCGTTACCGCACAATGAAGGGCTGTATGGTACCTAGAAAGGCCGGTTGGGATACCCATGGATTACCTGTTGAGCTTGAGGTCGAAAAGCTTTTAGGACTTGACGGTAAAGAACAGATAGAAGAATACGGTCTAGAGCCATTTATCGCTCATTGTAAGGAAAGCGTTTGGAAATACAAGGGTATGTGGGAGGATTTCTCAAAAACGGTTGGCTTCTGGGCTGATATGGACGACCCTTATGTTACCTATGACAATAACTTTATAGAGTCTGAATGGTGGGCGCTAAAGCAGATTTTTGAAAAGGGTCTTCTTTACAAGGGCTTCAAGATTGTTCCTTACTGCCCACGTTGCGGAACCCCCCTTTCTTCACACGAGGTAGCACAGGGCTATAAGAATGTTAAGGAAAGAAGTGCGGTTGTACGCTTTAAGGTAGTAGGCGAAGACGCTTACTTCCTTGCTTGGACAACTACACCTTGGACCCTTCCTTCTAATGTAGCGCTCTGCGTTAACCCTGACGAAACCTATTGCAAGGTTAAGGCTAATGACGGCTATGTTTACTATATGGCTAAGGCTCTACTTGATAAGGTTTTAGGAAAACTCGCTACCGAAGAAATACCCGCTTATGAAATTATAGAAGAATTTGTAGGTACGGACTTAGAGCATAAGGAATATGAGCCTTTATTTGATTTTGTTAAGCCTGTATGCGAAAAGCAGAACAAAAAAGGTCACTTTATAACCTGTGATTCTTATGTTACCATGACCGACGGTACAGGTATTGTTCATATAGCTCCCGCTTTCGGTGAGGACGATGCTAAGGTTGGCAGAAAATACGATTTACCTTTTGTTCAGTTTGTAAACGGCAAGGGTGAGCTTACAGAGGAAACCCCTTATGCCGGTCTTTTCGTTAAGGATGCAGACCCCAAGGTATTGGTAGATTTAGATGCTAAGGGTCTTCTCTTTGATGCTCCTAAATTCGAGCACGAATATCCACACTGTTGGCGTTGCGATACACCGCTTATCTACTATGCTAGAGAGTCTTGGTTTATCAAGATGACCGACGTTAAGGATAATCTTATTAAAAACAATAATACTATAAATTGGATACCCGAAAGCATTGGTAAGGGCCGTTTTGGTGACTGGCTTAAGAATGTTCAGGATTGGGGTATCTCACGTAACAGATATTGGGGTACACCTCTTAATATCTGGCAGTGCGAATGCGGTCATTTACATTCAGTTGGCAGTATTGCAGAACTCAAAGAGTTATCCGATAACTGTCCTGAAGATATTGAATTGCACCGTCCATTTGTTGACGATGTAACCTTTAAATGTCCTGTTTGCGGCAAGGAAATGCACCGTGTTCCCGAGGTTATCGACTGTTGGTTTGACTCAGGCTCTATGCCATTTGCACAACATCACTATCCTTTTGAAAACAAGGATTTATTTGAAGCACAGTTCCCTGCTGACTTTATTTCGGAGGCGGTTGACCAGACAAGAGGTTGGTTCTATTCACTTCTTGCTATTTCAACCCTTATTTTCGATAAGGCGCCATTTAAGAACGTTATCGTTTTAGGTCACGTACAGGATGAAAACGGACAGAAGATGTCAAAATCTAAGGGCAACGCAGTTGACCCATTTGATGCACTCGAGAGTTACGGTGCTGATGCTATCCGTTGGTATTTCTATACTAACTCAGCGCCCTGGCTTCCAAACCGTTTCCACGGAAAAGCAGTTGTTGAGGGACAAAGAAAGTTTATGGGCACCCTTTGGAACACCTACGCTTTCTATGTGCTTTACGCTAATATAGATAAATTTGACCCAACCAAATATAATTTAGCTGATTGCAAACTTACAGTTATCGATAAATGGCTTCTTTCAAAGCTTAACTCTACCGTTAAAGAGGTTGACGATAACTTAGCTAACTACAGAATTCCTGAGGCTGCACGTGTGTTACAGGATTTTGTTGACGAAATGAGTAACTGGTATGTTCGCCGTTGCCGTGAAAGATACTGGGTTCAGGAATTAACCGACGATAAGATAGCGGCTTATATGACACTTTATACAGCGCTTGTTACAACCGCTAAAACTGCCGCTCCAATGATTCCGTTTATGGCTGAGAGCATTTATCAGAACCTTGTTAGAAACGTTGACAAGTCAGCTCCTGAGAGCATCCATCTTTGCGACTTCCCCGAAGTTAATGAAACAGCAATAAATAAAGACCTTGAAGAAAAGATGGAAAATGTTCTAAAGATTGTAGTGCTAGGCCGTGCCGCAAGAAACGGCGCTGCACTTAAGAACAGACAACCTCTTTCTACTATGTATGTTAAGTGCGATTTAGCACTTGAGGATTTCTATTCGGATATTATTAAGGAAGAGCTTAATATTAAGAACGTTGCATTTACCGAAAATGTAGGCGACTTTGTTTCTTATATCTTCAAGCCACAGCTTAAAACTGTAGGTCCAAAGTATGGCAAGCAGTTAGGCGAAATAAGAGCCGCTCTATCCTCACTTGACGGTTCAGCCGCTAAGGCAGAGCTTGACGCTAACGGCATTATAGTATTAAAGCTTAATTCGGGTGATGTTTCTCTAGCAGAGGAAGACCTTTTAATTGAGGCTACTCAAAAGGAAGGCTTCTACACAATGACCGATAACGGCATAACAGTTGCTATTGATACAGTTTTAACCGAGGAGCTTATTGAGGAAGGTATCGTAAGAGAGCTTGTAAGCAAAATCCAGACTATGCGTAAGGAAGCAGGCTTTAACGTTACCGACCATATAAATATCTATATAACAGGTAGCGAAAAGACTGTTGATATTGCCGTAAGAAAATCTAAAGATATAGTTGGAGACACTCTTGCTGATTCACTTACAAACGGCACCGCCGATTCCTACACAAAGGATTGGGATATTAACGGCGAAAAGGTAACTATTTCTGTTGAAAGAATTTAATTTTGGTTACAATTTTGTTAAAATCCTTTTCTTTTATGGTTTTTTGTGGTAAAATCATTTTGTTAATATGAAATTTCGTTTTAAAAGGAGTAGATTTTGTGAATAATGAAGAATATTATTTCACCCCAGAAGATGATATGATAGACATTAGCTCGTCTTCAACTCCAAAAAATATCAAAACTAAAAAATCTAAGGCTAAAGAAAATCCTGTATCTGCATACGGAAACGCACTTTTTAAAAATTTAGGAACAATAATTAAGGTTATTTCCTTTATTATTGCTATTGCAATTATCTTATTAGTGCTTGCGGTTGCCTTCTTGCTCTTGAAGGTTTTTGACAGCTTCTTCACACCGATAGCTATCGGTATCGTAATTGTTGGAACTGTTATTGCCGCATTTACATTCTTTATAATTTACGGAATTGGCCATGTTATTTGCCAAAATGACGAAATTTTAAGACGCCTTAGATAATTTAAAACCTTTAAAAGCTCTGACAGTTTTTAGCTGTCAGAGCTTTTTATTTTTACTTTATAAATTTTTTCTTTATTTCTTCATACCATTCAACCGCTTTAAAGCGCATTACATACCCTTCGGGATTTTCTGCTATCTCACTGCTTTTTTTAGATGCACTTTCATTCAATGAGTGCTTAGTGGCTGTAGGCACACATACTGCAGGAAAAAGCACACACCACCAATTTTTACCCTCAGCCCTGCCAAGTTTAACTATTAATGATTTATAATTCCCAGCAGGCAGTGTAAAATCATCATACTCTCGTGTTTTAAAATGGGTATTGCCTATCTCGACCGATACATCATAATCAAAACCGTTTTCCTCTAAAACCTTTTTGGCAGTTTTCTCAATCTTTTCTTTGTTTTCTTTAGCCGCCAAAACAGCAGAATTAAGGTCGGTACACTTTTCAAAAATATCGGTTGATTTAAGTATTTCGTCTCTTATTTTAAGCTTTATTTCTTGGTCTTTCTGACTATCGGAATTTGCTAAAATATGAAGCCTTAAAACATTTTGTCTAAGACTGTCACAGGCACTGTCAAACCCTGAGAAGCTTAAAATTACCGCACAAATAAGTCCTATTAGTACACCTCTTTCTATGTTTTTTTGCATTACCTCTTTTGTCTTCATAAAAACACTCCTTGCACTTTTGTTTTCAAGGTAAATATTGACAAAAAAGCAACTATCTAAACACACCAAACAAAAATTTTCTACATTTTACATTGACATAATATATTTGGTATTATATCGATCACCTTAAAGCAAATAAATAGCGTAATGTCTTTAATGGACATTACGCTATTTTTGCACTTGTTTTGTGTTTATTAACTTACCATGTTTGAAACTATTTTAATGTTTGCCCTGTAATTTTTGCCATTTCGGTAAATTTTCATTTCTACCGTCTGACCAGGTTTGCATTTAGCTAAGGTTTCATAATAAACATTGAACTCAGATATTTTAACACCGTTAAACTCTGTTATTATGTCACCTCTTCTTATTCCAATATCTTCCGCAGGGCTAGCCTCAGCAACACTTGAAACTACCGCACCTGTAGGATAACCGTAGTCCTTTAATATTTTGGCGGTATACTTTTCACTTATCGTAATACCTGTATAAGCTTCGCCGCTATCTTTGTTCAGTATTATGTTGTTGCAAACCTCAACAACCTTGTTTATTGGAAGTGCAAAGCCCATTCCCTCAAACTCTTCGGATACTATTTTAGAAGAGTTAATACCGATAAGTCTTCCCTCACTGTCAAGGAGAGCACCGCCTGAGTTGCCAGGATTTATTGCGGCATCGGTTTGGATAAGACCTATATTTGAATCACTTGAAACGACTCTATCTAAGCCGCTTATAATTCCATAGGTGACACTTCCCATAAATTCAAGTCCGCCGGGTGCGCCCATCGTTATTACGAACTGTCCTCTTGATAAATTATCAGAATTGCCAAGCTCTAACGGTTGTCTGTTATTTACTTCGATCTTAAGCACAGCAAGGTCGGTCGAAATGTTATAGCCTATTACTTCGGCTTCATACGGCTCAGTATTGCAATTGTCAAAGAAAACCTCAATTTTTGACCTGCTTGATGAAACGGCTTCTTTTATGACATGATAGTTTGTGATAATGTGCCCGTCTTTAGTATAAAGCACACCTGAGCCCTCACCTGTTGATTCGCTGCTGCCACCGAAAAAGCTTGAAACCGATGTTGTCGTTCTAACGCCTACAACCGAGCCTGAACACTTTTCAGCTACCGACTGCGCCACCGAACCTAAAGCGGCAGTAGTATTCACAGCCGAATCTATATCAGGTACTATCGGTACATCACCTTGCGTATCATCATCTTGTGTATCATCAGCGTTTTCATCGCTGTTTTGCGATATCGAAGGCAGATCGTCCTCATCTATTTTATCTTTAGTATTCATAACAAGAATAGCGCCAACACCGCTTACCGCACCTATAACAGCGGCTAAACAAACTGCTACTATAACAACCCAAACGCTAATTTTCTTTTTTTCTTTTTTCTTCGGTGGGGTATATATTGGAGGAGTTGGTGGCGAAGAAGAACTCCAGCTATCATTAGGTGTATACGAATATTCACCTGTTTTTGTATCTGAATGTAAGTTTTCGTAGGTGTTATTTGTTATATCATCCTGAATTATATCCTCTTTTGTGTGATTATAATATCCGCTATCAGAGTCTTTTTCTGTGTTACCGACAAAAGAAGCCTCATCAAAACCGCTTATTTCACCCTGAGGTTCAGTAGAATTTGTGTTTTCTTCTCTAAAATCTTGCATAACACACTTCCTTTCAGTTTTATATTATATTGATATTTTAATACATTTCAATATCTTTTTTATGAACTTAAAGTTAACAATAATACTATTTTTACCTAAAAACCGATAAAAAAGACTTGCAAAATACGAAAAATAGTGATATTATGTATTTTGTAAATGCTATGACGAAGAAAAGTAAGGTCTTAAATTAAGCGTTAAGAGAGAAACTGCCGAGGCTGTAAGCGGTTTTACCTTAAAAGACTTGAAGTTCCCTTTTGAGCATCATCGCCGAACTAAAAAGTAAGCGGTGACGGTTCAGCTCCGTTACAGGCTGTGAGAGTGTTTGCTCTTTGAGCGAAAATTACGGGTGGTACCGCGGAGTTTTTAAATTACAAGCTTCGTCCTGTTTTTATGGGACGAGGCTTTTATTTTTTATATTAACAATTATAAGTTGGAGGATATATTATGAAAAATCAGCTTGAAGCAATTAAGTCTGCCGCATTAGAAGCGGTAAATTTGGCTTCTAACGAAAAAGAAATTGAGGAGCTAAGGGTTAAATATCTTGGTAAAAAGGGCGAGCTTACAGCCATTTTAAAACAGATGGGTTCCCTGTCTCCTGAAGAGCGTCCTGTTATGGGTCAGCTCGTAAATGAGGCTAAAGCGAAATTGGAAGCCGCTATTGGAGAAAAAAGTGCAGTTTTAAAGGAAAAGGCTGTAGAGCTTAAACTAAAAGAAGAAGAACTCGATATTACTATGCCTGCAAAGAAAAATACCGTTGGCAAGTTACATCCCTTAAATACCGTGCTTAACGATATGATAGATATATTTCAGTCTATGGGTTTTGATATACTTGACGGTCCCGAGGTTGAAACCGACCATTATAACTTTGAGTGCTTAAACGTTCCACAGGACCACCCTGCAAGAGATATGCAGGATACCTTCTATCTTGCTGAAAATCTATTACTTCGTACACAGACCTCTGCAGCACAGGTTCGTACAATGGAAACAAGAAAGCCACCTATACGTATCATTTGTCCAGGCAGAGTTTTCAGAGCCGACGAGGTTGACGCTACCCACTCCCCTGTTTTCCACCAAATTGAAGGTCTTGTTGTTGACAAGGGCGTTACTATGTGTGACCTTAAAGGTGTTTTAGAGCAGTTTGCACAGGAAATTTACGGTTCAGACACCAAGGTTAAATTCCGCCCATCCTTCTTCCCGTTCACAGAGCCCTCTGTTGAGGTTGACGTTTCCTGTTCAGAGTGTGGCGGCAAAGGCTGTAGAGTATGTAAAGGCAGCGGTTGGATTGAGATTTTAGGTGCAGGTATGGTGCATCCTAACGTTCTTCGCAGCTGCGGCATTGACCCTGAGGTTTACAGTGGCTTTGCATTTGGTATCGGTCTTGACCGACTCACCACCACAAGATACAAAATCAGTGATATCCGTCTGCTCTTTGAAAACGACAAGCGTTTTCTTGAACAGTTTTAATTAGGGGGACATAATAATGAAAATTTCACTAAATCATTTAAAAACCTATGTTGATATAAATGTTCCTGTAAACGAGCTTTGCGACCGTATGGTTATGGCAGGCTTTGAGGTTGAAAGCATTGAAGGTCAGGGAGATAACCTTGTAAATGTTGTTACCGCAAAAATCGAGGCTATCGCTCCCCACGAAAACAGCGACCATCTTCAAATTTGCCAAATGAATATCGGCAAGGAAGAATTAGTTCAGATAGTTACGGGTGCTCAAAATATCTCGGTTGGCGATATAGTTCCTGCCGCACTTGACGATAGTTATCTTCCAAACGGTGCACACATCGTTGCAGGAAAGCTTAGAGGCGTTCCATCAAATGGTATGCTCTGTTCAGGCGAAGAATTATGCCTTACCGAAGCTGACTATGAGGGCGCATCGGTAAACGGTATTCTTATTCTTAAAAAGGATACCCCGATAGGCGTTGATATGCGCGAAATTTTAGGTCTTGACGATTATGTTATTGACTTTAAGATTACCGCAAACAGACCCGACTGCAACTGCTTCTTAGGTGTTGCCAAGGAGATTTCTGTAGTGCTTGGCACAAAGTTCACCCCACCTGTACCACAGTATAAAACTGTTGGCGAAAACATCACCGATTATATCGATGTTAAGGTAGAAAACTATGACCTTTGCCCAAGATATATTGGTAGAGTGGTTAAAAATTTAAAGATAGGCCCCTCACCTGTTTGGATGCAAAAGGCAATTACCGCTTCGGGTATGAGACCTATAAACAACATTGTTGATATTACAAACTTTGTTATGCTCGAAACAGGCAACCCTATGCACGCATTTAATTATGACGAACTAGCTAACAAGCAGATTATAGTTAGAAATGCTAAAGAGGGCGAGGTTATAACAACTATCGACGGTACCGATTGCAAATTAACCCCCGATATGCTTGTTATTGCCGACGGTGAGAAGCCATCCTGTCTTGCAGGTATTATGGGCGGTAAGGAAAGCGAAATTGAGGATGACACCAAAAATCTCTTCCTTGAATCAGCAAAATTCCGCCGTGACAATATCCGTCACACAGGCAGAAGCCTAGGTCTTCGTACCGAGGCTAGCGGCCGTTTTGAAAAGGGTATTGATATTATAAACACCGAGTTCGCAATGGAGAGAGCTCTACAATTAATCTATGAGCTTGATGCAGGCGAGATTATTGAAGGTTCGCTAGACCGTCACAACGGTCTACCCGAGGAAAAGGTACTAAATGTTAAAATATCCGATATTTTAGCACTTTTAGGTGTAGAAATACCAAACGACACCGTAGTTTCTATCCTTAACAGCTTAGGTCTTAATGCTGTAGCCGACGGTGATAACCTCACCTGTAAAATCCCCTCAATTCGTGACGATATCGAAGGCATAGCCGACCTTGCTGAAGAGGTTATGAGAATTTACGGATATGACCATATAGTAGGAACCGCTATGAAGGGCGAGGTTGTAAGAGGCAGAAAGCTTCCTGAAAGAATTAAGGGTGATATGATAAAATCCTTACTTTGCTCTAGCGGTGCTAACGAAATCACCACATACTCATTTATTTCTTCCTCTGCGCTTGACACACTTCGTCTAGCAAGTGATGATAACCGCAGAAATGCTATTAAGCTTATAAACCCACTAGGTGACGAATATTCTGTGCTCAGGACACAGCTAATTACCAGTATGCTCACCGTTCTTTCCACCAATATAAACCGTAAAATCACCGAGGGAAGATTTTTTGAGCTTGGCAAGCTCTTTATTCCAAAGTCACTCCCTCTTACAGAGCAGCCTATAGAGGCTCCTGCTTTGTCGATAGGTATTTACGGTAAGGACGAGGATTTCTTCACATTAAAGGGTATAATAGAGGATATAATGAAGCTTTTCGGCGCTCATACACAGTATGAAAGAAGTGCTGAGCCATTCCTCCACCCAGGCAGACAAGCTACTGTAAAGGCCAATAATCAGGTAGCCGCAGTGCTCGGTGAGGTTCACCCGTCAGTTGCCGCAACCTACGGAATTGAAAATAGAGTTTATGTAGCAGAAATTAAGCTCGATGTTCTCTACTCTATAAATAAACGCAAGACCGTTTACAAACCGCTTCCTAAGTTCCCCGCAGTTGAGCGTGACTTTGCTATGCTTTGCGATAAGGATATCCCTGTAGGTAAACTTGAACAGGCTATTATCAGTGGCGGTAGCAGACTGCTTGAAAAGGTAGAACTATTTGATGTTTATTCAGGCTCACAAATCCCTGAAGGTAAAAAAAGTGTAGCTTACAGCGTAACACTTCGTTCAGCCGAAGGTACACTTACCGATGAGCAAATCGACTCCACCTGCTCAAGAATTATTGCAAAGCTAGAGGCTGTAGGCGCAGAACTTAGAAAATAACTCTTGAATTTTTTTGCAAATCAGTATAGAATAAATATAATAATAGAATATAACTAATGAGAGGTGTTATTTATGAACGATAAAACTATGACTTTTTCTATAGGCGACCAAACCGAACAGGAAATAAGAAGAATTTTGGTAACAGTTTATGATTCCCTGAAAGAAAAGGGTTATAACCCTATAAATCAAATTGTAGGCTACATTCTTTCGGAGGACCCTACCTATATCACAACCCATAATAACGCCCGTAACCTTATAAGAAAAATTGATAGAGATACTCTATTGCAGTCATTGGTTAGATATTACCTTACGGCGTAAAACAAAATAAAACGAGGCAGAAATTGGGCACAAGTCCAGTAAAAACGGACAATAGAAAAAAGCGACCTCCTATGGTAGAATTAAAACAACTACCATAGGAGGTTTTGTTATGTCAAGAAATTATCGTCATATAAACGAATATGAAAAAGAAATATTAGAGATGAGAA
>JAZNJD010000060.1:0-16947 GCA_045577835.1 Acutalibacteraceae bacterium | reverse complement strand
AATAAACTCCTATATAACGATGTAGTCCATATGTTTGAATTAAATACTGTAAATTCAAACAGTTATAGTGTTGATGATATTGTTGAAACTGCAAATCATTTTAAGTGTGTTGATATGTGCATTAAAAATGCAAAGTATCAGCTTACTGAAAATTTTATAAGGCAGTTACTTTTAACACTTAAAAACGGCACTCGGGTATCAAGAGAAGATTGGTATATGTCGGAATCATACAAAGCCTTTTCTGACAGTGCTAAGTTATTGCTTGATGAATACAATTCTATTGAAAAGCACAGTTTGAAGGATATTTTACTTTTTCATAGCAAATTTGAAAAAGAAAGTCCATTGATTTTAAAAGACCAACGAATTGGCAAATTGCTGGTCTTTAAAGAGTGCCTTAAAAATAATATAAAACCATTTGTCATTGAATACGAAATAAGCGAAGATTATTATGCTTTGCTTGAGTCTGCAACTGATAATATAGAAGAGTTATGTGATTTATGTCATAAGGCACAGGAACGCTTTTTTGTTAAATGTCAAAACAGAGTAAAAATCATATAAAAAATTGAAATTTTCAATAAAATTAAGATATTAAAAAATTCCTCAAAACCCTTTAATTATGCGGATTTGAGGAATTTTTGTTGTTTTAAAATCAAAGTTACTGGTTCGAATCTGGGAAGTAGCGCCAAAAATCCCGAATGCGAAAGCGTTCGGGATTTTACTTTTTACTTCTTATTTCTTCACTCTTACTTCAAATAAAGTTTGATACGGGATTTTTGGGAAGTAATAAGTGAGAAATAAGAAGTAAATATATTATATTTCAATGGGATAACTATAAAGAAAAATGTTCTATCAGCATAGTGGAAAAATTATCAATATATTTGTTTGAAGCGTTTTTTTGTATATATAAATTTTTCGTTTGATTTCTCCAATGCTTTTTAGTGTTATCTCTTTTGAAAATTGCCCTTGCCATGAAAGTTCCGGAACAATTGTTATTCCAAGTCCCAATTCAACGCATTTTCTTATATAAAACGTATCTTCGCTTTGTAAGACAATATGCGGATTAAAGCCCAAGCTGTTGCATATTTTCAAGGAGTTTGCATATAGACTGCTCCCGCTGTTCATTGTAATAAACGGAGCATTTTCAAGTTCGAGAGGAATTAAGTTGTTATTAAAAACAAATTCTTTTTTATTATAAGCCAATAAGAAATTCTCTTCGGCTGCTTTTATTTTTGAATAGGGTAAATCCAATTCTTTATCGGTCACTATAATGTCAAATTCGTCAGAAATTTGATCATTATTATGTGTGGTTATAAAAGAAACTTCAGGGTGAATTTTTCTGAAATCTTCAATTACTTCCATCACGATTCGGCGGCAAATATGTATATTTATGTTAATCGTATTGATTTCCTGTAATTTTTTCAAGCACTTTTTTGTATTTTCAAGTATATTCAAGGCTGTCTTTGCGTTTTTATAGAAAAGTAATCCTGCGTCGTTAAGTTTTATTTTATTAGCGTGTCTTTCAAACAGTGTCGTTTCAACCTCTTTTTCAAGACGTTTAATCGTTTGTGAAATGTTTGATGGAGGAACTAAAAAATTTTTTGCTGTTTTCGAAAAATTTTGTGTTTGCGCAGCATCGCAAAAATACTTTAACTGTAATATTTCCATAATAAATACTTCCTTTCTATAAACATTATATTACGAAACACATTAACTTTCAAGTTGTGGTGTTATAACTTATTTGATGATTTACAATATGGTGAATCGGTTGTAATATTAAACACGAAAGGAGAATGATTATGCCTGAATTCTTGGAAGTTGTTATGATAGTAAGCTTTGGGGCTTCTTGGCCGCTTAACGTTATTAAATCATATAAAGCGAGAACAAATAAAGGAAAAAGCCTGGCGTTTTTGTGTCTGATTTTCTTTGGTTATGTTGCCGGTGTTATCTCAAAAATTTTGAACGAAGACTATATGATGTCATTTTCTTCAAAATGGTATGTGCTTTTCTTTTACGTGTTGAATTTAATTATGGTTGGAATTGATTTGTGTCTTTATATTAGAAATTATTGGCTTGATAAGGAGCGGAAAAATGAAAACAGTATTTGATGTGTGCTATAACGAAAAAACGAAACAGTATTTGGACATTTATTTGCCTGACAGTGATGGGTTTTCGGTGTTGCTGTATTTTCACGGAGGAGGACTTGAATCGGGCGACAAGTCGGCTAATCGAAAATTTTTTGATTATATGGTTTCTCATGGCGTTGCTGTAGTGAGTGCTAATTACAGAATGTATCCGAATGCTGAGTATCCTGATTTTCTTTCAGATGCAGCAGATGCAACGGCATGGGTGTTTGAGAATATTGGAAAATTCGGTAAAATCAACGGAATATATGTTGGTGGCAGTTCTGCAGGCGGTTATATTTCTCAGATGCTTTGCTTTGATAAGACTTGGTTATCAAAACACGGTATTCAGCCTACAAATGTCGCAGGTTTTGTTCACGATGCGGGTCAGCCTACCTGCCATTTTAATGTATTACGTGAAAGAGGCATAGATACGCGGCGTGTAATCATCAATGATTCTGCTCCGCTGTATCATATAGGTGCGGATGAGCAATATCCACCTATGCTTATTATTGTGTCTGATAATGATATGCAGAACCGATATGAACAAACAATGCTTTTGGTTTCTACGCTTAAGCATTTTGGTCATTCTAAAAACGTACAGTTGAAGATTATGAATGGTAGACACTGTGCCTATGTTAATGCAGTAGACCAAAACGGTGAAAGTGTATTCGGTAAGCTTGTTACGGGATTTATCTTTGGGGTGGAATAATGAAGATTTTATCTATTGGCAATAGTTTTTCGCAAGATGCACACAAATGGCTTCATCAATTGGCAAAGGTTAATGGGGTTGAAATTGAAACCGCAAACCTTTACATTGGTGGATGTAGTTTGGAAATGCACTGGACAAATGTAGAACAAAACAACGCATATTATAGTTTAGAACTTAACGGAAATGCGGGAACGCGAAGTGTAAGTATCGAAGAAGTGTTACGATCAGAAACATGGGATATCGTTACACTTCAGCAAGTCAGCCACAAAAGCGGTATGCCTGAAACTTACGAACCGTATCTGTCGTCGCTGGCAAAGTTGGTCAGAAAACTACAGCCTGATGCAAAACTGTATTTTCATCAAACATGGGCGTATGAGATCGACTCCAATCACAGCGGATTTGTCAATTATAACCATGACCAAGCTGAGATGTACAACCGTAGCAAACAGACGGCCGAGATGGCTGCCAAATCCATTCACGCCACATTAATACCGGTGGGTGAAGTGATTCAGACTTTGCGTGAAACAGTCCCCGAATTTGATTATCAAAATGGTGGTTTGTCTCTTTGCCGTGACGGCTTTCATTTATCTTTGGATTACGGTAGATATGCAGCGGCGGCAACTTGGTTGCATACAGTGATCAGTAAAAAAATCAACGCTGCAGATTTTGAGGATTTTAATCCTGAACTTTTAAAGAAGATAATAGATGTTGTAAATGAATTGTAAAAGAAAAATAAAGAAAATCAGGATTTCAGACTGGTTCCATTTTGAGTGTCGGTCCCAGAAAGAAAGACACGATGAAAATCGTGTCTTTCTTTTTGTGTAGGATAAGTTAATAGAGTGGTGGTTACTGAATTACATTTTGGCTTGACAAAAATATAAAATTGCAATATAATAGAAATGAATTCTAACAAACATAAAATATATAGAAATATATTCTTGGAAAAGGTGGCGTGAATTATGATTATTGCTACAATACATAATTTGTTTAATAACCTTACAGAAACGGAGCAAAAGATTGCGTCTTATATTTTAGAATTTCCGGAAAAGGTTGTTAATATGACTGCGAAAGAACTTGCAAATGCTTGTGGTACAGTTCCGTCAGCGGTTAATCGCATGTGCAAATCTATTGGTGTGGAAGGTTTTGCAAAACTGAAAATTTCTTTGGCTACTGCAGTTGGCAAGGAAGGCTACAATGAAAATAACATTCCATTTGATAAAGACGATAATCCGCAGATGATTTTCAATAAGGTTTTTAATTCGGGTATAAATACACTTAAAAGCACCTATCAAATGATTGATTTTTCAAAAATAGATGAAATATCAAAAGGATTTACATCAGCACAACGCATTTTTATATTAGGTGTGGGTACATCTTCTGCGGTTGCAGTTGATGCGGCTTATAGGTTTTCTCAGCTTGGCATTCAGGCGTATGCTTATACAGACATTTTACAGATGAATGTTATGGCAAATAATATGAAAAGCGGCGACGTTGCGTTTGGAATTTCACATAGTGGAAGAACCAAAGCAGTTGTTGATGCAATGCGCTCTGCAAAGCAAGCGGGTGCGATGACGATATCATTAACCAGCTTTACAAAAAGTCTTTTATATACAGAGAGTGATTATTCGATTTCGGTGTATGCTGATGAAAAAAATTATCCTGTCGAAGCTGTATCTGCACGTATAGCGCATATGTGTGTAATTGATGCGCTTATGCTGACAATAGCTTCGCTTAATTATGAAGATTATTCAAAACATATTTCTTTAAGAAATGCCGCCCTTGATGGCATAAGATATTAAAAAAGAAATGAGGCGTATAAAATGAATAATAAGGTTATTTTAATTTCTATTGACGGTATGCGTCCCGATGGCCTTTTGAAATGTAAAAATTCCTATGTTGATGAGCTAAAGAAAATTGCATCTTATACTTTTGATGCAAGAACAGTATTTCCGTCTGTTACGCTTCCTTGTCATATGTCAATGTTTCATAGCGTTCCGCCGGAAAGACATGGTACGACCACCAATGCCTATATGCCACAGGTGCGACCGATTAACGGTTTGTTTGAACAGTTAAAAAACGCGGGTAAGAAATCTGCTATGTATTATGGTTGGGAACCACTTCGAGATGTATCCAGACCGGGTTCTCTTATGGAATCCGGCTATACCAATGCGTATTCTTTTGATCATACAGATGCAATGCTTACGGATAGAGCACTTGATTATATTGCGTTGGCAAAGCCAGATTTTGTGTTTCTTTATATGGTTGAAACAGATGAGAAGGGCGGTCATGACAACGGATGGATGAGTGATGCATATCTCGATTATATCAACCGTGCAGTCAGCAATGTTAAAAGAGTGATTGAAGAAACAAAAGGAGAATATACCGTAATTGTAACAGCAGACCACGGCGGACATGACAGAGCGCATGGAAGCGATATGGATGAGGATATGACAATACCAATGATTTTTTATGGTTCGCAATTTGTACCCGGCAAAGAGCTTGGCGGAGTAAGTATTCTTGACATAGCACCGACAATAGCTGATATTATAGGGGTTCCTCCGGCAAAGGAATGGGAGGGGAAATCGCTTGTAAGCGATGTGAATAAATGAGTGTTTTTGCAACTACATTAAATCAGATAGCTTTTCTTTTTGGGTTTATCGTTATAGGCTACATACTTGTTAAGCTTAAAGTATTGCCCGAAAATTCAGCTAAGGTTTTATCAAAACTGGAAAATACAATTTTTATACCTGCGCTTGTTATGGGAACATTTATCGAAAACTTTACCATAGAGCGAATTGGTGCTGCATGGAAACTATTGTCCGTCAGTTTTATAATAGCGTGTATTGCAATCCCTTTTGCAATTTTGGTTTCCAAACTAGTTACAAAAGATAAGTATATTCAGAAAATTTATACATATGGCTTGTCTTTTTCAAATTTTGGGTTTATGGGAAATGCAGTGGTAAAAAGCTTGTTTCCGGATATTTTTTTTGAATACCTGGTTTTTACGCTACCCTTGTGGATTCTTATATATATTTGGGGAGTACCGAGACTTCTTATTGCAGATTCGGGTAAAAAACATACATTTAGGGAATCGCTGAAATCTTTTGTTAATCCTATGTTTATAGCGATGCTGATTGGTATGGTAATCGGCCTGCTAAATATTGAGCTTCCTGAGTGGACTTTGTCACTTATAAATGTATCCGGGGATTGCATGTCGCCGATTGCGATGATTCTTACTGGCGTGGTGGTATCGTCAATATCCCTGAAAAAGACTTTTACAAATGTAAGAATTTATATTGTTTCAATTATAAGACTTATTATAATGCCTGTTCTTTTTATCGCGGTGGCATCTTTTTTCAAAATTTCCGAAGCAACCTATATCTGCGCACTTTGTTCCCTTGCAATGCCTCTTGGACTCAATACCATTGTTATTCCAAGCGCACTTGGTAAGGACACAACGATTGCGGCGGGTATGACGGTAGTTTCTCACTTGCTTTCTTGCATAACGATTCCGTTAATTTTTTCGATTAAATAGAACATAACATTCTGTGCAGATGAGGAAACAAAGGTGAGGCGTTCTTTTGTTTCTTTTAATACGAGATTTGTAATTGATATGAAAAAACTCGGTTTTCGACCAGTTCTCTTTCGGGCACGAATGGCACGAAGCCTGAAAACCCTTGATTTTTCAAGGGTTTTCAGTGTTTTTTGGAAAAATTTTAGGCAGATAAAAAAAGGCACCGATTTGATTCCTTTTTTGGTCTTAAAATACTTGAACTGACAACTTGAAAATAAAATGCTCTTAAAACCGAGATTTTCTTTACAAAAAATGATTTGTAACGGGGATCCGGTCTTTTTTATTACCGTAAAGCCCGGGAAGGAGCAAAAAATGGAAAAAAAGATTAATAGAGGTGTTAATAGAACAGGAGAAACAGATATTAAGTTGCATTTGATTGATAGTTTCCCTAATCATCCATATCATGTCTTCGATGATGAGGACATGACAGAACTGGCCGCCAGCATCGAGGCTAACGGCCTGCTTAATCCCATAATTGTGCGCAGCAAAGCAGATGGTCGGTATGAATTGATTTCCGGCCACCGCAGAAAAAGGGCATATGAAATTTTAAAAATAAATAAAATACGTGCTATTATCGTTGATATTACTGATGATGAAGCCATCATCATGATGGTAGGCAAGATAAAAGAGGGCGATATCATCACCCATATTGACGGTAAAAAAATCACCCACGACGATATGGTGCTTGACATTATCGAATCTAAAAAAGCAGGTGAAAAAATTACCGTTACGGTAATAAACGAGCGAGGAAGCAGTACCACGTTTGAAATAGAACTTAAGGCAAACGTAGGTGAGTCGAGCTATTCAAACGATATACCAAACACCAATACACCTACTATACCTGGCGGAGATTTCAATTTCCCCGAAGGTGAATAAATAATTAAAACTCGGTTTAAATTTTTAAACCGAGTTTTTTTGTTTTAAATTTCTTTGTTTGGGCAAAATAAAACGGGAATTGAAAAAATGAAGAAATTTAGAATTATTATAAAAAGTATAACGGTCATTTTTCTTGTTTTAAGTATCGCTGTATTTACTACAATAGGTATATTGCAAAATAATATTTCTGCAAACTATAAGTTGATTAAGGGCGAAAAGTTAAATATTAAAAGTTTTGTTCCGATAACTGCTAAATATAAAGGCTCAAGACAGTCCCTTAGCACCGCACACAATATAGGCGATACTTTTGACGTAGACCTTAAACTTTTCGGTGTGATACCCTTTTCAACCACCACAGTCGAGGTTGTAGACGAAATGTACGTCGCGGTGCTCGGCAATCCGTTTGGTATGAAAATATATACCGACGGTGTCTTGGTGATTGAGTTGTCAACAATTTTAAGTGATGGTAAAAATAAAAATCCTGCTAAAAAGGCAGGACTTCAGGTTGGAGATTATATAAAAAAAGCTAACGGAGTGCATATAACAACCAACGAGGATTTATCCGAAATTGTTATGAATTCAGGTGGTAATGAGATAAATTTAGAGGTTTTAAGGAATAAAAAAACCTTGAATTTAACCCTCACGCCTGTAAAATCCGATGAGGACGGCAATTTCCACGCGGGTGTGTGGGTGCGAGATAGCTCGGCAGGTATCGGCACACTCACCTTTTACAGTCCACTTACAAATATAGTCTGCGGTCTTGGTCACGGCATTTGCGATACCGATACAGGTGAGATTTTAGAACTTATGTCGGGCGAGCTTGTAGAGGCAAGTATAGTGAACATCGTAAAGGGGGCAGACGGAAGCCCCGGTGAGCTAAAGGGTAAATTTAGCTACAATATAATCTCGGATATAGCGCTTAACAGTGAAAGCGGTGTGTACGGAAACTTAAAAGAAAAACTTAGTGACACAACGCTCACCGAAATCGCCTTAAGGCAGGAGGTGAAGAACGGCGCCGCACAAATTCTTTGCACAGTAGACGGTAGCACCCCAAAACTTTATTCCTGTGAAATAACACTGCGCACCTCGAATTTTCGTAAGCCTACACAAAATTTGATTGTCAAAATAACCGATAAAGCGCTACTAAATAAAACCGGTGGAATAGTGCAGGGAATGTCGGGCAGTCCGATTTTGCAAAACGGAAAATTAGTCGGCGCACTAACACACGTGCTAGTTGACGACTGCACCTGCGGCTACGGCATCTTTGCTGAAAATATGCTGGAAACCGCGCAAGGTGTAGCTGAAAGCAATAAACTAAAAAATGCATCATAAACAAACGCCTCCCTACGCGCAGGGAGGCGTTTTAATTATTCCATACTTAACTCAATGAATGAATCGTTAAGGTATATAGTGTTGGTAGCGATTTTTGTTTCGGTAACTTCTGCCCAATGACCCTTAACATTTGCGTGTGGTACATAAATTCCACCGTCAGAAGAAATATCTACTCTGATTTTGGCTCCGCTTTTTACCGTGAAAGCAATAGGTGGAGTGAATAGGTCAATCGTGATTATTTCACCCGCTTTATAATTTTCTTTTATATGTGAGAGTGATGTAATTGTTTCTGTGAGATTATAAGCCACATCGTTTTCAACAAAATATACTCTTATGAAAAATGCAGTATCATCACAATCGGTGCAGACATTCATATGCCATCTGATTTTATTGAAAAAACGTATATCCTCATCAAATTCTTTCGACTGAAAAGATATTACCCCGTTTATACTTCCTATATCAGCGGCTTTATATATGTTTTGATAGTTATAGCAGTTTAAACGCTTTTCGGGATCATAATCATATGAAATTCTTTTTTCGGTTTCGCATGGTAAATCATTTAAGGTATTACTTTCGCCAAAATAGAAACGCATAACCTTGGAAGTTGTGTAGGGGTATATAGAGGTATTCCAAACATCTTCGCCTATAGAATAATATTTAACTTTGCCGTATTCTGCATATTTATAAGAAGTATTGTTACGAATACTGTTAAACCATTCAACTACATAATCTGTGGGTATATTTCCGTTTTTTAAAGGATATTCTGCTTGCTCTGATACAGAAGTGCTATGTCCCCAAGGTCCTACAATAAATGCTGATTTGTTTTTAGTGGATTGGGGCAGTCGTCCCCACATCGAAAACATACCTTCAATATAAAAATCATACCAACCTTCAACAAAAAGAACAGGAATTTTAAGATTATCTATTGCATAGGTTCTGGGGTCATTTTGCCAAAAATCATTGTATTTATCGTTTAGCAAACAGTTTGTATAAGGCGGATATTCTGTACCTAAAACGCGTTTTGCAATGTCCGTATAAGGTCTTTTAACTGTGCTGTCTAAATTTTGTTGGGGGAACTCGCGTTTTATCATACTAAGCCACCAACCAAGGTTGCAGAAATCATAACAGCAACCGTTACGGTAGTTTCTAAAATACATTCTGTCGGTTTGAATATTTAATACAGCCCCTTTAATATCGTCAGGGTTAGTATCTAAATAACATAGATGTACAGTAGAGAGATAACTGCCGCCAAAAAGGTAAATTTCACCATTGTAAATATCTAATTTTCTAATTATTTCAAGAGTATTTAATCCGTCATTTCTCTCATCATAGGGAACGCAAACACCCTCACTATCACCTCTTCCTCTGCAATGCTGTAAAACTATCGCATAACCGTTTTTGATAAACTTATCATTTTCATATTGAGAAATATCGTGTGCAATTCCATTATGTGCAGGTTCATACGGTGTCCTGATAAATATTATAGGAAATTTATCTTTCCTTTTAGGTGATACAATTCGTGTATAGAGGTTTACTCCGTCAGGCATGGTAAAATACTTTTCTGTAATTTTAATTTTTTCATTTTCGGTAACTATAGGGTACATAAGTTTATTCTCCTTTATTGAAAAAAGTTCAAAATTATCGGAAGAGTAATACAAGAAAACGTTGTGGAAATAAGTGCCTGACCGGCACCGATCTCACAGTTTTCGTTCACTAGTTTTGGAAAAACAATCGTATTAAGGCCGCAGGGAAGAGCATAGAACAAAACGGCGGTTTGTACCAATTTTGGTTCGCAAAATGTATTTAACACAAATCCAATCAATAGCGGTATTATAATTAACCGCAAGATAGTTAAATAATAATTTTTTAATCTACATATAATAGGCTTAAAAGAAAAACCTGATAACACAATACCGGTAAGCAGCATACTTACAGGTGCCATACAATCGCTAGCTTTTTCTATAACGTTTATTAGCACAGCTGGAACAGTTATTCCAAACAATCCGGCTATGATTCCAATAACAGTTGTAATCATTACGGGGTTGCATAATTTTTTTAAACTAAATCCTCTTTTAGTAAGTTTGCAGAAACCTATTGTGTAAATATAAAGAGAAACAGGCAACGCAAAAACCATCATATTTGTAAGACCGGCTTCACCGAACAAGGCCTCCGCTAAAGCATATCCCATATATCCATAGTTGGGGACAATCAAAGAATACTCATAAATGCATTTTTCGTATTTTTCTTTTGAGAATAATTTTGAAACAAAATGAGATAAAACAAGCAAAATCAAAATTATTACAGTTGATACAATCAGTTGTTGATAACCTTCTATGATGTATGTAACTGTAAAATTTTTTGAAAAGGTTTTAAAGATATTGCAAGGTAAAAAAATGTAAACCAAAAGGCTTGAAAGAATTTGCGAGTGCTCACTTTTAGAAATTTTCGTCTTGCCTAATACAAAACCTATTGCAATAAATACAAACAGCATTATTACCTGACTAAAGATAATTGACATTTAAAATCACCTGACTTAATTATACCATTATAGCATTTTTGGTAAATGGAAAAATAAGAACAATATAGATTTTTTAAAACAAATATTGACTAAAAAAAGCAAAATGTTATAATTAAATCGGTGATTTTATGTTTAAAAATATGGAAAATTTAGAAATAGTAAATGTGATGTACGGTATTTCAAGCCTTAATAAACAATTTACAAACAGGCCATACCACGCTTTGATATTTAAAATTGACGGTGAAAGCGAGTATTTATTTAATTCTAAAAAAATAACAATGGCAGAAGGTGATGTGCTTTTTATACCGAAAGGGGAAAGCTATACCGTATCTCAAATTTCTTCGGGCGAAAGTCATTATGCATTAATAAATTTCACATCATCGTTATATGATGCAAGACCTTTTCTTTATAATTGCAATTCCTTTGATGACTTCAAACATAATATTGATAGATTAATAGGAGTTTCGCTTTTTAACAATCTATCAGGTAAGTTTGAAATGATGTCGTTGTTTTATAAAATAGTATCTATTTTATATCAAAATGATAGAAAGGAATACTGCGACTCAAACAAAAGAAAAATTATAAAACCTGCAATCAACCATCTCGAAAACACTATTTTTAATTCCGATTTAAAAATTGGCAAATTGCATTCTTTATGTAATGTATCCGATACATATTTTCGTAAAATTTTTATATCCGTATATGGTGTTTCTCCTAAAGAATATGTGCAGAACAAAAGACTTGTTCAGGCTAAAAACATATTGGATAGCGGCGAATATACTCACATATATGATGTGGCTAATGCTGTGGGATTTAACGACGCCTTATACTTTAGCAAATCATTTAAGAATAAGTACGGGTATTTTCCTTCAAGAAGTGAAATCGTGGATTAGCGTTAGTTGGTCCTATATTGACACGTGCGTGTCGGGTTCGCCGATAATTCAGAATGGCCGAATTGTGGGAGCGGTGACACACGTATTTGTCAATGATCCAACGAGAGGTTATGGGATATTTATTGAGAATTTGCTGAAGGAAGCAGAGAAAATTAAATAAATAATGCTCGTCTATGATGTTATAGACGAGCATTATTATATTACATCCCGATAACCTGGATGTAATATAAGCAAAAATTAATAATTTTATCATTTCGGTTAATATTCGCTCTTGTTTTTTCAAATATGTTGACGTTATTATTGCAATATGGTATAATTTGATTAAATTTAAAATAGGGCGTGGATTTGTATGGATATAATAGATAAAAAATTTCTGGGAATTCTTTCTAAAAATACAAACACTACTGCAACAGAAATTAGCAGTTTGGTAAATCTGTCTGTACCGGCGGTGAATAAAAGAATTCTTCGTATGCAGGAAGAAAACATAATAAATTTTTTACTATAGTCACAAATCCCCAAAAGCTAGATAAAACAATTACAGCTTTTGTATTTATAGCAATGCAATATGGCGACAGCATAAAATTGCTTTTAGACTATGCTGACAATGACCCCGATGTGCTTGAATGTTACTCTGTTACGGGAGAATATGATTATATGCTTAAAATCTGCACAAAGGACATTGAGTCCCTTGAAAAGAAAATTTTATGTATCAAAAACAACAAAGCTGTTATAAAAAGTCACACCATAATTTCTCTGATGGAGCATAAGTTTTCGCCTACGGTTTTGCCGGATATGAATTCTTAAAAGATGGAGGAATTATTATGTATGATATGGAGGATTTATTATGTATGATTTAGAAATCAGAAATGCCCTTGTTTACGATGGCAGCGGCAAGAATTCGTATTATTCAAATGTAGCATGTAAAGACGGAAAAATTGCTTATATAGGAAAAGAGAAAAATTCAGCAAAACATATTGTCGATGCAAACGGACTGGCGTTGGCACCGGGGTTCATTGATTCTCATAGCCATAGTGATCAATCAATTTTCAATGCTCCTCACCGCGAACAGGTGCTCCGTATGGGTGTAACAACAGAAATCGCAGGACAATGCGGTGCATCAGTTAGTCCTGATGATGGATCTATGAGCAGCGAAACCAGAAAATCCGTTATCGGCAGTATATTACGGAGCTGCACAGATATGACTTCTGCGATTGATGCTGTTAACAAGTTGGAGCTTGGAACTAATCAATATTATTTTACCGGACACGGTTTGCTAAGAGGCGGGGTGTTGGGTACGCAAGCTCGTTTTGCTGATTCTGACGAAATAAAAAAAATGCAGAAGATTCTTGAATGTGAAGTTAGAGCAGGAAGTGCAGGAATATCTACTGGTCTTTCATATGTTCCAGGAATTTATTCTGATACAAGAGAGCTAACAATGTTAGCAAAAACCGCCGGCGAAAATGGTGGAATGTATGTTACACATTCACGTTCTGAATCTATGGGACTTTTTGACAGTGTGCAGGAGTGTATTGATATTGCTAGATATGGTAATGTAGCCGTAAATATTTCTCATTTCAAGTGTGTTGGGAAAGAATTCTGGGGACGTTGTGAAAAGGCGCTTGCTATGATTGATTCGGCCATTGGAGATGGTCTTAACATTACTTTAGATGCGTATCCTTATATAGCGGCATCAACAACTACACTCAGTGCTATTCCGCCTCAGTTTCTTAGCAGTGGTGTGGATGCTTTTGCCAAAAGTCTGGAAAATCCTGATGTTGTAAAAGCAATTTACCGAGAAATTTTTGAAGTAAATGACCCATCATGGGATAATAGCATATATTATGTAGGACTTGAAAACTTTTTAATTGTAAGAGCACAGGAAACTCCTTGGGCAATCGGTAAGACATATGCACAGGTAGGAGAGGAACTTGGTATATCTCCTTTTGACGCAATGATTAAACTTTTAAAGGCAAATCATGGAAGAGTTTATGAGTGTCGTTTTTCTATGTGTGAAGAAAATGTGGAAATGATTTTAAAGCATCCGAAATGTATGGTTGGATCAGATGGAATTTATCGGCCCGGAGATGTATCAGCACATCCACGTGCTTTTGGAACGTTCCCACGATATCTTGGTCACTATATTCGCAAACGCGGAATTCTATCAAGAGAGGAAGGTATCAGACGAATTACCTCTATGCCTGCTAAAACGTACGGATTAAAAGATAAGGGCAGGATTGAGGTTGGGTATGATGCTGATTTAGTACTGTTTGACTTCGATTCCATCACTGATAATCTTGATTATGCAAATCCGTTTAAACCTAATAAGGGAATTTATCAGGTATATGTGGGCGGCGAATTGGCGCTTGAAAACAATGAACTGACGGGCGTCTATAACGGAAAATATTTGAGACGAAGTGGAATTTGAATATGAATGCAGAAAAAAAAGTCAATGAGATGTACCGAACATATGCACAGATAGATTTAGGGAGTATTGTGCATAACGGCAAAATTACAAACGATACATTTAAAAACAAAAAAATAATGTCCGTTTTAAAGGCCGACGCATACGGACATGGAATAGAAGGCGTCGTCCCTGCCTACGAAACCTTTACAGACTGGTATGCAGTCGCTACCGTTGAGGAAGGCTTGCAGATACGAAAGATTTCTGATAAACCCATCCTTATTTTTGGTCCTCTTCCGGAGGGACAAATCGAAGCTGCATCAAAAAACGGGCTTACGCTTACGGTTGGCAGCGTCGCCTATGCGGAGACGGTTTCGGCAAAGCTCGTTGCGGCAGGACTAAAATGTGAATGTCACTTGAAAATCGATACAGGTCTTAATCGTTCCGGTATACGCTGGCGTAGTGACAATGACGCTATGGAGAAAATAAAATACATATACAGTCTGAAAAATCTTGATTTTACAGGAATATACACACATTTTGCCTGTGGTGAAGGGCAGCTTGACTGGGAAAAAGACTTTACGAAACTTCAATTTAATCGTTTTATGCAAGTTTGTGATAAATTGACTGAAAATCAATTTAATATCGGTTTGCGACACTGTTGCTCAACAGGAGGATCTTTAGTGCATCCGGAATATCAATTGGATATGGTACGTCTTGGAATGATGCCACTTGGAATGTCTTACAGTGATGAGAGTGTTGAAGAACTTGGCTTACATAATGTAATCAAATGGGTAAGTTTTATTGCACAAATCAGCGATATAGAGTGTGGAGAGGCTGTAAGTTATGGTTGTACCTTCCATGCTCAAAAAGATATGCGTATTGCTATGGTTACCTGCGGCTATGCCGATGGATACAGACGTGTTTATTCAAACAATTCTCACGTTCTCACAAGCAAAAAGCGCGTCCCGGTCATAGGCAGAGTCGCCATGGATTACCTTTTGATAGATGTCACCGACATTCCCAATGCGCAAATCGGTGACGAGGTTATCCTTTTGGGAACTGACGGTGAAAATACGATTTCTGCGCAGGAACTGAGTGTGTTTGGCGAAAGTGTCAGCGGTGAAGTGACCTGCGTTATTTCAAAGCGCGTACCACGAATATACAAAAAATAGAATTAATCGAAGATATTTAACAATGAATAACAAAAACGTATTGAGCACAGCAACTCAAAATGCACTTCCGATCGGTGTAAAATGAGACAGGGGACGGTTCTAAGTCTTAACTTGTTGGTCCTAATATAACACATACTATATGGATATGTCGAATAATGTAGAAAAAAGGAGTAGTTTGAAATGAATGTTTTATCAATTGGTAATAGTTTTTCGCAGGATGCTCAAAGGTATTTGCACCGGATTGCAAAGGCTGACGGATTTACTCTCAACACGTTCAATCTTTATATAGGAGGGTGTCCTCTTTCTCTTCACTATAGAAATATGATAAATGAGGAAAGAGCATATAGGCTTGAAATGAATGGAGAAAGCACAGGATTTAAGGTGTCATTAAAGGAGGCACTTTTAAATCGTGATTGGGATGTTGTAACAATTCAACAAGTCAGCTCTGAATCACCTTACTATGAAACTTATCAACCATATCTTGATAAAATAGTTGAGTATGTTAGACTATGTGTGCCTAAAGCAAAAATTGCAATTCATCAGACATGGGCATACGAACAAGACTCTCAGCGTTTGAATATTGAATTGGGATATAACAATCATGTCGATATGTTTAAAGATATAGAAGTATCATATGAAAAAGCGGCTGAAGAAATCAATGCAGATTTAGTTATACCATCAGGAAAGGTTTTTCAAAAACTTATAGAATCAGGAATAGAGAAAATACATAGAGATACATTTCATGCAAGTTTAGGTCTTGGCAGGTACACACTTGGATTGCTTTGGTACTCTATCCTTTCCGGTAATGATGTGAAGAACAATACATTTTCTGATTTTGATGAAGAAATTTCTAAAACAGACATTGAAATAGCAAAAGAATGTGTTGCAGAAATTTACGGTATTTAAAATATGTGACTTTTTGTCCACAGAATATTGTGAGATAATGAAATGTGTTTTACTCATAACAAGTTATCGAATTTAATAAAAAAGTTTGCCGATTTTGATATTTACATATACTATCGGGTGCGAGAAAATCCAGTATTCTCGCGGGTTCTAGAGAAAAGTGCTTAAGGAAAAACAGTTGAAAAATAAAGGGAAAAATAGTAGGTCCTATTGCAAAAGCAACAAGGTTGCGGGGTACCCGACCGCAATCTTTGATTGCGTTATCGGGTCGTGGTTCTTATTATTCACTGTTCTCCTGACTTGACACGAGTAATAAGGATATGTCGAATGTTTTCGAAAAGGTAGTCCTATGAAAGGAGTGTAACCATGAAAAAAGCTTTGAAAATAATTGCTAAGATTGTTTCTGTGATTATTACATTACTTATTTTGGTGAAATTTATATC
>JAZNJD010000059.1:0-6771 GCA_045577835.1 Acutalibacteraceae bacterium | reverse complement strand
AATAATGAAAAATGAATGATGAATAATGAATAATTAATGTGTCGGCAGAGCCGACATTATTTATATCGTGCCGAAGGCACACCGAAATTATTCATTATTCATTATTCACTATTCACTCGCAAAGTATAACTTTGCGCTTCCTGTTGCTTTCATATATACATTCTCTTTTAAATCAAATCGTGATACTATTATTTGTCAACAAAGAAAAATTATACTGTTATTTAAAATCGTTTGTTGACTTTTTTAATCATTAATGATATCATTATATTATGATAAAATGATATCATTAAAAGGAGGTTGCAAGTTGAGTAGAAAAGCAACATTTAGAGCTGATCGCACAAGGCAAGTTCAGTTTAGAATGAATCCTGATACATTTAAAAAACTGCACATAGCAGTAATAAGTGATGATGATATTTCCAGCATGGCAGATTTTTTTAACTCTGCTGCAGAGGCATATCTTAAAAATCCACAAAAATATACTGAACTTGTTTCTAAAATAGCAGGAGGAAAAAATAATGAAACAATATCACGATGAATATGAAGGCCAAAGAGATTTTTATAGTAGAGTAGGTATAAATCCAGATTTATCTCATAACACCGACGGTGTTGATAGAGGAAATCTATATGAAAACAAAGTTGATATCAAAAACATTTATGAAGTTTTATCACAAGCAATAAAATATGCTTCACGAATCCGTATCCGTGGAGAAAAATTGCCAGCCAATTTAATCCTTAATGACTTGAATAGAGAAACAGCATATATCTTTAAATCTGCAGATTTATTAAAAGATATTGAAAAAGTTTATTTTGGTGCTGCTAGCAGAAATAACGAGACATATAAAACGGAAGCTAAATATATTACAATAGATTATTCAACAAGTACAGGCTTGCAAGAATTATTAACTATTGTTAATAGCGAAGATTTTGTAAAATACCATGTCGATAAAAATAATATTGTTGGATTGTCTCAGCAATTCTATAAACACAGCCAAGATAAAGATAAGTTTATTAAAGGTAAAAATGCAGAAATAAGAAACCCAAATGTTTTACAAGATAGAATTTATCCTTATGAAAAAGCTGATAATATAGAGTTTGAGGATATAATGGACTGCTTAAATCCCGGTCTTTTACAAAGAGAACAAGGTGCTTACTATACCCCAACAGCTTATGTTAACGAAATGCATAAGATGTTAATTAAGGCTATTAAAGAAATACCAAAAGGTATGGATTATATAATTATAGATAGATGCGCCGGAACAGGAAACCTTGAGGAAGGATTACCAGATGAAATATTAGAGCACTGTGTATTATCGACAATAGAATTTAATGAGTATGCTATATTAAACTATAAATATGGTGATAAATGTCTTGTCGTAATTCCTAATATAGACGCTTTGGCATATGATATTATTCCGGCTGAAAAAAACGAACAAGGTATAGCAAATGATTTTATACGAGAGAGGGTTAACGATCCTAATTGCGTTGTTATCCTCATGGAAAACCCCCCTTACAGCGAATCAGGTAGCGGAGGTATTCAAGGAACCGGGAAAAAAGAAAATGTGTGGAAACAAAGCTATGTCATCCAAGAAATGAAAAAAGAGTATAAAGGTGTTGCTTTAAACGATTTATCAAATCTCTTTATTTGGAGCGGTTTTAAATTCTATTTAAAAAAACCAACGGATAGTTATATTTTATACGCACCTACAAAATATTGGCGCAACCAAAGTTTAGCAAATAAAAAATTTGAAGACGGGTTTTTATGTAATAGAAAAGAATTTCATGCAAATCAAGTTTCTGCAATAGGATGTATTTGGTGGAAAAATATTGATGATACAGATACTAAACAAATCACGCTCACGCCATACGATATTGAAAATCAAATTACAAGTAGAGCGACTAATGATATCACTATTAAAAAGGCGTTTTACAATCTTTCTTATGCGTATGATAAAAGGCCACTTGTCAACTATTCGGAAGATGGAATTATCTGCGAAAGGGATGGTTCAGAGTTTGTTTCAAATGGTAGGAAAGTTTATATAAAACCGATTTATAGCAATGAAATAATTGCATATTTAGTAGCAAGCAATTTTCAAATTGATAGAAAAGATGTAATGTTAACTCGTTGCGGAATATATAAAGCTCATGGATTTTACCTTAGAAGTGATAATTTTACCGAAAAATTACCATTGTTTGTTGCGGCTACATTCCCATATGATAAATGGTACAAGGCTGATGTTTATTCAAAGTCATATGATGGGCAGGGTTCGTTTTTAAAGGATAAAAATTTTTTGAAGAAATGTTTGTTTTATACTGCGCTTACACCAAAAAACAAATGCAAATCGTTTTTAGGTAGCGACAAACGTTTTTATCGTAACGAATTATGTTTCGACCGCGAAGATACTCTAGCTTGGCAATCATTACAAGAATATTTAAAAGATGGTTTGGAATTATCGGAAATAGAAGAAACACTTTTAAAATATTGGCGAGATGTATTGTTTGAAGCTTCTAAAACGGACGAATATAAAGCCGCAGATAAAAAAGTTCGTTATGGATTATGGCAAATAATGCAAGAACTTAATATTAAAATAGACAGCGGCAGAAAAGACAAAAAAGGCAATCCCGTTATGGTATATAAATATAATGCTTTAAATTCGGAAATCAAGAAATTAGATGATGCTCTTAAAAATTATTACAGCAATGAGATTATACCAATGTTATTTGAATATGAGTTAATTAAATAACTAAAAGCGAGGTGAATTTCACCTCGCTTTTGCTGTGTATAAAAACTTATTTATAATTTAACTTTGTATTTGTATTATAGTGTTTCGTTTGTTGCTCTTGCGGCGGCGAGGGCGGCGTCGATATGCGGGAAGAAGTTGTCTTCGCCTAAATCGTCATAAAAACCGTCCTTCTTCATTACCGAAATAGGCTGCTCGTTTGCGTGGGAGATAAACAGCTTTACATCTTTCTCCTTGCAAACGCTGTATACCTGACGGAAGGCGCGCATTGCGGTTTCGTCAAGCGTGGGCACGTTTCTCATACGTATAATTATTACCTTAACACCTGCACGCATAGGAATTGTAATTTTATCCGATGCTGCAAAGAACATTGGTCCGTTAATCTCGAAAACCTCGGTGTGATCGGGGATATTTTTAAGTCTGCCGCCGTCGGTTGCGCTCATACGGTCTGCCTTGGTCCAAGGTCTTATATGTGTGGTTTCTGCCATACGGCGAAGGAATAAAATAAGGGTTAAAAGCATACCGACCTCGATAGCTACAACAAGGTCAAACGCTACGGTTAATACAAAGGTAACGATTAAAACCGAAATGTCGCTTTTGGGTGCGGTTTTGCATATCCTAACAAACTGTCGCCACTCGCACATATTGTATGCCACCATAAAAAGAATTGCGGCAATAACAGGCATCGGAATCCATGCGGCATAGGGCATTAGTACAACTAAAATAAGCAGTAAAACAACGGCGTGGATAATGCCCGATATGGGTGTTCTTCCGCCGTTTTTAACGTTGGCGGCGGTACGTGCGATAGCGCCTGTTGCGGGGATACCGCCAAAAAGTCCCGAACAGATATTGCCAAGACCCTGGGCTATTAGTTCGGTGTTTGAATTGTGGCGGTCGTCTATCATACCGTCCGACACGACACAGGAAAGAAGTGACTCAATACCCGCTAAAATTGCAATGGTAAATGCTGAGGGGATAAGCTCTTTTATAAGACTTAGGTTTATTTCGGGCAGATTAAATTTAGGTAGAGCGCCCGAAATTGAATAAAGGTCGCCTATCGTATTAACGTCCATTTTTAAAAGCTTTACCATAGCGGTTACCAAAACTACGGCGATAAGCGAGCCTGGGATTTTTTTGTTTATGTAGGGCCAGACAATCAGTATCAAAAGGGCAACACCGCCTGTAAGCAGTGCCTGCCAATTTATTGTGGCGATAGATTTTATTACAGCCTCTAATTTTTCAAAGGTTTCAACGGCGTGGGTACCCTTAGCAAAGGTTAAACCTAAAAAGTCCTTTAACTGACCGATTGCAATGGTCACCGCAATACCGAAGGTAAAGCCTGTGGTAATTGCGTGGGGTATGTATTTTATAAGGCTACCAAGCTTTAAAAGACCCATTACTATCAGCAAAATACCTGCCATAATGGTAGCGATAACAAGTCCGCTGGTGCCGTAAGATGCTACGATGCCTGCAACTATGGTAGCAAAGGCGGCGGTAGGACCCGAAATATTAACCCTGCTTCCTCCAAAAAGCGCAATAACAAAGCCTGCTATGATTGCGGTGTAAAGTCCCTTTTCGGGGGATACTCCGCTTGCAATCGCAAGGGCTATTGACAGCGGCAGAGCAATTATAGCAACTATAACGCCTGCAATAATATCGCTTAAAATCTGCTTTTTGCTGTAGGATTTTAAACAGGAAACAATTTTTGGCTCAAAAATTTTCATTTTTTCAAGGTCTTCCTTCTATATAAATATTGCTTTTTAATTATATCACTACTACATAGTTTTTCAATTATTAAACCTGACAAAAATAATAAGCAATAAGACTTTTTTGTATGCAAAAAAGCAGAGGAGAACTAGCTTTTTTTCTCTCCACCAAACTATATATTGCCAAACAAAGATTGTTGAAAGGTACAGGTGAATAATTCTTGACTTTTTAGGGAACAATTATTATAATAAATTTATAAAAAGTTCCCTAAAAGGAGTTTTTAATATGAATAACTATCCCGAAATACAAGAATTATTGGAACAGCGTGCCGATTTATACGCCCGACTTAAATTATTGGCTTATGATGGTACACCCGAAATAAAAGAAAACAAAAGCGGTAAGTATTTATATATTCGTAAACGTTTAGGCAGTCGGGTAACATCAACCTATGTTGATGTCTATTCCGACACATTATATCAATTATTGCTTCGTAATAATAGCGAGGCAAAAAATTTAAGAAAACAACTTCGCAAGGTTGAAAAAGCGCTTGCTGAAAAAGGTTTTACAGAAAATGAATTGTCTCCCGACTTTCTTTTAAATCTCGATTTTGCCCGAATGAATATGAAGCTGTCAATTTATGAGCAGGCGGTTTTAGAGGGTGTTGCAACCTCTTTCCCGCAAACCGAGGATATTATCGAAAACGGTAAAGTTAATGGCGTTCGTGCTAGTGATGTGCAGAAAATATTAAATCTAAAACATGCTTGGGAATTTATCCTTGATAGAGATGTATTGCAGGTTAAAAGCGACTTTTCTATCCTTTGCCATATTGCTAAACTCGTAAACGAAGGCTTTTTTGCAAGCGGCGGCAGAATAAGGGGTGTGCCCGTAACCATTGGCGGAACCTCTTATATCCCACCGCTACCTATAGAAACAGTTGTTATAGAAAGTATTTTAGATATTATAAAGCGTGACGATGAGCCGATAAATATTGCAATAGAGCTTTGTCTTTATTGTATGAAAACACAAATTTTCAATGATGGCAATAAACGAGCGGCAGTAATTTTTGCAAATCATTATTTAATCTCCAAAGCAGGCGGTTTGCTTGTCATCCCCGAAATCTGTGTGCCCGAATTTAAAAAATTACTTATAGCATATTACGAAGATAAAGACAACGGCGAAATCAAAGAATTTTTAAAACAAAACTGTCACAAAAACTTTAGCTAACACAACAGCGAGGTGAAATTCACCTCGCTGTTTATTATTTTGCAATATCTATATTTTCTCCTGTTAAGCCGATATAGGCGCCGTCGGCGGCTTCGGGCGAGCTTTTATGTGCTAGCAACCACTTGTTGCAAGCAAATAACAGTCTATCCTCCTCTGTTTCATTTGAAATAGAGGGCTTTTTAGTATTAGTGCCCTTGGGTAATGCGATTAACACCCTAAAGCCCTTGCTCGAATCGGTGTGGCAGGGTGCGTAGTGAAGTGTTGTAGCATAGCACTCGACCAAAACCCCTGCCGGCACTCTGAAAGCCTTTACCTTTGAAGTGTCAAGAGTACCCTTTTCTATTTCGCTTTGCTTGGCTAAAAGCAGAATAAAATCCTCTGTGCCAAGGTTAAATTCACTGTCTCTATGATACTCAAGACAGTTAAGACGGGTATTATGTCCGTTACACCAACCAAGCTGCACAGGCATACCGCCGTATAGGTGGTCAGATACCTTTTGTCTAGCAGGCAATTCCTGAAGCGCTTTTTCCTCGGCAACATAGCCAACGCCCTCGGGCAGAGGTGTGTTTTTAAGCACATCTAAAATTTCTTTAACAGACTCTTCTAAACCCTTAACAATCTGACCGTAGGGCTTAAATTCTGTGTCAAAAACTGAGTATATTTTCATAAACTTCTCCTTTTTAAGCGCTAAATAATTTAGCGGCAACGGTTAAAACAACAAAGAATACTACGTTTGCTATTGTAAAAATACAAAGATATTTTTTGGTTTGTTCGGGATGCAAAAGCCTGAATTCGCTAAAGGTTATAAGGCTTGCAAGCGAGGCTATAAGCGTTCCCGTTCCGCCGATGTTTACACCTAGCAAAAGCGACGGATAATCGGTTGTAAACCTTGAAAGCAAAATAGCCGACGGAACATTACTTATAAACTGGCACGAAAGCGCCGATACGATTAGCCAAAGCATATAAACCCAAATCAGATTTTGGGTTTAGGATTTTACGCTGTGGCTTTGTTAAAATACTCGTTAATCCGTCAGGATTAACTGCGTTTTGTGTCTCGCCACACCGAAAATCCTTTAATCACAAAATTCTCCGACCTAAAAGG
>JAZNJD010000058.1:0-36743 GCA_045577835.1 Acutalibacteraceae bacterium | reverse complement strand
CAGTTAACCCCTTTAGGGGTAGCCAAAGAGGCAAAGACTCTAAGGCTTGAACAAAGAGAAAGCCCGCGCCTTGAGACGCGGGTCGGCATTATGGGCTTTTAGCCCTTGTGCAAACCACCCGTTTGACGGGTGGTTATGATTTTATATATACCGTTTTGCGTTGCAAAACACCTTTTTTATTCTTTATTATTTATTTAGTTATCTAATGTTATTTTTTATCAAAAATATCCGAATCAATTGTAAAGCCGCCCGAAAAGTTTTGGTTTGGTGTTAATGTTTCGTCATCATCAAACAAAATCGTCTTTGGCGCATAGTCCTCGTCCGAATAGAAATCTGCCGCCGCATCTGCAATATCGTCCTTATGCCAACGGCGAAGCAGCATTTCGCCCTCGGGGTAGGTTGTGGGTGTCGGCCTTTTCCTTATGCATATTGTAGCGATAAGGAAATAGATTAGGAAAATGCCTACAGATATAATAGTGATACCCATTCCCTCTAAAAGATAGGGGGTGGTATAATCAAAACGGATAGTAGAGCTGCCCTCAGGGATTTGGACCGCCATAAAGCCCTTGTTTACCCTTTCAATCTCCACCTTTTTACCGTTAACGGTAGCCGACCAACCCTCGTCGTAAGGGATTGAGAAGAATAAAAGGCTCTCCTTTTCTCTTGTTATGGTGGCGGTAAAGCCCTTATTATCGGTTTCAAAGCTTTCTACAGCGTTATTTTGAAGACTTATGCAGTCGGCGGTGAGTCGCTCGTCGGTTAATGCATAAATCGGGGGTGGAGAATCGGGAACGACTATTTCCTCGGTCTGCTCGTCAGATAAATCGTCCTCATTCATAACATCCTCATAGGTGTTATCGGGGTACACAACACCGTCATACTCTATATCCTCAATATTATCAAGAATAGCGCTGTATTTTTTAATCTGCTTCTTTGTAAGCAGTGCCGCCTTTAGCATCATACGGGTTCTAGCGTTATCATAAAAGCTATCCGCATAAACCTCGGTCATAAAATAGTCATAGCAAAAGCCCATAGGCACAAAGTTAAGGTTTCTGTATACATAGTAACCTTCCTTGGTGCCAATATATTCAAAGCCTGTCATTTGTGGGTTGCCCTTAGAGTCCACAAAGCTATCGCCGTCGGTACGGTTTAGAAGATACTTAACAGAGAGTAGGCTTCTCAGTGCTACGTCCTTAGTGTCAGGTCTGCTTGCCACCGAGCGCTCAATACCGATATACTTATAAAAATCAACTATTGACGATGGCACTATCGAGTGAAAAGCATTTATAGAGGGGTAACCTAGAAACATACCTGTATTATCAACGCCGTCAAAGGTGTCAATGCGGTAGTATTCGTCTCTTGGCAGGTCGACCTCGCCCTCGATTAAATCCTCAATAACGGTACCCTTAATATCATAGGAGTGTTGTCTGCCTGTAGCAACAAAAACGTTCGCAAAAATTATAGAGATTATGCAAACGCAAGCGATAGCGCTCTTTAAAAATGCCTCTTTGTTTGATTTTCTGATTTTTAAAAGGAAGAAAAGAATTATAAGGGATACTATCGCTATGGCACAGGTAACCCAATATCTAATAACATAGGTGTTGCCCTCTTCGTAGGTGTAAAGGCCGAAGATATAGCCCTTGCCGTCAGGATTTTGTTGAGGGAAGAAGCCGAAAACTGCGGTGGCGGCGAGGGTGATGCCTGCAACCCACCCTAGACCGCTTTTCCAGTTAGCCTCGCTATCCTCTGCCATAACAGCAGTCGCAAGGCACATTATAAGAATTGGCATATAAAACCAACGTGCATAGTAGCTTTGGTTAAATGCATAGAAAGCGCTGTTTAAAAACGGCACCAAAGCCATAAAGATACAAATTCCTATAACCCTCTTAATCCAACTTTTCTTTCTTGTTGCAAAGAAGGTGAAAACGCCGGTCATACTAAACAGAGGCAGCCAACCGCCGAGTGACGACCATTGAACCTTAGCCTCGGGGAAGAAAACAGGGCGAGCAGGTAGGTCGGGCGGGAAGAAAAAGCACTGCAAAATATTAAGGTAAATTTGCTCTTTTCCGTAGGTAATACCGCTCCAGCCGAGCAAAAATTCGCTAACACGCTCGTTGCTTAAAATGGCGGCTATAGAGGGAAGCAGTATCGCCGCCGAAATTCCGAGACCTAAAACGGCTTCTAGCATCAGACATAAAAAGCGAGAAAGCTTTATTTTTACAGCCTTTGAAAATAGTCTTACAAAGAAGTAAATAATGCAGAAAACCACCATACCAAAGAAGAAAAAGTAGTTAACCACTGCACAAAGCGCAACGGCTAGACAAAAAGCACCGCGGCGGTTTTCGGTTATGAAGAGCTCAAGTGCTAAAAGTAGCAAAGGGAAGCAGATAATCGGCTCGTGGAAGTTGTTGAAAAAGATATTAAATACTGTAAAGCCTGAAAATGCATATAAAAGGCCACCCACCGATGCTGCTAAGGGAGTCTTGGTAAAGCGTCTGATATATAGGTAGGAAGTTAGCGCCGCACAGGCAAATTTTAAAATAAGCAGAGGCGCTAAAAGGTAGGGAACAAAGCTATTAGGAAACGGAATGGTTAACCAGAAAAAAGGACTTCCCAACAGAGAAAAACTGTATGAGCCTATAAAATTTGCACCGAGGTCGGTAGTATGATTCCAAAAAATATTGCCTGATTTTATCGCTTCGTGGCACATCTGATAAAAGGGTATTTGCTGAACATTATAGTCACCGTAAAAGGCGAAATATCCGTTATCCATTATTATATAGGGAACAAAAAATGCGGCGGCAACACCTAAAGCTATTAAAAATGTAAATAGCCTTTTTTCCTTTTGAGGCTTTAGTGTTGTAAGCTTAGCTTCGGAAAATCTCATTATTGTCCCCCTCTTTTAAATCAAAATAAATATATATTGATATTATAACAGTTTTTGTTATAATATTCAATAAGGAGTGATAAAAAATGACAAGTCATTTTTACGCAATGCTATCAAGAATGAAAAATATATACCGTTGGGGTCTTATGCGAAATACAAGAAAAGAAAATTTAAGTGAGCATAGCCTAGAGGTTGCCCTTATAGCCCACGCTTTAGCGGTTATAAGAAACCGTCGCTTTGGCGGAAATTTAAATGCCGAGCATATAGCCTGTGCCGCTATGTTTCACGATACATCAGAGATTATAACAGGCGATATGCCAACCCCAATTAAGTATTTTAACGATGATATAAAGGATGCCTTTAAGCAGATAGAGTCTTTGGCAGACGATAAACTAATAGCGCTATTACCCGAAGATTTAAGGGACGATTTTTGCAGTCTTTATAACCCTACCGACGAGGAAAAGAGGATAATTAAGGCGGCAGATAAGCTGTCAGCCCTTATAAAGTGTATCGAGGAAAACGCTATGGGCAACCGTGAATTTGCAGACGCCAAGAGAGCAACCAGAAAAGCACTAGAGACTTACAACCTGCCCGAAGTAAAGGTGTTTTTAGAGGAATTTATTCCAAGCTTTTCGCTAACCCTCGATGAGCAAAAAACTAAATGTAAATAGGACAGGCGTTTCGACTGTCTGTCGATATATTGACAAAAGCGGAGTGATTTTACTTAGCTTTTAACAGAGAAGTTTTTACTGTTATATGGTATAATTAAATTTAACAATGAGCAAAACTATCGCATCGAAATTCAAAATCAAAATAGAGTTGTTGAAATTTCCTTGTGAGTAATATATAATGTAAATAGCAACCCCAAAAAATTTATTATGGGAGGAAAAGATTTATGAATTTACTCAAAAAATGCACAGCAGAATTTATTGGAACTTTCGTATTAGTCTTTTTTGCTTGTGGAACTGCCGCAGTTGTCGGTTGTTCGGCTGAAAACGGAACAGGATATCTGTTAACTGCTCTTGCCTTCGGTCTTGTTATCGTTGCAATGGCATACTCAATTGGAAATGTATCAGGATGCCATATCAACCCTGCCGTATCAATTGCAATGTTGGTTAGTGGTAAACTCTCGGTAAAAGACTTTATCGGTTACTTGATTGCTCAGTTTGCAGGTGCAACTGCCGGTGCAGCCGTGCTGATGGCTTTTGTTGGTAAGGAAAGCGGTCTTGGTGCAAATGCTCTTTATGAGGGTGATATCGTTTTATCCATTTTAATTGAAATTATCCTTACATTTGTTTTTGTTATTGCAATTCTTGGTGTTACTTCTAAGATAGAGAATAGCGCAGTTTCAGGCATTGTAATAGGCTTGACATTGACTCTCGTACATATCCTTGGTATTTCCTTCACAGGAACCTCCGTTAACCCTGCTCGTAGCTTCGGTCCCGCTCTCTTTGTTGGTGGCGATGCTCTTGCAAATGTTTGGGTGTTCTTGGTAGCACCTTTGGTTGGCGGTGTCCTAGCAGCACTTGTTTACAAGTTTCTTGACAGCAAGAAGGCTGAATAGTTGAAATTTCTAATTATTAACTGACAGGATAATGTCTAAAAAAGCGGTATGGTTAAATAGGCCATGCCGCTTTTTTTAACCACAAACATTAATACTCTTGTTGTTAGAAATAAAATATGGTATAATATTCTACAGAATATTGTTATATAAGGAGGAAATAAAATGAGCTATTCCGAAATCACACCGTATATTAAAGAACTTGCTTCTTTATCAAATATAAGTAACCATATTGTTCCGGATATGTATAAAAAGCACGATGTAAAGCGTGGACTACGTGACATTGACGGTAATGGCGTTGTTGCCGGACTCACAGAAGTTTCATGTATAAAAGCCAAGACAAAGGATGCTGAAGGAAATGATATTCCCTGCGAAGGACAGCTTTATTACAGAGGTATTAATGTTCGTGACCTTGTAAAAGGTTTTGTTTCTGATGGCCGTCCCGGTTTTGAGGAAACGGTATTTTTGCTTTTGTTTTCCAAACTTCCAACAAGCGATGAATTGAATCGCTTTTGTGAACAGCTATCGTCTTACCGCTCTTTGCCGCCTTCCTTTGTACGTGATATGATTCTCAAAGCTCCCGGCAAGGATATGATGAATATTTTGTCAAGAAGTGTATTGGCACTTTATGCTTATGATGATAACCCTGATGATATTTCCACTCCAAATATCCTGCGTCAATGCTTACAATTAATAGCAGAATTTCCGCTTCTCGCCGTTTATAGCTATCATTCTTACCAACATTATCACAAAGGGCAAAGTTTATTTATTCATCATCCAAAAAAAGAATTGAATACGGCTGAAAATTTGCTCTACATACTACGTGAGGACGGGCAGTATACCCCGCTTGAAGCAAAGCTACTAGACCTTGCACTTGTTCTCCATGCCGAACACGGCGGCGGTAACAACTCAACATTCACAACACATGTTGTTACCTCTTCCGGAACAGATACCTATTCCGCTATTTCGGCGGCACTCGGTTCTCTGAAAGGTCCTCGTCACGGCGGTGCAAATATCAAAGTTATGCAAATGTTTGATGATATGAAAGCCAATATCAACATCAAAGATAAGAATGAGGTTAAGGATTATCTCATAAGGCTTCTTGATAAACAGGCATTTGATAAGTCGGGACTTATATACGGCATGGGACACGCAGTATATTCATTATCTGATCCGAGAGCCGACATATTACGTTATTACGCAGAACAGCTTTCTGTGGAAAAAGGTCTTCACGATGAGTTTAAGCTATACCAAACCGTAGAAAAATTGGCACCCGAAATTATTGCTGAGAAGCGTAAAATGTATAAAGGTGTCAGTGCAAATGTTGACTTTTATTCAGGTATGGTCTATAAAATGCTTGGTCTACCCTACGAATTGTTTACGCCCATATTCGCTGTTGCAAGAATTGCAGGTTGGAGTGCACACCGTATGGAAGAAATACAAAACGCAGGAAAAATTATTCGCCCTGCATATATAAATGTCAAAGAGGAAAAGGAATATATTCCTCTAAAAAACAGATGAACAGAGGGTCGACAAATTATATTTCGGAGTAAAAATCATGAAATCACATAAAAGAAAAATATTAGCACCAATTATTATTTCGGTAATAATAGTATTATATTATGCTGTTTACTTTGGCATTTTAATAGCATTAATAGATGGCATTTGGAAATGGCTTTTAGGCATTATTCCACTTGCTCTTTCTGCTGTTATGCTAAAAGTTTGCATAGAAAGAATAAATGAAATAAAGAAAGGTGAAGAAGATGATCTTAGTAAATACTGATTATATTAATGGAAAAGAATTAGAAATGTTAGGTCTTGTAAAGGGAAGCACAATCCAATCTAAACATATTGGAAAAGATATTTCCCAAAGCTTTAAGACCTTGGTCGGTGGTGAACTTAAGTCGTACAACGAAATGATGAACGAAGCTCGTGCTCTAGCTACCAAGAGAATGGTTGCTGAAGCCGAAGAACTCGGTGCAGATGCGGTGGTTAATGTTCGCTACGCATCTTCTGCTATCATGCAGGGTGCAGCAGAGGTAATTGTTTACGGAACAGCAGTTGAATTTGTTTAGGCTAATCAAATAAAGTGTCGCAAAAATGCGGCACTTTTGCTTTTTGTTCGAGATGACAGGATATGGTGCGCTCTTGATTTTGCAGACGCCGAGAGAGCAACTAAAAAAGCACTCGAAAAAATGGATTTGCCTGAAATAAAGGTGTTTTTAGAAGAATTTATCCCAAGCTTCCCGCTAACCCTTGACGAGCAGAAAAACTAAATACAAACAATAGAATATAAAAGGCTCGAGGTTTAACCTCGAGCCTTGTTGCTTTATAAAATTTATAAAAATTCTTTAGGTGTTTTGCGGTCTTTAAAATAATATTCGCGGTCACGCTCTGTAACCTCTCGTAAAACTCTGCAAGGATTGCCCACCGCAACAACTCCCGACGGGATATCCTTTGTTACAATGCTTCCAGCACCGATTACGGTGTTATCGCCGATTGTAACGCCCGGCACCACCACAACGCTAGCACCAAGCCAACAGTTTTTTCCGATATGAACGCTAGCGTTATACTGTAGCATTTGGTGTCTTAACTCGGGGTCAATCGGGTGACCTGCCGTTGCAATTACAACGTTTGGACCAATTAAAGTATTATCACCAACGTAAATGTGTGTATCATCAATCATTGTAAGACCGAAGTTCGCATAAACATTCTTGCCGAAATGACAATGCTTGCAACCAAAGCTTGAATATAAAGGAATTTCGAGGTATGAGCCCTCGCCGATTTCGGCGAACATTTCCTTTAAAAGCTTGTTTCTTTTCTTTAGGTTGGTGGGCTTTAAATGGTTATACTTATAAAGCTTTAATTGACATTCGTTTTGCTCTTTAAACAGCGCCTCGTCATAAGGCATATAAAGAGCGCCCGAATGCATTTTTTCCTTAATATCCATTAGATAACGTCCTTTAAGTTAGCCTTAACAACATTATCTGCCGCACGGCGAAGCTCAGGTAAAGATTTACCCTCTAATATTAGCGCATACATATCGAGAATTAACTTTTCAAGTGTGCTGCCCTCAGCTAGCTCGCAGTGGCTCTCTAATACCTTTTTAGCGTCTGCCATAGTTCTCTCAACACCCTCGGTTTCGAGAAGATATCTATGCAAGCCTGCCGCCGCACCGATTGCGATATATGCAGGTGTAATACCAACTTCGAGCGCTAAGGTGGAAGAACCTATAAGTCTATCCTGAGGGGATAGCTTTCTTGCAGGGTCTCCGCCAACACGCTTGCAGGTGTCTTTAAGTGCCGCATTTGTAAAGCGGTTTAAAAGGTCGGTAATATGAAGCATTATGCTTTCAAGCTCAACGCCATACTTTTTAGAAAGCGCTCTTGCACTCTCCTCCATAGCGCCACGAACGATTAGGTAAACCTCGTCTTTATCGATTGACTGATATATGTATTCAAGACCTAATATGTCGCCAAGGTAAGCACAGGTAGCGTGACCCATATTGTGAACATAAAGCTTTCTTTTAAGATAAAAATCAAACGGCTCAAAAGGAACCATATTCTTAATTTCAGGAATTTCGCCCTTGAATGCCGCCTTATCAACAGGGAGATAACCGTAGCATTCAACGCAAACACGCATTGGGTTACCGTCCTTCATATCGTCGGTCTGAACAGGTACCATTCTGCCAATTGATGCTTCAACAAGACCTACATTCTCGTCCATCCAAGCCTGTTCTTCCTCATTTAGATACTCTTTGAGCATCTTTTCAATTACCTTGTTAGCGTCCATTAAGTTTTCGCAGATAATAATGTTAAGAGGTGGTAATTTTCTTTCTTTACGAAGTTTAATTCCGTTTGCAATGTTAGGTATTATAAACTTTAAAACATTAACGCCAACCGCAGTTGCCATAATATCAGCGCTAGCGATAGCCTCGGCTACAGCGGCACCGTCCTTACCGTCAACCGCACAAACATTTTTAACGTCTATATCGGTGTGACCCTCACTAGAAATTATTCTAACGGGGTAGGTATGTTCAGAATTAAGTGTGTTGATAACCGCATCAACAACGTCCACAAACTGCACCTCATATCCCGAAGCGGAGAGTAACATTCCTATAAAGCCGCGGCCGATATTACCGCCGCCGTACATAACTGCTTTCATAAATATTCCCCTTTAAATTCGTAGGGGAGGGGTGCGGGTGTCCGGTGGACACCTCTGCGAAGCAGAAGCACCGACCGAGGCGGTAGCCGAGACCTCCCCTCCCGCTAATATTTAATTAAAATTTCTTTGCGTTAGCGAGCAGATACTTCTCAGCCTCGCCGCTCCAAAGACCATTATTAGCCTTAACAAGCTCGGCAAGTTTAGCAAACATAGGATCTGTTTTACCTAACTCCTCAAAATCATCAAGAGCTGTAAGAGGTAGGCTTATGTGGTTGTAGATTAACTTCTTGCCGCCTTTTATGTTTGGAAGATTTAGAGTTGTTTCTACAGTAGCATCAATACCGCCGATGTGTGTTACCATAGCGGCAGGGTTGATTGTGCCGTTGTTCATAAGCTCGATAGCCTCTCTCATATCGTCTGTGTTACCGCCGCTTGTACCAACAATATGTGTATAGCTATAGTGAACATTAAAGAAGTTCATTTCAGCCTTGAAGTTGCTGTCTGTTGGACCTGCAAAGAAGTTAAGGCAACCATCAAAGCCTAAAATACCGTCAGCCTGTTCAACAACAGGTCTTACAGGTGCAAAGCAGATAACATCGTCGTAGCCGGTGCCGCCTGTGATTTCTCTGAGTGTTGCAACAGGGTCGTCGCACTTAGCGGTGTTTACATAGTGAAGCTCAATGCCGAGTTCCTTTGCATGCTCTACTGTGTAGATGCTCTCAGCACGAGCAAGTCTAGCATCGTCAATATCGGTTACAACGAGTAAGGAAGGTCTGCGGTCGCAGTGAAGTGCATAGTCGATAGCGCCAAGACCCATAGGACCAACAGAAGCGAGAAGTGCCATTTTACCGCCCTCAACGATACCCATATCGTGAACGTAGCTTCCTGCCTTTGTGTGATACATAGCGTGGAAGGTACCGATAATACAGCTCATAGGCTCAGCTAAAGAACCGTAGAAATAAACATCAGAATTGTATGGAAGCAAGCAGTCCATAGCAAGAGTTTCAAATGGGATATTACCGTGCTGAGCGTCACCGCCGCAGTAGTTATAAGAGTAACCGGGAGCCTCTTGCATACCCTTGTAGAAGTGTGCAGGCTGAATTGCAAAGCCCTGACCCTCTTTAAACTTATGCTTCCAATTTTCGCCAACCTTTAAGATTTTACCGCAGAATTCGTGACCTACGATAACAGGATTTTCTGCAACATTGTTAGGAACACGCTTGTGCTTTGCGCCCTCAACTGCTGCCTTATAGGTGCTCATACAAATTGAATCGGAAACAATTTCAACCTGAACGTTATCAGGACCAATCTCAGGTAATTCCATTTCCTCTAAACGAAGATCCATTTCGCCATAGAGTCTAACTGCTTTTGTCTTCATATTATTCTTTCCTTTCTCTGCAAAACAGAACAAAGCCTATTTCGGCTTTTAATATCTTATATATAATAGCATACTATATTTTGGATTTCAATAGCAAAAAGGAAAAATAAATAGCAAAAAAGAAAAATAAAAAGCCCTAAATACAGGGCTTGGGGGAGTTTTGAAATGCTGTATTAAATTTTAATGATGCATCGCTTTACAGCAATATGATGTTATGCTGCGCATAATGATGTTGCTCGTTTCACTCGCAATGATGCACTGTTTGCCTTAAAACATTAGGCGTAAGCCGACATCATTAAGCGAAAGCGGCATCATTAGTATAAACGACATCATTTGCCAAAGGCAAACATCATTGAAAAAAGCACCGACAAAGTCGATGCTTTTTTCTTGGCGCGCCGAAGAGGATTCGACCGTCTGCTTCGCATACTTATGGCTTGCCGACCCAAATTCTTCGAATTTCGGTACCCGTCTGCGCCGCTTTGTCTAAAAAACAGTGTCCCACACTGTTTTTCTTTACGACAAACCCTCACGGGTTCGAATCCCTTTTTACAAACAAAAATAAAGAGAACCAATTCTTGCGAACTGATTCTCTTTATTTTGGCGCGCCGAAGAGGATTCGAACCCATGACCTTCTGGTCCGTAGCCAGACGCTCTATCCAACTGAGCTACCGGCGCATATACTACGGCTTTCATTTAAACCGCCATAGTATAATATCACAAAACTTTTATAAAATCAATAGTAAATTTTAATTTTTTTAAATTTTGCTATTTTAATACCGCAAAAGTGCGCAGATAAAAAGATAAATTCCTATTATAAATGCCGACGGATTGTAGGTTTTATTAAGTGCTAGAAGTGTTGCAAAAAAGATAGCTAAAAGCGAAACGGCAAGCGTTATAAGGCGGAGTATTCGTTCTGCTTTTTCTCTTGGCATTTTGTTACTGACTAAAATGCAAATAAGAATTGTGCCACCGTCTAGCTCTAGGACGGGAAGCAGATTAAAAACAGCGGTTACAAAGTTTAAAAGTGCAAATTGCAAAATAGCGGTTTTTTTGAAAATTAAAAATAAAACTATAAAAATTATGCCTGTAATTATATTTCCAAAAGGTCCCGCAAACGCTATCTTTTTTTCTGCCGATATACTGCATTTGAATTCCCTTATAATTCCTACAGATGCGGGGGTAAGCCTTATTTCCCTTGGCGCACAGTTTTCAAGCTTCATAGCTATCAGGTGGGATAGCTCGTGAATAGCAACCGATAAAAGACAATAGGGCGCAAGGCCTGTTTTGTCCAAAATCAGCATAAAGGTTATTACCGCCACAAACAGCACAGAAATATAAATTTTAGTGGAAAATATTTTAATATTCATTACTTGTTTTTCCCTCAAAGCTTGCCGCATTAAAGCAGATATTTTCGGTGTAAAAACTTCTTATTTTCTTAAAAAATTTAGGGGTTATAAAGCGTATAGACAGTAAAACCGCTATCAAAACAATCACCGCTACACCCTCTGTTATAAGTGCTGTGACAAAGAACGGTTTTGGTGTTATTTTACGGTCGTTAGAATATATTTCGTCCATTTTAATTTACTCCTTTAAAAATCTTGTCATAAGGCGTTGTTTATGTTATACTATTATAAATATATTTATTTTTAGGGAGAAATATTATGCCGTTTTTGCCGCTGAGTTTAGAGGAAATGCAAAAATACGGATGGGAAGAAGCTGACTTTGTAATCGTTACAGGAGATGCTTATGTTGACCACCCGAGCTTTGGCACGGCTATAATTTCCCGTGTTTTAGAAAATGAGGGCTTTAGGGTTTGCATAGTTTCACAGCCTCAAACGGAAGACGACTACAAGCGCTTTGGCAGACCCCGTTTGGCATTTTTAGTAAACAGCGGAAATATCGACTCTATGGTGGCGCACTACACCGCCGCCAAAAAGCGCAGAAGTGACGATGCCTATACCCCCGGCGGTAAAGCAGGTAAGAGGCCTGATAGGGCAGTAACAGTATATTCAAAGGCGATAAAGCGTATTTTTGGTCAAGATATGCCTGTATGCATTGGCGGAATTGAGGCATCCCTTCGCCGCTTTGCACACTATGATTATTGGAGTGATAGAGTTCGTCCGTCTGTGCTTTTAGAATCGGGTGCAGACCTTCTTATGTTCGGTATGGGCGAGCGCCATATAAAAGAGATAGCACACCGCTTAAATTCGGGTGAAAAAGTAAAAGACTTAAAGGATATTGACGGCACCTGTTACGCTGTGAAAACTGCAGATTATGAATTTTTAGAGGGTACTAAGGAATGTCCTTCCTTTGAGGCGGTAAGTGAAAATTCGGAAAAGGGCAAAAAGCAGTATGCTATTTCCTGTAAGCTGCAGCAAGCAGAGCACGATGCTACAAGAGGCAACCGCCTAATTCAGCGCCACGGCGATATGATTGTTGTGCAAAATAAGCCGAGCGCACCGCTTGAAACTGCCGAAATGGACGAGGTTTATTCGCTACCCTTTATGCGAGATTATCACCCGTCTTATGAAAAACTAGGCGGCGTGCCCGGTATTGAAGAGGTAAAATTTTCTATAATTCACAACCGAGGTTGCTTTGGCGCCTGTAATTTCTGCGCGCTAGCCTACCATCAGGGAAGAGCTATATCCTCTAGAAGTCACCAATCGGTAATTTGTGAGGCTGAAAAAATAGCCGCAGATAAGGATTTTAAGGGTTATATTCACGATGTTGGCGGACCTACTGCTGATTTTCGTTTTCCGTCCTGTAAAAAACAGGAAAAATTGGGTCTTTGTCCCGATAAAAAGTGCTTAGCGCCTAATCCTTGTGCGGCACTCGAGGTTGACCACAGCGACTACCTAACACTTTTACGCAAGCTTCGTAAAATTAAGGGCGTTAAAAAGGTCTTTATCCGTTCGGGTATCCGCTTTGATTACCTGATTTACGATAAGGACGAGGAGTTTTTTAAAGAGCTAGTAACACACCACGTAAGCGGTCAGCTAAAGGTAGCGCCCGAGCATTGCTCTAAGAATGTTTTAAAATGTATGGGCAAGCCGAATATAAACGTTTACGAGCGCTTTAAAAAGAGATTTTATGAGATAACCGAGTCTGTTGGCAAAAAGCAGTTTTTGGTGCCCTATCTTATGTCGTCCCACCCAGGTAGCACCATAAATGATGCTATAGAACTAGCACAGTTTCTTAAAAAAGAGGGTATGCATCCTGAACAGGTACAGGATTTTTACCCCACACCAGGCACCGTTTCAACCTGTATGTTCTATACAGGACTTGACCCCTTTACAATGGAAAAGGTTTATGTGCCTCGCACACCTGAGGAAAAGGCAGAGCAAAGGGCATTACTTCAGTATTTTAAGCCTGAAAACCGCAAGGTAGTAACACTAGCGCTTAAAAAGGCGGGAAGATACGACCTTATAGGAAATAGAAAAGGCTGTTTAGTACCTGACGATAGGAAAGGTGCTAATCAAACCGCACCGCAAAAGAAGAAAAAGAAAACAATCAGAAATATTCACAAAAAGAAAAAGTGAGGGATAAAAAATGCAAAAGGTAGCACTAGGTATGAGCGGCGGTGTTGATTCCTCTGTAGCTGCAATACTGCTTAAAAACGAAGGCTTTGACGTTCTCGGTGTTACCATGCGCCTTTTTGATAATTCCCCCCTTGCCGACGGTGAATTGACAGACGAGTCACTTGCCGCAAAAAAGGTTTGTGAAAACTTAAAACTTGAACACACTCAGCTTGATTTAAGAAAAGAGTTTAGTGATAAAATAGTTGATTATTTTATAAACGAGTATATCTGCGGCGGCACACCTAACCCTTGTGTTGTGTGTAATAAGCAGATAAAATTTGGTCTTATGCAGGAAAAGGCATTTGAGCTCGGTTGCGATTTTACCGCTACGGGACATTACGCTAAAAGGGAATTAAACGGTGATAGATACCTAATTAAAAAAGCCACCGATAAACAGAAAGACCAAAGCTATATGCTTTATTCCCTGTCACAACAACAGATTAAAAACGCACTTTTCCCGTTAGGCGAATTAACCAAAGCTCAAATTAGAGAAATAGCAAAAGACAAAGGGCTTGAAAGCGCTAACAAAAAGGATAGTCAGGATATATGTTTTGTGCCAAGCGGTGATTATGCTAAGTTTATAACCGACCATACAGGAAAAGAATTTCCCGAAGGCTTTTTTGTATCGCCCGACGGTAAAACACTCGGCAAGCATAAAGGCATAATTAACTACACAATAGGTCAGCGAAAGGGCTTAGGTATAGCGTTAGGCTCTCCCGCATTTGTTACTGATAAAAACGTAGAAAACAACACAGTAACGCTCTCAACCGACGAAAATTTGCTTTTTAATAAATTTGTTGAAATTAAAAACACAAACTTCATTCCGTTTGATAATTTAAGCGGTGATTTGAAAGTAAAGGCAAAGCTAAGATACCGCCAGACAGAACAGGACGCAGTTTTGCACCCGATAGACAAAGATAGGTTGATAATTGAGTTTAGTTCACCGCAAAGAGCGGCAGCTATGGGACAATCCGCCGTATTTTATGACGGTGATATATTAGTAGGCGGCGGAATAATAATGAAAGGGAAAAATAATTTATGAAAGAAATTATAAAAGCACTCGAAAAAAATAATATAAAAGGTTTTTACTGTGAAACAAGCAAGGAAGCAGTAGAGCTAGTAAAGGGTATGCTTTTTAAGGGCGCCACAATAACCCGTGGCGGCAGTGAGTCGGTAAAGCAATCGGGAATTTTTGACCTTATAAATAGCGGCGACTATAATTTTTTAGACCGCACAAAAAAGGGTATAACCCCCGAAGAAGAAATGCAAAGCTATAAAGAGACTGTTGGCGGTGACTTTTATTTCTGCTCGGCAAACGCAGTAACTCGCGACGGACAAATAGTTAATATCGACGGTTATTCAAACCGAATTAGCGCCATAGCCTTTGGACCAAAAAAGGTAATAATGATAGTAGGCAAAAATAAAATAGTTAATGATTTAAACGAGGCAACCGTTAGAATAAAGAGCGTGGCTTCACCGAAAAATTGTGTTAGACTTAACAAAAATACACCCTGTGCAAAGCTTGGAAAATGCGTTTGTATTAAGGATAATTACATTCCTCAAATTTATGAGGGTTGCGCTTCGCCTGACAGAATTTGCAGAAATGTGCTAATAAGCGGTCCACAAGCGATAAAAGATAGAATAAATGTAATATTTGTAAATGAAAATCTTGGTTATTAAAACGCTGTCGCCGAAAAAACGAAAATAAAACACTTTAAAATCTTATGTATTTTTGTTATAATATAATTTAATGTATTTTTAAGGGATTGGCTTTTATGGAAATAAATGTAAAAAACTTAAAAATTGAATATACGAAGCAAGGTAAAGAGGACGGCATACCCGTTCTGCTTTTACACGGTTGGGGGTCTAGCTTTGATGTTTACAAGGGTATAATGTCAGCACTTTCTGACCGTTGCTATTTAGTAGCACTTAATTTCCCCGGTTGCGGCAACAGTGAAACTATGAGCGAGCCTTGGAATTTAGACGATTACTGCGATTTGGTAGTAGAATTTATTGAAAAAGCAGGGCTTCACAATCCTATTTTAATAGGACACTCTCACGGCGGCAGAGTAATTTTAAAATTAGCGGCTACAAAAAGGGTAAATCCCCCTAAAATCGTGCTACTAGACTCAGCAGGTCTTATCCCTAAAAAGACTTTTAAACAAAAATTCAGAGCCAAAAGCTTTAAAACTATAAAATGGGCGCTAACGCTACCCGTTATCAAAAACTTTTCGGGTGGTCTTTTAGAAAAAGCGAGGGCACATTATGGCTCGGCAGACTATAACGCCGCACCGCCTGTTCTTAGACAAACCCTAGTATCCCTTGTAAACACAGATTTAAGGGATATAATTTCAAATATTTCTTGCCCTACCTTGCTAATCTGGGGTGAAAACGATACCGCAACTCCGCTTAGTGACGCTAAGATAATCGAAAGCCTAATTCGAGACTCAGGCCTTTGCGTTATAAAGGGAACAGGACATTACTCATTCTGTGAGCGACCATATGAGGCTCACGCAATTCTTAGAAGCTTTATTAAATAAGGGAGGGAATTTTAGTGGATAGATATATTCTTTTAGCGGCGTCTGTAATAGCCGCTGTGTCGGGCGTTTTTTCAAGCCACAGGCAGTTTCAGATGCTTCAGCAAAACTCATATTTTGCTAAAAGATATTTTAAATGGCTAAAAGAGTCTTATGCTCTGCCTTTATGTTTTTCTTCTTTTGTTTTTTGTCTATCCTCTTATTTTTATCTCAATAATGCCTTTGTTTTACAGTTAATACTTTTCTCTGTGGCGCTTATTATAAGAATTGTTTTAGCGGTAAAAACTCATAAAAAATCAATCAAAAAGTTGGTTGTAACAGCTAGAGTTAAGAGACTTTTTGCGGCTGAAATTATTGTGATTTTAGCCTTAATTGTATTTTCACAAATTTTCTATAACACTATCTCTAGCGAAATTCTCTTAATACTCTGCTTTATGCTTTCTAGCTTTTCACCGCTAGCTGTGTACCTTGCTTTAATACTTACAAAGCCTATTGAAATAGCCTTTTCAAACTATTATATAAACGATGCTAAAAAGATTTTGCGCTCACATAAAAATTTAAAGGTTATAGGAATTACCGGTAGCTACGGAAAAACCACTACAAAGTTTATCCTAAACCGCATTTTAAGTGAAAAGTTTAACACCGTTTGCACACCGCAAAGCTTTAATACACCTATGGGTGTGGTTCGCACCGTTCGTGAAATGTTAAAACCTCAAACCGAGGTTTTTATCTGCGAAATGGGTGCTAAAAATGTAGGCGATATTAAGGAAATATGCGAAATTGCGAAGCCTGAGCTTGCTATTATAACCTCAGTAGGTAAACAGCATCTTGATACCTTTAAAACAGAGGATAATGTTTTCAAAACAAAGTTTGAGCTTTATGATTTTGTGAAATTACAAGGCGGCAAAGCCTTTGTAAATTTAGATAGCGAGGGTATAAAAACACGCCTTGATACAAAGAAAGAGGGCGTTGTTCCCTTTGGAAACGGCACCGAATATTTTGCCGATAATATAAGCTACGGTGAATTTGGCTCTAGCTTTGATTTAAACCTTGCAGGCGATAAAATTTCGGTTAAAACTGCGCTGCTTGGCACCCATGCGGTAGCCGATATCGTATCTGCGGCGGCAGTAGCGCATACCTTGGGCGTTTCTGCTTCAGATATCCGCTTTGCTATAGCCTCACTAAAGGCTACAGAGCATAGACTTGAATTAAAGCCCTTTAAAAACGGCTCACTTTTAATAGACGATGCCTACAACTCAAACCCTGAGGGTTGCTTAGAGGCTGTAAGGGTGTTATCCCACTTTGAAAACAGACAAAAAGTAATTATTACACCGGGACTAATAGAGCTAGGTTCTAAGGAATACGAGTGTAATTATAATTTAGGTCTAGAGGCGGCAAAGCACTGTGATATAATAATTCTAGTAGGCAAAAACCGTTCAAAGCCTATGATGGATGCAATTAATACCACCGATTTTCCAAAGGATAAGGTGTTTGTAGCATCTAGCTTTAGAGAGGCTATGGAAATTTATATGCCGTTTTGTGATAAAAACAGCATTGTTTTACTTGAAAATGATTTACCCGATAATTATTTGAACTAGGGTAGAGCAAATAGCCCGAACTCCTGCCTCAAGCAATATAATTCGTTGCTTTTGCCTATCTATTATAAAGTAAGGCATTAGCCTTACTGTGCCCGTTTTGAATGGAAATTCTCAAAATTTACTCTTCTTGAGGTCGAAGATTTTAAAAAGAGCAGATTTTTGTTCAGCCGAGGCACAAAACGCAGTTAATCCTGTCGGATTAACGAGTATTTTAACAAAGGTTGAGCGAAAATCCGCCTTTTTAAAACGGAGGTTGGGTTGTTTGCTCTACCCCAAGCGAGGTTTTTTGTATGAAAACAAACATTGCCGTATTCTTCGGTTGTATGAGTGTTGAGCATGAGGTGTCTATTATCTCGGCAGTTCAGGCTATGCGCTCGATTAACAGAGATAAATATGATGTTACCCCCATTTATGTATCGAAGGACGGTATAATGCGAACAGGCGAGGCTCTGTTTGAAATTGAAAATTACAGAGATTTGCCCGCACTTTTCAAAAAATGCGAAAAGGTTACATTACTACGAAACGAAAACGGAGTTGTAGTTCGTTTCTTAGATAACGGATTATTTAAGAAAAACAAGGATATCCCTGTTGACCTTGCTTTCCCTGTTGTTCACGGTACTAACTGTGAGGACGGTACTTTAGCTGGCTTTTTTGAGTTTTTATCACTACCCTATATTAGCTGTGACGTTCTTTCTGCCGCACTCGGTATGGATAAAGCGGCATTTAAGGATGTGCTTAAAAATGCAAATCTACCAGTGCTCGATTACATCACCGTTCGCTCAAGAGAGTACCGCCTAAACCAAGAGGAAATAGTCGCTAAAATTGAAAGCGAAATCGGTTTTCCGCTAATTGTAAAGCCTGTAAATTTAGGCTCGTCGGTCGGTATTTCTAAGGTAAAATCAAAGCAAGAGCTATCCTCTGCTTTAGACCTTGCTTTCTCCTTTGCCGATAGAATACTTTTAGAAAAAGCGGTAGAAAATTTAAGGGAAATCAACTGCTCTGTGCTAGGTGACGCTGATGACTGTAAGGCGAGTGTTTGCGAAGAGCCTTTTATGAATGACGAAATTTTATCCTATGAGGATAAATATATGGGCGGCTCTAAGGGCGCTAAATCTAGCGGCGGCTCAAAGGGTATGGCTTCGCTTTCACGTAAAATCCCTGCTGATATAAGTGAAGAAAAGTCAAACGAAATAAGAGAACTATCCTGTAAAATATTTAAATCGCTCGGCTGCAGCGGTGTTGTTAGAATAGACTATCTAATGGACAGCAAAACAGGTGAGGTTTTCGCTAATGAAATCAACACTATTCCAGGCTCTCTTGCTTTTTATCTTTGGGAGGCAACAGGTTTAAAATATACCGATATGCTAGACCGTTTGGTAGAAATTGCATTTCGCAGACAAAGAAACAGAGAAAATCTAACCTTCACAATAGAAACAAATATCCTTTCGGGTGTATCATTTGGCACCAAGGGAGCAAAGGGAAGTAAGCTGTAATGACAAGTCTTTTAATCAGGCTTTTTATAGGTAAAAATGCAGATACCAAAAGTGACAGTGTGCGTGAAAAATACGGTCTTTTAGCCTCTGTTACAGGTATTGTCTGCAACATACTGCTTAGTGTTTTAAAGGTGGCAGTAGGCATTTTGTTTTCTGCCGTTTCGATTGTTGCGGACGGTCTTAATAACCTTGCCGATATGGGCTCATCGGTTGTAAATTTAATAGGCTTTCGCTTAAGCTCAAAGCCTGCCGATAGGGACCACCCCTTTGGTCACGGCAGAATGGAATATATGTCCGCCTTTATAGTTTCGGTGCTTATAATTTTAGTGGGCGTTGAGCTTATTTCTTCCTCGGTGGATATACTGCGTGATGGCACCAAAGCGCCTACATATACAATCCTTGCTATAATCGTTTTGTTAGTTTCTGCTCTTTTTAAGCTATGGATGTTTTTCTTTAACAGAAAGCTTTCTAAAAAAATAAATTCGTCGGCACTTAAAGCCACCGCACAGGACTGTGTTAATGACGCTGTTTCTACCACAGTAATACTTATTTGTGCGGTAATTACAATGTTTGTAAAGCTACCCTTTAACCTTGACGCTGTAGCGGCTATAGGTGTAGGCCTCTTTATTGCTTGGTCGGGTGTCGCTTCGGCTAAGGAAACCCTTGATGAGCTTTTAGGCAAGCCGCCCGAAAAAGAGCAGATAGAAAATATTGAGCGAGAAATACTATCCTTTGATAACTTTTTAGGTGTTCACGACCTGCTAATACATAACTACGGTCCCGGCAGACAGTTTGCCTCGGTACACGTTGAGGTGCCGCAGAATATTGATGTTGTTACCTGTCACGAACAGATAGATTTGTGCGAGAAGCTGGTATGCGAGCGAACAGGAATAGAGCTTGTAATTCATATGGACCCTATCGATACCGATAATTCGTTTGTTGCAGAAACAAGAAAAAATTTGAGCGAGGCTATTAAAACTATTGATAATAGACTCACCCTTCACGATTTTCGTATGACACCAAAAGCCAAAACCCGTACCAACCTGATTTTTGATGTTGTAGTACCCGCCGATTTAAAGTTTTCCGCCGACGAATTAAAGGAAGAAATCGGCAAAAAGGCAAAAGAAATAAACGGAACTTTTTGCTGTGTAATAACAATTGATAACGACTATACAGGAAACTGAAAACAAGCGTGATGCTAATTTAGCATCACGCTTGTTTAGTTAAGAGTGAAAAGGTGATGTGTGCCTTCGGCACTGATTAAAAAAGCTCGAGGTTTAACCTCGAGCTTTTTGTTTTGTTTTTATAAAGAATTAAATATTAATTCCAAATCTGCTAAGCAGGGTTATTTCTTGGTCTCTAAGAGCGTGTATCAAAAGATAGAACCATAAAACAATTGAAATTAGCGCCCAAATACCGCCGCCTATTGCGCAGATAATGGTTAAAATTCTTGAGCCTGCTGCTACGCCGTTAGCTTCAGGTGCAGTCGCTTCAGGTGCGGTCGCTTCGGGTGCAGCCTGCTCTGTCATATCCACTGCAGCCTGTGTCATTTCGTTTTGCTGAAAACCGGTTTTGACAGAAGTTACTCCAATAAAAGAAACCACTACTGAAACCAAAATAGTAATAACAAGAATTATGAGCTGATACTTAATAACCTGACCCTTGTTAATATTGCCTCTTAACACAGCTAAAATCGACGGTAAAAAGGCAATACATAATCCTACTGCCAAACCTAATAAACCTGCTATATTAAACATAATTTTCTCTCCTTAAAGTGTTTTTAATCTTCTATTTCTTTCCTCTGTTGTTGAAATTATTTTTTCAACAAGCTGTAGTATTTCATCGGTATTATCGTTTTTAATTGCATCTTCAAGCTCTGAAATAGTGTTTTTGATATCCATCTCCAACACCTCAACCGACCTGTGCGATTTAGCAGGGCTTGAATGAAGCAAGTCGTAAGCTTTTTCTATTTCTTTATTTGCTTTTTTATCAGAAGCTTTGCCTATTAAAAGTTTTATTCTTGAAGCGGAATCCTTGATGTAAGCAACCTCGATTTCGTGTTGCTCGATGCTCTCTGCGGTGTTTTCATTTGCAATTAAGTTGGTAATAAGCAGTATAGCATAGATTCCGGCAAGAATAACCTGAACAACTAAAGGTGCCTTATAAGAATCACTGGCGATAAGAATGAACACTAACCCCAAAACAAACTCTGCCAAAAAATACACGGCAGATATTGAATGAAGTGAAAAACCAAACACGGAGGAACTGCTGCTCTTTCTAATTAAAATAGGTGTTGCAAGCACCATTATATAAGCCAAATGAATAAAGGCGTATGATATCCAAACAGTAGCTGGATGTTCGGTCCCGCCTATAACAAAAAACACGGTATTAAAGACTGCAAGAAAGACCGAGTCAAGTAAAATATAGAGAATTGATTTTTTATTCACCTTTCACACCTCACATTCTATTCAAAATTTCAGCTTTTTTAGCATCATATTCTGATTGCTCAATAAGCCCTGCGTCTAGCATCTTCTTTAATTTGCCCAATACTTCAACAGGGTCTTGTGAACTTTGATTTTCCGAGGGTGTAGAGGATAGGCTGCTTTGCGCCGGAGTAAATACCTGTTGTGCGATAGAGCTGAATGCACCTGCAGCTCCGATACCTACACCTAATTCTGCGCCTGCTGCGGCTACACCGCTAGTACCTGGGTTGTTTGCAAGATCTTTAAGAACCTCAACACCTTTAACTCTGCCCCAATCGTCGCCCAAGATACCCAATTCTTGTCTCTTCATAACCGATTCGTCCATTTGGTCATACTTTGTAGTATCAACATCCAAGCCGGCCAAAGAAAACTTTACGCATTTTAAACCATATTCTGAAACAACCTCGTCAATATAAGGCTCTATCTTTTCAGAAAGTTCGTCCATATAGGCATCAATACCGATAAGCTCCTGTTCTAATGCGTTCAAGAATTTTGATACAGCCGATTTAATTTTGCCCTGAAACTCACTGGCAAAATATTTATCAAGCTCTCCTTGAAACTGGAGTGGAACATTATTGCCAATAAGTTTTTCCAAGAATTTTGCAGGGTTTTCAATCCTTACCTTGTATGCACCTCTTACTCGTGCATCGGTGCGCACACCCCAAACCTTATCTCTAACCTGAATAGGTGTTTCTGTGCCCCAACGAATTTCTCTGCTATCGGCCTTGCGAACAAAATAAACAACACAGTTGAAGGTGCTGATACCACCGGTAAAAGCATTTCTAAGTCTGCTAATAAAAGGATAGTTTTCGGTTGAAAGCTTATATGTGCCGCTTTCAAAGACCTGTTCTACATTTCCGCCCTTAATAAATATGGCTTCTTCGCCCGGCATAACTATTAGTGTGGAATTGGTATTGAAATCTTCCTCAGGCTGTCGCCAAATTAAAAGCTCACCGGGCGCGGTGTTTTTAATCACGTCAGCCCAGTGCTTTTGGCCTCCGGTATAAGCCGCTTCGTTTGGGTTTTTCTTAAATAAACTCATTTATTATCCTCCTTTTAGTCCAGTCTGGATGCTAAAAAGCATAATGCTGCGCAAACAATATTTCCTGCGCCGGCAATTAGATATACAATAAAGGAAGGTATGCCAGGCATGAAAATATAGAATAAAGTTATTATTACTCTAAATAAAACTGCGCATCCAAATAGCAAGAAAAGCATTCTGTTTTTGTCCTTAACACGAATTGCTAAAACTAAATATAATGCAGCGGATAAAGCTCCGGTAATGAGATTAGAAAACGCATAATTGAATCCTAAAATACGAGTAAGGAAGAAGCCGGCAACAGCGCTCAATGCCAATAAAGCGGCAGGAGCAAGATCTAGCATTTCTCGGCTGCTTAGCCACATAATACCGAAGCCGCCGGCAGTAAGGCATACAGAAAGAAATGAAAATATGCTGATTATGTCTAAAATGCTTGATAGGTATCCGCCTATACCGCCCATGATTATGTTGCCGAAAAAGGTTATTGCAACATTTAAAAGCACGATTATAAGGCTAAAAGCGAAGCCTACTGTAACTAATTTTTTCCCGTTTTGATAATTAATCAATTTTAACACCTCTAAATTATGGATAATCTACGCCGCCGTTTGGAGGATGACATCTTAACAATCTCTTTACACCTTTAAATATTCCAACAATCGTTCCGTATTTATCAATAGCCAACAGCATATATTCCGAGCAGCTTGGCTCGAAAACACAACGCAGTCTGGTTTCGTCCGACGCTTTGTTTTGATAAAGGTGTATAAACCAGATTACTGCCTTTTTAAGAAACAAAGCTATATATAAAATAGCGAAACCCGTTATAACAATCCATCGTTTAACCAAAAAATCGTTTGGCCAAAATGATAGAGCAATAATTCCTATGACAAACAAGGCTAAAAACAAAATCGGTTTTTTATATGAAATTTCAGGTCTTTTCAAAGGGTTGTAGGGTGGTGGCTTTTCGGTTGTGAAAACAACCTCAGCGCCAAAAACTTCTATTTTATCATCCATTTGTAAATATCAAATAAAGGCAAGGCAAAAGCGCCTTGCCCTTTATTTACTCCATTATTTTGTGAATTTCTTTTCTCTGAGCATTGCCTTTGCTGCTTGTAAGCTCTGTTCAAAGGTCTCGTTATTTCTCATAGAGAAGCTATATGATGTTCCGGGAACAATGATTTCAAAGGTATCAACAACATAGTTGTTTTTAACAGTGTTTTCACCAGAAGATAAACAACCTTTTTTGAAGCTGATATCAATTTTTTCCTTTACAGCACGGCAGGTTGTCAAACAGGTAACATCTGTATAGAAGAAATCGTTTGTGAATTCCCATGTGTTATCGCTTGTGGTATCAAATATGTATTTGTAGGTATAAATCTGAGTTGCGCTAAAGAAAATCCAGGTAATTGCATACTGACTGGAAACAGCAAGCTGATTTTCAACCTTAATTAACAAATCGTCATCATCGTCATAAACGAAAGATGCCAACATAATAGGAGCGATCTCCTGAATTTCAGATTCGTCCAAGCCAATTTTTGCAATTGCCTTGTTTTTAGAATCTAACATATTGCACTTATCCTGAACAAGCTTTAGATACTCATCCATAGTTAAGTTGGATGATGGTTTGGAAAGACATCCGCCGCAACCGCAACCCTTGTTGTCGCCAACATTAAAAAAGAAGTCAATAACTCTTCTTTGCTCGGGGGTCTTACCCTTTTTCATTCCTTCAATTCTTAGTTGTTCTGCTGCTCTTTGTGCTGCAGCAGATGCCACTGTTGATGCTACTGCCATTTTAAAATCCTCCTCAAAAGATATATATTTAAGATAGTTAACCTATCAAGTGCGCTAAAATCCGGCGGGTTTATCAACGCCTAAAACAGAAAAAAGCTGAACTGAATCGTGCTCCGAATAGCCATACTCTTTAGCCATTTCTAAGGTATCATTAAAATTTGGGGATACATTTAAAAACTTTCTTTTAAAATAATCGTATTTTATATATGCTAAGAAGTAGTAAAAAATACCTCTGGGCTCGATCGCTATAGCCGCATTTATATATTCTAAAATTTTATCAATAGTAGGCCTTTGTTGTAGAAATGCCTTTTTTCCTTCCAACAAACAAATAGCCGCATAAAAATAAAGCTCTGCATTATCAAAATTTTCTTCAAAGGCTTTTTCAAAAGCCTCTAACGCCTTGTCATACAGCTTTAATTTCAAATAACAAAAAGCAATTGATTCAAGAGATTGTGTGTCGTTTGGATCCTCGCTTAAATTCTTTTTGTATGTATTTGCATATTTGTTAACCATAGGGAGTGGCATAGAATGCACACTGTTAAAGGTGGAAATTGTTATGGGATGGCCATACGGACATTCCTTCATTCCTACCTCAATTGGTGCACCGCAACCAGGGCAGGTTAAATTCAAGACTTGTTGCGCCATTGTTTCATCTCCAAAAAGCAATTATTGCTTAACGCTTGCCGAAAGACAATCTCTTGATAGTAGCTCTGTTATCAATTTAAGGTTATTATATCATAAAAGATAAATTATAGCAACGATTTTCTTAAAAATTTTTTATAATTATGTCGAATTTTTGTGGTTTTTGCCAAAACAAGTAAATGCCCAAGCGCTCCTAATTTATAAGGGCGTTTGAGCATTTATAGTTTTAATGTTTTATACGCTTTTTAATATAATAAAAATCTTTTTGTTTTGAAGCGCTATTTCCCACAATTCTTATCAAAAGAAGGGTTGCAAGCGTAGAAATTTTTAGAGTTTAGTCTATCTGTTGTGCGGCGGAGTGCTTCGCCGAAGCGTTGGTAGTGCACTATCTCTCGCTGACGCAAAAATCTCAGTGGGTCTAGTATATCGGGGTCGTCAATAAGGCGCAATAGGTTATCATAGGTTACCCTTGCCTTTTGCTCGGCGGCGAGGTCTTCGTGAAGGTCGGCTAAAATATCGCCCTTTGCCTGAATATACTCTGCACGCCAAGGAAGTGCCGATGCGGCTATCGGATAAACCGCTGTTGTATGGTCAACAAAGTATTTATCAAAGCCCGATTCTTTTATCTGCTCATAGGTTAGATTTTTGGTTAGCTGATAAACCATAGCGCTCACCATTTCCATATGAGCGAGTTCCTCGGTACCGATGTCGGTTAGGATTGCCTTAACATCGTCATAGGGCATACTGTAGCGCTGTGTGAGGTAGCGCATAGAAGCGCCGAGCTCACCGTCGGGACCGCCGTATTGCGAGATTATTATCTGCGCATATTTCGGGTTGGGGTTTTTAATGTTTATAGGGTATTGAAGCTTTTTCTCATATTGCCACATTTATTTTACCTCCATATTAGCTTGATTTTCCCACGGCCAAGGACCGTTTACCCATTCCCAACGCTTGTCTGAGTCAGAGTCTCGGTGGGTGATTATGAGGTTGCCGTATTTCTGTCTGTAATTGTCAAGCGTTTCCTTATACATCATACGGTAGCTTTTCATTAATGATAATGCCCGCTGACATTCGGGGTGAGTGTCAAGGAAGAGGGATAACTCGACCATAGCAAAGCGTAGTTCGTAAAGTTTCTTCTTAAGTCTTGCCTGTTCGTTCATCGTTTTTCTCTTCCTTCCAAAAATGGCTTGTCAAGGTCGGGGAATATGGTGCCTGCTTTGAGACCGTCTGAAAGACTGTAAACGGCATCAAAGGACTGCATATTCACAAACGCCATAGCAAGCACGCCGTCTTCAAAAGTAGTAGCGGCGCAGTTTTCTAGTGTGTGTTCCATTTGTATTCTCCTTATACTTTAGTTTAACGCGGTTTCCCGCCTATAACATACTATTTCTTTTTACTGTTTTGGTGAATTTGTGTTAAGAAAATAATAATAAACAAGAAAAACCGTTAAGAAATTGTTAATAATAAAATTGGTGTATTGTGGTAAAATAATATATAATATATAATTGGCTAAAATAGGAGAGAATTTGTAATTTTAAGTAATTCTCAACAGGGAGGTGCACAAGTAGTGGAAAGCATAAGATTTTTAAGTGCTGCAGTAGGAGCTATGGGGACTAGTGCAGAAGAGATACCTAACTGGTTTGTTGTGGTTATGGGTGTAGGTACCGTTTTCGTAGGACTTATATGCATAATTATTCTTTGTAAAATAGTAGCTTTATTTTGCAAGGAGAAGAAACCTGTAGAAATAAAAGAGGAAAAGGCTGTTGTGGTGCCAGATGCACCAATAGAAAACCGTCAGGAAATTATTGCGGCGGTAGCAGCAGTATGTGCCGAGGAGCTCGGAACCGACGTTTCGGCATTAAGAATTCATTCATTTAGAAAGATTTAACGAATATAGATTAAAAAAGAGAGGTAAAAAATTATGAAAACATATAAGGTTACTGTAAACGGAACCGCTTACGAAATTACTCTTGAGGCTGTGGACAAGGCTGAGGTAAATACTGCTCCTGTTAAGGCAGCACCAGCACCCACACCTGCTCCTGCACCAGCACCTGCTCAGGCACCCGCTGCTCCTGCAGCTGCCGGCGGAGAGACTGTAAAGAGCCCAATGCCTGGTAACATTTTAGCTGTTAATGTTAACAACGGCGATAGCGTTAAAAAGGGTCAGGTTCTCCTAATTCTTGAGGCTATGAAGATGGAAAACGAAATAATGGCTCCTTGTGACGGTGTTGTTTCGGGTATTGTTACTAAGGGTTCATCGGTTGAAACAGGCACTGTTCTTTGCACCCTCGCATAATTCGTGGGATAAGGAGAATATAGATGTTAGATAAGTTTTTAGATTTCCTTACCGATACAGGCTTTTACCAAATTTTCGGTAAAATAGAGCAGAACTGGACCTATCTTGTGATGATATTGGTTTCCTTGCTTCTTTTATGGCTCGGTATTCATAAAAAGTTTGAGCCGCTGCTTTTAGTTGGTATCGCTTTTGGTATGTTACTTACAAACCTTACCGCTATGATACCTGAGTATGCGATGTATCACGGCGATTTATGGGCAAGCTTTATGAAGCACGAAATAGGCTACGGTGAGATTTTATTACAGGGCGGTTTGCTTGACTATTTATATATAGGTGTTAAAACCTGTATTTACCCCTGTCTTATATTTATAGGTATAGGCGCTATGACCGACTTTGGTCCGCTTATTTCAAATCCAAAGTCATTATTGCTCGGTGCCGCTGCACAGATTGGTATATTTGCAACATTCTTAGGTTGTATTTATCTAGGCTTCCCAGGCGAAGCTGCCGCATCAATTGGTATTATCGGTGGTGCTGACGGTCCTACCGCTATTTACACCACCTCAAAGCTTTATCCTGATTTATTAGGACCTATTGCGGTTGCGGCTTATTCCTATATGGCGCTTGTTCCTGTTATTCAGCCACCTATTATGCGTCTTTTAACCACAAAGAAGGAACGCGCTATTGTTATGAAGCCATTGCGTGAGGTTTCTAAGAAGGAAAAGATTATTTTCCCGATTGCTGTTACAATATTTGTTTCACTCTTAGTGCCATCAGCAGCACCGCTTGTAGGTTGCTTAATGCTTGGTAACCTCTGGAAAGAGTCGGGCGTTTGCGAGAGACTTTGCAAGACAGCTCAAAACGAGCTTTTAAATATCGTTACAATATTCCTTGGAATTTCTGTTGGCGCTACCGCTACAGCCGATGCCTTCTTAAATCTTGACACATTAAAGATTATGGGAATGGGCATTGTAGCCTTTGGTCTAGGTACAGGCTGCGGCGTATTACTCGCTAAGCTTATGAACCTCTTTACCAAGAACAAAATCAATCCGCTTATCGGCTCGGCAGGCGTTTCTGCGGTTCCTATGGCGGCCCGTGTATCTCAGGCAGAGGGTCAGAAGGCAAACCCATCAAACTTCCTGCTTATGCACGCTATGGGTCCGAATGTTGCGGGCGTTATCGGCTCGGCTATTGCCGCAGGTGCTTTAATTGCACTCTTTAGTTAACGGAGGAAAATTAAATGGCTAATAAACTATATATAACCGATACCATTTTGCGTGATGCGCATCAGTCTCAGGCTGCTACTCGAATGAAGATAGAGGATATGATTCCTGCACTCGAAAAGCTTGATAAAATGGGCTATTGGTCGGTTGAATGTTGGGGCGGCGCTACCTTTGATGCTTGTATGCGCTTCCTAAACGAAGACCCTTGGGAGAGACTTCGTACCATTAAGAAGCACATGCCAAATACAAAACTGCAGATGCTTCTTCGTGGTCAAAACCTTTTAGGTTATAAACATTATTCCGACGATGTTGTTGATATGTTCGTTAAGAAGTCTATTGAAAACGGAATTGATGTTATCCGTATTTTCGATGCTTTGAACGATGTTAGAAATTTAGAGCAGGCTATAAAAAGCTGTAAGGCTTACGGCGGTATCTGTGAGGCGGCTCTCAGTTACACCGAAAGTCCTGTTCACAACGAGGATTACTTTGTAGAGCTAGCCAAAAAGCTTGAAAAAATGGGTGCAGATGTTATCTGCATTAAGGATATGGCAAACCTCTTGCTTCCTTATGACGCTTTCTCACTTGTTAAGCGCTTAAAAGAGGCTGTAAAGGTGCCTATTCATCTTCACACACACAACACCACAGGTACAGGTGATATGACCTATCTTATGGCGGCTCAGGCAGGCGTTGATATTGTTGACTGTGCACTTTCTCCGTTCGCTAACGGTACAGCACAGCCCTCAACCGAGGCTTTAGTTGCAACCCTTGCGGGTACCGAGCGTGATACAGGTCTTGACCTTACAGCGCTTAATGACGTTGCGGCATATTTCCGCACCGTTGCCGATAAGATGAAGGCAGAGGGCACACTTGACCCTAAGGTTTTAAATGTTGATACCAAGACACTTGTTTATCAGGTTCCAGGCGGTATGCTTTCAAACCTTTTATCACAGCTAAAACAGGCAGGCGCAGAGGATAAGTATTATGATGTTCTTGCCGAGGTGCCACGTGTTCGTGAGGACTTTGGTTATCCACCGCTTGTAACACCTACAAGCCAGATTGTTGGTACTCAGGCTGTTATGAATGTTTTAGCGGGCGAGCGTTATAAGATGGTTCCAAAGGAATCAAAGGCTCTGCTTCGTGGCGAATACGGTGCATTACCTGCAAAGGTTAATGAAGAGGTTAGAAAGAAATGTATTGGCGATGACAAGGTTATCACCTGCAGACCTGCTGATTTAATCGAGCCTGAGCTACTCAAATATGCAAAGGAAATGAAGGATAAGGGCATTGGCAAAACCGAGGAGGACGTTTTAAGCTATGCACTATTCCCACAGGTTGCAGAAAAGTTCTTCGCTGTAAGGGATAAAGACCCAAATGCAGTTCGTGAGCTAATAGTTGAAGATCTATCAATTTAATGTTTTTGTGCCGTCTGTTTTGCAGACGGCACTTTACTTAATAAATACCAAAAAATGCTTGACCTTTCATACGGTTTGTGATATAATCGTATTACCTCTGGAAGGTTCTTTTTTTTTGGAAAAGTTCCGTTTCATTTAGGTTGCACATAATGTTGTATAGTGCTTTCCGAAGGCTTCTATATGTTGTTTTTCGGTACAATATTGTTTGTAACTTTTTGAGGGAGGCGTTTACTTTTACAAATGAAAATTTTTTAAAATTTCAGCGTAGGTAAAAGCAAAAAATATTTCCGTAAAGCGGGAGGTGCCGTTAATGAGAGTAAAGATTACTCTAGCTTGTACTGAATGCAAGCAACGCAACTACAACACAATGAAAAACAAGAAGAATGACCCCGATAGGCTCGAAATGAACAAGTATTGCAGGTTCTGCAGAAAGCACACCTTGCATAAGGAAACAAAGTAAGGAGGAGCAGTGATGAAAGCTGTCAACAAAATTTGTCAGGTTCTGGCAATTATCTTTGGCCTTGCATCCTTTGTGCTTTTCTTCCTAAACTTTGCAACTCTCACTATCACAGGTGAGGCACAAACCTTTACAGGTGCTCAATTAGCATTCGGTGCTACAAAGGAGCTCGCTGAAGGCGTATCGGCTAATATGGCAATTTCAGCAGACTTGCTGTTCTGCCTTATTTTAACCGCAATCGGTCTTATTTGCAGCATTTTCTCTTTCAAGAAAAAGGGTTTCCGTTATGCCGCTTCAGGCTTCGGTTTAGTTGCTGCAATCTATATGCTGGTTGTACGTCTTTCAACTGCTTGGAAGTTTGTAGATACCCGTGCAGAGCTTAGCGATGCAAAGTTTAATTACTATGTAACAGATGTAAAATACACAACATTTGTTCTTTTCATAGTAATTGCTCTTTTCCTCTTCGCTGCTGCTGCTATTGCTAACCTTTTAGTTAGCGATGCTATTGAGGTTGCAGAATCTAAGGGCGCAAAGAAGCCGATACTAAAGCGTATTGTTCTTTTCTTCCGCGATTATAAGAGCGAAGTAAAGAAGATCGTTTGGCCCGGACTAAAGGATGTTGTAAAGAACACCATTATCGTTCTTATTATGTGTCTTTTAGTTGGAGCGCTCATTTGGATTGTTGATTTTGGTCTAGGAAGCCTTATTGATTTAATCCTCGGATTAAAGTCTTAAAGGGAGGTATAATCCTTGGCTGAAAAAATGGAAGCTAAATGGTATGTAGTTCATACCTATTCAGGCTATGAAAACAAGGTTGCAAGTGACCTTGCAACAATGGTAGAAAGCCGCGGTATGCAGGATTTGATTCAGGATATCAAGATTCCTACAGAAACTGTTACCGAAATTAAGGATGACGTAACCAAAGAGGTAGTAAGAAAAGTATTCCCGGGTTATGTTATGATTAAGATGATAGTTACCGATGATAGCTGGTATGTAGTCCGCAATATCAGAGGCTGCACAGGTTTCGTTGGTCCTGCATCTAAACCGGTTCCGCTAACCGATGAAGAGGTTGCAGCTTTAGGCGTTGAGAAGCACAGCGTTGAAGTTAGCTACGCAGTCGGCGATAATGTTAACATTATCAGCGGTCCGTTGGAGGGACAAAGCGGTAAGGTTAAGTCTATTGACCTTAATAACAACACCGTATGTGTTGGTCTTTCCATCTTCGGCAGAGAAACACCGGTTGACTTTGAGCTTGACCAGATTTCTCTAGCAGATTAATTTTGAATTGTTAATACGCAGAAATGCTTATTAACTCCGGCGTATAGGTTCCTGTGGCTTGGCTAACCGTTCACAGGATGAGCGACCTATATGTCACGGTGGGAGGAATGGGTAGAAGACCGTTCCGCCAAGTGTGAGGGAAAATCCCTTGAAAACACGGTTACCACGAATAATGGAGGTGCTATAAATGGCTCAGAAAATTACAGGTTATATCAAATTGCAGATACCTGCAGGTAAAGCAACACCTGCCCCCCCTGTTGGTCCTGCCCTCGGTCAGCACGGTGTAAACATTATGGAATTCACCAAGGCATTTAACGAGAGAACAAAGAATGATGCAGGTCTTATCATTCCTGTTGTTATTACCGTTTATGCAGACCGTTCATTTAGCTTTGTTACCAAGACTCCACCTGCAGCTGTTCTTATCAAGAAGGCTTGCGGTATTGAGTCCGCTTCAGGCACACCTAACAAGACTAAGGTTGCCAAAATCACAAGCGAGCAGGTAAGAAAGATTGCTGAAACAAAGATGCCCGACCTTAACGCTGCTAATATCGAATCTGCTATGAGCATGATTGCAGGTACCGCACGCAGTATGGGTATAGAAGTAGTCGATTAATTCTCTCTCGTGGGAGGAAAATTCCGATTTAACCACTTATTGGGAGGTAAACTATGAAACACGGAAAAAAATATAATGAAGGCGCAAAGCTTATCGAAGCAGGTAAGTTTTACGAAGCAGAAGAAGCTTTAGCAGTAGCTGTTAAAACAGGTACCGCTAAATTTGATGAAACAGTTGAAATCCACGTTCGTTTAGGTGTTGACTCTCGTCACGCTGACCAGCAGGTTAGAGGCGCAGTTGTTCTTCCTAACGGAACAGGTAAAACCGTTAGAACCCTTGTTATCACCAAGGCTGACGATAAGCAGGAAGCAGCAAAGGCTGCAGGTGCTGACTTTGTTGGCGGTGAAGAGATGGTTGCTAAGATTCAGAATGAAAACTGGCTCGATTTCGATGTAGTTATTACTACACCTGATATGATGGGTCTTGTTGGTCGTCTTGGTAAGGTTTTAGGTCCTAGAGGTCTTATGCCAACCCCTAAGGCTGGTACCGTTACCCCTGATGTTGCTAAGGCTGTTACCGAGGCAAAGGCAGGTAAGATTGAGTACCGTCTTGATAAGACAAACATTATCCACTGCCCAATCGGCAAGGTATCATTCGGAGCTGAAAAGCTTCAGGAAAACTTTGATGCTTTAATGGGCGCTATTATCAAGGCTAAGCCTGCTGCAACAAAAGGTCAGTATGTTAAGTCTTGCGTAATCGCAACCACAATGGGCCCCGGAATTAAACTTAATGTTTCTAAGTTCGGCGCTTAATATTTAAATAAAAGCAAAACTCCTCGATTTTTCGGGGAGTTTTTTTCTTGGCGTTTTTGATGTTTCGGGAGATAAACTGTATGTCGTTTCACCAACTTGCCTGATCGTATCATCAAAAAAACTCTTTAGTTTTATCCCTTATTACAGGGGATAAAAATATAAGTGCCAAAAGATTTGGTAGCGCCATTAGTCCGTTAAATAGGTCGCAAAAAGCCCAAACTGTATTAAGACTTAGTACCGAGCCTAAAAAAACCGTAGCGATATACATTAGCTTGTATATCGGTATTATTATTTTTGAGCGTGGGAAAAGATACTCTACACACTTTTCACCGTAATAATACCAAGCGATAACGGTTGCAAAGGCAAAGAGGATAAGACCTAGAAAAACTATGTATTTTCCCCCTGTGAAGCCACCCTCAAAGGCTATTGCCACGGCCGACGAGCTATCTATTTTCGGGTATGCCTTCCAAAGCCCCGAAACGATTATTACAAGTGCGGTTAAAGTGCACATAACAATACTGTCAAAAAACACCTCAAATGCACCGAGTATTCCCTGACGTGCAGGGTGGTCAGTGTTGGCACTAGCGTGGGCAATTGGTGCCGAGCCCATACCTGCCTCATGGGTAAAGGTACCTCGTGCCATTCCGATTTTACAGCATTTTATCACCGTTGCCCCCGCAAATCCACCCGTTGCCGCTGCACCGCTAAATGCAGATTTGAATATAAGTGCAAAGGCGCTCGGCAACTCACCTATATTTAAAATCAAAATATAAAGAGTTCCTAAAATATAAAAAGCTGACATAACAGGCACTAGAATTTTAGTGAAGGCAGAAATCCTTTTTATGCCGCCTATAAGCACTAGAGCAGATAAAATACTAACAACTATTCCTGTGCAAATAGGTGCGGCGCCGAAAGCCTCTAAGGCTCCGCTTGCTAGAGAATTTGCCTGAACTGAGGCGCCGATACCAAAGGATGCTAAAAAACCGAATGTAGCGAAAATGTAGGCTAAAACCTTGCTTTTTAGACCTTTTTCTATGTAATACATAGGTCCGCCAACCGTTTCACCGCTTGTGTTTTTTTGCCTGTAAGTTACAGCTAAGGTCACCTCGCAGTATTTTAATACCATACCAAGTGCCGCCGATATCCAAAGCCAAAAAACCGCACCCGGACCGCCTATAAAAATCGCAAGCGCTACACCCACTATATTGCCCGTTCCCACCGTTGCGGCAAGGGCGGTGCAAATAGCGGCAAAAGGCGAAATGCCACCGCTATCTTTTTTATTACCTTTAAAAAGTGAAGTTATAGAGAGCTTTAAACAGAGAAAAAAGCGCCTGAAAATTACCCCGTCGGTTACAAGGGTTAAAAAAAGGGCGGTACCTATTATAAAAATTATCATAGGTACGCCCCAAATAAATTTTGAGTTTAAATTGTCTATAAAATTTAAAAGCTTTTCCATTTAAAACACCCATTTAATACTATTCATTAAAAAAGCGTTTTAAACTAAAATGTCCTAAGTTTTAAAAGATATAAACAACTAAAAAAGAAACAAAAAGCAACATAGTATCCTTAAAGGCACCTACCATTTCACCGATACCTCGCCTGAAAATAGAGATATAATTTCTCCGTTTTCCTCTACTAGCAGGTGCGCATCCTTGTCGGTTTCGAGTGCCTTTGCGGTGTGTGTTATACCGTCTTTAATATATGTTACCGTCTTTCCTTTTAGAAAAGAACGCTCATTATATTCTTTTAAAAACTCTTTTTCCTCTATGCTTTTGTAAATTTCAAAAAACTCTTTCAAAAAACTATCTAAAAAGCGGCAAAATTCAATAGACGATGGCTTTTTATCGAATATAAAATCGGCGGTGTCCTTTATATCATCAGGAAGTGACGCTTTATCACCAAAAAGATTAAAGCCGACGCCAAGCACTGCATAGTCAAGATTTTGTGTTTCGGCACTAAAGGCTCCCTCGGTTAAAATGCCGCATACCTTTTTATTATTTATATAAATATCGTTAACCCATTTAATTTGTGCTTGTTTTTTACTAAACTTCTCAATCGTCCTTGCTGCCGCAACCGAGGCGGCGGTGGTGATTAAAACGGTACTTTCGGGCGATAAATTAGGTCTTAAAATTACCGATAAATAAGCGCCACCCAAGGGTGAATAAAAACGGCGTGTTAGTCTGCCTCTGCCCGAAGTTTGCTTTAAGGCTAAAACAACGGTTTTTTCCTTGGCGCCGTCTTCAGCTTTAGTCTTAGCGGTTAGGTTTGTAGAGGGTAGCTCTTCAAAAAAGTGCACATCAAAGCCCTCTAAAATACGTTTTAGCTGATTTTCAAAAACAGGTGTGTTTTGTTCCGATAAAAGATAACCTTTATTTGTTTTTTTTATTAAAAAACCGTCGGCTATCAGTTCATTCACAGCCTTCCAAACGGCAGTACGGCTAACCCCTAGATTAGCGGCGATATATCCACCGGTGCGAACACCGAAATTGTCTAAAAAGTTTAAAACATCGTGTTTTAGCATAAAACCCCTCAAAACAAAAAATTATAAAACTACATAAAAAGTTTACCCGAAAAACCGCCTCTTGTCAACTAAAACCACCCTTTTAGTTGACAAGAAACCAAAAGCCTATTATTACAGACCGATTTAACTTTAATTATATATGTAAAAAAATCAACCTCAACCTGAAGGTCGAAGTTGATTTTTGGTCGAGATGACAGGATACAGAATAATAGTTGCACATCATTGTTGATTTGTAAAACTTCTTGCTCTCGCGCGGCCCTCTTGCGGTGCCCAAAAGTTGCTATCGTGCTTCCGCTACGGCAACTTTTGACCGCGGCGCCTTAGGAGCCTTCTCTGCTTCACCCACTGGGTGCGTTCGGCTCCTAAGCCCTGCACCCTCACTGCGTTCGGGACTTGTTTTCGAAAGTTTGAAGCTTAACACCAGATAAATAAAACAGGGGCAACCAAAATTGTCCCTGTTTTATTGGTCGAGATGACAGGATTCGAACCTGCGACTTCTACGTCCCGAAAATGGAAAATTATGTAAATTATAAAGCGCTTTATGAGTATTGCACGAAAAATCTTACCTTATTTCAACGTATATAACACCCAAACAGTGCAACTTTTATACCGCAAAATACTTAAAAACACACTTGCGTAGCAAACTGCGTAGCAAATCAAGCAAAATTGCGTAGCAGGACAATGATTAAAAATTTAACTATAAAATACCGCTAATCATTACAGCATACTACTCGGGAGATGTTTTGAGGTACTTTTTCGTTTTATAGTTTAATTTAATCATTTGCGATAAAATGATCAAATTGATGTTGACAAATGACAAAATGGGTGCTATAATAAACATATATATTACTATGTTGCGAGGTTTATATGCGTAATTATAATTATCAAAATAAATGGCAGAAATTGCTCACTCCGGAAATCGTATCATTGCTGACACAAATTCACGAATACAAAGGCGAGCAAACATTATTCATAGAGGCAAAAGCCGACACTCTGACACAGCTTGTCGAGATAGCAAAAATACAGAGTACCGAGGCATCAAATAA
>JAZNJD010000057.1:0-36247 GCA_045577835.1 Acutalibacteraceae bacterium | reverse complement strand
GAAAAATTCGAAAGCGTTAACGCTTTCATTGATGAACTAAAGAAATATATTTATTACTACAACAACGAAAGAATTTCCTTAAAACTAAAAGGAATGAGTCCAGTACAATACCGAACTCATTCACAAGCAATTTAATATTTAATTTTGTCTAAACTTTGGGGTTCACTTCAAAAGATTTGGGGTTATCAATTTTTATTATATTTTCGGTAAACAGCATTGGGTTATTTCTAAACCAAAACCATCAGCAAATAACTTTCCGTTTATTGTGTTGGGGGCGAAGAAATAGTCACCTTTTTTTATTTCACGTGTATAATCACCGCAACTTAATATTCCTTTACCGTTTGATACGACATAAATCGATGGACAGGGTAGGGCGGTTTTTTCATCTATGTAGTATCTGTTGACTGCAAAACAAGGGGTCTGTTCATAGGTTATAAGTCTTTCAAGGTTGCCCTCTCTTTTCGGTGTGGAACGCAGATTGCGTTTCTCAATTTCTTCTAAACCTATAAAGTCCATATCAAAGCATTTAAATGCATCGTCAGGGTTAAGACCTAGATATTTTTCGTTTTCACTTAAAATATATTCACCGCAACGGTTTTCGGGTTGAATTGTAAAATCGGTAGGCTCTTGTACCTCAATAAGCAGACAACCTTTACCTATAGCATGTATTGCTCTGCCCGGTATTAAGAAAACATCACCAACTTTTACAGGAATACGGTTCATCATTGATAAAAGCTCGGTATCGTCTTCCTTCTCAAAAGCGGCTCTTAATTGTTCTGTTGTGTATTTTGCGTTAAAACCGAAATATATACATGCATCCTTTTCTGTGCCAACAATAATCCAAGATTCAGTTTTTCCGTATTCACTGTCAAAATATTTGCGTGAAAATGCTTTGTCGGGATGCACCTGCAAAGGTAGCCTTATTGAACTATCTAAAAATTTAACAAGCACACCTAGCTCATCACGGTTTTCTCCTAAGAGCTCTGTTTTATATTCGGCTAAAACATCGTGAAAATATTCACCGCTTTCGAGTTGAGAAATACCTTCGTTATAAACATCACTACCCTCGTTAAGTGCTTTAACGCAAGAGCATACCCATTCCTCAGGGTAGTAGCCTTCGGTAGAATCATCACCAAAAAACTTTGCAAACTGTGCGCCGCCGGTGTAAATTCTCCATACACGGTTTTGTTTGAAAAATAAAGGTTGATTTATATTAGGCATATTTTTCACCTCTAAAGATAATGTACAAGTTTTTCTTGTGCCTGAGATATGCTTTCATAACTTCCGCAAGCGGCGGCAGCAAATAATGCCGCACCGAATGCAGCCTCTTCTCTGTGGGCAGGAATATTAAGTGGAAGAGAAAATTTTTCTTCTAAATATTCTTTTAAAACAGGGCTTTTTCTGATTGCATTTCCTGAACCTGCGATACTTGTTACAGGAATATTTGTCAGTGGCAACATTGCGGCATAAAGTGTATAAAGTTCATCCGCCATTCCCCATAAAAAGCCTTTTACAAATTGTGCAGGAGTAAAATTAGTGTCGGTAATATCACTAATACTTCCTTTTATTGATGGATTTTTTCTAGTTCCGCAAAAACGGGTATCAACTTTAAGGGAGTGGTTATCCTTTTCCTGTTCAGCAATAGCATCCATAACCGAATAAATTTTGGTTGTATCACCGCCAAAAAGCTTGGCACATTCCTTAAAAAAGTTATGAAGTAAAGCAAAAGAACGTCCGCCGCAAAGTGGAGCGCCAACAAGCATAAAATTATCTCGTGTGAGCGGACGAACTTCACCCTCGGAAAAATCACAGGGTTTAGTTGTAAGAACCGATACCTGACTGCCGGTGCCTATATTTACAAGGGCACAGCCTTCGCCCTTTATAGACCCCATAACACTAGCCTGATTATCGCCTATAGCCACCGATACGGGAATACCGTTGCAGTCAAGACCGCAAATTGCGTTCTCTGCAGTAACTTCGGGCAAAAAGCTGTAATCAAGTCCAAGTGTCTTTATAGCATCCTTATCAAAACTCTTGTTTTTAAGTGAGAAGCAACCAAGACTTGCGGCATCGCTTGTATGTATTAACGGCGAAGTTTTGTTTGTAAGTGACATAGAAATATAATCGTGGATGGTGCAAAGTGTAATTGCATTTTTCGGGATTTCATTTAAATCTCGGTTCACAAAATCTGTCACAAGTCCATATCCGGAAGCTAATGGATAACCGCTCTTTTCTGAAAGATAATGAGCATAGGTGCTATCTTTGTATGGTAAACTACCCGAAGCATCCTGCCAGGTATAAAGCGGACTTACCGAGCTACCGTTTTTATCAATATAAAGAATACCGTGCATCTGGCCCGTAACACCTATAGCGGTAATAGGCGCAAACTCTTTTACGAGCTGTTCTTTCAAATCAAACACTTTTTGTTTGATTTTTTCAGGGTCTTGCATTCTTCTTGCTTTGTTTTCGCTAGATATGGCAGTGTCGTTGTCCACAGTAATTGCTTTTAAAACCTTTCCGTTTTCACCATCAATAGCAATAGCGCTAATGGTGGTTGTACCTATATCTAAACCAATAAATCTTAACATTCTATACCTCCTGTTGAGTTAGGGTCGAGTCGGTTTATAATGTCTTGCTGAATGTCAGGAGATAGGTCAAGGAAATTAACAAAAGTACCGTGAATTCTCATAATATATACGCCGTTCGGTGCATACTTTTTCGGATTTGCAAGAACTTTTCTTAAAGTTTCGGGTGTGGTTACGTTGACATAAAGATAGAAAGGATTTTCATTCTTTGAGAGAGGATTAAAGAATAAAGGTGATATAACCTTATTTTTGAATTCAACGCCTTTAGCTTCGTATGTATCGCTTGTGAAATATTTCGGGTCAATACCAAAATGAGATGCACAACCGCCTACCATTTTCATAAATGGCAATTTCATAACAGAAAGTGTGCGGAAACCGAGTCCCATAGAAGCATCGCCATAAAGTGGGTCGATACCATAGTTTAGCATATCTCTCGCCGGTCTACCGTTAGGAAGAGCACCTACCTGATAACCGTAAATTAGATGGGTAGAAGGTGTGCTGAAATCTGCACGGAACGGATTACCAAGATAGTTTTTACTACCGTTTACAAGATCTGCAACTTTATTGCAAACTTCAACGGTTTCTTTATCTGCGATGTCATTATTATTTCCAAATTTCGGGCAGGAAAGCAAATACTCGCGAAGCTCTTCATCACCCTTAAAATTGTTTTTAAGGGCTTTAATAAGACGTTCGGCATCTTGTGGGCGCTCTCTAAGCAAACAATCAACAGCAACAAAAGAATCAGAAACAACAGCGCTGCCGTGTATAAGACATCCGCTACCGTTGTATTTTGTACCCTGATTTTTTATATCACGCATATCAAAACCTTTTTCAAGACATCCCATAGAAGCACTTAAGAAAGGTACTGGTAAAAGGGAAAGGGCTTTTGAAGCACCATTTGCAGAGGCAACCATTTTTTTAACAATTGATTTTAGATTGGCATAAAAACGTTCTCTTAAATTAGTGAGGAGGGAAGTAGCATCTTCCTGTTCAACGTCGATAGTTTTAAGACCGGTTAAAGTAGAATAACCGCCGTTTAATGTAAGTTCAAGTACCTTACCAAGATTGAGCCAACTGTTAGTTGTGTTCGCACTATCTTTACCCATAATAAGAGGTTCTTGACAACCTGCTATAGAATAATCAGGTAAATCTGCCTTGTCTACACCGTTATTTTCAAGCATAGCAAATACCATATCATCGTTGAAGAGTGATGGGGTAAGACAACCTGGAGTGAAGAAAAATTTGCCCATTTCTTCATAAACCTTTTCGGGTGTGTTTTTATGGAGCTTAACCGAAAGAATAGGTTGTGGGAAATTCATTTCATAGTAAGCATCCATAATGGCGTAACTCATAGTGTTGGTAAGGTCGCTTCCGTCAACATCTCTACCGCTCACAATAAGGTTTTGAGATATAGCCCAACTACGATCAGCAACATTATAAAAGGCGAGCAAATGACCAAAAAGCGCAGAGGCGGTTTCGCGATCAAGGTTTTCTTTTGCACGATAAGGCTCGAAAATACGGTCAGCATTACCTACAGAAAATGCGAATGGGTTAGGGGACTGCTCAATACACATTACCTGCCACATTAACATAAAGCTTTGAAGTGCTTCGGCTAGAGTCATAGCCCCGTTTGCAGGTACCTTGCCAAGTCTTTCGGCAATTTCGGTCATACGGCATTTTATGTCATTATCATTTGTGTTTTCTGCTTTTTCTAAAGCAAGTTTGCGATAACGCTCTGCTAAAATGAGAACCGCATCAAGAGAACGACGCATAGCACGAAGACCTGATTTTTCCTCTTCGGAAGCCTTGTTTAGTTTGTCTTCGGCATATTTCATAAGAGATAAAACGCCGTCTTTTAATACAGGGCGGAAGTCGGGAATAACGTGGCCTGTAACCTGCTCGATAAAGAAGGTAGCTTCATCTGTGAGAGGATGAGCGTTGTCATATACTTCGCTCAGGGCTTTAACATAAGGAGACTGACTGTCATACTTACGCATAGCGTTGATACGTTCTTCTGTAAATTCCTCATTAGGCTCAATATCATCAAAAACTGCAGTAGGGTCGCAATAACCTGAAAAGCTTTCAACCTCGAAAGCAGGGTTTATAAGAGCATAACTTCTTGCAAATGCATCGTTTTGAGTACCGGCAAATATTGCATGGTCGCTGATAGAAATTGGCAGTTCTTCTGCTACATGGCATAAAAACTCTGCTTTGCGTTCTATAGGTGGAAGTTTTGATACACTTTCTGCGTATTTGTGCTCGATTTCTTTAATAAGCAACCAACCATCTAAACGGAAGGTTTGCTTTTGTTCGGCAAAAAGTGCTTTTGCTAGAGAAATAATGTGTTCATTTGTCATTTTCATAAGAGCCTCTCCTTTTAGGTTTTGATTACGGTAAAACCGTTTAGTTTTAATTTGTTTGTGAACTCTTCAAGAGTTTGTTTACTTACAAATCCGTCGGTAACAGTATATTCCTTGTTACATTTATCCCATTTTTCTTTTCCGTATTCGTGATAGGGTAAAAGTTCAATGTCAAAGTCCTTACTTATACGACTTAATTCTGTGAAAAATTCTATAAAGCCTTCAAGGTCTTTTTTATTATCATTAAAATTATGTATTAGTGGAATTCTTAAACTAAGATGGCAAAGTTTTATAAGTTTAAATATGTTTTCTTTGGTTTGAAGATTTCCAACACCTGTTATTTCTTTTAATTTATCGTTATCGGGATGTTTGAAATCAATCATAAAGTAATCGCACACACCAGCTAATTTTTCAATACCTTTTTGTGTTGCGTTGGTTTCTACTGCAGTTGTAATTCCATAAGATTTTACTTTTTTCATAATATCATAAACCGCATCGAGCTGTAAGGTGGCTTCACCGCCTGTAAATGTAACTCCGCCATTGTCAAAAAACATAGGACTGCAAGATATAATTTCGTTAACAATCTGGTCGGTATCATTCTCTTTTGCAGTACGGTTTATATCCATTCCTTCTGGGTTAGAACACCAAGGACAATGCATATTACAGCCTTGTAAGTGGTATACTAATCTATTTCCGGGACCATCCTGAGAATAGTTGAAACCGTGATGAAAATATTTTAAAATCAATGCGTCAACTCCTTTTTGTTTGACAACAAATATTTAATCCTATATAATAGTGATGATATTTTACGTGAAGATGGTGATTTTTTGAAGCATAAAGGTTCCAATGTTAATACTATTAAAGCGGAAAACAATAGCCTTATTCTTAATCATATAAGGCAGAGGGCTATGTCTCGCGCAGAAATTTCCAAAATCACCGGTCTTTCTAAATCTTCGGTCACTACAATCACCAAGCAGTTGATTGACGAGGGAAGCCTTATAGAAATCGGAACTGAGAGCATAAGCTACGGTAGGCACCCGATATTACTTGATATTGTTAAAAACCACCGTTATGCAATGGGAATTTTTTTAAACCGTGTAGAAGTTAACGTTTGTATAGTAAACTTAAAACTTGAGTGTTGTGGTAGCAAAAGTATAAATATAAACACTTTTGATTCGCCTGAAAAGGTGTTTGAATGGGCATACACAACAGGACTTGCCATTATGAAGGAACAGGGTGTATCAGAAGAATTATGTGTTGGAATAGGGGTAGCGTCACCCGGACCTATTGATTATAAAAAAGGTTTTATTTTAACGCCGCCGAATTTTGCATTATTTCATAATTTTGATGTAAAAAAGTATTTTTCAAAAATTACCGATTTCCCTGTTTTTGTAAACAATGTGCCGGTACTTATGGCTATGTATGAGCATTGTAAACGTCCTTTGAAAATTGATAACTACCTTTTTATAGCTGTAGATAACGGTGTGGGCTCTGCTATAATACAAAAAGGAAATGTTTATAGAGGTAGTGCGGGTTTTTCAGGCGAACTCGGACATACAACCATTGATATAAACGGTCCCTTATGCAGTTGCGGAAATAGGGGATGTTTTGAAAATTATATAACAAAAAACGCAATAAAGAAAAAGTATAATTTATCTTCTTATACGCAATTGATTGATGAAGCGTTTGATAATAAGCAAGAGGCAATCAGGATAGTAGACGAAATTGCGAAATATTTTTCTAGCGGAATAGTGAATGCGATAAATCTTTTTGACCTTGATGCCATAATAATTTTTGGAGAACTTAATTACCGTTCTGAACTTTTATTTGAAAAAATACAGCTTGAAATAAATAATCGCTCTATAATTACTAAAGCGCATCCCGTCAAAGTTTTACCATCAATAATCACACCCGAAAGTAAGAATGCATTTTCAGCTACCGGTGTTATAGATAGATATTTTATGCAAACGCTTTAGTCCAAAATTGAATGCTTTGCAGACTTAGTTCTAGCTTTGAACTAAGTACAATAATATTATACAATATATAAATTACAAAATCAATAACTTTGAAAAAATAATATTAAATTTTTATATAAAAGGTTATTGTATCAAAGTAAAACAACCTTAGCCCGCTTTTTATTATCGTAATAGAAAAAACTCCTTGAGATTTCTCAAGGAGTTTTTTAGTTACAGGGAAGAAACATTTTTATAACTTGTTGACGTTTCAACAAGTTTATGATATACTTTTGTTTGTTGAAATCTCAACAAGTGATTTTGTGAGGGGATATAATGCAAGAAAGATTTGAAACATTTACTGTTTTAATTAACCGTATTAGTCGAAATATCAGGAAAATAAAAAATCAGGAAATGGCAGAATATAACCTTAGAAGTGCACAGGTATCTTGTCTGTATTATCTGTATTCTGCAAATAATATAACTGCGACCGACCTTTGCGAGCGTTGTGAGGAGGATAAGGCTACAATATCACGCTCTCTAGAATATCTTGAAAATAACGGATATTTAATCTGTGAATCAAAGAGTGCAAAAAGATATAAGGCGCCACTTGTGCTTACCGACAAAGGATTAACGGTTGGAAAAAAGATAGCCGATAAAATATCCGGCGTTTTAGAGGAGATAAGCACAGGTCTTACTGAGGACGAAAGGCTTGCTTTTTATCGTAGTCTTTCTATTATCAGCGAAAGTTTGGAAATGGTTTCAAAGAATGGAGATAAGCAAAAATGAACACCTTATGGCAAAAAGAATACAGCTTGAGAACCAGTGATTTTGATAAATATAATCGGATTAAACCATCTGCAGTATTAGAGCTTTTTCAGGATGCGGCAGGTCAGCACGCTATTGAAATTGGTGTTGGCTTTGATTCGTTGATTAAACGCTCGTATTTATGGGTGCTTACAAGAATTAAATTTAAAATTATATCTAATCCAAAAAGTTATCAAAAGGTGATTGTTAAAACATGGCCTTTGGCGCCTAACAGATTAAGCTATCGCAGAGAATATTGTATTGAAAACGAGACAGGTGAGAAGTTGATTGTAGGTAGCTCTGAATGGGTTATTATGCACAGCGAAAAGCGTCGCTTAATTGCCGACCCCAATTTATATCCGTTTACGGAGGGTTTTAAAACAGAAATAATGTTTGAGGATAAGCTTTCTAAAATTCGCGATTTTGAAGCATCAGGTATACCGCGTGTTATTAATGCAGGCTTTAGTGAGCTTGATGTAAATAATCATGTCAACAATACTAAGTATGCAAACTATGTGATTGATGCTATAACTCCCACAGAAAACGATATATTAGAAATATTCCAGATTGATTACCGTAAGGAAGTGCTAGAGGGAACAAGACTTCATATCTATAATACTAAAGAGGGAAGTAGTTCACTTGCGAAAGGAATAAATGACAATGGCGATATAATGTTTGCTTGTAGCCTCACCTTTAAAGACTAGGAGAAATTTATGAAAACAAGAATAATTGTAGATTCAACAGCCGATTTAGTGCCTGAAATAAAGAATCGAGTATATACCATTCCTCTAACCGTTCGTTTTGGTGATGATGAGTATATAGACGGCGTTACAATTGACAACAAAACCTTTTATGAAAAGCTTATTGAAAGTGATGTTTTGCCAAGTACCAGCCAGGCTACTCCCGATGCTTTTATTAAAGAATTTGATAAGGCAAGGGAAGCAGGTGAGGAAGCGGTTGTTATCACCCTTGCTTCGAAATTTTCGGGCACATATCAAAGTGCAGTTATTGCAGCCACAGAGTATGAAAATATCTATGTGGTAGATAGTACAAGTGCAGCTATGGGTAGCGGTATTCTAATCGAGTTGGCATTCGGAATGTTAGACGAGGGAAAGAGTGCCAAGGAAATAGCCGATGCACTTGAAGAAGAAAAGAAAAAGATTGTTGTAATTGCCTTAGTAGATACACTTGAATATTTAAAAAAAGGCGGTCGAATTTCAAAGACGGTAGCCTTTGCAGGTGGTGTATTAAATATCAAACCTGTTCTCTCGGTGATTGACGGCGAAATTAATATGCTTGGAAAGGCTCGTGGCTCTAAGATGGGAAATAACCTTTTAGTGCAAGAGATTGACAAGGTAGGCGGCATAGACTTTACAAAACCTGTACTGTTAGGCTACAGCGGTATATCAGATGCGCTGCTACTGAAATATATTGAGGATAGTAAGCACATTTGGGAGGGGAATTTACAAGAGGTGCGTTATACAACTGTTGGCAGTGTTATAGGTACACATGCAGGTCCGGGTGCAGTCGTAGTAGCATTTTTTAAAAAATAATTTAATTTTTAAAAACGTCCTGTTTCAGCTAAAACAGGGCGTTTTTGTGTTCAAATCTATTGACATTAAAAGAATATAATGATAAAATAACAGATGATATATAACAATAGATATATTATGGAGGGTTAGTATGCCGCCTAAGGTTAAAATAACAAAAGAGGACATAATTAATATCGCAGTTGAAATTGTGAAAAAGCGTGGGGTAGACGCTATAAACGCAAGAAATATAGCCGCTACGCTTAATTGTTCTACACAACCAATTTTTTCGAATTTTGAAACAATGAGTGATCTGCGCCTTGCTGTAGGTCAAAAAGCCAACGAGCTTTGCAACGAATATATTAAGCGAGAGACTGAAAAAGGAGAGTATCCTGTATATAAAGCAAGTGGTATGGCTTATATTCGATTTGCAAAAGAAGAAAAAGAGCTTTTTAAGCTTCTGTTTATGTGTGATCGCTCAGACCAAAGTATACCTAAAGAAGCAGACCTTTTTAGTAATATGGCAAATATAGTACAAAAAAATACAGGTCTTGAAAGTGAAAGAGCGACTCTTTTTCATCTTGAAATGTGGGTATATGTTCACGGAATTGCAACTATGTTTGCGACAAACTTTCTTGATTTAGATTGGGAATTTGTTAGTAAAATGCTTACAGATTCTTATCTAGGCCTTAAAAAACAGTACAGAATAGAGGATTAGCTATGGATGCTATAAAAATAGAAAACCTTACAAAAAAATATGGAAAATTAACGGCTGTAGATAATTTAACACTATCGGTTAAAAAGGGTGAGTTGTTTTCTTTGCTAGGCGTTAACGGAGCCGGTAAAACAACTACTATAAAAATGTTATCTTGTTTAACAAGGGCTACTAGCGGTGATGCTTTTTTAAACGGAAAAAGTATCACTAAAGACACCATAGAGGTAAAATCTTTAATAGCTGTTTCGCCACAGGAAACAGCGGTAGCGTTAGGTCTTACTGCACGTGAAAACCTAGAGCTTATATGTGGTATTTATGGATTTAATAAGGATAAACAAAAAGAAAAAATACAAGAGCTTACAGATTTGTTAGGGCTAGGGCCTATATTAGATAAAAAAACATCAAGAATATCGGGCGGTTATCAAAGAAGACTCAGTATTGCTATGGCACTCATAAGTGACCCTGAAATTCTATTTCTTGATGAGCCAACGCTTGGCCTTGACGTAATAGTCAGAAGTGATTTATGGGAGATTATACGCTCCTTAAAGGGACATATAACAATTATTCTCACAACACATTATATGGAGGAAGCAGAAGCGCTTTCCGACCGCATAGCAATTATGAAGGACGGTAAATTACTTATTTGCGCTACTGCAGATGAGATAAAAAAGACTGCAAATACAGATAGTTTTGAACAGGCTTTTGTTCGTATTGCAAAGGGGGAAGCGTAAATGAAAATGTTAGCATTTGCCAATCGCAATACTAAAGAAATACTGCGTGACCCTATAAATCTAGGCTTTGGCTTCGGTTTTCCGACGGTGCTGATTTTATTGCTTAGCGCAATACAGGCGAATGTTCCTGTACCTCTGTTCCAAATTGCGCATCTAACACCGGGTATTACAATATTCGGGCTTTCATTTATGTCGCTATTTTCAGCTACCATTATTGCAAAGGATAGAGGCACTTCTTTTTTACAGCGCCTTTACACAACACCGCTGACGCCACTTGATTTCATTCTAGGTTACACACTTCCCATTTTGCCTATAGCAATTATCCAATGTATAGTTTGCTATATAGTTGCAATAGTTTTAGGACTTAAAATAACAATAAATGTTTTGTATGCAGTGTTTTTTATAATCCCTGTAGCAATACTTTATATTTCTTTAGGACTTCTTTGCGGAAGCATACTAAACGATAAGCAGGTGGGCGGTGTTTGCGGCGCTCTGCTTACAAACCTTTCAGCATGGCTTTCGGGCGTTTGGTTCGATTTAGACCTTATCGGTGGTACCTTCAAAAAGATAGCCTACGCTTTGCCGTTTGTGCACGCTGTGGATATGGAACGAGCTGTTCTTTCAGGCAACTTTGCTGACATTTTTACTCATTTATGGTGGGTGTTAGGGTATAGCGTTGTTTTGCTTAGCGCCGCAGTTTTACTTTTTTTAAGACAAATGAAAAAACAGTAATTTAAAAGGCTTGACCAATCGGTCAAGCCTTTAAGTGTATATGAATAATTCTTTCGGTAAAACTAATTAAAAACTTTAAGGAGAAAATTATGGCTGAAAGAATAGGGAAAAAAACGATAATTTTGAATAACAAACCGTCAATTATAGGATACGGAAGCGTTGTAGGTAAAAAAGAACACGAAGGACCGAAAGGCTATGAATTTGATGCCTATGATAATGACTGCCGTTTTGGTGAAGATAGCTTTGAAAAGGCGGAAAGCCGACTTCAAAAAATCGCAGTTGAAACAGCACTAAGAAAAGCTAATCTTGCTGAAACGGATATAGATTTAATATTTGCAGGCGATCTCTTAAATCAATGTATTGGAAGCTTTTTTGGGCTTAAAGGTATGGAAATACCGCTTATAGGGCTATATGGCGCTTGCTCAACTATGGCGCTAGGCTTGTCGGTAGCCTCCCTCGCTATCGATTCAGGTGCCGCCAATAGAACAGTATCAGTAACCTCGTCGCATTTTTGCTCTGCCGAGCGTCAATATAGGTTTCCACTCGAATATGGCTCGCAACGTACACCAAATGCCCAAAGAACAGTAACAGGCGCCGGTGCAACTGTTTTAGCAATAGCAGAAAACAAACCATATATAGATAAAATCACCTTTGGTAAAATAGTTGATTTGGGTGTAAAAGATGCCAACAATATGGGTGCGGCAATGGCACCTGCTGCAGCAGATACTCTGATAGCCTTTTTCCAGGATACAAATACAACACCAGAGGATTATGATATTATTTTTACAGGTGATTTGGGTAGAGTTGGTACAGACCTTTTATATGAGCTGATGTCAAGAGATGGGTTTGATATACGTTGCCGTCATACTGATTGCGGTATGATGATATATGATTTAGAAAAGCAAGATGTGCATTCGGGAGGTTCAGGTTGTGGCTGTAGCGCATCAATCTTGAATTCGTATATAATGCATCGCTTTGAAGAGGGACAATTTAAAAACATTCTGTTTATGTCAACTGGCGCACTTATGTCACCAACCTCCTCTATGCAGGGTGAAAGCATACCTTCAATAGCCCATCTAGTAAATATCAGAATTTGAATTCAGTCTATGTGTTTAAACGAAAAAAATCACACCCTAGATGATGGTGTATTCCCATCTATCTAGGGTGATTTATATTGCTTGAAAACTAATTTTATTATTAAGTATTTTCAAGGAATTGATACAGATGAAAGAGTTAAAGTGATTTTCTTGACCAAATACAATAAAAATTGCCACAGAAGTTAATAATTTGCTTTTTAATAATATTGAATAATATATTATTCTTATACAAATATACAACTTTTTGATTTGGATATAGCAATATTGTGTTGACAAGTGCAATACTCCTATGATAACTTTAAAATAGAAATGAAATATTGTTAAAATTGCAAATGAAATCAGTTGGAATTTCCTGACAATTTCAATACTTGTATATGTGATGTAAATACATCTTTTTTGATTTTTTATACAAGTTTATAATGCTGATTTTTCAGAGGAGGTGCGCACGTCGTTTTTGATTTAGCCGTTACACAACGTTAAAACCGCGTTTACCCTTAAATTGTAAAACAATAAAAATCTTTATAAGGAGGATCACTTTTTATGTTTAAAAAGAGAATTTGCGTTTTATTGTCAATAATGATGGTTGTTGCAATTCTTGTTACATCAACCCTTGGTGTAGCTGCTACAACCCTAGAATCCCAAGCAGATTCTTCAACAGGCTTTGAATTTCAAAACGGAGAAATGAGCAAGGAAGTTTTGCGTAACTATCTTTCTCGCGCAGTTACACATCAAGGCTTTTGCGTTGAGAGAGATGCTAATCCAATTTTTGATGAGGACTTACGTTTTTTAAGAAGAATAGGTGCTAAGTTCATAGGTCGTGCAGCTATGCTTTCTTGGAATGGTAATTTAACCTCAGAGGAAATAGAAAATCACTTTGCTATGGCAAAAGAAAGTGCAGAAAAGGTACATGAAGCTGATGCAGAAATAATTTTGCAGGCAGGTATTTTTGAAATTGTTTATAGAGATACTGTAAATAACATAGCTGTTCCTGATTATGTTTTTGAGGCTTTTGGTCAAGAGGTTCAAAATCGTAATTTCAATTGGGAAGCAATTACTTTCCCAACAGGTACAATAACAGAAGACGGTATAAATATAGGAGTTGGTCGTTGGGGCAATGATAATTCAGGTGTGCCTGACATAACCCAGCTTGAAACCAAAATGTATTTTTACTATATGATTACTCGTTACATTGATGCAGGTTATGAAGCTTTCCATATGGGTCAGGCAGAAATGATGATGGGTTATGACACAACTAATGCTAACCATTGGCAGACACTTTTAGATAAGGCAAGAGCATATGCTAATGTTAACGCTCGCAGAGGATTAGCTTTATTCGATTGTCATATTGCAACAAATTCTACAGGAATTAAAGTTGATAATAACCTAGTGTTTGATGTGCAGAGTGCCGCTATCTTGCCTAATGAAACCGTTAATGAAGACGGCGTTTTAAAGGCCCAGGTATTACACTACACTCAAGATGCATTTTCTCCTGTGGGAAAGAGCGCAGGCGGTGTGCATCCGTTAGGCTTTGAAGTTGAGGAAAACTTTACACTTGTTGAGTTTGATAATTATGGTGCAAGTGAACATCTCGGCGTTGCCACACCAAACGATGCTTATACATGGGGCTTTGACGATATAACTTGGTTTGCAACACAGCCCGAAGAATATCGTAATCAGTTCTTAAACGAAACAGCAGAATATTTAAGCCAAAACGAGTTGTGCCTCGATAGTGAAGGAAAACAACAGTATTTCTTACAGCCAACAACCTTGCGTGTTATTACACCTGTAAACGAAGATTATTATCCTGAGATAGTATATACACCAGGTGAATATTCTAGCAAAAATTTCTTTACATCTTTCCTTAATGCTAATGGAGCAACAATAGCATCACAACAAAACGGTGTATACACAATAGATATTAAGCGCGTTTACCGTGCTAACAGAAATAGTGACGGTTGTCCGTTAGGCTTTAACCAAGAGCGATGTTTTTACCGATAAAAATATTGTTAGAGAAACCGTAATTGACTAAACGATAATTTACTATTTGGGGATTGATTTAATGAGAAAGTATCTTTTACCTGAAACAGGTAACTTTTATAAAGCAAATTTACATGCACATACCAATATGTCAGACGGTATAGATACACCGGAAGAAGTTAAAAAAATATTCCAAAATAAAGGATATTCTATCGTTGCCTATACCGACCACGATGTTTTTGTTGACCGTTCATATTTATCTGATGAAACTTTTTTGGCACTAAACGGACTTGAGGTAGAAATCAACGGTGAGATGCGTAGCGGTTGGATAAATCAAGACTCTACTCACCTTAATTTTATTGCTCTAGATAAGGATAATCTTATTTGCCCTTGCTATCATAGGGAAAAATACTTGTATGCAAATGCACCTAAATACCGTCATCTTATAAAGTATGATGATACACTCCCTGATTTTGAAAGATATTTTACCGGTGAGTGTATAAGTGCGATGCTTCTTGAGGCGCGCCAAAAGGGATTTTATACAGTCTACAATCATCCAAACGTTGCTTTGGAAAACTATCCCATTTATTCAAAATATAACAATATGCACGCGGTTGAGATATATAACGGAGATTGGACCGACGACTCGCAGGCATACGATGACTTATTAAGACAGGGCAAGCATATTCACTGTGTCGGCGGAGACGATAGCCACAGCCTTGAAACATCAGGATTTGCGTGGACTATGATAAAGGCAGAAAAACTCGAGTATAAAGTCGTAACGGATGCCTTGTTAAGAGGGGACTTTTATGCCTCAAGAGGCCCTGAAATATACGAGTTATATTCCGAGGACGGTACCGTTCACATAAAAACATCGGATGCACAGGCGATTTTATTTTATACTGCCGCCCGTGGTGATGGTAGAAAATTCGTAACCGCACCGCCTGATACCTTTATTAATGAGGCTGAGTTTAAGCTTTCTAAAGAATGTATTTATGTTCGCGTGGTAGTTGTAGGTCCAACAGGAAAAACTGCCGCAACCAATGCGTATTTAGTTGATGATCTTTTATAGAGATTTATCATTTTAAATAAAGTCATATATAAATATAAAAAGCTGCATGTATTTACTTGCAGCTTTTTACTTTATTATAATATATGATTTAAAAAATCAGGATGTACATTCGGCGGTTCAGGTTGTGGCTGTATCGCATCTATCTTGAATTCGTATATAACGCATCGATTTAAAGAGGGTGATTTTATAAATATAAATGCTTATTTCTAAATTTCAAAGGGGATAAACCGTATTTTTTTCTGAACAGAGTATATGCCCAGCTTATATTTTCAAAGCCACACTCAAAGCATAAATCTAAAATAGGTAGGTCAGTGTTTATAAGCGAATTTGCAAGGTAATTCAGCCGTAAATCGTTTATATATTCAGGTATTGTTTTGCCATAATGCTTTTGAAGCGTTCTGCCTAAATGCGCTCTTGATTTTCCACTCAAAATTACCATATGTTCGGGCGATTTTGAAAAGTTTTCAAGTTTGTGCATTTTATTATCTAAATGTTGAAGCCAAAGCGGAATTTCCTTTGCGGTGAGGAGAGATTCGTTTGCAAACTTTGAAAAATATTTTGTAAAAATCTGAAATAATAAAACACGGGATTTATATTTTTGTGTTTTTATATCCTCAAGCTGTATTGAATTCAACTTACTTATTTGATGTAATAACCAGTTTTTATCAGAGTCATCAAGTATGATGCTTGGAGGAAATTCTTCTTTTAGCAATTCTTTAGAATAAAATCCGTCACTCAAAAACGAAAACATAGATAAAAGTATCTCCTCGGAAAAGGCGATATTGATGAAAGAAAGCTCGTTTCTTACCGATTTTGAATAATAGTGGGTGTCGTTTTTGCGGATAAAAACCAATGTGTTTTTCTTTAAAATGAATTTTTTGCTATTAACAAAATGTATTACATCGTCCGAGAGGGTTAGGAAAATTTCATAATAATCGTGATAATGCATTTGAAAATTTTCGCTATTTCCCCATACAGAACGGCAACGAAAACCCGTTGCTATATCTATTTCGGTGTCGGATAACTGTAAAATAGGCTTCATCATATCATCACCCCGTAACTATTCTATATTAATTGCCGTAATATGTCAATATCGTACTGATATAATAATACAATAATATTTAGCATAAAAATATCGTGTGAACAAAATTTATATTTTTAACAGCATAAGAAATTACATTACAAAAATGATATAATTAAATAAAAATTATAAAGGAGCGGCAATATGAAAAAGGTACATATAGTTACATATACCCATTGGGATAGAGAATTTCGTTGGGAATTTGAGAGAACTCGAATGAGACTTGTAGACCTCTTCGATAATCTTTTTGAGATTATGGAGGCAAAGCCTGACTATCGCTCATTCCTTTGTGACGGTCAACTAACTCTTATCGAGGATTACCTTGAAATCCGTCCTGAGATGGAGGAAACAGTGAAGAAATATGTAAAAGAGGGCAGACTTGAAATAGGCCCTTGGTTTACTTTGCCCGACTGTGCACCGATTCAGGGTGAGAGCGTTGTAAGAAATTTGCAATATGGCGTAAAGCAGTGCAAAAAATACGGTGAGCCTCTTAAATGCGGTTACAATGTATTTTCATTTGGTCAGATAGGTCAGCTTCCACAGATATATAAGGATTTCGATATAGATTCTATTATTTTCTATAAATATATGGACCCTAAAAAGTCTAAGTATCACGAGTTTATTTGGGAGTCACCCGACGGAACAAAGGCTCTAGCGTCTCACTTAGGACCTGAGGCACGTTGGAATTTCTTTTTTGCAGGTCATATTCCGATTGTTTACGATAAGGATGCTTGGCATAAAGATTGGCAGTATACTTGGGGTGATTTTGGCAAGGTATTCCATACCGCAAATCCTGACGATTATGGTTGGTTCTACGATATTTTAGACCCTGAAACCTCATACCATCCCGAAAATCTTCGCAAGGGTATGGAAAGGGCGTTAAAAACTGTTGAGGGTACTGCCGCACCTGACTGTGTACTTATGTTCGAGGGTACAGACTTTACCGAGCCGCATCCACTAACTCCTGAAATTATAAAAGATCTTCAAAAGGAATTTGAAGGTGAGCTTGAAATAGTTCATTCAACCCTTACAGATTATCTTAGTGAACTAAAAGAAAAATTAAGGGATGTAAAGGATTTAGATACAGTTAAAGGACCTATGCGTGATGGCCCTGTTGGCAGTATCCATACCGACGTATTCTCATCACATCCTGAGGTTATGATAGAAAACTCTCACGCTGAAAACACCCTTGTAAGATATGCTGAGCCGTTATCAACACTTAGTTGGAAACACGGTCTTTCAAAATATCCCGATACATATTTTGAAAAGACCTGGAAATTACTCTTCCAAAGTCACGCTCACGACTCAATGCACGGCTTAGGACCTAAGACCTTAGTTGACGGCGAAATGGCAAGGTTACAGCAGGCAGGCATTATCGCTAAGGGTTTGGAAAGAAAGGGTCTTGAAAATATTACTAAGGAGATAAACACCTCTGCTGTTAGCGATACTGAGTATTTCTTGGCTGTTCATAACCCGTCTTCGTTTGAGAGAAGTGAGGTTGTTGAGGCTTATGTTGATATACCTCGCGATATAATTCTAAAATATGTTATTATCGAGGATATGAATGGCAATCCTGTTAAGGTGCAGGAGGTTGAAAGACAAACTAACGTACGTGCTGGTATTTATCATCCACGAAGCCGTAATATGCCATATTACTGCAACAAAGTTCACCTCTATTTTGAGGCTGAAAATATTCCTGCAATGGGTTATAAGACCTTTAAAATCAAGTGGGCAGAAAAGAATATATATCCATATCCTCATGAGGATTGGGATGCTCCTAGAATTTTAAGCAACAATATGCTTTGTGGTGTAAACGAGGCTCAGAATGAGTTTATTCGCGTAAAGGTTAATCCCGACGGTACAGTAAATATCACCGATAAAAAGACAGGCAAGGTTTATGAAAATCTAAACTATCTGCTCGATTTGGGTGACAGAGGTAATATGTGGTCTTACGACAATATTCCATGTGATCGTATTATTTCTAGCCTCGGCGCAAATGCAGTAGTTGCTACTACCGTTAATGGTCCTTTGGCTGTTAAATTCAGCATTGATTATAAGATGTCGGTCCCTAAGGAATACGATTTTGCAAAACAGCTCAGAAGTGAAAATATGGTTGAAATTCCTGTTCACGTTGAAATGACACTCAAAAAAGGTGCAAAGCATCTTGAGGTTGTTACAAATATCGACAATAAGGCTAAGGACCACTATTTAAAGGTTTGTATGCCAACAGGAATAAACGCAGAAAAAACTTATGCAGAAGGCTCATTTATGGTAGCAGAATATCCTGTAAGACCATCGGTTGACGGAGATGTAAGAGGTAACGAGCTTGCACGTCATCCGTTCCAATTATGGTGCGATTTAGCAGACGATAACAACGGCTTTGCTATTTTAAGTGATGCCACTAAGGACTACGAGATTTTAGAGGATAGCGAAAATCAGACTATTGCTATGGGTCTTGTTCGTAGCACAAGACTAAGAATTGCCTGTGATAACCGTTTGTGGATGGAATATCCTGGAGATGAAAGCTCACAGTCACTTCGTGAGTTTACTTACAGATATGCATTTATGCCTCACACAGATAAGTGGGATAAAGCTAACCTCTACAACGAGGCTTTAGCATTTACAGCGCCGCTCAAGGTTTGTGAAATTGGCAAGCAGGACGGTATGTTCTCTACCGAAAAGAGTTTTGTTGAAATCGAGGGTAAAAACCTTGTTTTAAGCTCGGTAACAAAGTCTGAAAATGATACAGTGCTTATAAGACTTTATAATCCAACCGAAGAGACGGTTGATGCAAAGCTTAACCTAGGTTTTGACTTTAGCGAGGCTTACTCTGTAAAGCTTGACGGTAGAAGAAACGAAAAGCTAGAAAGTGATAAAAATATTGTTAAATTCAGCGTTCAAAAGGGTAAGATTTACACAGTTGAGGTATTATAATGCTTGAGATAAATAAGAGTGATTTTTATAAAGTAGGCGAACAGGGAGTAAGAAAAATTCTTACTCCCGAGGATAAAAAAATTGATATAATTGAGTTCGAAGATAAAAAACTTTGCTATGTTAAAAGCGCTCTCGGTTATCCCGCACTTTACCCTATGTATGAGACTCGCTTTGAACCTAAGGCAGAGGCAATTTTAATGGACCTTGACGGTACTAGCGTTCATTCTGAGAGTTTCTGGATGTGGGTGATTGAGCAGACCGCCGCGAGACTTCTTTCTAACAGCAATTTCAAAAGGGAAGCGGAGGACGAGCCTTTTATTTCGGGTCACAGTGTTTCAGAGCATTTGCAGTATATGATTGATAAATATGCTAAGGGTGCATCGCTTGAAACTGCGCGTCAGTATTATTTTGAAATCGTAAATCACGAAATGAGCGAAATTATGAAGGGCAGAGGTAAGCAGGATGCTTTTACGCCTGCACCCGGTCTTAAAGAATTTCTTACCACCGTAAAAAAAGAGGGAATAAAGATTGGTCTTGTAACAAGCGGTCTTTATGAAAAGGCTATGCCCGAAATTATTTCTGCTTTCAGACAGCTTGATATGGGCGATCCCGTAGAGTTTTACGATGCTATTATCACAGCAGGTCAGGCATTAAGAAAAGGGCAGACAGGCACTCTCGGTGAGTTAGCGCCTAAGCCTCACCCTTGGCTCTATGCCGAAACCGCAAGGGTGGGACTCGGTATTCCGTTTGAGCGAAGACACAAGATTATCGGTATTGAGGATAGCTCTGCAGGAGTTGTTTCAATAAAACTTGCCGGTTTTTCCTGTGTCGGTATCGGCGGCGGAAATATCGAAAAATCAGGCGTTGGCGAGCTTTGTGATTATAAGGTAAATAAATTGGAGGAAATCCTAAAAATAATACTTTAGACTAAAGCGGTTTGATTTGCTTTTGTACGAATTAATTGAAAATGTATAAGAAAAGACTACATTCTATCTTTTTTGGATAAGTATGGAGTCTTTTTTTGATGGATTACAGCGTGTTTTGAACAAAAAACAATGGATAAAAATGGAGTTGCAAAAAATATTATTTTCCATATTTACCATATTTATATACATTGTATTTTTTGTGCATTCATTTTAAACTTTTATTATAGTTTACGGTTATACTCCGTTTGCGGAAGTTGCAAATATCGGTTTTGGTTATGATACTGGTTGGAATTTCAAAGCGTTTGCAGACGAAACGGAAGAGCCATATTTATTTTATCTTACCAAAGGCGAGCACGAGTTATCCTTGGCGGTTACAATGGGTCCCACTGCCGATTTTTATGCACGTCTTAAAAATATTGTAAAAGTGCTAGGCGATTTATATCTCGATATTGTTATGATAACAGGTGAGGCTCCCGATGCAAACCTGTATACGATAAGGTAATAGAAAAATTAGAGATTTTCTATAAATCCTTTGAAAAGCGTTGGATGATTGAAAACCTTTCTTATGGCTTTGAGGTTCACGATATCCGTATAGGCGGTTTAATCAAGCGCATTACACATTGTAAAGAAATATTACAACGTTTCATAAACGGTGAAATAAATAAAATTGAACAGTTAGACGAGCCGGTGCTTGATATGTTCTGTCGTGAAAATGATGATACCCCTGTGGGTTGTCTTGATTGGAAACCGTTCTTCACCACAAGTACTTTTTAACATATTTAGATTTGTCCGAAAATAGTATTTTCTTATAATACTTTGGGGATAGAAAAAATTGCTTTTTAAAAATTTTCGCTTTAATTTCACTCCAACCCTCCTTTCTTAGAATAGATAATATCTATCCCCGAAAAGCAACTAACAAAACACCAAGTCATCTGACTTGGTGTTTTGTTTTGGTTGACAAATTTTCTATGAATGATATAATTATTTTTGCAATGATTATTTATAAAAGCAGGTGCATTATGCAAAGTGAATTAAATGATAAAAAAGCATATCTATTTGATTTTGACGGCACACTCGTAGATTCTATGCCCACTTGGAGTGCTAAGGTTTTAAGATTGTTAGAAATGCAGGGTATAAGAGCGCCTGAAGGACTTTTGCAGATAATAACACCGCTTGGTGATATGGGTACAATTGAGTATTATATTAAAAACTTTCCTGTTACAATGGAAAAGCAAGAAATGAAAAAGGAAATGGATAAGTTTGCTCTTCCGAAATATCGAGATGAAATACCCGCAAAAGAATTTGCAAAAGAATATTTACAAAAGTTAAAAAGAGAGGGAAAGGGAATATATCTTCTAACAGCAAGTCCGAGAATTATGTTTGAGCCTTGCCTTGAAAGATTAGGGCTGCTTTCTCTTTTTGATGAAACTTGGAGTTGTGAGGATTTTTCTACTGTCAAAAGCAATCCCGAAATTTATAGACTTGCCGCAAAGAAGATAGGCTGTAGCGTCGAAGATATCGCTTTTTTTGATGATAATATTGTGGCACTTAAAACCGCAAAATCTGCAAATATGTTTACAGTCGGTGTTTATGATGCCAGTTCATCAAAAGATACCGAAGAAATTAAAAATACTGTCAGTTGCTATATCAATTCTTTTGATGAAATATTATAAATTATTTCACATAAATTTGATGAATTTTATGGTAAAATAAGTAATATTGTCTTGTTGACAAATATAACGGTGTATGCTATAATTTAGTCAAAGTTTTATATCCTTTGCGACTGACGGAAAAAGTGGATAACCACTGTGGAACAAAGGATATTTTAGCCGACCGTCTGGGCGCACTTAACTTTAAGGGTCAAGTGCGCTCTTTTGTTTTTAGCTAGTCAAAGCATTTAAACCTGAACCTGCCTAAAAGGCTGGGTGTTAGGTGCCTTGGCTCAATTAGACACAAAGCACAGGAGGAAAGAAATGAAAAAAGTTGGTATCATAATGGGTAGCGATAGCGACCTACCTATAGTTAAAAAAGCAGTAGATATGTTAGAGAGCTTCGGCGTTCCTTATGAGGTTAGAGTGCTTTCTGCTCACAGAACACCTGTAGAGGCTGCTGAGTTTTCGAAGAATGCAGAGGCCAATGGATTTGGTGTAATAATTGCTGCTGCAGGTATGGCGGCTCACCTTGCAGGCGCTGTTGCCGCAAATACTACACTTCCTGTTATAGGAATTCCGATTTTGTCAGGCAACTTAGGTGGTATTGATGCACTTCTTTCTACAGTGCAGATGCCAACAGGTATTCCTGTTGCAACTGTTGCCGTCAACGGCGCAGGAAATGCTGCTTTGTTAGCAATTCAGATTTTGGCTGTAAGCGATAAAGAGTTAGCCGAGAAGCTCGCTGTAAAGAGACTTGAAGATGCTAAAAAAGTTTTAGAAAAAGACGCAAAGTTACAAGAACAATTATAATAAAATTGAAAAATATTTAATATAAGGAGAAAGAACAATGGAAAAGAAATTAGTTTACACAGGTAAAACAAAGGATGTTTATGCACTTGAAAACGGCAATTGCCTTTTAAAATTCAAAGACGATTGCACAGGTAAAGATGGTGTTTTTGATCCAGGCGAAAATTCAGTAGGTCTTACAATCGACGGCGTTGGCGATGTAAACCTTAAGATGTCTATTTATTTCTTTGAAAAGGTTAATGCAGCTGGTATTAAGACACACTATGTCAATGCAAACTTAGAAGATACAACAATGGAGGTTCTTTCTGCTAAGGTTTTCGGTAAGGGCCTTGAGGTTATCTGTAGATATAAGGCAGTAGGTTCTTTCTTCCGTCGTTACAGCGATTATATTGAAGAGGGTGCAGACCTTCCTGCGTATGTTGAAATGACCTTTAAGAACGACGCTAAGGGTGATCCACTTGTAACCAAGGACGGTCTTGTAGATTTAGGCGTTATGACTGCAAAGCAGTATGACGATATAAAGGATATGACTCAGAAGATTACCAAGATTGTAGCTGATGATTTAAAGGAAAAGGGTCTTGACCTTTATGACATAAAGTTTGAGTTCGGTTATGATGCGAATGGTGATGTAATGCTCATAGACGAAATTGCTTCGGGCAATATGCGTGTATATAAAAATGGGGAATATATCGACCCAATGACACTTTCCGATTTGTTTTTTGCCTAATATTTTTTAATTTGCAAAAAACTAATGGAGGTATAAAACTTTGGGCGGATTTTTCGGTATAACATCAAAAAAGGATTGTGTTCAGGATGTGTTTTTTGGTGTTGACTATCATTCACATTTAGGCAAAGCTCGCGCAGGTATGGCGGCTGTGAATTTTGAGGAAGGTTTTCAGCGCGAAATTCACAACATAGAAAACTCACCGTTTAGAACAAAGTTTGATAATATAGCATCAAGACTTCACGGTAACGCTTGTATCGGCTGCATAAGCGATGCTGACCCTCAACCGTTGCTTATTAAATCTAAGTTTGGTACTTATGGAATTGCGATGGTTGGTGTTATTAACAACAGTAAAGAGATAGTTGATGATTACCTGAACAAAAATTTTGGTGTTTTTCAAGCAATGAGTGGTAACCGCGTAAATTCAACCGAAATAATAGCGGCACTTATAGAGGAAAAAGAAACAATAGAAGAAGGCATCAAGTTTGCAGGCGAGATAATAAGCGGCTCTACTTCGATTCTTATTCTTAAAGAAAACGGAAATATAATTGCTGCTCGTGATAAAAGCGGAAGAATTCCTGTTAGAATTGGTAGAAACGAATTAGGACATAGTGTATCGTTCGAATCCTTTGCTTTTGAAAAATTAGGTTATACGGCTTGTAAGGAGTTAAAAGCGGGTGAAATTGTTGAGATTTCATATGATGGACTTACCGTTTTAGACGAAGGTAACGACCGTATGAAAATATGTGCATTTCTTTGGACATATTACGGATATCCAAATGCGTGTTATGAGGGTATGAATGTTGAGCTTATGCGTATGCGCAACGGTCAGATTATGGCTGAGCAGGAAAAGGCAAACGGCACATTACCTAATGTTGACTATGTAAGCGGTGTTCCCGATTCAGGTACACCACATGCGATAGGCTATGCAAACGCTTCGGGTATACAGTTTGCTCGCCCTTTTATTAAATATACTCCTGCTTGGGCTAGAAGCTTTATTCCTACAAATCAGGAAGAACGCAAAAAAATTGCAAAAATGAAGCAGATACCTGTTACAGAGTTGATAGACGGTAAGAATTTATTATTTGTTGACGATAGTATAGTAAGGGGTACACAGCTTAGAGAAACGGTTGAATTTCTTTACAATAACGGTGCTAAATCTGTGCATATGCGTTCAGCTTCTCCTCCTATTATGTATAGTTGTAAATATCTCAATTTCTCTCGCAATACTTCTGATATGGATTTGCTAGGCAGACGAATTATTATAGAGTTAGAAGGCGAAGAGGGACTTAAATATATCGACGAATACTGTGACAGTACAACCGAGCGCGGTAAGCAGTTTAGAAAGAGAATATGTGAACAGATGCATTTTGATTCACTTGAATATCAATCTCTTGAAGGTATGATGAAGGCGATAGGAATAGATCCCGACAAGGTTTGCACATATTGTTGGAACGGAAAGGAATAGTAAAATGAAAGATTCACAATCAGCAAGCTATGCGGCAGCAGGCGTTGATATAACAGCAGGCTATAAAGCAGTTGAGCTTATGAAGGCTCACATCGCTAAAACAAGAAACGAGGGTTGTCTTGACGATGTAGGCGGCTTTGGCGGTTGTTTCGGCTTACCTACTGGTATGGAAGAACCTGTGCTTGTTAGCGGAACCGACGGTTGCGGTACCAAGGTTAAAATTGCAATGCTTTTAGGCAAGCACGATACAATCGGTATTGATGCAGTTGCTATGTGTGTTAATGATATTATTTGTGTAGGTGCTAAACCTCTCTTTTTCCTTGATTACATTGCTTGCGGTAAAAACATTCCCGAAAAGATAGCAGATATAGTTAAGGGTGTTGCTGAGGGTTGCGTTCAATCAGGCGCCGCACTCATTGGCGGCGAAACCGCAGAGCATCCGGGACTGATGCCTGAAGACGATTACGATCTTGCAGGTTTTGCTGTAGGTATAGTTGACAAAAAGAAAATTCTTGATAACAAGTCAATGGAGGAAGGCGATATCGTTATTGCTTTACCTTCTACAGGTGTTCACTCAAACGGATTTTCATTAGTTCGCAAGGTTTTCGATGTTGAAAACTGCGACTTAACCTCTCCTGTAGCAGAACTCTGTGGTAAATCGTTAGGTGAAACCTTATTAACACCTACAAAAATATATGTTAAGCCTGTTTTAGCGCTTCTTGACAATGTTAAGGTTCGTGCCATTTCCCATATTACAGGCGGCGGCTTCTATGAGAATATTCCAAGAAGCATTCCTGATGGTTTTGGCGCAGAAATAGTAAAAAAGAATGTGAGAGTTCTTCCTATTTTTGACCTTCTACAGAAGACAGGCGATATTCCCGAAAGGGATATGTATAACACATTTAATATGGGCGTTGGTATGAGTATCGTTGTAGCTAAAGAGGATGCTGATAAAGCTATTGAGATTTTAAAAGCTAACGGTGAAGACGCTTATGTTATTGGTAAGATTGTAAAATCGGACAATAAAATCACTATTATTTAAGGTGTGCTGTTATGAATAAAAAAAGGATAGCAGTTTTAGTTTCGGGCGGTGGCACTAATTTACAAGCTCTTATTGATGCACAAAAGTCAGGTATAATTAAATCGGGTGAAATTTCTCTCGTTATTTCAAATAACCCTGAAGCTTATGCATTAACAAGGGCAGAGAACGCAGGCATCAAAGCCTTGGTTTGTAACAAAAAAGAATTAGGTGCTAATTTTGAGGCAGAACTTATTTCTGCAATAGATGAAAACAATATTGATTTTATAGTTCTTGCAGGCTTTATGTGTATTTTAAGTAAGAAATTTACCGATAAATACGAAAAAAGAATTATAAATGTTCATCCTTCCTTAATACCTTCATTTTGTGGCGAAGGTTTTTACGGACTCAGAGTTCACGAAGCGGCGCTAAGCTACGGTGTAAAGGTTACCGGTGCTACGGTGCATTTTGTAAACGAAATTCCTGACGGCGGCGAAATCATTATGCAAAAAGCCGTTGAAATAAAGGATGGAGATACCCCCGAAATTTTGCAAAAGAGGGTAATGGAAGAGGCAGAATGGAAAATATTGCCGTTATCCCTTGAAAAAGTTTGCAGTGAAGAATAAAAGGAGAAGAATTATGGAAATCAAGTCTATAGCTAATGAACTAAATTCTTTAGCATATCACGGCAGAGGTATTATGATTGGTAAAAGTGCTGACGGAAAAAAAGCAGTTACCGCTTATTTCATAATGGGCAGAAGTGAAAACAGCCGTAACAGAATTTTTGTAGAGGACGGTTGTGGTATTAGAACACAGGCTTTTGATGAATCTAAAATGGTTGATCCACACTTAATTATATACGCACCTGTAAGAGTGCTTGGTAATAAAACTATAGTTACTAACGGTGATCAGACCGATACCATCTATGAGCTTATGGATAAGCAAATGACCTTTGAACAGGCTCTGAGGACTAGAGAGTTCGAGGATGATGTACCAAACTACACACCACGAATTTCTGGTATAATCCGACTTGAAAACGGCGATATGAATTTTGCAATGTCTATTCTAAAGTCCGCTGAGGGTGACGGTTCTTCTTGTCAGAGATATACCTATGCTTACAGCAATCCACTCCCAGCTAGATTTAAGTTTATTCACACCTATAAATGCGATGGTGATCCGCTGCCTAGCTTTGAGGGAGAGCCAAAAACATTAGAGCTTCCAAACTTAGATATCGATGCATTGACCGATTTAATCTGGGAGAATTTAAACAGCGATAACAAGGTTTCACTTTTTGTTAGATATATCGACCTTAAAACAGGCGAATTTGAATCAAGGATTGTAAACAAAAATAAGTAAATATTCTTTTCAAATATGGAGGAATAAGAATGAAGCTTCAAAACCTGAAGATTAATTTTCTTGGTGATAGCATCACTTTCGGCTATGGTGTATCTTCTCAAGATGAGATTTTTCATCAAATAATTAAGCGTGAATACGACTTAAAGGAAGCATATAACTGTGGCATTAGCGGTACACGAATTGCAAAACAAACTGTTCCTTATGGACATCAAAGTGATTTGTATTTTGCTTTAAGAGCTAAAATAATGCCACGTGATGTTGATGCAATAGTTGTTTTTGGCGGAACTAACGACTTTGGTCACGGTGACGCTAAATTTGGCGATATAGACAGTACAGATATTTATACATTCTACGGAGCGCTTAATAATCTTATTTTAAGCTTGAAAGAAGACTACCCCAACAGTAAAATTATTTTTATGACCCCTTTGAGAAGAGCAACAGAAAATGTTAAAAATTGCAATGGTAAAATTTTAGCTGATTATGTTGATGCTATAATTGAAGTTTCAAATAAATATAATCTTCCCGTTATAGATTTGTTTAGAAGTAATATTTTAGATCCTAATGATCCTACCGTTGTGCCTGACGGTTTGCATCCAAACAACAAGGGCCATATTATAATGGCAGATTATATAGCAAAAGAATTACTTAAAATTTAAGGAGAAAAGCAATGAAAGAGTTTGAATTAAAATACGGTTGTAACCCAAATCAAAAGCCTTCCAGAATTTTTATGTCTAACGGTAGTGACCTTCCAATTAAAATCCTTTGTGGCAGACCTGGTTTTATCAACTTTCTTGACGCATTTAACTCTTGGCAGCTTGTAAAAGAGTTAAAAACTGCTTTAGGTCTTCCTGCAGTTACTTCTTTTAAGCACGTAAGCCCAACATCAGCTGCTGTTGGTATTCCTTTGTCTGATAAATTAAAAAAGGCTTGCTTTGTAGACGACATTGAAAGTCTTGACGAATCTCCGCTCGCTTGTGCGTATGCCCGTGCTCGTGGTACCGACCGTATGTGCTCATTCGGTGATTGGGTAGCACTTTCTGATGTTTGCGATGTTAAAACTGCAGAGCTTATCAAGCGTGAGGTGTCTGACGGTGTTATTGCTCCGGGTTATGAGCCCGAAGCTCTCGAAATTTTAAAATCAAAGAGAAACGGAAACTACAATATCGTTGAAATAGACGCTGATTACATTCCTGAGGAAAAAGAGACCAAACAGGTATTTGGTATAACATTTGAACAGGGTAGAAATAACTTTAAAATTGATGAGGAATTGCTCTCTAACATAGTAACCGAAAATAAGGTTTTACCTGACAGTGCTAAGCGTGACCTTATTATCGCTCTTATCACACTTAAATACACACAGTCTAATTCTGTTTGTTTCGCAATCGATGGTCAGGCTATCGGCGTGGGGGCTGGTCAGCAGTCACGTGTTCACTGTACAAGACTTGCAGGAAGTAAGGCTGATACATGGTTCTTAAGACAATATGATAAAGTTTTAAATCTTCCTTTTAAGGACGATATTAAGCGCCCTGATAGAGATAATGTTATCGACGGTTATATCAACCGTAACGAAGAGGATGTTTGTGCTGAGGGTAATTGGCAGAAATACTTTAAAACCCGTCCCGAACCACTAACTGACGATGAAATCAAGGCTTACCTTTCAACCATTTCAGGTGTTTCCTTAGGTTCCGATGCATTCTTCCCATTTGACGATAATATTGAGCGTGCTAAAAAGAGTGGCGTTTCTTATATTGCAGAGCCGGGTGGTTCTATTAGAGATGATGTTGTTATCGATTGCTGTAATAAGTATGGTATGACAATGGCATTTACTGGTATGAGACTTTTCCACCACTAATTAAGGAGAAATAATTATGAAGATAATGGTAGTAGGCTCAGGTGGCCGAGAGCACGCCATAATAAAGAAATTAAAAGAAAATAAATCTATAACTGAAATCTATGCGGTACCCGGTAACGGCGGTATGGCAAAGGATGCTACCTGTGTGGATATTGGTGCTAAGGATTTAGATAAAATAGTAGAGTTTGCTACTAATACAAAAATAGATTATGCAGTTGTAGCCCCCGATGACCCGCTGGTGCTTGGCTGTGTAGACAGATTAAACGAAGTGGGTATTGATTGCTTTGGTCCTACTGCTGCGGCTGCTGCTATTGAGGGCAGTAAGGTGTTCTCTAAAAACCTTATGAAGAAATACGGTATTCCTACCGCAGAGTATGAGGTTTTTGACAATGCAGATAAAGCAATAGAATATCTTAAAACTTCACCTATACCTGTTGTTATCAAGGCAGACGGTTTAGCTCTCGGAAAGGGCGTTATAATTGCTGAAACCCGAGAGGATGCATATGAGGCTGTAAACTCTATTATGAACGATAAAAAGTTCGGAGATAGCGGTAATAACATAGTTATTGAAGAGTTTTTAACAGGCCCTGAGGTATCGGTACTTTCTTTTACAGATGGTGAAACTGTTATCCCTATGATTTCCTCTATGGATCATAAGAGAGCAGGGGATAATGATACAGGCCTCAATACAGGCGGTATGGGTACAGTAGCGCCAAATCCCTATTACACCAAGGATATAGCAGAAGAATGTATGGAAACAATTTTCCTACCAACCATTCGTGCTATGAAACAAGAAAACAGAACATTTAAAGGTTGTCTTTACTTTGGACTTATGCTAACACCAAAGGGACCAAAGGTTATTGAATATAACTGCCGTTTTGGTGACCCCGAAACACAGGTTGTATTACCACTACTTGAAAGTGATTTGCTTACAATAATGCAGGCAACAACCAACGGCACGCTTAAGGACACTGAGGTTAAATTTAGTAGTAAAAACGCTTGTTGTGTAATCATGGCTTCAAAGGGTTATCCCGAAAGCTATGATAAGGGCTTTGAGCTAACATATCCTGATGCTATATCCGATAACGTTTTTGTTGCAGGTGCCGCTATTAAAGACGGTAAATTAGTTACAAACGGTGGTAGAGTTTTAGGCGCAACCGCTATTGCTGACACTCTAAAAGAAGCAATCGACGGCGCTTATGCTTTAACTAAGCAGATAAATTTTGAAAATTCATATTTAAGACACGATATAGGTGCTAGAGCGCTTAAGGCAGGGGAGGCAAAATAATGGTTTACAGAGTATATGTTGAAAAGAAAAAAGAACTTGCAAATGAAGCTGCGGCGCTACTTAGCGATGCTAAAAATCTTTTGCAGATTAAAAACATTACCGATGTTCGTATAATAAACAGATATGACGTTGAAAACATCGAGGAAAAGCTTTTTGAATACGCAAAAACAACCGTTTTTTCAGAGCCACAGCTTGATATCGTATCTGAAGATTTTTCATACGAGAACGCTTATGTTTTTGCAGTTGAGTATCTACCGGGACAGTTTGATCAGCGTGCAGACTCTGCGGCACAGTGTATTCAGATTATATCCCAAGGTGAAAGGCCTATTGTTAAAACCGCTAAGGTTTACGTATTATACGGTGCCTTAACCGATGCGGATATTGCTGAGATCAAAAAGTATGTTGTAAACCCTGTTGAAGCTAGAATTGCGGCTTTAGAAAAGCCCGAAACTCTAAAAACAGAGTATGACATTCCAACCGAGGTTAAAACTCTTGATGGTTTTATCGAGCTTGACCGTGCGGGTCTTGAGAATTTCGTTAAGGAATATGGTCTTGCTATGGATACTGATGACATAGCATTCTGTCAGGATTATTTTAAATCCGAGCACAGAGATCCAACTATTACCGAAATTCGTATGATCGATACCTATTGGTCTGACCATTGCCGTCATACAACCTTCTTAACAACTATTGATAACGTTACCTTTGAGGACGAGCTTTTACAGAAAGCTTATGACGATTATCTAAATGTCCGCAAAGAACTTGGCAGAACAAAGCCAATCTGCCTTATGGACTTAGCAACTGTTGCAGTAAAGAAGTTAAAAAAAGACGGAAAGCTTAATAAACTCGACGAATCTGAAGAAATCAATGCCTGCACAGTTAAGATGGAGGTTGAGGTTGATGGTGAAAAACAGCCTTGGTTATTACTCTTTAAAAACGAGACACATAACCATCCAACCGAAATTGAGCCATTCGGCGGTGCGGCTACCTGTATAGGCGGCGCAATTCGTGACCCGCTTTCAGGACGTTCCTATGTATATGCTGCTATGCGTGTGACAGGTGCGGCTGATCCTACAAAACCTGTAAGTGAAACACTTAAAGGTAAATTACCGCAAAGAAAGATAGTTACAACTGCTGCGGCAGGTTATTCTTCTTACGGTAACCAAATAGGTCTTGCAACAGGTATTGTAGACGAAATCTATCACGACGGTTATGCTGCAAAGCGTATGGAAATAGGCGCTGTTATTGCGGCTGCTCCTGCGGCTAATGTGCGCCGCGAAGTACCGGCTCCGGGCGATGTAGTAATACTTCTTGGTGGTGCTACAGGTCGTGACGGTTGCGGTGGCGCTACAGGTTCTTCTAAATCACATACATTAGAATCTCTTGAAAGTTGCGGTGCAGAAGTTCAAAAGGGTAACGCACCCGAAGAGAGAAAGCTACAGCGTCTTTTCAGAAACAAGGAAGCTTGTCTTATGATTAAGCGCTGTAATGACTTTGGTGCAGGCGGTGTATCCGTTGCTATCGGTGAGTTAGCTGACGGTCTTGAAATCGACCTTAATGCAGTTCCTAAAAAGTATGAAGGACTTGACGGTACCGAGCTTGCAATCAGTGAATCACAAGAGCGTATGGCTGTTGTTATCGAGAAGGAAAATGTTGATGCTTTCTTAGCGCTAGCTAAAAAGGAAAACCTTAACGCAAAACAGGTGGCAGTTGTTAAGGCTGAGCCTAGACTTGTTATGAATTGGAACGGCAAGAAAATTGTTGATATCAGCCGTGATTTCTTGAATTCAAACGGTGCTGAAAAGCATATTGATATAGCTCCTAATAACTGCGGCGACTATGATATTAAGGTAAGCGGCGGCTTTAAGGAAAACTATGAAGCACTAACACGTGACCTTAATATGTGTTCAAAGCGTGGTCTTTCAGAGCGCTTTGACTCTACTATCGGTGCAGGCACAGTTCTTATGCCGTTTGGTGGTAAGTATCAGCAAACACCTATTCAGGCTATGGTTAACAAGATTTCGGTTGAAAACGGTCATACCGATAATTGCTCTTATATGGCTTGGGGTTATAACCCATTCATAACCGAAATTAGCCCATATCACGGCGCATATTTAGCTGTTGTTGAATCTGTTTCAAAGCTTATAGCATCAGGTGCTTCATTTGAGGATGTATATCTCACATTCCAAGAGTACTTCGAGCGTCCAGGTACCGATCCTAAGCGTTGGGGTAAGCCACTTTCAGCACTTCTTGGTGCATTTAAGGCACAGTTAGAGCTTGGCATTGGTTCCATAGGTGGTAAGGACTCTATGAGTGGCTCTTTTGAGGATTTAGACGTTCCTCCAACACTCGTATCCTTTGCAGTAACAACCGGTAAGACCGGGGAAGTTATTTCTAACGACTTTAAGAAGGCAGGCAATAAGGTAGTATACTTATGTCCTTTATATGATGAGAACAATCTCCCTGTTACCGATTCACTTATCAGAACATATAATAAGGTTACAGCCTTAATGCGTGAGGGTAAGGTATTATCAGCTTATACACCAACCATCGGCGGGATTGCAGAGGCAGTATTTAAAATGTGCCTTGGTAATAAGCTAGGCTTTAAGTATAACGATAATATTTCTACCGAGTCTATCTTCTCATATTCCTATGGTGGCTTCTTACTAGAAGTTACAGAGGATATAGAGGATGCTCTTGAAATCGGTGTAATTACTGATAAATATTCTGTTTGCTTAAATGGCGAGTGCCTTGACCTTGATGATTTACAGAAGGCTTATGAGGACAAACTTGAAAAGGTTTACTCTTGCAACATAGAGCAAAAATCAGAAAAGCCTGAAAATATTTCATTCACTGAGGGCAAAATAGTAGCACCTGCAATTAAGGTTGCACGTCCTAAAGTACTTATCCCTGTATTCCCGGGAACTAACTGTGAATACGATTCTGCAAAGGCAGTTATGGACGCAGGCGCAGATGCTGATATATTCGTTATCAACAACATGTCAGCAGACGGCGTAGCTAGAAGCGTTGAAAAGTTTGCAGAGGCTGTTAAATCTTCACAGATTATATTCGTTCCGGGTGGCTTCTCAGGCGGTGACGAGCCTGACGGTTCAGGTAAATTTATTACTGCTTTCTTCCGTAACGAAGCTGTAAAAGAACAGGTTACAAACCTACTTGAAAAGCGTGACGGTCTTATGTGCGGTATCTGTAACGGCTTCCAGGCACTTATTAAGTTAGGACTTGTTCCTTATGGCAAGATTATTGATACCGACGAGCATTGTCCAACACTTACATTCAATACTATTGGCAGACACCAATCTAGAATAGTATCTGTAAGGGTTGCTACTAATAATTCACCTTGGCTTAAAAATACTAATGTTGGCGATGTTTACAATGTGCCGATTTCTCACGGTGAGGGTAGATTTATAGCAGAGCCTCAAGTTCTTGAAAGCCTTATTAAGAACGGACAGGTTGCAACACAGTATGTTGACCTTAACGGCAATGCTACCAACGATATTCGCTTTAATCCTAATAACTCTATGCAGGCTATTGAGGGTATAATTTCACCTGACGGTAGAGTTATTGGTAAGATGGGCCACTCCGAGCGTATTGGAGCCGGTCTTTACAAAAACGTTTTAGGCGAATATGATATGAAGCTCTTTAAATCTGCAGTTGAATACTTTAAATAATATAAGTAGCGGAGGTTATAATTATGGGTTATCTTTCTGATATTGAAATAGCGCAGCAGTGCCAAATGAAACCTATTACCGAAATTGCAAAGGTCGCAGGACTAAACGAAGACGATATTGAGTTCTACGGCAAATACAAAGCAAAGGTTGACCTTTCAGTTTTAAAGGATGAAAACAAGAAAAACGGCAAGTTAATTCTTGTTACCGCTATCACTCCAACTCCCGCAGGCGAGGGCAAAACTACCACCACAATAGGCCTTGCAGATGGACTTAGAAGAATTGGAAAGAATGTAACAGTAGCCCTTAGAGAACCATCCTTAGGACCCGTTTTCGGTGTTAAGGGCGGTGCCGCTGGCGGCGGTTATGCTCAGGTAGTTCCTATGGAGGATATAAATCTTCATTTTACAGGTGATTTTCACGCAATAGGTGCGGCTAACAACCTTTTAGCCGCTATGCTTGATAACCATATTCAGCAGGGCAATACTCTCGGTATTGACCCTAAGCGTATTACCTGGAAACGCTGTGTTGATATGAATGACAGACAGCTTAGAAACGTTATAGACGGTCTTGGTGGCAGAGTGAACGGCGTGCCGCGTGAAGACGGTTTTGATATTACGGTTGCTAGTGAAATTATGGCTGTTCTTTGTCTTTCAAATTCTATAACCGACCTTAAAAACAGACTAGCTAATATCATCGTAGGTTATACCTATGATGATGAGCCTGTAACCTGTGGTCAGTTAAAGGCCGAGGGCGCTATGACAGCACTTCTTAAAGATGCTCTAAAGCCTAACCTTGTTCAAACCCTTGAAGGCACACCCGCATTTGTTCACGGCGGACCTTTCGCTAATATAGCACACGGTTGTAACTCTGTAATAGCTACAAAAACCGCTCTTAAAATGGGCGATTATACTGTCACCGAGGCAGGCTTTGGTGCTGACCTTGGCGCTGAAAAGTTCTTAGATATTAAGTGCAGAATGGCGGGCCTTACACCCGATGCGGTTGTAGTTGTAGCTACCGTTAGAGCACTTAAGATGCACGGCGGTCTTGATAAAAAAGAACTAAATACTGAGGATTTAGTAGCACTTGAGAAAGGTATACCAAATCTTCTCCGTCACGTTTCAAACATCAAGAATGTTTATAAATTACCTTGTGTTGTTGCAGTAAACCGTTTCCCAACCGATACTGATAACGAGATTGAGTTTATTATCCAAAAATGCAAGGAACTCGGCGTTAATGTTCGTCTTTCAACCGTTTGGGCAGAAGGCGGCAAGGGCGGTGAAGAGCTAGCAAAAGAGGTTGTTCGTCTATGCGAAGAGGAAAAGGGTGACTTTACATTCTCTTATGAGGATTCAGAGCCTATCGCAGATAAAATCAAAGCTGTTGTTACAAAGGTTTACGGCGGCAGTGATGTTTCCTTTACAACCAACGCTTTAAAACAACTCGAAAAGCTTGAGAGTATGGGTTGCGGCAATATGCCTGTATGTATTGCTAAAACACAGTATAGCTTTTCAGACGACCCAACAAAGCTTGGCGCACCCACAAACTTTACCGTTACAGTTCGTAACCTTAAAGTATCAGCAGGTGCAGGCTTTATAGTGGTTCTCACAGGCGATATTATGACCATGCCGGGACTACCAAAGGTTCCCGCCGCAGAAAAGATTGACGTTGACGAAAACGGAAAAATTACAGGTTTATTCTAAATTAAAATGTATAATATAAAACACGGGTCAACTTCTAAAAGAAGTTGACCCGTGTTTTTATTGTGTAACGAATACTACCGGCAGTGCCGGTAGTTCCAAAAAGCTTTAGCTATGCGTAGAAAAAATATCCTCCTTCGTCTAAAATAGAAGTGGGTTTGCCAACCACAACAAAAAGACGAAGGAGGAGTCAAGTAT
>JAZNJD010000056.1:0-66502 GCA_045577835.1 Acutalibacteraceae bacterium | reverse complement strand
TCGATATCCCATATGGTGTTCTCGCATATCCATTATAACACCTATTTTGAATTCTGCACTATACTTTTGTTGTATTGTTCCTTTTTTTGCCATAAAAATATGCACCTCCAAAAGTGTCTAACTTTTGGGGTGCATATCATTTATAGCGCTTGGGTGTTTTAAATATTAGTTAAATTATTTCGCCATAGCAGAAATCGGCAGAAGCATTAGTCAATTTCACGTTTAAAATTTCGCCTGTGCGGTAGTTATCGGTTTTAACCAAAACCTTTGTGTAATTTGGAGTGTAGCCTATAGCAAAGCCGTCGCTACCCGTTTCAAAGAGAACAGGGAATATCTTGCCTAATTGTTTATCTATAAATTCTTTTTCTGTAATATCGGCAGCAGAGCGCATAATTTTAGCGCGACGTTGTTTTTCAGCCTTTTCAACCTGAGATTTTAGTGCGGCGGCAACCGTGCCTGTTCGTCTTGAATAAACAAAGATATGGCATTTTGCAAAGCCTACTTCTTTTACAAAATCAGCACTCTTTTTAAATTCCTCGTCGGTTTCACCCGAAAAACCTACCATAACATCGGTTGTAATTGCGGCATCAGGAAAAATAGTTCTAATTCGTTTTACAAGGTCTAGATAAAACGGTGCGTCATAATGTCTGTTCATACGTTTAAGCGTATCACTACAGCCCGATTGTAGCGATAGATGAAACTGTGGACAGAATTTTTCTTGATTTTTAAATCTTTCGAGCATATCGTCGGTTATGTGGTCAGGCTCTAGAGAACCGAGTCTTACTCTTTTAATACCATCAACCGAGCAAACTGCCTCAACCGCATCGCAAAGATTTATATCTTCGCCCTTTCCGTATGCTGAGAGGTTAATACCAACAAGCACTACCTCTTTATATCCTTTTTGAGCCAAACGGCTTGCCTCAGACTTAATATCTTTAAGATTTCTTGAACGAACTCTGCCTCTGGCGTAGGGAATAATGCAATATGAACAAAAACGGTCACAACCGTCCTCAATTTTAATATATGCCCTTGTGCGTTCATCAAAATCGGATATAGCAGGGGTTATATATAGGTCTTTGTTTTTATGTTCTTCATAATCAAATACTTTACTATTAGTGTATTCTTCTGTAAGGGAAAGTATTTTATTTATGTTTTTATTACCGATTACTATATCAGCTTGCGCTAACTCTTTCGATTTTTCAGGGAAGGCCTGCACCATACACCCAGTAAGCACTATAACGGCGTTTGGATAGTTTCTTCTGAAACGACCAAGAATTTGACGGGTTTTGCGGTCGCTCTCCGCAGTAACTGTACAGGAATTAATTACAACCGCATCAGCGCAAATTTCTTCGTTTGATGTATGACCGTTGTTTAAAAACATTTCCTTTATTGCTTCGGTTTCATACTGATTAACCTTGCAACCAAGTGTATAAAACAATACATTCATATTGGTTTGTTTTTTCCTTTCAAGCGAAAATCATTTTATACTTTTAATTATATAAAAAATATGCTATAATATCAATATAAAAAATTTTATTTAGTTGATTTTGTGGGGTAATAATATGCGTGATGATATTTGCACTATACCTGTCTCTGAGGTCTTTGAGGAAAAGGACGGTTGTCCTATTTGCCGAATGTATCATACGGTCGAAGAAAGAATAATTAAATATATTTTAGGTGACGCTATGATGGAGCCTGATGTTAGGATTGAAACCAACCGTTTAGGATTTTGCAGAGAGCATTTAGATAAAATGATGGCACACAGGGGAAGACTTCAGTTAGCCTTAATGCTTCAAACACATATCGACGAGGTAAACAATAAAGTTTTTTCTAAAAATTTTTTAAATCCTCCTCAGAAAAAAGCAGAAAAGGCGAAAAGTATAACAGATACCTGTTTTATCTGCAATAAAATCGAGTGGGGCGTTTCTCGAATGATCGAAACAATTTATAGGTTATATGAAAATGAAAAAGATTTTAGAGAGCTTTTCAATTCGCAACCACAATTTTGTATGCATCATTACGAGCGCCTTATAAACGGCATAGATAAGCGCAGATATCCAAAGTATTCAAAAGAAATGGCGGATAATCTAACAAGGATTACAAAAGATTATATTAACTCGCTTTATGATGATATATCAAAATACTGCAAAATGTACGATTACAGAGGTGCTGCATCAGGTAATGCGGATTGGGGAAATTCAAAAGACTCGGTTGAAAGAACGGTTGCATTTTTAACAGGCAGATACTTTGATAGTAAATAATTTTATTTACATAATATCTTCAAAAAGTTAAAATGTGGATAAAAAAAGCCCTATTTTAAGGAGTTAATCAACTTTTCCACCGAGTTATCAACATTTTTTATGTAAACTAAGTATAAAAAGTAAAAAAATACCAATACTACAAAAAGCTAATATTTTTGGAGGTTGGTATATGGTAAAAGGTGTTAATAAAACGGTTATTGTTGTTAGTGATACGGGCAATGAAATGTTCGAAAAAATAGTTTTTTATGTTACTCCAAAATATTCAAAAACTCATCTTAAAGAGCTAAAACAGGCGGCAGGGGAGCTTTCTTTAGCGTTTGGCCACACCAAAAAGCTTAACAATGTTACCGTCAGGAAAAGACGACTTAAGAAAAAGGTAATTGTTTCCGCGCTTATCATATTGTCGCTAATTATTTTATCTATTGCTGCGGCATTAATATTTTGAACAATTTGTAAATAAAAGCAAGAAGTAATATACTTTCTTGCTTTTTTTGTATTTTAATGTTACAATATAGTATATTTGTTTTAGGAGTTGAATAATTTGTTTGAAAATATTAAAGGCGGCTTATCGCTTTTTCTTAAAATAGTAGTTGTTATGATTATGAGCTTATTTCTTACCATATCAACGAGTGTTCTTTGTACAGCGGCTTTTACCGATGTGATAGGATATGATGTATATGGTACAAAAGAAGGCGAAAAGGAAAGCACAAAGCTTTATACCCATTATAATTCTGACGGCGAAGATTTAAACCAAGAAAAATATGAAAGCGAAGGCTACACCATAACAAATAAAGTTTCCTTCCGTTCAGACCTTAAAGGTGTTGGCAAAAAGGTTTATACTATTGGTACGCAGTCAATAATTATAATAATTTTATTTGCCTTTATTTATTCACAGCTTTGGAGAGTAGGTAATAAAGATTTTCAAGCTGTCAAAATAGGTAAAAGAAACGAAGATAAATTAAGGGGACTGAAAATTGGCCTTATCGCTTCAGTACCGCACTTTATAACCTTTATTTGTCTTGTTCTGATTCCTAAATTTAAAACCTCTATTTACATAATTATAAATTATCATTACTTTATGATAAACAGTTCGATTATTGGTAATGCAAAGCCTGCTGGCGAATTGGTTATAACCGATTTAATTCTCTTGTTTTTACCGTTTTTGATTGTCCCAATGGCATCAACATTTTCTTACATTATCGGTTATAAGGATATTAGTTTTAGCGAAAAATTTATTTATAAAAAAAGCGACACACGGAAGGGATAATATATGGCTGGTTTTTTTGGATTTTTTAACTATGAAAAAGAGGGTCCTGGCATTGATAAAAATGCCCCGAAGAAAAAAACTTTTATCGTTTTCTTTGAAACCTTTTTCAGAAACTTTTGGAAATTTATACCTATAAATTTTGTTTATTCTTTGATTTCAATTCCTCTTATAACAAGTGGTTTGTCAGCAGTGGGTTTAACCAATGTAACAAGAAATACAGCAAGGGATAAGCATTCTTTTGGTCTTAGCGATTTCTTTGAAACTATTAAGAAAAATTTGTTTCAAGCTATAGTTGCCGGAATAATTAATACATTGGCAATTGTAATTCTTGGTTTCTCACTTTTCTTTTATTATGCTTCAAGTGGTACGATTTCGATTATAGGTCTTGGCATTTCTTTTGCTATACTCTACATATTTATAGTTATGGGATACTATATGTGGACCTTGATGATTACCTTTAAATACAGCCTAAAGCAGATATATACTAATAGCTTTAAGTTTGTTTTTCTTAATATGAAGAACAACCTTTTATGCACATTATGTCTTATTTTAGTATATGGAATTTATTTGGCCATATTTTTGCTTTTCCCAGATTATTTGGTAATAGTGTTGGAACTTTTAATCGGTACGGCAACCTTGCCGGGATTTACATTTTTAATGATTCAATACTTTATATTCCCATCCATCAAGAAATTTATTATTGATCCTTATTATGCTGAACATCCTGATGAAGATATAGAAAAGCGTCGTAATCTAGGCATTGAAATTGAGGGTGAAGATGACTCACAAGAAGACGATATAGACGATACCGACTTAAATTAACAAAAAAGCCGTAACCTGTTTGTTTAATGGTTTACGGCTTTTTTATTATATTTATCCGTAGAATAGCATATATTATTCAGAGGTGGTAATATATGACCTGCAGGATAGATGAATTAAAAAACAAGCAGATAGTTTGTGTGAAAGACGGATATGTTTTGGGATTTGTTTCTGATGTGGAATTAGATACTGAAAATGGAAATCTCACTTCGCTAATTATTTTTGGACGACTAAAATTTTTTGGTCTTTTAGGAAGAGAAGAGGATATAGTAATCCCTTGGAGCGAAATAATGGTTATAGGGCCAGAAACAATTTTAGTGTCTACAGATTCATCTGCTTATTTGAAATTACAGCCGAAAAGAAGGCGTTACGAGTAAGGCTTTATCCTTTTTAACAGGAAAAACGAATTTTTTTATGAGTTTTGCACAAAACATATATTTATTTGTAAAAAAATATTTCAAAAATTTGACAAAAATATTGAAATTTGAAGAAGAAATTGTTATAATGGTTATAGAAAATCAAGATAGTATAAATCAATACCTTTAAGATGAGGAATGGAAATATGAAAGATTATTTTTCAAATTTTGAAAACTCAATAAAATGTGACCTTTATAAATTTTTGGGTTCTTTCTTGGAAAATGATAAAGCTATTTTTAGAGTTTGGGCACCTAGGGCTTCAAAAGTTAGCGTTGTAGGAAACTTTAATTCTTGGAATACTACTGCTAACCCTTTGAAAAATATTGGCAACGGCATTTGGGAAACCGAGGTATCAGGAATAAAAGCTTTTGACATCTATAAATATGCTATAACTTCAGCCGAGGGTAATACCGTTCTTAAAAGTGATCCCTTTGCAAGACATTGCGAAACGCCTCCTCAAAACGCTTCTAAAATTTATAAAGAACGTGAACATATTTGGCGAGACGATGAATGGATTCAGTCTAAAAAAGGAAAGAATGTATGTGAGGGACCTATAAATATTTATGAGGTAAATTTAGGCTCTTGGCGACGATATGATGATGGAAACTATCTTGATTATATTACTGTGGCTAAACAACTCGCAAAATACGTTAAATCTATGGGCTATACGCATATTGAAATTATGCCTATAGTTGAACATCCTTTTGAGGGGTCTTGGGGTTATCAGGTTACAGGTTATTTTGCGCCGACCTCACGCTTTGGCACCCCCGATGATTTTAAAGAATTTATCGAAATAATGCATAAAAATAATATTGGTGTTATTCTTGATTGGGTTCCTGCACATTTTCCAAAGGATGAATTTGGACTTTACCGTTTTGACGGTTCACCTTGCTTTGAATACGAGGATGCGCGTAAAGGCGAGCATAAAGAATGGGGAACTGCTGTGTTTGATTACGGCAAGCCTCAGGTTATGAGCTTTTTGGTTTCTAGTGCAGTATATTGGATAAAAGAGTTCCATATTGACGGCATAAGGGTTGATGCAGTCGCCTCAATGCTCTATCTTGATTATGCGAGACGTGACGGTGAATGGATACCTAATTCCTATGGTGGCAGAGAAAATTTAGAGGCTGTAGAGCTTTTAAAGCAAATTAATTTAGCTGCATTTGCTGCTGACCCTAATGTTCTTATGATTGCCGAAGAATCTACCGCTTGGCCGCTTGTTACGAAACCGCCTCAGGATGGTGGTCTAGGCTTTAATTTTAAATGGAATATGGGCTGGATGAACGATATGCTAAGGTATATGTCGCTTGATCCACTTTTTAGAAAAAACAATCACGATTGCCTTACTTTTTCGTTTTTCTATGCCTTTTCTGAAAATTTTATTTTGCCGATTTCACATGATGAGGTAGTACACGGTAAATGCTCTCTTATCGGTAAAATGCCCGGTGAGTATGAAGATAAGTTTTTAAATTTAAAGGCATTTTATGCATATATGATGGCACACCCCGGTAAAAAGCTTTTGTTTATGGGACAAGAGTTTGCACAGTTTATTGAATGGGATTATAAAAAACAACTCGATTGGCTGCTGTTAGAATATGATGCTCACAAAAATATGCAGACATTTGTTAAGGATCTTAATAAATTCTATCTTAAAACACCTGCTTTTTGGGAGGTCGATTATTCTTGGGAAGGCTTCTCTTGGATTTCTAACGATGATTATACGCAAAGTATAATTGCTTTTAGAAGAATTGATAAACAGGGCAGAGAAATTATAGCAATCTGCAATTTTGTCCCTGTTGCAAGGGAAAATTACCGTATAGGTGTTCCGACAAGCGGTGCATATAAACAGGTGTTTTCTACCGATTTTGCCAAGTATGGTGGCAAAACTGAGCAAGCTAATATAGTTAAAAGTGAAGAAATACCTATGCACGGATATAATAATTCAATATCAGTAGATATACCGCCGATGTCGGTAAGCTATTATCGTGTACCAAAGGGTAAAAAGTAAATTTTTTGAAAACGGAGATGTTATTGTGATTAACAAAAGAACAGTTGCTATGCTTCTTGCGGGTGGTCAGGGCAGTAGATTGGGCGTTCTAACAGAAAGACTGGCAAAACCTGCCGTTCCATTTGGCGGCAAATACCGTATTATAGATTTCCCACTTTCTAACTGTACCAACTCAGGAATTGATACTGTTGGAATTTTAACTCAGTATAAGCCTTTGGAACTTAATGATTATGTTGCTTCAGGTAAGCCTTGGGATCTTGATAGGTTAAATGGCGGTGTTCATATCTTGCCGCCATATCAAGGGCAAAAGGGTGGCGACTGGTATAAAGGCACCGCTAATGCTATATATCAGAATATCGGATTTATTGAAAGATATAATCCTCAGTATGTTGTTATCCTTTCGGGCGACCATATATATAAAATGGACTATTCAAAAATGGTTAGACAGCATGAGGAAACAAATGCTGCTTGTACCATTTCTGTTATGCAGGTTCCTTATGATGAGGCTAGTCGATTTGGTATTATGAATGCAAATGAGGACGGTACAATTTACGAGTTTGAAGAAAAACCTAAAAATCCAAAAAGTAATCTAGCATCTATGGGTATCTATGTTTTTTCTTGGGATAAGCTCCGCTCTTATCTTGTAAGCGATGAAAACAACCCTAACTCTTCAAACGATTTTGGTAAGGATATTATTCCTGCAATGCTAAACGCGGGCGAAAAGCTAATGGTATATAATTTCTCTGATTATTGGAAGGACGTTGGAACGGTTGATTCTCTTTGGGAAGCAAATCTTGACCTATTAAATCCAAAAATCAATTTAAATCTTTCTGACCCTGATTGGCGTATTTTCTCACGAACAGGTACTTTGCCGCCACAGTATATTTCGGATACTGCTGAGGTTGAACATTCGCTTATAACAGACGGTTGTAATGTTTATGGTAAGCTTGATTATTCGATTCTTTTTGAAAATGTTACTGTAGAGGAAGATGCAGTAGTTGAGTATTCGCTTATAATGCCGGGTGCAGTAATTAAAAAAGGTGCAAAAGTAAAGTATTCAATTATTGCTGAAAATGCGGTTATTGAAGAAGGTGCAAGCGTAGGCACAGAGCCGTCGGCAACCGAAAACGACGATTGGGGTATAACGGTTATCGGTCCTGATGTAACTATTGGTAAAAATGCCACAGTAGGCGCTAAAGAAATGATTTGTAAAAACGTTGAAGGAGGGGATAATGTATGAGAACTTCGGCAGTAGCAGCATTAGTTTTTGCTAATTCAAATGACGAGCTTTTAGGAAAGCTTACCGAAAAGCGCTCAATGGCTTCCGTTCCTTTCGGCGGAAGATATCGTCTTATAGATTTTACCCTCTCTAACCTTGTTAACGCTAAGATTTTTAATGTGGGTATTGTTACTAAAGGTAATTACCGTTCTCTGATGGACCATTTAGGCAGTGGTATCTATTGGGATTTAGACAGAAGAAACGGCGGTCTTAGAGTCCTTCCTCCATACTACACAAATAAAACAAGAAGATACAAAGGTTATGTTGAAGCACTTGTTGGCGCTATTGACTTTATAAAGCGCTCAGGCTCACAGTATATTGTCCTTTGCGAGCCGTGTTTTGTTGCAAATATTGATATTTCTGCAGCAATTAAATCGCATATTAAAAATGAGGCAGATGTAACAGTAGTTTATAACGATGGTGATTTATCTACAAATTTACCTGAAAAAATTTCGATTTCTCTTGATGACAACCAACGTGTAAATGAAATTTCTTTCCTTGAAGATACTAAAACTGTTCCTAATTCTAGCCTTGGCATTACTATTTTCAACAGCGAAAAGCTTATAAAGCTTATTAAAGACGCCTATGACCGTGAGGCATATGGTGTGTTTAGGGACATATTAGCACCAAATGTTAAATCCCTTAAGATTTACGGTTATAAGCATACAGGATATTCGGCAGTTATGGATAGCGAATTTGCTTTTTATAATGCAAATATGAAGCTTTTAGACTGTAAAGTGCGTCAGGATTTGTTTAATGTTAATCGTCCTATATACACAAAAACTCGTGATGATATGCCAACACGTTACGGCACTAAGGCTGTTGTGAAAAACAGCTTTATTGCAGACGGTTGCGTAATTGAGGGTACGGTTAAAAACAGTGTGCTTTTCAGAGGTGTTAAGGTGGAAAAGGGCGCAGTTATTGAAAACAGTATTGTTATGCAGGGAAGTAATGTTGGCGAAAACGCGAAGCTTAATTTTGTTATTGCTGATAAGAATTCGGCAATTGGTAGCGACATGGTTTTACAGGGTAATAATAAAAAAGCATTCTTTATTAAGAAGAACCAGATTATTTAGTTTTAAAGGAGTATAAAATGAAAGTATTATTTGCTTCTAGCGAGGCATTTCCATTTGCAAAATCAGGCGGTCTTGCAGACGTTGCGGGTGCATTACCTAAGGCGTTACGGAAAAGACTTATAGGTTGTAGAATAGTTTTACCGCTTTATAGCTCAATACCTGAAGAATTAAGAGCAAATATGAATTTTATATGCAGTATAACTGTGCCTGTTTCTTGGCGTAGACAGTATTGCGGAATTTTCGAGGCGCACCTTGACGGTGTTATATACTATTTAATCGACAATCAGTATTATTTTAAGCGTGAAGGTCTTTACGGTCACTATGACGATGCAGAACGTTTTGCATTTTTCTCAAGAGCTGTTGTTGAGATGATACCGCATATTGGCTTTACTCCTGATGTTATTCATTGTAACGATTGGCAAACAGCTTTAATTCCGATATACCTTAACGAGTTTTATAAATCATCCCACCCGTATCAGAATATTAAAACAGTATTTACAATTCATAATATTCAGTATCAGGGTAAATACGGTATGGAAATTTATGGTGATGTTTTAGGTCTGCCTGAGGGTAGAGAAAGTATCATTGAATATGACGGTTGTGTTAACTTTATGAAGGGTGCTATTCAGTGTGCTGATAAGGTTACTACAGTATCTCCAACCTATGCAAACGAAATTTTAGACCCATACTATTCACATGGACTTGATGGTATTTTAAAGGAATTTACCTATAAGTTAACAGGTATTGTTAACGGAATTGACTATGATGTTTACAATCCTGAAACCGATAGCAAAATTTATAAAAATTTCACTTTAGAAACATTACAGGATAAATCTTTTAACAAGATGTTTTTACAGGAAGAATTATCTTTACCTAAGAAAAAAGACACACCTCTTATCGGTATTGTAACCCGACTTGTAAGTCATAAGGGTATTGACCTTATTAAGCACGTTTTTGAGGATTTACTAAAGGCTGATTTACAGTTTGCAATCTTAGGCTCAGGCGACTGGGAATATGAAACTTTTTTCTACGAAATGTTACAAAAGTATCCTGATAAGGTTGGTCTTAAACTAGGCTTTGATGCTCAATTAGCACAAAAAATCTATGCAGGTGCAGATATGTTTTTAATGCCGAGTAAAAGTGAGCCTTGTGGATTAGCACAGCTAGTAGCACTTCGTTATGGTACTATTCCAATTGTAAGAGAAACAGGTGGCCTTAATGATACCGTAACCGATAGTGGTGACGGTGAGGGAAACGGCTTCACATTTAAAAGCTATAATGCCCATGATATGCTTGAAACTGTATGGCGTGCTCTTGCAGGATACAACGATAAGGACGGTTGGGATATTCTTCGCAAGCGTGCTATGCAGTGTAATAATAGTTGGTCCTCATCTGCTAACGCTTATATTAGACTTTACAAAGAAATAATCGGTTAAATCTGGAGGCGCTATGATAGAAATTATTAAAACCATCATTTTGGGAATTGTTGAGGGTATAACCGAATGGCTCCCTATTAGCAGTACAGGTCATATTATCCTTGCCGACGAGTTTATAAACTTGGGTATGAGTGATGACTTTATGGAAATGTTTGAGGTTGTTATTCAGCTAGGTGCAATTTTAGCCGTACTTGTAATTTATTGGAAAAAGCTGTGGCCTTTTACGCTAAATAAAAACCTCGGCTATTCCTACATAAATAAGGGTGGCGGATATATAAAGAAGGATATAATGGATATGTGGTTTAAGGTGGTTGTTGCTTGTATACCCGCCGCATTACTTGTACCCTTTAATGATAAAATCGATGAAATTTTCTATAATTATATAACCGTTGCGGCAACACTTATAATCTATGGTGTTTTATTTATAATTATTGAAAGATATAACCGAAAAAGAAGCGCAAAGATAAACTCAATGTCGGATATGACCTATAAAACAGCTATGCTCATAGGTGTATTTCAAATGCTGGCAGTAATTCCCGGAACATCTAGAAGCGGAGCTACAATTTTAGGTGCAATTTTGCTTGGTGTTTCAAGGGTTACCGCAGCCGAATTTAGCTTCTACTTGGCTATTCCTGTTATGTTTGGTGCAAGTATAGTAAAGCTTATGAAGTTTGGCTTTGATTTTTCTGCTACAGAGATTACAGTTTTAGCTGTTGGTATGATAACCGCATTCTTAGTATCTATAGCCGCTATTAAGTTCCTTATAGGCTATATAAAGAAGCGTGACTTTACTGCGTTTGGTTACTATCGAATAATTTTAGGTATAGCAGTATTTTTGTATTTTATCTTTAAATAATCAAAAACGGCGGACGAAATGTCCGCCGTTTTTCACATTACCGTTATCTTAACATAAAATATATTGAAAATAAAATTTGACTCCGCTGATTAAAGAAATAAAAAAGCGGTAAAAATATGTTTAGAAAGATAATGGAGTGTGAAACATATATGAATATTAAACGAGGGGAAATCTATTATGCCGATTTAAGCCCTGTGGTAGGGTCTGAGCAAGGCGGTGTTCGACCTGTACTTATTGTTCAAAATGATATAGGTAACCGTTACAGTCCAACCGTTATAGCTGCTGCCATTACAAGTCAACAGGAAAAAAGCAATCTGCCAACCCATATTAAGCTTAAATCCTCAGGTTGTGGTTTATCAAAGGATTCTATTGTGCTTTTAGAACAGGTGCGTACCATTGACAAAAAACGCCTTAAGGAAAAAATGGGAAGCCTTGATATAGGACATATGGATATGGTGGACAAGGCGCTAAGCGTTAGCTTCGGTCTTTCAGATACAAGTACCTTTTCTTAATATTTCACTTTTTTAATAATTAGAAAAAGAGAAGATTAGCTAAAAACTAATCTTCTCTTTAAATATTTTTGCTTCTTGCATAGAAAAAAATGTACTGTTGGACTAAACCCTCGTATCCTTTAGCGCACTCAGGCAAGCCGTTAGGAAAAAAGGCGAGCATAGCTTTTTTTATCCAAACATCTTTTGGGAAGGCATCTATTTTATTAAGACCAAAAAGTAAAACACAGTCGGCTACTTTAGGTCCCACGCCTTTAATAGACATAAGCATATCTCTGGCGGTATCAATGTCGCATTTTTTTAGAACTTCTAGATCGATTTCACCACTCGCTACCTTTCTAGCAGCATCAATAATATATTTTGCTCTAAAGCCTGAACGAATGGGTGCCAGATCCTCTACGGTCAGTTTCGCTATCGTCTCGGCAGTCGGGAAGGTATAGAAATTATCTATTTTCTGACCAAAATTTTCACACAATCTTTCAATAATACCCTTTATACGAGGGATATTGTTATTTTGAGATATAATAAATGAACAAAGTGCCTCCCATGAGTCTTGCTTTAATATTCGTATTCCATTACCGTAGGCGGCAGCTTCTCTTAATGTGGAGTCACAGCTAATAGCTTTAATGACCTTTGAGTAATCACGGGACAAATCAAAATAATCATACCAAAAGCTCTTGAAATCTTCACAAGTTGTACCTTCAATAATTATATCATTATTTTGATGATATAATTTTAAATGCTTTTTTCCAACAATGCCTTGCCAAGAACCTTCTTCAGATCTGTTCCATCTAAAAGCCTGACCGCAATCAAAGGTTTGCATAAGGTTAAAATTGGTAGCATTTTTAATTATAACCTTGTCATTTTGGTAAATAATATCGTTCAAAGCAAAGCACCTCCTAAAAATACTTTTTATGATATTATAATATTTTTATCTATCTTTTTCAACAAAAATGTGTTACAATACCTATGCTAAAAAATGTAATTGAGGTTTTTATGGATTTCAAAAGAATTAAACTAGAGGATTTTAAAAAAATTAAACATTTTTTAAATAATGTAGGGGAGACTTCCTGTGAGTCTACCTTTATTAGCCTTTTTGTTTGGGCAGATTATTACGATAATAGCTATTGCATTGTGGACGATATACTTTTTATGCGTTCAAAAGATGGTGATAGCTACCGATACTCTATCCCTTTTTGCAATGACAAGGATTTGAAAAAAGCTGTCAAAATATTAATAGAAAACTTATATCCCGAAAAACCGTCTTTTTGGGGACAAGAAGGAGCGCGCTTTGATAAATTCAAGGAGCTTTTTTCTAAAGAATATGTATTTTTGAATGAGGACGATTCCTCTGATTATATATATTTAACCGAAAATTTAAGCACGCTTTCGGGTAAAAAATATCATTCAAAAAGAAATCATATTTCTAATTTTTCAAAACAGTTCGATTGGCAATATCAAACTATAAATAAGAATAACTTAGACAAGGTTAAGGATTGCGCTGAAATTTGGTATCAAGAAAATTTAACTTATGATGCTGATTCCTTACTAGCCGAAAAACAAGGTGTAAATATAATACTTGATAATATGGAGTATCTCGGTGCCAAAGGCGGCTGTATAATTGTTGATGAAAGGGTGGTCGCCTTTGCAATAGGATCACCTATTAACGATGAGGTTTTCGATATTCATTTTGAAAAGGCGTTGGGTAATTATCAAGGTGCCTATGCTGTAATTAACCGTGAATTTGCAAAAAATGAGCTAGAAAATTATAAATATATAAATAGGGAAGACGATTTAGGAATAGAAGGACTTCGCAAAGCTAAGCTTTCATACAAACCTGTAAAGCTTCTCAAAAAATATTTATGTGATCCTAAAAGATATACCGATAAACAATTGAGTGAGTGCCGAGAAATTTACAATGCCGCTTTTGGTGATAGTGGCGAATTTGATGATATACTTTTTGATGCTTTTCAAAATAATATTGAGCTTTTAGAGAATGGAAATGGCGTAGCAACTATGCTATTCAAACTGCCTTGCAGTATTATTAAAAATAAAATTTCCCTTGATGCTTTTTATATTTATGCGGTTGCTACAAAATCTAGCGAACAACGAAAAGGCTATGCAGGTAAACTTCTTGAAAAAGTGTACGGAGAAGGAAGTGAGGTTTTGTTTTTAAAACCCGTAAACGCTTCTTTAATAAAATTTTATGAGGCTAACGGATACAAAGTAGTAACAGCAAGCCCTTTTAAAAACGAGAAATTATATATTGAGGTTTCGCAAGCGCATAAGAAACTTTTCGAGCTTTGTGATACACCTAAAACTAACTATACACTGATGTATCGGTATAAAAAGCCTCTTGATTTAGAGGACATTTCATTCGCAGAAACATTAGAATAATTTAAAATCGAAAGAAAAATAGGTTTACTTTAGTTAATTAAAGCAATAAAGTGAGCCTGTTTTTTGTTTTATTTGTCACTTTATACAAAGTTGATTTAAAAAGTAAAAAAACACTTTACAACTTTAGTTTGGTAAAGTATAATAACCAATGTAAAATAAACCTACCGAGAAAATCGGTTGGAAGGAGAAATTTAAAATGAAAAAAATTATTGCTTTAATTATGGTAGCTGCAATGCTTTTCTGCTTTGCAGGTTGTGGTGCTAAGGATACATCTAGCGATGCTTCTTCTGATGCTCCAAAAAAGGATGTTATCGTTGTAGGTTACACAATCTATGAGCCAATGAACTATAAGGATAAAGATGGTAAGCTTATCGGTTTTGATACCGAGCTTGCTGAAAAGGTTTTTGGTAACTTAGGTTATGACGTTAATTTTAAAGAAATCGTTTGGGAAAACAAGTACACCGACCTTAATTCAAATGTTATTGACTGTATATGGAATGGTTTTACTTGCAATACATCTGATGACGACGGTATCGCTCGTAAGGATAAGGTAGATTTCTCATATAACTATATGGAGAACCTACAGGTTGTTGTTGCTAAGAAGGGCTCAAACATCAAAACTGCTGCTGATTTAAAGGGCAAGATTGCTTCTGCTGAAGGTGGTTCTGCAGGCGAAACATACGCTAAGACTTTTGATAACATAGTATTTAAGAGCGCAAGCGTTCAGACCGATTCTCTAATGGCTGTAAATTCAGGTACTGCTGACTTTGCCGTTCTTGATAATCAGCTTGCAAAGAGCTATTGCGGCAAGGGCGACTATAAGGATATCGAAATTGTAGAAGGTCTCTCAAGTGATGTAGAGTACTATGCTATCGGATTTAAGAAGGGTAGCGAGCTTACAGCTAAGGTAAATGCTGAGCTTGAAAAGTTAGGCAAGGACGGTACTATTACTGCTCTTGCAAAGAAGTACGATGTAGAAAATACCGCTATTATCGATTTCGCTGACCAGAAGAAGTAATTCTTTAGTACTTAAATTTGGTTTATCATGAGCTGACGGGATAATTTTATCCCGTCAGCAAAATTTGTATAGCCAAAGCATTTAATCCCAAATCAGCCTTAAAGGGCGGTTTGTAGGCGCCTTTCGGCTCATTGTCGCACATAGGCGTTAGCCTTATGTGCTTCGCTTCACCAAAATTCACACAAAAAACCGCACCTTTAAGGTCGCGGAATTTTGTAAATAAAGGATTTTATGGTGTGCGAGGCAAAAACACAGTGAATCCTGTCGGATTCACGAGTATTTTAACAAAGCCACAGCGGAAAATCCTTGTTTCAAAATCTAATTCGGGTTTAAATGCTTTGGCTAAAGGGTAAATTTTATGACTTTTCTTGAAGTTACATCATTTTTAGCTAACGGATTTGTAGTTTCTCTTATTATTTTTGCTGTAACACTGCTTTTAGGTATACCGCTGGGTCTTCCTATAGCATTTTGCTCAATGAGCAAATTCAAACCCTTAAAAGCTGTTGCAAAGACATTTGTTTGGATTGTAAGAGGCATTCCGTTAATGCTACAAATTTTTATATTTTATTATGTTCCTGGTCTTTTATTCGGTAATCCTATTTTTACCCATATTGACCGTTACATAATTGAACATTTCACTATTCCAAACGATGGTGGAGTTTTGCAACTACTTCTCATAAATGCCGGCGGTTTATGTGCTGTTTTAATTGCGTTTGCAGTTAATTATGCTTGCTATTTTTCAGAGATATATCGTGGTGGTATTGAAAGTATTTCTCGCGGTCAATATGAGGCGGGATATGTTTTAGGACTTACTAAATCTCAAGTTTTCAAAAAAATTGTTCTTAAACAGGTTGTAAAACGCATTGTTCCGCCAATGTCGAATGAAATTATAACTCTTATTAAGGATACTGCACTTGCAAACTGTATAATGATACCTGAAATTATAAAACAGGCAAAAGAGCTTGCCGCAACAAAAGCAATGGTATGGCCACTGTTTTATACAGGTGTATTCTATCTACTGTTTGTAGGTTTACTTACCATAGTTTTAGGTAAGCTTGAGAAAAAACTCGATTATTTTAGGAGTTAAATTATGTCGGTATTAGAGGTAAAAAATATAAAAAAATCCTTTGGTAAAAACGAAATACTAAAAGGCATCAGTTTTTCACTTGAAAAGGGTGAAGTGCTCGCAATAATCGGTTCTTCGGGCGGCGGAAAGACAACACTATTGCGTTGCCTTAACTTTTTAGAGCTTGCTGACGAGGGTAGTATTTCGGTTGATTCAAAGGTTATCTATGAGGGCGGCACACAAAACAAGCTGAATGACTCAGAAATCAGAGAAAACCGCTTGCATTTTGGTCTTGTGTTTCAATCCTTTAATCTTTTTCCGCAGTATAATGCGCTTGAAAATGTAATGCTTGCACCAAAACTTTTAAAGCGTGGTACAGAAGAGGAAATTAAGCTGCAGGCAGAACAGCTACTAATGAGGGTAGGTCTAAGTGACAGAATGTTAAACTATCCTTGTGAGCTTTCTGGCGGTCAGCAACAACGTGTTGCTATTGCTAGAGCCTTAGCGCTAAATCCTGATATACTCTGCTTTGATGAGCCTACAAGCGCTCTTGACCCTGAACTCACAGGTGAGGTACTTAAGGTTATTAAAGGGCTTAAAGGATCTGACCATACTATGCTTATCGTTACTCATGAAATGGAATTTGCCCGTAATGTAGCTGACAAGGTGATTTTTATGGCTGACGGTGTTATAGAAGAAATGGGTACGCCGAGTGAAGTTTTTGATAATCCTAAATCAGAGAAAACCCGCGCTTTCCTAAACAAGTCTTTCGAGAATATTTAAGGAGGCGTTTTATGTCAAACGATAAAAAGGTTACAAAGCAAATGATTGATGACCTGTTTTCTTTGATTTCTTCTGTTTCTACCGCAGAGGATTGCGCTCTTCTTTTCGAGGATTTATGCACAAATAAAGAGGTAGAACAGATGGCTCAAAGATTGCAGGCAGCAAAGCTTTTGCTAGAGGGCGCCACCTACAATAAGGTAATAGAGGAAACCGATATTTCTTCGGCAACACTTAGCCGAGTTTCTCGATGTGTGCAGTACGGGAAAGGTTATTCAAAGTTTTTAAAATAATAAGTATTAAAACTCTTCGGAAATTTCCGAAGAGTTTTTTTAAAATTACCCATAAAAATCTATTGCCGAAAGTAATGTTGTGTGTTATAATAATCTAGAATATATATATTTATATAATATTTACAATTTGTTTTCGAAATGGAGTGGAAAAATGCGTATAATCGGTATTGACCCAGGCTTTGCGATTGTTGGCTACGGAATAGTAGATTACGATGGTTATAATTTTAAAACTGTAGCCTATGGTGCGATAACAACCGAAGCGGGCACACCGTTTCCTGATAGATTAAAAATTATCTACGACGATATGCAAACACTCCTTAACAGATACAAACCTGATTCTATCGCCATTGAAAGACTTTACTTTAATACTAATACTACAACCGCTATTGAGGTTGCGGAGGCTAGAGGTGTTATTCTTTTAGCCGCAAAGCTTTGTGGTGTTGATATAGCAGAATATACACCTTTACAGGTAAAACAATCCATAACAGGCTACGGAAAAGCCGAAAAGCATCAGGTTATGGAAATGGTTAAGAGCTTTTTAAGCTTAAAGGCTGTACCAAAACCTGATGATACTGCTGATGCTTTAGCACTTAGCATTTGTCACGGACATTCCGCGGCAAATTTATACAGCAGACTAAAATAGGAGGAAATTTTAAGTGATTGCTTCTTTAAGTGGAAAACTACTGATAAAAGATTTGAACCTTGCCGTTGTTGAATGTTCGGGCGTCGGCTTTAAATGTGCTATAACTCAAAATACTTTTTCAAAACTAGGCTCGGTAGGTGACAATGTGTTTTTACATACACACCTTGCCGTTAGAGAAGATGCACTAGACCTTTACGGCTTTTCTTCTTATGAAGAACTAAATGTGTTTAAACTGATAACATCAGTAAGTGGCGTTGGTCCTAAAATAGGACTTGCTGTATTATCTGAGTTTATGCCTGATAAAGTGCTTTTGTATATCGCAAGCGGCGATGCTAAAAGTTTGACTGCAGCTTCGGGTGTAGGTCTTAAACTTGCTCAACGAATTGTTTTAGAGCTTAAGGATAAAGTAGGCTCTGTTGCGCTAGCTGAAGGTGTATCGGATGTTGTTATGGTAGGTAATGCAAATACCTCTACAAACACAAAAGATGCTATTGAAGCTTTGGTTTCTTTTGGATACACTCAAAGTGAAGCTTCACTTGCAGTTAGCCGACTAGACACCTCGCTTTCAACCGACGACCTTATTAGACAAGCCTTAAAATCTTTAGCAAAGGGGATATAAAGAATGATAGAACAAGAATTAGATTTTGAAAATCGAATTGTTTCTCCCGATTATTCTGTAAATGACTGTGATACAGAAATATCCCTTAGACCAAAAACATTAGATGAGTATGTAGGTCAGGATAAGGTTAAGGAAAATTTAAGGGTATATATTAAGGCCGCAAAGCTTAGAAACGAACCTTTAGACCATGTGCTTTTATATGGACCTCCCGGACTTGGAAAAACTACGCTATCAAACATTATTGCTAAAGAAATGGGCGTTAATATTCGTGTTACTTCGGGTCCTGCTATTGAAAAACAGGGTGACCTTGTTGCGATACTAACCTCACTTAATGAGGGTGACGTTTTATTTATTGATGAAATACACCGCCTATCTCGAAATGTTGAGGAAATTCTATATCCTGCAATGGAGGATTTTTCACTCGATATTATTTTAGGCAAGGGCCCATCCGCACGTTCAATTCGACTTGATGTTCCTCGTTTCACACTTATAGGTGCTACAACCCGTTCAGGTCAATTATCTGCACCACTGCGTGACCGATTTGGCGTGCTTATGCGATTAGAGTTATACACACCTGAACAGCTAGGTGATATAGTAAAACGCTCTGCAGGTATATTAGGTGTTGATATTGATAATGACGGAGCTTTAGAAATAGCTTCACGTTCACGTGGAACACCTAGAATTGCAAATAGATTATTGCGCCGAGTTCGTGATATTGCTCAGGTTGAGTTTGATGGAAAAATTACAGAAAAGGTTTCACAAAATGCGCTGTCTAGATTTGAAATAGATGAACTAGGTCTTGATGATTTTGACAGAAAAATGCTTGAAACCATTATTAAGCATTACTCAGGCGGACCTGTAGGTCTTGAAACGTTATCTGCCGCTATTGGTGAGGAAGCTGTAACCATTGAAGATGTTTACGAGCCTTATCTTATGCAGATAGGATTTTTATCCCGAACACCACGTGGAAGATGCGTAACAAAAAACGCTTATGAGCATTTAGGTATACCTTTCGGTTCGGATATACAACAAAGTTTACTTTAAAAAGGATTAAGAAAATAATGAGAGAAGTTATTGGCTTTAATGATTATGAGCTGATTGATGTTGATTCCGGTGAACGTCTTGAACGTTGGGGAGATATCATTCTTATCCGTCCTGATCCACAGATTATTTGGAGTAAGGCTAGAAAAGACCCCCGTTGGAAATCAGCACACGCCATTTATCACCGCTCTACCTCAGGTGGCGGATATTGGGAAAAGCTAAGAGATGTACCTGATGTGTGGAGTATAAAATTTAATAATCTGACATTTAGGTTAAAGCCTATGGGCTTTAAGCATACAGGTCTATTTCCCGAACAGGCAGTAAATTGGGCACTAGCAAGAGAACTTATTAAAAAAGCTGATAGGGAAGTATCGGTTTTAAATTTATTCGCATATACAGGCGGTGCTACATTAGCCTGTCTTGAGGCTGGCGCTAAGGTTACTCACGTTGACGCATCTAAAGGAATGGTGCAGTGGGCAAAAGAAAACGCTGCTGCCTCCTCTTTGGCTGATAGAAGCGTTAGATGGCTTGTTGACGATTGTATGAAATTTGTTAAAAGGGAAATAAGACGTGGAAATAAATATGACGCTATTATAATGGATCCTCCCTCATATGGCAGAGGTCCGAACGGTGAGGTTTGGAAGCTCGAGCAACAGTTATCCGAGCTTTTGGAGGATGTATCACAAATTATGAGCGACGATCCCTTGTTTTTCTTTTTAAATTCTTATACAGGCGGTATTTCACCCACAATTCTCAACTTTATGGTAAAGGAAAAAATGCACTTTAAGGATCCGCAAAATATTTTTACCGATGAAATAGGTCTTAGGGTTACCGATAAGGATATTGCTTTACCCTGCGGTGCTACTACAATTTGGAAGAAGTTTTAATGGAAAATATAATTGAACTAAATAATGTTACATTCGAATATGACGGTGAGCAAGAAGGAAAAAAGGTAATAGAAAACTTTAATCTTTCTATAAAAAGGGGTAGCTTTACTGTTATTTTAGGTCATAACGGTTCGGGTAAATCAACCCTTGCAAAGTTATTTAACGGCTTATATAAGCCTACAAGCGGCACTGTTACTGTTGACGGTATGGATACTACCGACGAGGCAAAAGAAATTGAAATTAAGCGTAGGGTTGGTATAGTCTTTCAAAATCCCGATAATCAGCTTGTCGCCTCTATTGTTGAAGAGGATGTTGCCTTTGGCCCTGAAAATCTTGGTCTTGAGCCTGCAGTTATCAGAGAGCGTGTTGATAACGCCTTAAAGAGCGTTGATATGTATGAATTTGCAAAATCAACACCTCACCGACTCTCAGGCGGACAAAAGCAAAGAATAGCAATAGCGGGCATTATTGCTATGGAGCCGGAATGTATTGTTCTTGACGAGCCAACTGCTATGCTTGACCCAAAAGGCAGAAAAGAAATAATAAACACGATCGAAAGACTAAACCGTGAAAAAAATATTACCGTTGTTTTAATTACGCATTTTATGGAAGAGGCAGAAAATGCTGACAGAGTGATTGTGATGGATAACGGTAAAATTATACTTGACTCTGATCCTAAAACAGTTTTTACTGAGGTTGAAACACTAAAAAGGGTGGGACTTGATGTTCCGCAAACCTCAGAGTTACTTTATCAGTTAAAGCAAACGGGACTTAATATAAATACAAATGTAATTTCTATTGAAGAAGCAGCGTCCGAAATAGCTAACGCGCTTCATTTGGAGGAAAAATAATTGTCATCTATTCTTGAGGTCAAAAACCTTACACACACCTACGGTGATAATGGTATCTTTGTAAATGATGCTATTAGTGATATAAGTTTTTCTGTAAGTAGCGGAGAAATCATCGGTATTATTGGACATACGGGCTCGGGTAAATCTACACTCGTTCAGCACTTAAACGGACTCTTAAAACCGACTAATGGCGAAATTCTTATCGACGGTACTAACATCTGGGACGAGCCTAAAAAAATATATCAGGTTCGTTCAAAGGTCGGTCTTGTTTTTCAGTATCCAGAATATCAGCTTTTTGAAGAAACTGTTTATCTTGATATTGCTTTTGGTCCTAAAAATATGGGACTTTCAGAGCAAGAAATTGAAAACAGAATATATAGCATTTGTGAGCTTTTAGATATACCAAAAGAATATCTTGAAAAATCTCCTTTTGATTTATCGGGTGGCGAAAAACGTCGAGTTGCTATCGCAGGTGTAATGGCAATGCAGCCTCAAATTATTATTTTTGATGAGCCAATAGCCGGTCTTGATCCTAAAGGCAGAAACGATGTAATTAAGATGATTGCAAACTACCGAAAGGCATATAATGCAACCGTTATAATCATTTCACACAATATGGAGGATATGGCTTTGCTTGCCGATAAGCTTTTGGTATTAAACAAGGGAAAGGTAGCGATGTTCGATACTGTAAGAAACGTATTCTCTAATTATGACCAATTAAAACAAATAGGGCTGAGTGTTCCTATTGTCACCGAAGTTATGAGAGCTGTTAAACAAAAATATCCACAAATCAGGGACGATATTTACACAGTAAAGGAAGCTGTAGAATATATTTCATCAATTAGCAAAGGCGGTGTTGCCGATGCTTAAGGATATAACTTTTGGTCAGTATATTGAAAGAAATTCTATAATTCATAAACTAGATCCCAGAACAAAGATTTTACTGCTTATTACAATCATAACACTTATATTTGTTAGTTCCGGTTTTATACCTCTTTCTACTGTTATTTTATTTGTCTTTTTTGTGGCATTTCTTTCAAAAATTCCTGTAAAACTATATCTAAAAAACTTAAAAGCAATAATACCTATCGTTCTTTTTACATCGCTCATAAATATTTTCTATACAAAAACAGGCGAGGTATTACTTGATTTTTGGAAGATTAAGATTACTGATGATGGAATTTTTACTGCACTATATTTAACACTTAGAATTTTACTTTTAATTTTTGCAAGCTCGTCTCTTACCTATACAACAACACCAAATGACCTCACAGACGGAATAGAGAGTCTTTGTGCACCGCTTAAATTTATAGGTCTTAAAAATGTTATTCATACTATGGCGCTTATGATGACCATTGCCTTGCGCTTCATTCCTACACTTGTTGAGGAAACCGAAAAAATTATGAATGCACAAAAGGCTAGGGGAGCGGATATGGAAAACGGCTCTCTTAAACAGCGTATAAAAGCTTTGATACCCATTTTGATACCATTGTTTATTTCTGCTGTAAGACGCTCTTACGAACTTGCAGAGGCTATGGAATGTCGCTGTTATAACGGCGGTGAGGGAAGACAGCGAATGAAACGTTTAACCTTTGCTTTAAAGGATTATATTGCTTTGGCTCTTGGTCTAACGCTTATTGCCGTAGTTGTTATATTAAATATTTTGAAGGTTGGCTTTTAATGAAAAGAGTTTTGCTTAAAATAGCATACGATGGTACAAATTATCACGGTTGGCAACTGCAAAACAACGCTGTAACTGTTGCCCAGACGCTAGAAGAATCACTTGAGAAGCTTTTAGGTGTTAAAACTTCTGTTACAGGTTGCAGTCGTACTGATACAGGTGTTCACGCTGACGAATTTTACTGTCACCTTGATTGTAATGATAATATACCCGAAAAAGCCTTTTTATTGGGCCTAAACGCAATTTTACCTGATGATATAGCAGTTAAAGATGCCTTTGCTGTCGCTGATGATTTTCACGCAAGATTTAATGCTAAGTCAAAAACTTATATCTATAAAATGTATGTGGGTCTTACCGATCCGTTTTTATCGAGATACGCTTTAAGACTTGACAATCATCCCAATTTAGAGCTTATGAATGATTTTTGTAATAAACTTATCGGTACACATGATTTTGTCGCATTCTCTTCGTCGAGACGGACTGTTAAAACTACAGTTAGAACAATATCAGAATGTTATGTCACAAAAAAAGAAAATGAATACTTTCTTACCGTTTCTGGTAATGGCTTTTTATATAATATGGTTAGAATTATTGCAGGTACTGCATTGGCAGTCGGTTATAAAAGCTTATTACCTTCTTGTGCAGACGAAGCGCTAAAAACAGGCGATAGAACTAAACTTGGCAATACCGCTGCGCCTTGCGGTTTGTTTTTGCATAAGGTTGAGTATTAAAATAGGTGGTGATTAAGTGCCAAATTATAAAAAGAAAAAGGTTAACAATAAATTTAGCAGAAAAAGAAATAACCGTATAAATGATTCTCGATCCAAAAAAGAGAAGGTTTATAATGATTTTGAAATAAATATGAATCCTGATTCTTCACCAAAAAGAAAAAAACAGGACTCAATAAAGGTTGTAAAGGGCAAAAAGCTTGAACGTCAACGTAAATTTAAAATTTTCTTGGCTGCGGTTGCGATTTTTTTGGCAACCTATTTAATACTTACTTTTACTCTTCCTGTAAGTGTAGGGGAGAATATTGGTAATTTTACCGCTACATTCGGCGCTGGTGAATATCCAATTGAAATATATGGCACAGATATTATTGATTCCCACTCAAAAGGTTTATATTATTACGTTTTAACCGATACAAACCTATCCGCCTTTTCAAATTCGGGTAAGGAAATATACACACATTCACACGGATATGAAAATCCCGTTCTAAAAACCTCCGAAACTAGAGCAATGGTATTTTCACAAGGCGGTAATACTCTTGAAATATATAATTTGAGTAAAAAAATCAAAGAATATAAACCCAAAAAGTCTATCATTACTGCAGATATTTGCAGAAACGGTAGTTATGCGGTAGCAACATATTCCGATTCTTACGCTACTGCTGTTAAAGTTTTTGATAAAAATAACAAGGTTCTCTTTAAATGGAATTCGGCAAAAGATACAGTTAATACTTTAACTCTTTCTCCAAATGGTAGATATCTTGTTGTATCAACCTTTAATGCAAACGACGGCAATCTTAATTCAAAAATTAATGTTTTTGATATTAAAAATGATACAGCAACACCAAAAGCCTCATTTGAATTTAAAGATAATTTGGTATATCTCTTATCTGCTTTTGGTAAAGGCTTCAACATCGTAACAGGAGACGGCGTTTCTTTTGTTGATTGGAAAAACTTTGGTAAAACCGAATTTGATACCGATCGTCAGCTTGATATGTATAGATCGAGTAGTGACGGTTCTATTGCTGTTTTCAATTTAGACAGTAATAAAAGTGATAATGTTATTACGGTTTTTTCGCCAAAAGGCGAAAAGCTTTCTACTTTTAATTTTCAAGGTATTATTAGTGATATAAAACTTTTGCATAATCATATTTATTGTATGAGTGAAGCAAAAATATATTTATATGATCAACAAGGCAACCTACTTAGTAGTGAAGATTGCGGTTTTGATGCCGTTAAACTTGCGGTTACGGGCTCACAGTCGGTGGCGGTAATTTCTGACAGTGAAATTCAAAAAATCGACTTCAAGGGGTAATAATATGCATATTTTTATTGATTTGATTGTTTTGGCAATTATAATTTTAAATATAGTTTTATCTGCAAAAAATGGTTTTGTCAAAACACTTATTGAGGTTGTTGGCTTTATTTTAGCTATTTTAATATCTTCCTCGATTGCTTCTCCTGTTGCAAGCACTGTATATGATAAAGCTATTGAGCCAGCTATTGTTGCTTCTGTAACTGAAAACGCTTTAAATACTGCAGAGGATGCATCAAACGGTATTTGGGAATCGCTTCCAAGTTTTCTCAAAAATAACGCCGAAGACCTCGGTCTTACTAACGATAAAATTACACAAGCCTTTGAAAACGAAACCGCAGATAACATAAAAAACACAGCAACAAAGGTTTCTCAAGATGCTATAAAACCAATTTTTGTAAAAATTGTAGGACTTGCAATTTATGCAATACTGTTTACAATTTTATTAATTGTTGTAAAAATACTAGCTAAACTAATTAATAAGCTTTTTTCCTTTTCTATTATCGGCAAAATAAATCGCACATTAGGAGGCATTTTAGGCTTTGGAAAAGGTGTTTTAGTTGCTATAGCTGTTTGTATGATAATTTCTATGATAGTTTCTTTTACAGCTGACGGATTTTTGATTTTTGATAAAGAAACAATTAATAAAACATATATATTTAACCTTTTATCAAATATTTTAAACTGAAAATTATGAGGAGAAAAAATACGAAATGAAGCTTTGTTCCAAATGCAAAAAAAGACCTGCCGTGGTATTTATGTCAAATCCTTTGAAACCACAGGCAGAACCTGAAGGTTTATGCCTTGTTTGTGCAAAAAGCCTTGGTATAAAACCCGTAGATGATATGCTCAAAAGTATGAATATCACTGACGAGGATATCGAGCAAATGAGTAATCAATTTTTAGAGATGATGTCACCTGATGGTGAGTTTGATTTCGATGATGCCGAATTAAACGAAGAAACCTTTGATCTAGGTAAAGCACCAACTATGCCATTTTTGAAAAATATTTTTGGCAGCACAGATTCAGCAGAAAATTCTAAGACCGAAGCAAATACTTCAAAAAAGGCTGAAAAAAGCAAAAAGAAGAAATCTCGTTTTCTTGATCAGTATGCTACAAACCTTACTAAGCAAGCAAAAGAAGGTAAGCTAGACAGGATTATTGGTAGAGAAAAAGAACTATATAGAACAATACAAATTCTGTCACGCCGTTCTAAAAACAATCCCTGTTTAATCGGTGAACCCGGTGTTGGAAAAACGGCAATCGCTGAGGGATTGGCTCTTAAAATTGCAAATGGCGATGCACCCGCTAGATTACTTGATAAGCAAATATATTTACTTGACCTTACAAGTCTTGTTGCGGGTACACAGTTTAGAGGTCAGTTTGAAAGCAGAGTAAAGGGCCTTATTGCCGAAGTGAAAGAATCGGGTAATATAATTTTATTTATTGATGAAATTCATAATCTTGTAGGTGCCGGCGATTCTGCCGAAGGTTCTATGAATGCCGCAAATATTTTAAAACCTGCTTTATCTCGCGGAGAAATACAGGTTATAGGCGCTACTACATTTAAGGAATACCGTAAATATATTGAAAAAGATGCCGCTCTAGAGCGTCGTTTTCAGCCTGTTACAATAGAAGAACCCTCTATAAACGAAGCTATAGATGTTTTAATGGGTGTTAAACAATACTACGAAGGCTTCCATAGTGTTAAAATACCTGAAGAAATTGTTAAGAGTGCGGTAAAGCTTTCTGAGCGTTATATAACCGATAGATTTTTACCCGATAAGGCTATTGATCTTCTCGATGAGGCTTGCGCCTTAGTTAGTCTTGAAAACAAAGCTATTGATGAGCTTTATATAGCCAATAAGAAGGTTGCTGATGCGTCTGTTATGCTTGAAGAGGCTAGTAATGAGGTTGAAAACCCTGATTATGAAAAACAGGCAATGTTAAAGGCTGAAATTGAGAAATACAAAGCAGTTGCTAACGGATTATATGAAGCAGCTTCTGATAATATAGTCACTGAACAAGCTCTCGCAAAGGTAATCGAAATCTGGACAGGCATACCAGCCTCAAAGGTTGAAGAAAGTGATTACAAAAAACTTTTGGGACTTGAGGATAGGATTTCTGCTAAAATTATAGGTCAAGATGAGGCGATTAAGCTTATTACAGCCGCCGTTAAGCGTTCAAGGGTAAAAACGAGCTCGGAGCGCCGTCCTGCTTCCTTTATTTTTGTAGGCCCCACAGGTGTAGGAAAAACAAAACTTGTTAAAGTGTTATCAGAAGAGCTTTTTGATACTCCCGAAACTTTAATTCGTCTTGATATGTCTGAGTTTATGGAAAAACATTCGGTTTCAAGGATAATAGGCGCGCCTCCAGGATATGTCGGTTACGATGAGGCAGGTCAGCTTACCGAAAAGGTTAGAAGAAAGCCATATTCGGTTGTGTTGCTTGACGAAATTGAAAAAGCCCATCCCGATGTATTGAATGTTTTATTACAAATTCTTGACGATGGAAGAATTACCGATGCTCAGGGAAGAACGGTCAACTTTGAAAACACAATAATTGTTATGACCTCAAACGCCGGTAGCGAAAAGAGAGAAAATCTTTTAGGTTTTGGCAAAGCTGTTGAAGACGCTTCGAGAGAAAAAGCGATGAAGGCGTTATCAGAATTTTTACGTCCTGAATTTATTGCACGTATCGATGAGATAGTTGTATTTTCATCTTTAAATACCGAATCTCTTTCCAAAATTGCGGCGCTTTTACTTGATGATTTATCGCTTTCGTTAGAAGAAAAACATCTTTCATTTACTTATGATAAAGGTGTTTGTGAATATATAGCAGAGCGATGCAATAATACAAAAACAGGTGCACGTGAAATTAGAAATATTATTCGCCGCGATGTTGAAAACAAAATTGTTGATGCTATAATAGCTAATGAAAACATTTCAGGTATTTCGGTTGGTTTTAATGGTAATAATCTTGTAATTAATACGATTTAGGTTGTAATTTTGTATGCGTTTTTGTAAAAATTGAAAAAATTTCGAAAAAATCAGCAAAAAACATTGAAATTTTAATCTTTTTTTGCTATACTAGTAAATTACCGAATACTTAAGTACTTCAAAAATTTTGTGGGAGTGAAAAAATTATGGTGAAGTATGCCCCTTATTTAGTGTTGGCTACCGCTGTTTTTGCTTTAATTTTTGCGGCAGTTAAATACTTTCAGGTTAAAAAGATGCCTGAGGGAACCGAAGCAATGGCTTCCTTTTCAGCCAAAATCAGAAGAGGTGCTAACGCTTATTTAAAGCGTCAGTATAAGACCGTTGGAATTTTCTTTGCGGTAATGTTTGTTATTCTTCTAATCCTTGCAGTTTTAGGTTTTTTAACCTACTTTGTTCCTGTTGCTTTTATTACAGGCGGTCTATTTTCGGCGTTATCGGGATTTGTTGGTATGAAGGTAGCAACCTATGCAAATTCACGTACGGCTAACGCTGCACGTAGTAGCCTTAATAAAGGCTTGAAGGTTGCTTTCTCATCAGGTACCGTTATGGGTATGACAGTTGTTGGTCTTGGCCTTTTAGATATAAGCTTATGGTTTATACTATTAACTTATGTTTTTAAATTACCGATTGAGGATACCACTTCTGCAATGCTCACATTCAGTATGGGTGCTAGCTCAGTAGCTCTTTTTGCGAGAGTAGGTGGCGGTATCTTTACAAAGGCTGCTGACGTTGGTGCTGACCTTGTTGGTAAGGTTGAAGCAGGTATTCCTGAGGACGATCCAAGAAACCCTGCTTGTATCGCTGATAACGTTGGCGATAATGTTGGTGATGTTGCTGGTATGGGCGCCGACCTTTATGAATCCTATGTTGGTTCCATTATTTCTTGTGCCGCACTTGCAGTAGCAGCGCAAAAGGGTACTATTGGCGCTATAATTCCGATGCTTATTGCTGCAGTTGGAATACTCGCTTCTATTATTTCCACCTTCTTCGTTTCAACAAAAGAGGGTGCTACCCAAAAATCTTTATTGTCTTCATTAAGAAAAGGAACCTACACTGCTTCAATTATTTCGGCGTTAGCATCTTTTGCTATTATTTATTTCCTTATGCCTGACAGCTTAGGACTTTTCGGCGCTGTAATTTCCGGTCTCTTAGCAGGTGTTTTAATTGGTTACTTCACAGAGTATTATACTTCTGATACTTATAAACCAACACAAAAGTTATCTGCTTCATCAAAGACAGGTAGTGCAACAGTAATCATTGATGGTATTGCGCTCGGTATGAATTCTACAGCTATTCCCGTAATAATAGTTGCTATTTCTATTATTGCTAGCTATTTCTTAGGCGGTGGCAGTAAATCCTTTGCTGATGGTCTTTATGGCGTTGCTATTTCTGCGGTTGGTATGCTTTCTACCCTTGGTATTACCCTTGCTACCGATGCTTATGGCCCTGTTGCCGATAATGCAGGCGGTATTGCCGAGATGTGCGGTTTGCCTAAAGAGGTTAGAGAAAGAACCGATGCGCTTGATTCATTAGGAAATACAACCGCTGCTACAGGTAAGGGCTTTGCTATAGGCTCTGCAGCACTTACAGCACTAGCACTTATTGTTTCGTACACCGATAAAATTAACAATATTGATAAAGATATTTTAAATCTAAATATAACTAATCCTGCGGTTTTAATCGGTCTCTTTATCGGTGCTATGTTACCTTTCCTTTTCTCAGCAATGACTATGCAGGCTGTTGGCCGTGCTGCACAGAAGATAGTTGTTGAGGTTAGAAGACAGTTCAGAGAAATTAAAGGTCTTATGGATGGCGAAGCAGAAGCAGACTATGAAACCTGTGTTGATATTTGTACAAAATCTTCTTTAAGAGAAATGATTGCTCCTGCAGCACTCGGTATTATTTCACCAATTGTTGTAGGCTTGGTTTTAGGTTGCAATGGCGTTGTAGGTCTACTTGCAGGTGCATTAGTATCAGGCTTTGTTCTCGCTGTTATGATGTCTAATTCAGGCGGCGCTTGGGATAATGCTAAAAAGTATATCGAAGCAGGAAACTTTGACGGTAAGGGCTCTGAAAACCATAAAGCCGCAGTCGTTGGCGATACGGTAGGTGACCCATTCAAAGATACTTCAGGTCCTTCGGTTAACATTCTTATTAAGCTTTTGTCTATAGTATCTATTGTCTTTGCTGCCGCAGTTGCTGCTTATGGCGGACTAGGTATTTTCTAATAAAACTTTATCTTTAATATAATAAAACAAGCTAACCTTTTGGTTGGCTTGTTTTTTTATATAAGAAAAAAAGACACCGCAAAAGCGATGTCTTTCTTGGCAGGGGCAGAAGGGATCGAAGTTGCCCCTCAAAAACATAGTCGCACTGCTTGCTTGGAGCGCGGCGCATTGCTCCTTGTTTTTTCACCTCAGCGGCACACCTTTATCTGCCGCTGGCAGCGGCGCACCGCTTCGCCCCAGCACTCTCCGAGTGCCTCGGGTTCGCCTTTACCACGTACAAAAATAAAAGACACCGCAAAAGCGATGTCTTTCTTGGCAGGGGCAGAAGGGATCGAACCCTCGGCACTCGGTTTTGGAGACCGATGCTCTACCAGCTGAGCTATACCCCTAAATATGTAGAGTATCAACACCCAAATCCAAACTTTTAGGTCAAACTGTCAATTTAAAACTAACACAAGACTGATAGTGGATTGGGTGTCGAGCCTCTCGACTGGTGGACCAACAGGGACTCGAACCCCGGACCAACCGGTTATGAGCCGGTTGCTCTAACCAACTGAGCTATTGGTCCACATCTAATTGCTGAAACGATTAACCGTGACAGCAAAATTTATTATATACAATTAGAGACAATTTGTCAATACAAATTTTTATATTTTTACTTTTATTTTTCAGTGCATAAAGGTTACAAAATTGTAACCTTTCATTGACACCTATAAGCAGAGTTTGATAAAATAACAATAATTAATATGTAAGATAGGGGTTGTTTATTACGGTTTCAAGTATGACGGGCTTTGGCAGAGCAAAGCAGAATATATCAGATTTTGATATTTCGGTTGAGGTAAGATCGGTAAACCACCGATATTTTGAATATTCATCAAGATTACCTCGTGCGTATATGTTTATGGACGATAAGCTTAAATCACTCTGTCAGCAGTATATAACAAGAGGTAAAGTAGAGCTTTCGGTATTTATTGAGAACAACAATTTAAATAAGATTTCTCTTGAAATAAACCAAGAATATGCCGATGCTTATTTTGTAGCACTGCACAAGCTAGCTAAAAAATATAATCTAAAAAAAGATTTCAAGCTCTCATCGTTCGCAGCTAATCAGGAACTTTTTACTCTAAAAAAAGCAGAGGTTGACGAAGAAGCACTTTTAGAAGCGGTTCTCTCAACAGCTGAGCTTGCCATCAAGGCTTTTTGTGATATGCGTGCTCAAGAGGGTAATAGATTGGTAGACGATGTAAATTCACGTCTTAATACAATACTAAATGCAGTTTCAGTTATTGAGGAGCGTTCACCTCAAACAGTTAAGGAATACAGAGAGCGTCTTGAACAAAAAATGCGCGAACTGTTAGACGATAAGCAGATTGATGAACAGCGTTTACTCACAGAAACAGCAATCTTTGCCGATAAAATAGCAGTAGCTGAGGAAACGGTCAGACTTCGTAGTCATATCAAAGCACTATCCGATCTTTTTGTATCGGGCGGTGCTATTGGCAGAAAGATAGATTTTATTGTTCAGGAAATGAACAGAGAGACTAACACAATCGGTTCAAAATCACAGGATATCGATATAGCTAAAATTGTTGTTGATATTAAGTCTGAAATTGAGAAGATAAGAGAACAAATTCAGAACATTGAGTAAGGAGGGTAGCTAGTGAAACTTGTAAATATCGGTTTTGGTAATATGGTTTCTGCAAGCCGTATGGTAGCGATTGTAAGCCCCGAATCTGCACCTATAAAGAGAATAGTGGCAGAGGCAAAGGAACAGGGCACACTTATAGATGCTACCCATGGCAGAAGAACTAGGGCGGTAATAATTACTGATAGTGACCATATAATACTCACATATCTGCAATCCGAAACTCTTGCTAATCGTATAACTGACGAAAACGCAGTTGACGAGGAGGATGATGAAGATGAATAAGGGCAGACTATTTATTATTTCGGGTCCTTCGGGTTCGGGTAAGGATACAGTTTTAGCTGAACTGTTTAAGAAGTGCCCAGAAATTGCCTTTTCAATTTCATCGGTTACAAGACCAATGCGACAGGGTGAGGTTGAGGGTGAAAAATATAATTTTATTTCCCGCGAAGAATTCGAAAAGATGATAGTAAACGATGAGCTTCTCGAATACAATCAGTTCGTTGGCAACTTTTATGGAACACCAAAGGCGCCTGTTGAAAAGGCAATAAATTCGGGCAAGGATATCATTGTTGAAATTGATGTTAACGGTGCCGAGCAGATACGCACAAAGATTAAGGATGCTATAAGTATCTTTATAATGCCGCCAAGTCTGGAGGCTTTACAGTCTCGTCTTTCGGGCAGAGGTACTGAAACTGTTGAGGTAATCGAGAAGAGAATAGCTGTAGCCTTAGGTGAAATCTCAAGAGCTACTGAATATGATTATATCGTTGTGAATGACGATTTATCCGAAGCTGTAAATGATTTTGCAGCAATTATAGCTGCTGACCGACTTAAAACTGAGCGTCAATCAGCACTTATTGATTTTGTATTAAATAAATAATAATATTTAATTTTGAAAGGAAAGAATACTATGTTAAATCCCGCTATTGGAAAATTAATTGAAAGCTATGAAAACCGTTACCGTTTGGTAACCGATATCGCTAAATGCGCTAGAAAAATTTCTCTCGAAGCAGAAGAACAGGGCGAAATTTTAATTGAAAAGCCTGTAAGTATTGCTACTAACAAGCTAGCAGCGGATAAAGAAGTTCTTTAATTTATTTATAATAGAATTTAGGGGGGAATAAGATGAGCAAGCTTTTTGCAGAGATAGTGCTTGACGGTGCAACCGATGCGTACGATAAGCGCTACACATATCTTATCCCCGATACGCTTAAAAGTGTGGCTAAAGAGGGTTGTAGAGTTACTGTGCCATTTGGCAGGGCAAACATTAAAAAACAGGGTATGATTTTATCCTTGCTTGATAATGTTAATGTTAAAAACTGCAAAGAAATCTGCTCTGTAACCGATTCTGCGCCTATTTTAAATGCAGAAATGTTAAAGCTATGCGAGTGGATGCACGAGCGTACCTTTTGTACCTATTTTGACGCTATTAACACCATGCTACCAACAGGTTTAAAGTTTAAACTAAAACAGTTTTATGCTTTAAATCCTGATTATAAAGAGGATACTAATCTAAACCAAGAAGTTATCAATTATCTTTTGAAAAACGGTGAGGTTGAAGCCTTAAAATTAGAGGATTTGTTTGGATTTGATTTAATATCCGAGCTAGAAGAAAAAGGCGCTATCTTAAAATCCAGCGAGGCTGTTCGAAGACTCAAAGACCATACTAGCCGTTGGCTTAAAATAAATGATAATACTAATCTTCAAAATATTAAGCTAACCGAACGTCAAAAAGAAATATATAATCTTGTTGAGGAATTAGGTAGCGTTAATGTTAAAGAATTAAAGTATTTTACGGGTGTAACCGACTCGGTTATTAACAATTTAAAACAAAAAGATATACTTATAGAATTTGAAAAAGAAGAATTTAGAATTCCTTATAAAGACACTTCTGTATCAAAGCGTACTGAAATTGAACTCACCCCTCATCAAAACAAGGCTTTTTTAGGTCTTAGAGAAAAAATGCAATCGGGTGAGCCTGAGACCGTTTTACTTTACGGTGTTACCGGAAGCGGAAAAACACAGGTGTTTTTAAAAGCGGTTGATGATACTGTGGATAGGGGTAAGGGCGTTATTATAATGGTACCCGAAATAGCTCTCACACCACAGATTATTAAGCTTTTTAGCACAAGATACGGTAACAAAATTGCTGTTTTTCATAGTGCTATGTCGTTGGGTCAACGAATGGACGAATACAAGCGTATTAAACAGGGGAAAGCACTTATTGCTATTGGTACTCGAAGTGCTGCTTTTGCGCCTTTTGATAATCTTGGTTTGATTATTATTGACGAAGAGCAGGAGCATACCTATAAATCTGAAAAGTCCCCTCGTTTTCACGCAAGAGATATTGCGAAGTTTAGAGCGGCATACCATAAATGCGTTCTCTGTCTTGCTTCTGCAACACCATCAATGGAAAGCTATACTAAGGCTATAAACGGCAAATATACGCTCTTAACACTAAATGAGCGCTACGGTAATGCAAAACTTCCCGATGTAACGCTAGTTGATATGCGAAAAGAAATTGCAAATGGCAATTCTTCTAGTATCAGCTCTGTTTTAGCCGAGGCTATTGAATTAGAGCTCGAAAACAAAAAACAGGTAGTGCTTTTACTTAACCGAAGAGGTCATAATACATATATATCCTGTCCTAAATGCGGTTGGGTTGCGAGTTGTGATAATTGTAGCATAAGCTTAACCTATCATTCTGCTAATAAAAGGCTTATGTGTCATTATTGCGGCCATTCTGAGCTGATACCTCAAAAGTGCCCTGAATGTGAAAGTGAGCATATAGTTTTCCTTGGTGCCGGCACACAAAAGCTAGAGGAAGAGCTTAATATGCTTTTCCCGGATGCCAGAGTTTTGCGCCTTGATGCCGACAGTACAATGACTAAGGATTCATTCGCTACCAAGCTTACCGATTTTGCCGAGGGTAAATATGATATTTTGCTCGGTACACAGATGGTGGCAAAGGGACTTGATTTTCCAAAGGTTTCTCTAGTTGGCGTAATCGGCGCCGACAGAGCGCTTTATACCGACGATTACCGAGGCTTTGAGAGAAGCTTTTCAATTATCACTCAGGTTGTGGGCAGAGCGGGAAGAGCAGGGGGAGAAAGTAGAGCAATTATTCAAACTACCGACCCTGAAAATTCTGTTATTGCCCTTGCTAAAGCACAAGATTATGATGCTTTTTACAGGGAAGAAATATTAACAAGAAAACTAATGACATATCCGCCGTTTTGCGATATTTGTATGGTGGCGGCATCTTCTCTTGATAGCTCACTTGCAAACGCTGCAATCAATCAAGTGTTTGAAAATATCAGAGAAGCAATTTCAGGCGATTATTCCGATGTTAAGCTAATAATTATGGGACCGTCATTAGCTACAGTTTCAAAGGTTAATAATCGCTATAGATATAAAATGATTATAAAATGTAAGAATAATAAGAGATTTAGAGAGCTTTTAAGAAAAGCAATTGCGATAAATCAAAAGGGCGATGTATCTGTATTTGTTGATATAAACCCCGAAAATATTTTATAAAGTTCAAGGAGAATAAAAATGGCAATCAGAAATATTGTTAAAATCGGTGACGATGTCTTAAGAAAAAAGTGCCGAACACAATTAACATTTGATGATAGACTTCATCAAATTCTTGACGATATGGCTGAAACTATGTATAAAGCTGAAGGTGTAGGTCTTGCCGCACCTCAGGTAGGAATACTCAGAAGATACTGTGTGATTGATGTGGGCGAGGGAATAATCGAGCTTATAAACCCTGTTATTACCGAAAAATCGGGCTCACAAACAGGTCAGGAGGGTTGTCTTTCAATCCCTAATAATCAGGCTACAGTTACAAGACCTATGAAGGTAAGCGTTCGCGCTCAAAACAGATACGGCGAAAATATCACTGTTACAGGTGAGGGACTGCTTGCCCGTGCACTTTGTCACGAAATAGACCATCTTGACGGTGTGCTTTATATTGATTATAAAAAATAAGAGGTAAATTATATGCGTATGGTTTTTATGGGTACACCCGATTATTCGGTTAAAACCCTCAAAACACTTTATGATAAAGGTCACGATATTGTTGGCGTATTTGCACAGCCTGATAAACCTGTTGGCAGAAAACAGGTTTTAACACCACCGCCTGTAAAGGTTTTGGCAGAAGAATTAAATATCCCTGTTTTTCAGCCAAGCACCTTGCGAAACGGTGAAGCATTCGAAATTATCAAAGAGCTTAATCCTGAGGTAATAGTTGTAGTAGCTTACGGAAAGATTTTACCTAAAGAAATATTAGATTTTCCAAAATATGGCTGTATTAACGGTCATGCTTCGTTGTTGCCAAAATACAGAGGCGCTTCGCCTATACAATGGTGTATTGTCTGCGGTGAAAAGCAAACAGGTGTTACTGTTATGCAGATGGACGAGGGTATGGATACAGGAGATATTTTATCAACCGAAGTTGTTGATATATTACCCGAAGAAACCGCAGAACAATTATTTGAGCGTCTTTCAGATATAAGTGCCAACCTTATGGCTACTACACTTGAAAAGATAGAAAAAGGTGAAGTAACACCTAAAAAGCAAAATGAGGCAGAAGCTACCTATGCACCTATAATTAAAAAGGAAATGGCAAAGCTAGATTTTACTAAAGATGCAGAAAAAATTGCTTGTGCTGTAAGAGGTTATTATTCTTGGCCTTGTGCATACTTTTTCCTTGATGGCAAGCGTATAAAGGTTATTTCAGCTAAGGTTTCTGAAAAAACTTCAAAGGATGCAGGCGAGGTTATTGATAATAATAACAGACTTGTAATTTCTTGCGGAAATAATACTTCTATTGAGCTTATAACAGTTCAGCCTGAGGGTTCAAAGGCTATGACTGCCGCACAGATGCTTTGCGGCAAAAAAATTCCTCTTGGAACAAAAGTGAACTAGTATGGCAAATGTTAGAGAAATATCGGTAAATCTTCTTACAGAACTTGAGCAAAACAAGGCATATTCAAACATAGCGCTTAATAAAATAATAACGCAAAACAATTTGTCCTCATTGGATAAGGGTTTGCTTACAGCCTTGTTTTATGGAGTTCTTGATAGAAAAATTACCCTTGATTTTATAATTTCAAGGTTTATCAAAACACCTGTAAACAAGCTAAAACCGATTACAAAACAGGCGCTCAGAATTGCTATTTACCAAATAATGTTTATGGATAAAATACCACATAGTGCCGCTGTTAACGAATCGGTAAACATTGTTAAAAAATCAAAGGAGCGTTATAATGCGTCTTTTGTGAACGGTGTTTTGAGAGCTTTTCTTAGAAATTCTATAGAATTACCTCAGGGTGATGATATTGTTTCACTTTCGGTAAGATTTTCCTGTCCTGAAAATATAATCTCAGGCTTTGTTGAGGATTATGGTTTAGAAACTGCAAAAGAGTTGCTTTCCGAAGCATTACAAAAACCGCCTATAACATTGAGGGTTAATAGTACAAAAACTACTACAGAGCAACTTATAGAGTCTCTTAAAGACGAAGGCTATACTGCAGAGTGTGATACACTTGATAATTCTATTAAAATTTTAGGCTCTATTGATGTAGCTTCAAGTAAAGCTTATAAAAACGGGTATTTTCATATTCAGGATATGGCTTCACAGTTCACGGTAAAAATGCTTGATGCTAAACCTGGCGAGCGTATTGCCGACCTTTGTGCCGCACCCGGTGGCAAAACCTTTACGATAGCTGAAAGTATGCAAAACAAAGGCGAGGTTTTAGCATTTGATCTTTATGAAAAGCGCTGCGACCTTATTTCAAAAGGTGCAAAGCGGTTAGGTCTTGATATTATTAAAACAAAAACAGCGGATGCGACTGTGTATGACAAAGAGCTCGGTCTATTTGATGCTATTCTTTGTGATGTTCCTTGCTCCGGCCTTGGCGTTATAAGAAGAAAACCCGAAATAAAATATAAAGATATATCAGATTTTTCTTCTCTTGAAGCAGTACAGCAAACAATTCTTTCAAATGCTGCTAATTATGTTAAAAAAGGTGGCAGAATTCTTTATTCAACCTGTACGCTGAGAAGGGCAGAGAACGAGCGGCAGATAGAGATTTTCCTTGACAGTCATACCGATTTTGTGGTAAAATACGAACGTACATTTATGCCTCAAAATGACGGCACAGATGGCTTTTATTGTGCACTTCTCGTTAAAGCAGGTGAGCAGAATAACTCAAAAGATTGATATTAAATCTATGACCGAGCAGGAACTTAAAAGTTGGATTACCGATTTAGGTGAACCTTCCTTTAGATCAGGTCAGATTTTTAAATGGCTCCATAGCGGTATTCATTCATTTGATGAAATGACCAATATTCCGCAAACGCTCAGAAAACGTCTTGACGAAAGCTGCTACATAGCTTGCGCAAGGATAGAGAGAAAACTAGTTTCAAAGCTTGACGGAACAGTGAAATATGTATTTTCACTTTATGACGGCGAATATATAGAATCTGTTTTAATGAAGTATGAACATGGTTATACAATATGCATTTCAACCCAAGTAGGTTGCCGTATGAAATGCAGTTTCTGTGCATCAGGTCTTTACGGGCTTACAAGGAATCTCACAGCTTCCGAAATGTTAGCGCAAATAACCGAAGCTCAACGTGATAACGATATTAGGATATCTAATGTTGTTATGATGGGAATGGGCGAGCCACTTGATAATTTTGATAATTCAGCTAGGTTTTTAAGGCTTGTAAGCTGTGATAATGGCTTAAATATAGGATTAAGGCACATATCTCTTTCTACCTCGGGCGTTGTACCGGGTATTAAGAAATTAGCCGAACTTAATTTACCAATAACCCTTTCGGTATCCCTTCATGCGCCAAGTGATGAGATAAGGTCTAATATGATGCCTGTAAATCGAAAATGGAATGTAGACGCTTTACTTAAGGCTTGTAAGGAATATCAAAAGGTAACCACAAGAAGAATATCATTTGAATATGCGCTGATAGCAGGTGTTAACGATACCGAGGAATGTGCTAATCTGTTGTCAAAGCGTTTAGCAAGAATAATGTGCCATATAAACCTAATTCCTGCAAACCCTGTAAAAGAAAATACTTTTACAAAGCCTGACAGAAAGTATATATTAAAATTTTCAAAATTACTTGAAGATAAAGGAATGACCGTTACGGTACGAAGAACGCTTGGTGCCGATATCGAAGCCTCGTGCGGTCAATTAAGAAAGAAAGTAAAGGAGGGACAGTAGGTTGCAAGTTTTCAGTCAAATTGATATTGGAAAAATGAGAAATTCCAATCAAGATGCTTGTTTTACGGGCAGACTTTATGAAAATACAGTTCTTGTAATAGTTTGCGACGGTATGGGCGGCGCAAATGCAGGAAATATTGCTAGTGAAACGGCCGTTAAATGCATTTCTGAATATGTTGGCAAGTCTTTTAGAAAAACAATGCAAGAAAAAGATATAGCCGATATGCTAAAAAATGCATTGATTTCTGCGAATATTGAAATCTACGATATGTCCCGTAAAAACAGCGATTATTCGGGAATGGGTACAACGGCGGTTATTGCGGTTGTTCAAAACGAAAAAGCGGTTATCTGCCATGTTGGTGACAGTAGAGCATACCTAATTAACGATGATATAAGACAGCTTACTAAAGACCACTCCATTGTACAGTCGCTTATAGAAAGCGGAAAGCTTACCCCCGATGAAGCTAAAGCTCATCCACGAAAAAATGTTATAACAAAAGCACTCGGTGCGGAAGAAGATATACTTCCGGATACGGTAGCAGTTCCTTTAAAAGCTAACGATAACCTTTTATTTTGTACGGACGGACTTACTAACTTTGTGGAAACTCCGGACATTTTAAACATATTTACAACCAATGAAATAAACAATGTTGCTTCTACCTTGGTAGAGCGTGCCAATCAAAACGGCGGTGGAGACAATATAACCGTTGTCACTGTAACCGTTTAGGAGAAAGGACTAGAGTTTTATGGATAAGTTTGTTGGAAAAAGACTTGACGGTCGTTATGAAATTCAGGAGATAATCGGTGTCGGCGGTATGGCCGTTGTTTACAAGGCATACGATAACTATGAGGACAGAATTGTTGCTATAAAAATCTTAAAGGAAGAATTCGTTACTAATGAGGAATTTTTAAACCGCTTTAAGAACGAATCAAAGGCTATTGCTGTTCTTTCTCATCCAAATATCGTTAAGGTTTATGATGTTAGCTTTGGTGACCTTATTCAGTATATTGTTATGGAATATATTGACGGTATTACCCTTAAGGAATATATTGCCCGTCAGGGTAGCCTTCGTTGGAGAGATGCGGCTTATTTTGTTATCCAAATTTTAAAAGGTTTACAGCACGCCCACGATAAAGGTATTATTCACAGAGATATTAAGCCACAAAATATTATGGTTCTACCTGATGGTACAATTAAGGTTACCGATTTTGGTATTGCCCGTTTTGCCCGTAGCGAGCAGCGTACAATAACCGATAAGGCAATCGGTTCTGTTCATTATATCAGTCCTGAACAGGCAAGGGGAGAAAAGACCGATAAAAAGGCAGACATCTATTCTGTTGGTGTTATGCTTTATGAAATGATAACAGGTCAGCTACCTTTCCAAGCTGAGAGTGCAGTTTCTGTTGCTATTATGCAGCTTCAACGCGACCCACAGCTTCCTACCGATATTAATCCTTCAATACCTCTAGGACTTGAGCAGATTACAATGCACGCTATGCAGAAAACACCTGAGCGCAGATATCAGTCCGCCGCTGAGATGCTTTGTGATTTAGAACAGTTCAGAAAGGACCCAATGGCTACCTTTGAATATCCTTATTTCGTTGATAATCAGCCAACAAGATATGTACAGGGTCTTAATAATACAGTTCCGGTTGCAGCACCTAATCCACAGGGACCTCAAAGACAGCAAGAATGGCAAGAACAGCCTAAAAAGAGTAGCTCTGTGCCTATTCTTGCAGGTATTGCTATAGCATTATTAGTTGTTTTGGTTATTTTGGGAGCAATATTTATTCCAAAATTCCTTTCTAGCACAGGTGCAGAAATTCCTTGTCCTAAGTTTATCGGTATGACCGAGGAGCAGGTAAAGGAAAGTGAATATAACGAAACATTTGATATTACTTTTGAATATGAAAAGAATGACGATTTCCCTGTAAATCAGATTTGTAATCAGAGCGAAAAAGAAGGTAAAAAGCTTAAAAAGGATGCTAAAATCACCCTCACTGTTAGTATGGGTATTAACACCTGTAAGGTTCCTGATGTTTACGGAAAATCCGAATCCTATGCTATTTCTCAGCTTAAAAATGATAAATTCCCATATGTTATCAAAGAAGTTTTTGATGACGAGGTTGACGCAGGTCTTGTTGTAAAGACCGAACCCGCTAAAACCACCGTTGTAGCTGAAGGCACAGAAATCACTGTGTATGTTAGCAAGGGCAAGGCCGCCAAGATGGTTACCGTTCCTTCAGGGCTTGAAGGTTTATCGCAGTCACAGGCAAAGAAGCTTATTGAGGCAGAAGGCCTTGTTGCTACATTTGTAACTCGCTCACTAACAACCGCAGATACAGCTTATATGGAAAAAGGCAAGGTAATTACCACAGAGCCACTCTCTATTGAAGGAAAAGAGGTTAAGCTGTCTGAGGGTACAGAAGTAAAGGTTTACATCAGTGACGGTACTGTAGTCTTAGATGTTAAAGTTACTTTCCCCGAAAAATATGCTGATTCAGGTGATGTTACGCTATCACTTTGGGTAGACGGAGCTCTTAAAGCAGAAAGTGAAAAGCTAGATGCTTCTGCAACAAAGAACTACACCTTTAAAGATTTCAAGGCAAGCTCAAAATCTGTTGAAGCTGAATTAAAGGTTGGTATTACCGAAGGCGGAGATACAACCTATAAGAAAGCTGCTGAGATAAAGATTGATTCAATCACAGGTAAGGTAACAGTTACCTCAACCGTTAAATAATAAATATGCAGGGAGTAATTATAAAAGCAATCTCAGGCTTTTATTATGTAAATACCGGCGACTGCATTTATGAATGTAAGGCAAGGGGGAGCTTTCGCAAAGCGGAGGTTTCCCCTGTCGTTGGTGATAGGGTGATAATATCCGTAACAGGAAATAAGGGTGTTATCGAGGAAATTAATGAGCGTAAAAACTTGCTTAATAGGCCAATGGTAGCAAATATTGATAAGCTTTTTATTGTATCCTCACATTCTTGTCCTGCACCCGATACCTTTATAATTGACCGTCTTACTGCAGTTTGTGAGTATAACAAAATTGTACCTGTCATAGTTTTTAATAAGTGTGACACCGGTTCTTTTGCAGAGTTTGAGAGAATATATAAAAACACACCCTATAATGTATATACAGTATCGGCTAAAACAGGCGAGGGAATACAAAGTATTAGGGAAGAAATAGGAAACAATATTTGTGCTTTTGCAGGTAATTCAGGCGTCGGAAAGTCAAGTATTTTGAACGCTATTTTACCTAACCTTGAGCTTAAAACGGGCGAGATTAGTGAAAAACTTGGCCGTGGTAGGCATACAACACGTCACACAGAGCTGTTTCCCTGTGGTGACGGCTTTGTAGTAGATACACCTGGATTTTCTTCGTTTGAGGGTGAAAAGCAAAACTATGATTTTAAAGAAGCATTGCCTCTTTGTTTCCCTGAATTTAGTTATTATCTTGACCTGTGTAAATTTACTTCGTGCACCCATATGTGCGAAAAAGGGTGTGCTGTGTTAAAAGCAGTAATGGAAAACAAAATAGAAATTTCTAGGCACAATAGTTACGTTAAACTTTTTAATGAATTGAAAGACCTAAAGGAATGGAATTTAAAGCAAAAAAATAAATAGGACTGATTTTATGGGTAGCGTTGAAATATTTTTAATAGGCATTGGTCTTTCTATGGATGCATTTGCAGTTGCGGTATGCAAGGGCCTTAAAATGAAAAAAATCGATATTAAACAAATGTCGATAATTGCTTTGTTTTTTGGTGGCTTTCAGGCGATTATGCCATTACTAGGCTGGCTTTTAGGCTCAAGCTTTAAAAAGTATTTTGAAAGCTTTGGTCATTGGATAGCCTTCGGCCTTTTACTTATAATCGGTGGCAAAATGCTTTATGATACCTTTTGCGGCGAAGAAGAAAATGATAGTTGTCTAGACCTTAAAGAATTGTTTTTTATGGCAATAGCAACAAGTATTGACGCTTTTGCTGTTGGTGTTTCATTTGCTCTTTTTAAAATGAATATTTTATATACAATTTCAATAATTGGTATAACCACCTTTGCTATTAGTTCTTTGGGTGTTCTTTTAGGTTTTAAATTCGGGAAAATTTTCAAAAACAAAGCAACGCTTTTTGGTGGAATAGTTCTAATACTGATAGGACTTAAAATACTTTTAGAAGGATTAGGGGTAATACCTAAATTATCTTTATGATGAAAATATCTGTTAAAAGGCCGATGCTGCTTTGCGGTGTAATCTTATCAATTTGTTCGGCTTTTGCAGGGCGCTTTGGTATCTATTACCTTATAATTTGTATACCAATAGTTTTGATATTTTCTTTTTGTCTTTATAATAAGAAAATATTTTTAATTATATTCTTTGTAATTTTGCTGTTTCTTTCTTCGTTTTTACATACTTCATATAAAATATCAAAGTTGCGAAATTTCTGTTTTTCTAGCTATAACCTCAATCTGATTGCTGTGGAAAAACCAGTAATTGAGGATAACTATGGACAAGTAAAGGTTTTATCCCAAAATAACGGTAAAATTTCCGACGATGAAAAATTTATTCTCTATTTTAATAATTCATTGCCTGTTGAAGCAGGCGATATTATTTCTGTAACGGTTAAAATGCAACCTCTTGATAACACTGATAATAAACTTTATTATTACTCTAATAATATCTATTTTAAATTAAAGCTAGTTTCCTTTGAGGGAACAACACAAAAAAGTACCTTTTATAGTACGATGAATAATGTTAGGAACTTGATTGAAGACAAGCTCTTTTTAAACCTATCACGTGATACGGCACCTACAATGTGCGCCATAACCTACGGTGACGACTCGTACATTTCGGATAGCTTTGCTCTTAATATTCGGCGTTCGGGCGTTAGTCATGTTATGGTGGTATCAGGTATGCATCTTGCAATAATTATGAATGGTATTTTTGCCTTACTTGACCGTCTTTTTTATAACCGATATCTTAGATGTCTGCTATCGGTAATTTGTGTTTTCTTAATATGTGGTATATGCGGATTTACAATGTCAATAACAAGGGCGGCTATAATGTATGTTTTGGCAGCATTTGCTCCGTTACTCTTTAGAGAGAACGACTCTGTAAATACGCTAGGCACGACTGTTGCGATAATTATTATTACATCACCGTATGCGATTTTTAATATTTCATTTTTACTATCTGTTACTGCTACTTATGGTGTTATAGGATTATCACCGTTTTATTCAGAACTGTTTGCAAAGCGGATACATAAAGAAAATTTCGTTTTAAGAGGCGCAGTCTCGCTTGTTTGTAATACTCTTTGCGCTATGATAATGACCCTGCCCATTACGATATATTGCTTTTCTGAGGTTTCCTTGATAGCGCCACTCACAAACCTTGCTATCACTTATCCGGTTACTTGGGGATTAACGCTTACGTTTTATGCCTTGATTTTAAGCTTTATTCCATATTTATCTTTTGTTGCAAATTTGCTTTTTAAATTTGTGGATTTCTTTGTTAAGTATATTAACATTATTATAAATGATTTTGGTTCTTATAAATATTCGGCTATCACCGTTAATAAAAATTTTGCTATTTTAGCAATCGCTTTAATTGTTTTTCTAATTGTATTTATGTATTTTAAAGAATATAAGGGCAATTCAAAAATAGAAAAGGGGGAGAAAAATGTTAGTACTGTTTGAGGAGGTTGTAAAAAAAGATTTATCAACGGGTAATTTTGCGCCCGTTTATATACTTTTTGGCAACGATTCCTATCTTAAAAAGTTTTATTTTGATAAGCTTTGCGATAACACATACGGCGGTGACCCCTTTTTCAACCTTTTAAAATTTGAAGGCGAAGCTAATTTACAGGATGTTTATGATGCTGTTATGCAGTATCCAATGATGGCAGATACGAAATGTGTTGCAGTTACAGATTTTGATATAGACGCTGCCTCAAAGGATGATTTTGATAAGCTTTGCGCCCTGTTAAGCGAGCAAATATCAGGAACTACCATTATTATTAGATTTGATGCAGTAGAGTTTGATTTCAAAAAAAGCAGTAGAGCTAAAAAATTAATGGCTCAGGCAGAAAAAATAGGCGGAAAGGTAATAGCGCTCAACAGAAGAACGCTAGCCGCACTCGCCAAAACATTGACCGATGCTGCTAAAAAAAGAGGCTGTACCTTAAGTGATACAAATGCAAGATACCTTGTAGAAACAGCAGGGGATGATTTGAGCACCCTTAAAAATGAGATAGACAAGCTTTGCGCCTTTGTTAAAACAGGTGAAATAAGTAAAGATACTATTGATTTAGTTTCAATAAAAACAGGTGAGGCTTCGGTTTATGATTATGTAAAAGAGGTTCTCTCGGGCAATGTATCAACAGCCCTTAAAATGCTCAGCGCTATGTTTTATTCTCGTATGGAACCTATGATTATACTTTATACCATAGCCTCTACCTATGTTGATATTTACCGTGTTCACTGCGCTAGAAAAATTGGTCTTAAAAATACACAGGTTGCGGAAAAATTCAATTATAAAAACAAGGCTTTTGTGCTAGACAGAGCTGCTGCACATCTAAAAACTATGGATGCAAATAAACTTAATTTAAGCTTTAACGTTCTTTTATGGGCTGATAAAGCTTTAAAGAGCTTTGGTACTGATGCTAACACAATTCTTGAGGAAATGACGGTTAAGCTTTCCTGTATTGCAGTGAAGGGTGAGAGCCTTGATTAAAGTTGATTTACCGATAATTGTTGAGGGTAAATATGATAAAATTAAGCTCTCTTCTTTTATTGACGGTATTATTCTTACCACAAACGGCTTTCGTATTTTCAAAGAAAAAGAAAAGCAAGACTTTATCCGTAGAGCAGCAAGTGAAAAGGGGATAATCGTTGCAACCGATTCGGATAGTGCAGGTGCGGTTATTCGCTCTCATATTAAAAATATTTGTCCTAGTGGTAAAATTATAAATGTTTATATTCCTCAAATAAAGGGTAAAGAAAAAAGAAAAGATAAGGCTTCTGCAGAAGGGTTTTTAGGCCTAGAGGGAATAAATATCGAATTACTCGAAAAAGCCTTTGCAAATAGTGGTATTGGCGTAAAAAGGGTAGAAGAAAAGGAACAGAGGATAACTAAAAATGACCTATTCAAATTTGGTCTTTCGGGTGGAGAAAAAAGTAGTGAATTAAGAAAAAGCTTTGCTAAATTCTTAAAACTTCCCACAAATTTATCTTCAAATGCATTTTTAGATGCTATCAATACAATTATAAGCTATGATGAGTTTTTGGAGGCGTTAAACAAGTGGCAGCAAGAAACGGACAAAAAATAAAGCTTCTTTATATTGTTGATATTTTAAAAAAATATACCGATGAGGACCATCCTATTACCGCAACCGAAATTTGTGAAAAATTAGCCTCGAACGGTGTATCGGCAGAGCGCAAAGCGATTTATGATGACATTGCACAGCTTATAGACTATGGTTACGATATTATTAAAACGAGGACACCACGAAACGGTTTTTTCTTAGCTTCAAGAGAGTTTGAAATACCCGAAATATCCTTACTTATAGACGCTGTTAAAACGGCAAAGTTTATAAGTGCTAAAAAAACCAGAGTGCTAGTCGCAAAGCTTGAAAAGATGCTTAGCGTTTATCAAGCTAAAAAGGGTGATAAATCGGTATTTATTGATTATTCCGAAAAATCTCATAATGAAGAAATTTTTTATAGTATAGATACAATAAGCCGAGCGATTGCAGCTCAAAAGAAAATTTCTTTGAAATACGGTGTTAGAGAACTAAAAGCTAACAGGGAAATCGTAATAAATTATAAAACAAGAATAATAAGCCCTTATGCGCTTACATGGCAAGAGGACCGTTACTATTTAATAGGCAATTATGATAAATACGATAATTTAATACATTTAAGGCTTGACCGTATGCGTGCTGTTGAGATATTGGATGATAAGTCAAGACATTTTAGTGAGGTTACAGCCTATACGGATTCATTTGATGTCGTTGATTACACCAAAAAATTGTTTGGTATGTTTGGCGGCGATTTTGAAGAAATTGACCTTAGATGTTCAAAAGATATTCTTGAAATGGTTACCGATAGGTTTTCAGAAAATTTATTCATCCGCAATGTTACGGACGAGCACTTTTCAATTACTGTTAAGGCGGCAGTAAGTGAAGGTCTTGTTACCTGGATAATGAATTATGGGGATAAAATTAAGGTTTTAAAACCTCAAAGCTTAATTGAAAAAATTAAATTTAGAGCCGAGACCATAACTAATTTATATAACTAATTTTTATAATTTTAATTAAATTTTAATCCCTTTTGTAACAATTTGCTTCAATTTTGATATTATGTAATATCGGAGGGTGAGGCAAATGAGGAAAAAATGTTCTAACAAGGGTATTATTGGTATAACCTTTGCTGTGGGATTACTCGTCAGTTGTTTTTGCCCTACGCGTTTTCTAGTTGCAGTGCTTGCTATCTGGGTGATAATTTTAGGCTTCTGCGCTAAATAAATACGGAGGGATTTTATGAAGGTAGTTTTGTTTAAGAGCCCTAAAATTTTAAGCGGTATTTTAAGACTTATTTTTGGAATAAAAAAAGAGAATACATAAAATATTAAAAACCGATGCTTTGCATCGGTTTTTAATATTTTATAGTTTAAAGTGAATCGATATATTTACAAGCTGCTAGTGCTGAAACTGCACCGTCAGCTACTGCAGTAGTAACCTGTCGGATAGTTTTGCTACGGCAATCGCCTGCAACAAAAATGCCTGCCTTTTCGCCTGTGCAGTTTTCGTCATAATCGGCATAGCCATAATTGTTAAGCGTTAGTACATTAGCAAAAGCTTCGTTTTGCGGAATAAGACCGATAGCAACAAACATACCGTCTATTTTAAGCTCTGAAATGTTGCCGTTTGTGTTGATGTTGATACCTTTAAATATATCGTCGCCAACAATCGAATCAACGGTTGTAGATAAAATAACCTTTATATTATTCTTTTCATCTATTCGCTTGCAAAGAGCAGCTTCACCTGTAAGATATTCAAGATTTTGAACTACATATACAGTTTTGCAAAGCTCTGACAACTGTAAAGCTTCAACTAATGCAGAATTGCCACCGCCGATTACTGCAACATCTTGGTCTTTGAAAAAGGCACCATCGCAAACAGCACAGAAAGAAATACCATTACCGATAAAGTCCTCTTCTTTTTCAATTCCTAAATGTCTATGCTTAGCGCCTGTAGCAATAATCACTGCTTTGCCTTCAAACTCGCCAGAATCGGTAATAACAGTTTTTGTAGCGCCTTCTTTAATTTCAAGCGCCTCGCAAAATTCGAACTCAACACCTTGTGCTAGAGCTTGTTCAACTAGCTTATCGGCAAATTCATTACCTGAAACTTCGGTAAAACCAGGTATGTTTTCAACCTTTGGTGAAAAGGTTATTTGTCCGCCAAAGGTTGCTTTTTCAAGCACCAACACAGTTTTATTAGCACGTTTTGCATAGATGGCGGCGGTTAGCCCCGCAGGGCCACCGCCGATTACGATTATATCATACATCACAAATTTGTTCTCCTATTAGCCTAAGAAACCCTTAATAGCGCCTGCACCTGCATACTTTGTGATAGCGCCGTTTTCAACAATAACAAGGGTTGGAGCCTGCTTGATGCCAAGGCTGTTTGTAAGCTCTACATTTTCGGTAGCTAGTAGCTTTTCATATTTAAAGCCTGCTTTATCAAGCATGGTGCAAGCTATCTTGCAGTTAGGACAGGTAGCAGAGGTGAAGAGATAAGCACCATCTGTTAAAGCATCGTTTTTAACTTCTGCTTCTTGTGGCTTTTCTTCACATGCACACTTGTTTTCGGTCTTTAATACGCTGTTGCCGATAACATATTCCTTACGCTCTTTATATTCCTGAGACTTACCAACGTTCCAGTTACCAACAGGTCTATAATAGCCTGTGATACGGCTGTAAACTTCGGTATCTTCACTGCACTCTGGACAGGTGAACTGCTCGCCGTTAAGGTAGCCGTGATTTCTACATACAGAGTAGGTAGGAGACATGGTGTAGTATGGTAACTTGTAGTTTTCAGCAATCTTTCTAACAAGATTTGCGGCAGACTTCCAATCAGGAAGCTTCTCGCCTAAGAAAGCGTGGAAAACAGTACCTGATGTGTAAAGTGTCTGTAGCTCGTCCTGAATGTCAAGAGCTGAGAAAATATCATCGGTATAGCCAACAGGAAGGTGGCTAGAGTTGGTGTAGTATGGAGCATCTGCTTTTTCAGAAGCTGTGATAATTTCAGGGAACTGTGCAACGTCGTGCTTAGCAAGTCTGTAAGAGGTAGACTCAGCAGGTGTAGCCTCAAGGTTGTAAAGGTCACCGTATTTTTCCTGATAGTCAGAAAGACGCTCGCGCATATGGTTAAGAACATCCTTGGTGAAGTCCTGAGCCTCTTTGTTGGTGAGGTCTTTTTGAATCCACTTAGCGTTAAGGCAAGCTTCGTTCATACCAACAAGACCGATTGTTGAGAAGTGGTTAGCAAAGGTGCCGAGGTAACGCTTGGTGTATGGATAAAGACCTGCATCAAGAAGCTTGGTTATAACTTCACGCTTAACCTTAAGTGAACGAGCAGCTATATCCATCATCTTATCAAGACGATCATAGAAATCTTCTTCGTTCTTAGCGAGGTAAGCGATACGAGGAATGTTGATGGTAACAACACCTACAGAACCGGTGCTTTCACCGCTACCAAAGAAACCGCCCGACTTCTTGCGAAGCTCTCTAAGGTCAAGACGAAGTCTGCAGCACATACTTCTAACATCACTAGGTTCCATATCGCTGTTGATATAGTTAGAGAAGTATGGAGTGCCGTATTTAGCGGTCATCTCAAAGAGCAACTTGTTGTTTTCGGTCTCTGACCAGTCAAAGTCACGAGTAATAGAATAGGTTGGAATTGGATACTGGAAGCCTCTGCCGTTGGCATCGCCCTCGATCATAATTTCAATAAATGCCTTGTTTACAAGACGCATTTCTTCCTGACAGTCACCGTAGGTGAAGTCAACCTCTTTACCGCCGATTATTGCGGGAAGGTTAGCAAGGTCAGCAGGAACGGTCCAGTCTAAAGTAATGTTAGAGAATGGAGCCTGTGTACCCCAACGAGAAGGAGTATTTACACCGTATACAAATGACTGAATGCACTGTTTAACCTGCTTATAGTCAAGATTATCAACCTTAACAAATGGTGCTAAATAGGTATCAAATGAGGAGAATGCCTGTGCGCCTGCCCATTCGTTTTGCATAATACCTAAGAAGTTAACCATTTGATTACAAAGGGTTGAAAGGTGGCTAGCAGGGGAGGAGGTAATCTTTCCTGGAACACCGCCAAGACCTTCTTTAATTAACTGTTTAAGGCTCCAACCAGCACAGTAACCGGTGAGCATAGAAAGGTCGTGAATGTGAATATCACAGTTCCTATGTGCATCGCCGATTTCGGAATCGTAAATTTCTGATAACCAATAGTTAGCGGTGATAGCACCTGAGTTTGAAAGAATAAGACCGCCTACAGAATAGGTAACAGTAGAATTCTCTTTAACACGCCAGTCAAGAGCGTTAACATAGTCATTTACAGTTTCCTTGTAATCAAGGAATGTGTTCTTAAGGTTACGTAATTTCTCACGCTGTTTTCTGTAAAGAATATAAGACTTAGCAACTGCATCGTAACCGCCCTGAATAAGAACAGATTCAACACTATCCTGAATATCTTCAACTGCTACAAATCCATCTTTAATCTTTGGAAGAAAATCAGCCGAAACTTTAAGTGCTAGAAAATCGATAATATTATCGGTATACTCTGTGTTAGTAGCTTCAAAAGCTTTCTTCATTGCGCTTGCTATTTTGCTTATATCAAAATCAGCAATTTTTCCGTCTCTTTTAATAATCTGATACATAATTTTTCCCCTTTTTTATAATCCTCTTAGATTTACATTTTTAATGTATTTTGATGCTTCATTTAATAAAACATTCATTTCGTCTTTTGAAAATTCCGATAAACCGTCGGGAGAAAGGTTTTCCTTGGAAGGCTTATACTGTTGCAAATAATACCTATTAGCATCTTTTATACGTTTGGCTATAGACACTATATCTTGTGTAGTGTGGATACCTTTTACAACCGTAGTCCTAAACTCATAATCGACCGAGCCCTCAAGCAGAAAATCTATAGATTCATTTATAGCATCAATGTCTATTTTAATATTTCCTGCTGCAAGCGTATAATTCTCAAATGAGTTTTTAATATCCATTGCAACATAATCAACTAATTTCTTGCTTACAAGTTCTTTTAGTAGTCTTGGATTTGTACCGTTGGTATCAAGCTTAACAGGATAGCCAATTTTTTTAATTTTTTCAATAAATTCAGCTATATCGCTATTAAGTAACGGCTCACCGCCGGTAATAACAACCCCTTCTAAAATTCCTTTTCGCTTTTTTAGATACTCAAAAACGCTGTCTTCTTCAATATAATCATTAGTACCGTTTACAAGCGAGGCGTTGTGGCAAAAGGGACATTTAAAGTTACAACCAACAGTAAACACGATAGATGCCATCTTGCCGGGATAATCAATAAGCGTTAGTTTTTGCAGACCTGCGAGTCTAATTTTTCTCCCTCCTATCCAAAAGCGATTGTAGTATATAGGATAGCACATATTGATTTCGCTGTCAAGAGTAAATACTATATATTGTGTTAGAAGTTTTTCTCAAACTTTTATGCAAAATTACAATTTAAAAAATAAAAAAGCTGTGCCCATTTAAAATGAACACAGCTACAAATATTTATATATAACTATTTTATTGTGCCAAGACTTGTTTCTTTTTGAATAACGTCGTGTGCGCCACCCTCAACAATACTTGTTGCGGAAACAAGTGTTAGTTTTGCTTTATCTCTGAATTCGGGAAGACTTAATGCGCCGCAGTTGCACATAGTAGAACGAACCTTGCTAAGTGTTAGCATTACATTATCCTTCAACATACCAGCGTAGGGAACATAGGAGTCAACGCCTTCTTCAAAAGATAACTTCTTATCGCCACCCATATCGTATCTCTGCCAGTTACGAGCACGGTTGGAGCCTTCACCCCAATACTCTTTATAATAATTACCGTTAAGTGTAACACGGTTTGTTGGGCTTTCGTCAAATCTTGCAAAATATCTACCAAGCATTAGGAAGTCAGCACCCATTGCAAGAGCTAGAGTCATATGATGATCGTGAACAATACCACCGTCAGAGCAAACAGGAACATAAATGCCTGTTTCTTCAAAGTATTTATCTCTAGCAGCACAAACATCGATAAGTGCGGTAGCCTGTCCGCGACCGATACCCTTGGTTTCTCTTGTTATACAAATAGAGCCGCCGCCGATACCAACCTTAACAAAGTCAGCGCCTGCTTTTGCAAGGAATAGAAAACCCTCGCCGTCAACAACATTGCCAGCACCCACCTTAACGGTATCGCCGTATTTCTCACGAATAAAGGCGATAGTTCTTGACTGCCATTCGCTAAAGCCTTCGGAAGAGTCGATGCAAAGAACATCAGCACCTGCTTCAACTAATGCTGGAACTCTTTCAGCATAGTCACGTGTATTAATACCTGCGCCTACAACATATCTTTTTTGTGCATCAAGAAGCTCGTTTGGGTTTTCTTTATGATTTTCATAGTCTTTTCTGAAAACGAAATATTTAAGGCAACCGCTTTTATCGACGATAGGTAGGGAATTAAGCTTATTATCCCAAATAATATCATTTGCTTGCTTAAGTGTTGTATCCTCAGCACCAACAATTAGATTTTCAAGTGGTGTCATAAATTCCTTAACCTTAGTATCTAATGACATACGACTAACTCTGTAATCACGGCTTGTAACAATACCTAATAGCTTGCCCTTTTCGGTACCGTCAGAGGTTACAGCAATAGTAGAATGACCTTTGGCATTTTTGAGTTCAATAACATCAGCTAAGGTAGCGTCAGGAAGAATATTTGAATCGCTGACAACAAAACCTGCTTTGTACGCCTTAGCTTTTGCAACCATAGCTGCTTCATCCTCAATTGACTGCGAGCCATATATAAATGAAATACCGCCCTCTTTTGCAAGTGCTACTGCTAAACGGTCACCTGATACCGATTGCATTATTGCAGAAGTCATAGGAATATTCATTGATATAGCGGGTTCTTCGCCTTTTTTGAACTTAACTAAAGGTGTTTTAAGTGATACATTTGCAGGTATACACTCAGAAGAAGAATAACCAGGAACGAGGAGATACTCGTTAAAAGTGTGTGAGGTTTCCTTAAAATAATAAGCCATATTTTCTCCATCCTTGAAAAATTTTATTTTTTCAATTATATGTATATAATTAAATAAAGTCAAGAGAAAATATTAAAAAAAGCGAAAATAGAAAAATTTTTCTAAAAATGTAAAAAAAGTATTGCATTTCGGTATTTGTTGTGGTATAATCTATCAGCTGTCTTATATGATGGCGGAATAATACACACATTCCGTTTGATGCAGATATGGTGTTGCCGCTTGATACTTCGGCAATTATCGCAGCGATAAGCGGGATGGAGGTAAAACCTCAGGAGGAAAAAATTATGGCAGTAGTATCAATGAAACAGCTACTTGAAGCCGGTGTTCATTTTGGACATCAGACAAGACGCTGGAACCCAAAAATGGCACAGTACATCTTCACCGAGAGAAACGGTATCTACATTATCGATTTGCAGAAGACCGTTAAGAAGCTCAATGAAGCTTATCTCTTTGCTCGTGAAATCGCAGCTAATGGTGATGACATTCTTTTCGTAGGCACCAAGAAGCAGGCTCAGGATTCTGTTAAAGAAGAAGCAGAGCATTGCGGTATGCCTTACGTAAACGCTAGATGGTTAGGTGGTATGCTTACCAACTTCTCAACCATTAAAACAAGAATTGCTCGTTTAAATCAGTTACGTGCTATGCGTGACGACGGCACATTCGAGCTTCTTCCTAAGAAGGAAGTTGTAAAGCTTGAGCTTGAAATTGAAAAGCTTGAGAAATTCATCGGTGGTATTCAGGATATGAAGAAGGCTCCAGGTGCTCTCTTTATAGTTGACCCACGCAAAGAAAGAATTGCAGTTGCAGAAGCTAAGAAATTAGGTATCCCGATTATCGCTATCGTTGATACTAACTGTGATCCTGACGAAATTGATGCAGTTATCCCTGGTAACGACGATGCTATTCGTGCAGTTAAGCTTATCGCTGAAACTATCGCTGCTGCTGTTATTGAAGGCAGACAGGGTAATGAGATGGGCACAGCTGCTGTTGAAGAGACAACTGAAGAAGTTGCCGAAGATGCTGAATAATAGATTATAATATACGGAGGAAATAGAAATGGCTTTTACTGCTAAAGACGTACAGGCTTTAAGAGAAAAAACCGGTTGCGGCATGATGGACTGTAAAAAGGCTCTTGTTGAGACCAACGGTGATATGGACGCTGCTGCTGATTATCTAAGAGAAAAAGGTCTTGCTTCCCAAGCTAAGAAAGCAACCCGTATTGCTGCCGAAGGTACTGTTTGCGCATACGCTAAGGATGGCGTTGGCGTTGTTGTTGAACTTAACAGCGAAACAGACTTCGTTGCTAACGGTGAAGGCTTCAAGGCTTTAGCTCAGGAAGTTGCTGAAATCATTGCAGATCAGAATCCTGCAGATATGGATGCTCTTCTTGCTTGTGAGAAGGACGGTATGACCGTTGAAGCAAAGGTACAGGAATTGTTCCTTGCTATTCGTGAAAACATCAAAATCCGTCGTTTCGAGCGCGTTGAAGGTAAGGTTGTAACCTATGTTCACGCAGGCGGTAAGATCGGTGTTTTAGTTAACTTTGACACAACACTCGCTAGCGATAATGCTGACTTTGTTGCTATGGGTAAGAATATTGCAATGCAGATTGCAGCTATGAACCCAGGATATCTTGATGAGGCTTCTGTTCCTGCAGAGGTTATCGATAAGGAAAAGGAAATTCTTATCGCACAGATGAAGGAAGATCCTAAGATGGCTAATAAGCCTGATGCAGTTCTCGGCAAGATTGTAGAGGGTAAAATCGGCAAGTACTTCAAGGAAAATTGCCTTGTTGAGCAGCAGTTTGTTATGGATGGCGACCTTACCGTTGGTAAGTACGTTGAGAAGACTGCTAAAGAGCTCGGCGCTGACATTAAGATTGCTAGCTTCGTTCGTTTTGAAAAGGGCGAGGGTATTGAGAAGCGCGTAGACGATTTTGCTGCTGAAGTTGCAAGCATGGTTAAGTAATTAACATTTTACATTGATTTCACCCTGCCTTCAGGGTGGGTTTAATGCCAAAAAATACGACATTGAAGCGGATGGTCCTCTGATATTTTTATATGTATGAACATCTGAATATTTTAGGAGGAAAATTAAATGGACGCAATTAAAGAATTAACAGCTGGTATGCTTAAAGAAGATAAGCCAGAGATAAAAATCGGTAGCACAGTTAAGGTGCACGTAAGAATTAAGGAAGGCGAGAAGGAAAGAATTCAGGTTTTCGAGGGTACTGTTATCGCTAAGAACAACAGTGGTATTGCTGAAACCTTTACCGTTCGTCGTGTTTCTTACGGCGTAGGTGTTGAGCGTGTATTCCCCGTTCACTCACCATCAGTTGCTAAGGTTGAGACTGTTAGACTTGGTAAAGTTCGCAGATCTAAGCTTTATTATCTTCGTGATAGAGTTGGTAAGGCTGCTAAAGTTAAAGAGCTTATTGGCTAATTGAATTTTAATTTGAAGGGGGACGGGTATTTTACTTGTCTCTCTTTTACTTTTTAATCGGGCGGTGACATTATGGATAATTTCGAAAGCTTCATACAAATTGATAATGATGAAGATATACAATCAAGAGAACAGGAAGATAAGCAGGTAGAGAACACAAAGACCACATTTGTTGCAGACTTGTTTGATTGGTTAGACGTTTTTGTAAAGGCTATTATTGTTGTTGTAATTCTTTTTACAGCAGTATTTAAAATAGCAACTATTGACGGTGAATCAATGGAAAATACTGTTTTTCACGGTGAAAAGGTTATTATAAGCAATTTCTTTTATAAACCAAAGCAGGGGGATATAGTGGTTGTTTCCCGTAATTACAAAAACTCTGCAGACTGTTACGAGAGAAATTCCGAACCGATAATCAAGCGTGTTATTGCCACAGAGGGTCAAACCGTTGATATTAACTTTGTAACGGGTGTAGTTTATGTTGACGGCAAGCCGCTAAAGGAGCCTTATACAAAAACACCAACAAATTTAAGCTATGACGTTAAATTTCCAATAACCGTTAAGGATAACTGTGTATTTTTATTAGGTGACAACCGTAACGATTCGCTCGATAGCCGTTCAAGTTCAATTGGTGCCGATGGCACGGGACAGATTGACAAGCGTTATATTTTAGGTAGGGTGCTAACTAGAATTTATCCCCTAAACAAAATAGGGGGTCTTGATAATGAGTGATAACACCCAAAATATTCAGTGGTTTCCAGGCCACATGGCAAAAACCAAGAGAAAAATTGCTGAACAGCTTAAAATAATTGATGCTGTGGTTGAGATTGTAGACGCAAGAACACCTATAAGCAGCAGAAATCCTGACCTTAAGGACATAATTGGCGATAAGCCGCTTATGGTCATATTAAATAAATGTGATATGGCAGATGCAGCCGCTACTGCAAAATGGATAGAGCATTTTAAAAACAGCGGTATTATTGCAATACCTGCCGATTGTAAAAGTGGTAAGGGAACTTCTGCCTTTAAGGAAGCTGTAAAAGACCTTCTTGCCGATAGATTAAAGTCATATAGAGAAAAAGGAATGGTGGGAAAACCACTTCGCGTAATGGCGGTTGGAATTCCAAACGTTGGCAAATCTTCATTTATAAATAAGATAGCCGGCAATTCAAGGGCGAAGGTCGAAAACCGCCCAGGTGTTACTAGGGGAAACCAATGGTTTACTGTTGATAAAGAACTAGAACTTCTTGATACCCCTGGCGTATTATGGCCAAAGTTTGATGATGAAACTGTAGGTGAGCATCTAGCGTTTACAGGTTCAGTTGCAGACAGAATTTTAGATACTGAGCTATTGGGTATGCGACTCTTAGAATTGCTTAAAGACAATTATCCAAATCTGCTCACCGCGAGATACGGAATTGAAAACTTTCCCGAAGAGCCTTATGAAGCACTAGAGCTTCTAGGCAAAAAAAGAGGCATGGTTATACGTGGCGGAGAGATAGACACTGAGAGAACTGCTAATATGCTGCTTGAAGAATTCCGTACCTGTAAAATAGGCAAAATTACACTCGAAAGGATTTAAAAATATGCCCGATTTTGAGCTTGAAAAAGCCTTAAAAATTAAAGGTAAAAATTTTATTTGTGGTGTTGACGAAGCGGGCAGAGGTCCGCTTGCAGGTCCTGTATGTGCGGCGGCTGTTATTTTGCCTGATGACCTAGTAATAGAAGGTCTTAACGATTCTAAAAAGTTATCCGAAAAGAAAAGGGAAGCGCTTTATGATGTTATTATTGAAAATGCAATTTCCTATAGTATAGCTTTTGGTACGCTTAAAGAAATAGAAGAATATAATATCCTCGAAGCTACATATATTGCTATGAATAGAGCGATAGACGGTTTGGATGTTAAGCCTGACTATGCTTTGATTGACGGAAATAGGGTGCCAAAGGGTATAAAAATTCCTTGTGATACAGTTGTTAAGGGTGATTCAAAATCCTTTTCTATTGCGGCGGCGTCAATTCTTGCTAAGGTTACAAGGGATAGACTTATGCTCCAATACGATGAGCTTTATCCTGAGTATAATTTCAAAAAACATAAAGGCTATGGTACTAAAGAGCATTATGAGGCTATAAATAAATTTGGCGTTTGCGATATTCACCGTTTGTCTTTTTTAAAAAATGTTATCAAGTAAAGAATATGCTGCTTACATTGGCAGAATTGGTGAGGATAAAACGGTTGAATATTTAAAATCAAAGGGTTGCATAATTATAAAACGCAACTGGCGTGACCGTTATGGCGAGCTTGATATTGTAGCTGATGATGGCAAAAATATCATTTTTGTTGAGGTTAAAACTCGTTCAGAGGGCGCATTGGTCAGCGGTGTTGAGGCTATGAATTACGGTAAAATTAATAGAACAAGAAATGCCGCACTGATGTTTATGAAAAGATTACACACCAATCTTCCACCAAGAATTGATGTTTCCGAGGTTACAATTCAAAGGCAAGAGGACGGTACTTTAAAAGGCAGTATAAATTATATAAAAAATGCCATTTAGGGTGATTTTATGCGTTTCTTTGACCTACATTGCGATACTCTTACTAAAGCCTTTGATACAAATCAAAGCTTAATAAAAAACAATCTCGCAATTGATTTTTATAGAGGCTCTGATTTTTCTAAATGGAACCAATGCTTTGCTATTTGGATTGATGATAATAATCAAAATCCTTATAAGTACTATCAAAAGGTATTATTAACGTATAAAGAATATCAAAAATTGGCGCCCGAAAATCTAAAATCTTATTTAACGGTTGAAAATGGGTCTTTGTTAGATAATAATATCGACAGAGTTGAAATTTTAAAGAACGACGGTGTTAAGGCGTTAACACTTACTTGGAACGGTGAAAATTGTTTAGCTTCTGGTGTGAAATTGGAAGGCGGATTAAAACCGTTTGGTAGAGCTGTAATATGGGAGCTTAACCGTTTAAAGATAGCCTGCGATTTATCGCATATAAATGAGCAGGGCTTTTTTGAGGCTGTAAAGCTATCTAATTATCCTTTTGCATCACATTCTTGTTGTAAAAAGATAAAAAACCATATAAGAAATCTAACCGATGAACAAATATTAAAAATCATAGATAAAAATGGAATAATTGGTATATGTTTTTATCCTGAATTTTGCGGCAAGGATGTTTTTGAGGGTGTATACCAAAACATATCGCATTTAATCAAATTAGGCGCTGTCGATAATATTGCAATTGGTACGGATTTTGACGGTTGTGATATGCCAAACGAAATGTCAGATATAACAAAAGTTGTTAATCTTTTTAGATTTTTACAAGGAAAAAATATTACCGAACAAACTCTTGAAAAGATTTTTTATAAAAATGCTACGGATTTCTTTTTAAGGCTTTGACAAAACGGTGTTTATAGTATAAAATGTAAGTTGATTTAAAAGTTTTCTGGGGGAATTCATTGTGAAATATGTTAGCACAAGAAATAAAGCTATTGAGGTAAACTCCTCTTATGCGATTGCACACGGTATTTCAGAAGAGGGTGGTCTTTTCGTTCCTAATTCAATACCTAAGCTATCAAACGAGGATTTTGATATAATTAAAGGTTTAAAATATAATGAGAGAGCAAAATACATATTAAAACATTTTCTTACGGATTTTTCTGAGGAAGAGCTCGATTACTGTGTGAACGGTGCATATATTGGTACATTTGATGAGGACAAGCCCGCACCATTACATACACTCACACAAGGTGTTAATATCCTAGAACTTTGGCACGGTCCTACCTGTGCGTTTAAGGATTTAGCTTTACAGATTTTACCATACTTGCTCACAACCTCAGCAAAAAAAGAGTCAAATGGTAAAAAAATAGTTATTCTTGTTGCAACCTCAGGTGATACAGGTAAAGCCGCTCTTGAAGGCTTTAAGGATGTTGCTGATACCGAGATAATAGTATTTTATCCTTGTGACGGCGTTAGCAAAATGCAAAAGCTTCAAATGGATTCTCAAAAGGGAAATAACGTTAACGTTTTCTCTATTAAGGGTAATTTTGATGATGCTCAGTCGGGTGTTAAAAAGATATTTACCGATAATGATTTTAAAGCAGTTCTTGATAAAAACGGTATGCAGTTTTCCTCTGCAAACTCAATAAACTGGGGAAGACTTGCTCCGCAGATTATTTACTATGTATCTTCATATTGTGATATGTTGGCAAAGGGCGAAGATTTAAGTAACGGCTTTAACGTTGTAGTACCAACAGGTAATTTCGGTAACATTTTAGCCGCATATTATGCTAAAGAAATGGGCGTGCCCGTAAATAAGCTTATATGTGCTTCTAATGCTAACAATGTTCTTACAGATTTCATAAATACAGGTGTTTACGATAGAAACCGTAAGTTCTTCACTACCGTTTCTCCATCAATGGATATATTGATTTCTAGTAATCTTGAGCGTATGCTTTTCCACCTTGCAGATGGTGACGATGCTTACATAACAGAAATACAGAATAATTTAGCAAAAGACGGTAAATTCACTGTAAATGATACCGTTAAATCAAGATTACAGGATCTGTTCTACGGTGGTTGCTGTGATGATAGCGAAACACTTAAAACCATATCCGAAACATTTGAAAAATATGGTTATTTATGTGATACTCACACCGCTGTTGCTGTTAATGTTTATAATCAGTATAAGGCTAAAACAGGGGATAACCGTCCTACCGTTATTGCTTCTACCGCATCGCCTTATAAGTTTGCAGGCAGTGTTTTAGGCGCTATAAAGACCGACGCTTCGGCTGATGAATTCAAAAATATTGATGAGCTATCTATCGCTACAAAAACACAGATTCCTGCACCTATTTCTGCTCTTAAAACCGCAGAGGTTAGATTTAAGGAAACCTATGAAAAAACCGATATGTTAACTGCTGTTTGCAAAGCTTTAGGTATAAAATAAAATGATAAAAGCTGATTATCATATTCATACTACATTTTGTGACGGTAAAAGTTCGCCCGAAGAAACAGTGCTTTCGGCAATAAATAAAGGCTTCGATGTTATAGGTTTTTCTGCACACGGATATACAAATTTTGATTTAAGCTTTTGCCTCAAAGATGTAGAAGGTTATATCAACCAAATAACAGCACTTAAAGAAAAATATAAAAAAGATATTGAAATCTATCTTGGCGTAGAAGAAGACATTACCTTTGCTGTTGATAGAGCAAGGTATGATTATATTATTTCTTCGTCACATTATAGCATTTCAAACGGAAAATATTATTCAATTGATGCTAGTCCTGATGCTTTGAAAGAAACGCTTAAAGCGTGGGATAATAATACTATAGCATTTGCTGAGAACTATTATGAAACGCTCTGTGATTATATTTTAAAACGCAAGCCTGATATAATAGGTCACTTTGATTTGATAACAAAGTTTGATGAAAAAATAGGCCCTTTGTTTTTAGGTAATGCCGATTATGAAAAAATTGCTGAAGAAGCTATAAAAAAAGCAATATCGGCAGACTGCATTTTTGAAGTAAACACAGGCGCCATTTCGCGTGGCTACAGAACGGCACCATATCCGGCAACAAATCTACTTTATTCAATCAAAAAAAATAACGGTAAGATTATTTTAAACTCTGATAGCCATAAGGCTGAAAATATAGGCTTTTATTTTGATGAGGCTATAGAATTGCTTCGTGATATAGGATTTAAAAGGTTATATGTTTTATATCAAAATAAATTTATAACTCAAGAAATTTAAAAACAAAAAAGTGCTGTGAGGAAAACCTCAACAGCACTATTTTGTGTGAGAATTAATCTTTTGCCTTAAAGGTATCGCAACAGGTTTCACTACAGCTACAAGCGGTGCTGTTACCAACCTTGATAGCACCTGCAGAGCAAGAGTTGTTGCTTGTGTGGTACACACAGTTTTTAACTGTGCAGTCTATACATTTTTCTGTTGTTTTTTGGTCGTTCATTTTTATTGTCTCCTTTTTATATTTTGACAAATTAGTTTTGTCCTAAATATTATTACCGAAATTATTTTAACTATACTAAGGAGGTGCTCAGTTGTCTCTTTATACCATTTCTGATTTACATTTATCTTTTGGAACTAATAAACCTATGAACGTTTTTTACGGTTGGGATAATTATACCGAAAGAATATATGCTAATTGGAATAGAATTGTATCAAATGAAGATACGGTTGTTATTCCCGGAGATATTTCTTGGGGACTAAAGCTTAATGAAACCGAGGCTGACTTTGATTTTATTAATAAGCTAAACGGTAGAAAAATTATTGCAAAGGGAAATCATGATTATTGGTGGAGCACCGTAACAAAAATTAAAGAGTTTTTAAATGAAAAAGAATTTTCCACAATAGATATTCTTTTTAATAATGCATATTTGGTTGACGGTATTTCGGTTTGCGGGACTAGAGGCTGGCTTTATGACGGCACCTCAGAGCGTGACGAAAAGGTGATTATGCGAGAGTGCGGACGACTTGAGCAATCAATCAAATCTGGAATTGAGCTAGGCGGAAAACCTGTAGTGTTTCTTCACTATCCGTTTGCTTACGGAGAATTTGTTTGTGAAGAAATTTTAGAGGTGCTTAAGAAATATAACATAACCGATGTATTTTACGGACATATACACGGCTCAGGCTTTAATAAGTCGTTAAAAGAGTTTGATGGTATAAAAATGCATCTGATTTCTTGCGATTGTACCGACTTTTCTCCAATTTCGGTTACCGCTTTACTAAAAAATAGCTAAAAAGGAAAAATTTTAAAAATATAGTAGAAATTATTTAAACTTTATGATATAATATTTTGTAATTTGTGCGGAGGTATGAAATATGAGTTTAAAAGAAACAAAAAAACTTAACGAAAACAGATTTGAGCTTGAAATCACTATTGATGGTGACAAGTTTAAGGAGGCTATCAAACAGGCCTACCTAAAGAACAGAAAGAACATCAATGTTCCAGGCTTTAGAAAGGGTAAAGCTCCACTCAATATGATTGAAAAGCTTTATGGTTCTGAAATCTTCTTTGAGGACGCTCTAAATCTTATTTACGCTGATGCAGTTGACGAGGCAATTACCGAGTCAGGTCTTAAGGTTATCAACGATAAGATGGATTTTGACCTTGTGTCAATCAGCAAGGAAGACGGCGTTGTATTCAAGGTTGCTGTTACAACTTATCCTGAAATTGAAATTGGTGAGTACAAGGGCTTAAAGGCAGAGAGAATGCCTGTTGAGGTTAAGGCTGCTGAAGTTAATGCTGAAATTAACGCTATGGCTGAGAGAAATGCTCGTATGGTATCTGTTGAAGACAGAGCTGCTAAGAAGGGCGATACAGTTATTATCGATTACGAAGGCTTTGCTGACGGTAAAGCTTTTGATGGCGGTAAGGCAGAGGGACAGGCTCTAGAGCTCGGCTCTAACACCTTTATCCCAGGCTTTGAGGATCAAATTATCGGTAAGAATATCGGCGATAAGTTTGATATTGAGGTAACATTCCCTGAGGAGTATGGTGCAAAAGAACTTGCAGGCAAGGCTGCAACATTTAAGATTAATTTACATGAAATTAAGGTTCGTGAGCTTCCTGCTATCGATGATGAGTTTGCTAAGGAAGTAAGCGAGTTTGATACACTTAAAGAATTAAAGGCAGACCTTAAGAAAAAAGCTTTAGAACGCAAAAACAAGGCTGCTGACGAAGCTGTTGAAAATCAGCTTGTAGAGCAGGTTGTTGAGAGCATTAAGGGTGAAATTCCTGAGGCTATGTTTGAAAACCGTCTTAACCAAAGTGTTGAGGAGTTCGGTTATCGTTTACAGTCACAGGGTATGAGCCTCGACCTTTATTTACAGTATACTAATAGCACTATGGACGATTTCAAGCAGACCTTCCGTCCACAAGCTGAGATGCAGGTTAAGTTCAGACTTGCTCTTGAAAAGATTGTTGAGCTTGAAGGCATAAAGGCTGATGACGAGGCTGTTGAGGCTGAGTTTGCAAAGCTTGCTGAGGCTTATCAAATGGATGTTGAAAAGGTTAAAGAGTTTATCCCTGCAGCAGAGCTTGAAAAAGATTTAGCAGTATCTAAGGCTATCGATTTCTTAAAGGCTAACGCTGTTATTACAGAGGCTGTTAAGGAAGAAAAGGAAGCAAAGCCTGCAGCAAAGAAGGCTCCCGCTAAGAAGACAACTACCAAAAAAACTGAAAAAACAGAAGAATAATTTTGGTTTATAAACTTCTCATTTTGTTCATACTATTTTGTATAGGAGGTAACGCTAATGGATATGAATTTAGTTCCTTACGTTGTAGAACAAACAAGTAGGGGAGAACGCTCTTATGATATATTCTCCCGTCTTTTAAACGACAGAATAATTATGCTTAATGATAAGGTTGATAATGCTTCTGCTAGTATTATAGTAGCACAGTTGCTTTTCCTTGAGGGACAGGATCCTGATAAGGATATCAGCTTTTATATCAATAGCCCAGGCGGTTCTGTATCTGCCGGTATGGCTATCTATGACACAATGCAGTACATCAAATGTGATGTTAGCACAATTTGTATCGGTATGGCTGCAAGTATGGGTGCATTTTTATTAGCAGCAGGTACAAAGGGCAAACGTTTTGCTCTTCCTAACAGCGAAATTATGATACATCAGCCATTAGGCTCTGCTGAGGGTCAGGCAACCGATATTTTAATTCACGCAAACCATATCAAGAAAATCAGAAGCAATATTAATACAATTCTTTCTGAGGCAACTGGCCGTCCGCTTGAGGAAATTGAGCGTGATACCGAGCGTGACAACTTTATGTCTGCTAAGGAAGCTGCTGATTACGGTCTGATTGATAAGGTTATCACAAAAAGATAGTGGGGTTCAAAGATGTCTAAGGAGAAAGACAAAATTATTTGTTGTTCCTTCTGCGGAAAAACGCAAGACGAGGTTGCTGGTCTTGCCGAGGGCCCCGGTGTATACATCTGCGATAGCTGTGTAAAGTTTTGTAATACCTTGCTTTTTGGCGAGCAGATAGAAGATAAAAAACCTTCTAAAAAGCCTAAAGAAAAGGTATTGCCAAAGCCTGTGGAAATTAAGGCTAAGCTTGATGAATATGTTATCGGTCAAGAGGACGCCAAGAAAACGTTGTCGGTTGCTGTATATAACCATTACAAGAGAATATACAAAAATATTGACACAGATGTTGAGCTTGGTAAAAGTAATGTGCTAATGCTTGGTCCTACAGGTGTTGGTAAAACCTTGTTGGCTCAAACACTCGCAAAATCTCTTGATGTGCCGATTGCTATTACCGATGCCACAACCCTTACAGAAGCAGGTTATGTCGGTGAGGATGTTGAGAATATCCTTCTTCGTCTTATTCAGGCGGCGGATTATGATATTGAAAAGGCAGAGCACGGTATTATCTATATTGATGAGATTGATAAAATCGCACGTAAATCCGAAAATGCTTCTATTACAAGAGACGTAAGCGGTGAGGGTGTTCAGCAAGCACTTTTAAAGATACTTGAGGGTACAGTTTCAAATGTTCCCCCACAGGGTGGCAGAAAACATCCTCAGCAAGAGTTTATCCAAATTGATACCACTAATATCCTCTTTATTTGCGCAGGCGCATTTGACGGCATTGAAAAGGTAATCGAACGCAGAATGGGCGGTAGCAGCTTAGGCTTTGGCGCTGATGTTAAATCACCGAAAAGCCGTGAAGCAACTGCACTTTCAGCTGCTGCAACACATCAGGACTTGGTTAAATTTGGTATGATTCCTGAGCTTGTAGGACGTCTTCCGGTTATCACCGCACTTAAAGGTATGGATAAGGAAACTCTAATCCGCATTATGACCGAGCCTAAAAACTCTGTTATTAAGCAGTATAAAGCATTGTTTGCTTTGGATGGCGTAGAGCTAATATTTGACGATTCCGCACTCGCAAAAATTGCTGATAAAACCATCGAAAACAAAACAGGTGCTAGAGGACTTCGCTCGATAATTGAGGGTGTTTTACAAAATCTAATGTTCGAGACCCCGTCTGATAGTTCGGTTAAAAAAATCACCATCACTGCCGAAACAGTGGATGGCGGAAAAGCTATAATTGAAAAGTAATATAAATTAAGACTGCTGATTTTCTCAGCAGTCTTGTTTTTTTTAATACAAGACATAGTACAACAAGACACAGAACACTGCATGATTTGGCATCACACACAACAACATGAAACCATGATATAATAGTTCTGTGGGAAAGCTCGAGGGACGGTATGTTGAGAAAATCACGCCTTTAGAACAGGAGCAAGGTTATTCCGGAGTACACAGAACTG
>JAZNJD010000055.1:0-7496 GCA_045577835.1 Acutalibacteraceae bacterium | reverse complement strand
TGATGAATTAAAGAAATACATAGATTACTACAACAACGAAAGAATTTCCTTAAAACTAAAAGGAATGAGTCCAGTACAATACCGAACTCATTCACAAGCAATTTAATATTTAATTTTGTCTAAACTTTGGGGTTCACTTTAGAAACTACCACAGGGTTTTTATTATTCAGTTTCGCTTTGTTTTTCTGCCTTTTTATCTGTAATCTTTATCTTATTTAAGCTATTATTAGCATTAGTGAGTGTTACAGAAATGCTTGCTTGTTCACTTGTGTATTCTGCGGGAGGTGTATGGGTGAGGGTGTAGTTGCCGAAAGGCAGACCCTCAAGTGTTAGCTTGCCTGAAGCGTTAGTGGTGCCAACATTATATTCGGTGCCTGTTTTTGTGTTCTTTGCTTTAAAGGTAACACCTGAAATGCCCTTGCTGTCTTGATCCTCAAGTGTTAAATCAAGGCATGCAGCCATTCGTATATTAAGAGGTGGTGTAATTACCCAGATAGGCCACTGTGGGTCAAGACCGAAGTGCATTCGCTCAACCGAGCAAAATTCCGGACCGTTATCGTTACCAACATGGTATACCCAGTGGTTGTTATTTTTATGACCTGCATATACGCAAACGTGGGAGCCGCAGTCCTTTTTGTTTTTTGCGTCACAGAAAACCAGAATAGAGCCAATCGGTATCTGTTCTTTAGGATTAAATACTATAAATCCAGAACCTGTTTTTGAAGCTGTAAAGTCTATAGTTTTTGAATAACCCTTAGCAACCCAATCGAGTGCCGCCTTGCGCCAATCCTCTGCCTTGTAGGAACGAACAGGCTTTGTAAGGAAAGAGGTATCAATACCTGCAACATTGGGTAGATAGTTAAAGTAAACATAGGTTACGTATGAAGCGCAAACGAGACCTTTCTTTTGAACACCAAAGTAGTTTATATCAGGCTTGCCGTTTGCATCGGTTTCATAGCCCGTAGCCGTTCCGTGATAACCTATTGGTGATAGCCAACCCTTTGCACGCTTTTGTGAGGCTAAAACATAAACCCACATAAGACCGTCAGCCCTATGCTTTTCTATATTATAGCCTGTGTAAACCAACGAATCCATAAATATATTATCGTTTATATCTATGTTGGAAGAATAGGTATAGTTTGTTTCGGTGTATTTAGGCGGATTTGTAGGTGGGACTACAGGTGTGGGTGTAGGTTTAGGTGCAGCCGGCTTTGGAGAAGCGGTTGACGAAGGTGCACTGCTTACAGGTGCCTGTGATGATGAAGACGCTTCTGAAGAAGACTCGTTATTAGAGCTTACCTGTGATGAGGTTTTGTTCTCACTCTGTGTTTTAGAAGGTGCGCTTGATGAATTATCCTTTTTACTACTGCAAGCTACCATAGAAACTATCATAGCAATACTAAGCAAAAGACACAAAATTCTTTTTGTCATAATTTACCTCCGCATTTTATATCTTTAAATTGCAACCACATCATTCTACAATAAAATACAATATAAGTCAAGGTATAAAAACTTATATAAATAGGCTTGATTTTAGCAAAATTTTGTTATATAATACTTTAAGAAAATTTTATTAAAAATGGAGGAAATTAAAATGTTAGTTTCTGCAAAAGAAATGCTTACAAAAGCAAAAGCCGGCAAGTATGCTGTAGGTCAGTTCAACATTAACAACCTTGAATGGACTAAAGCTATACTTCAAACTGCTCAGGAGTTAAATTCTCCTGTAATTCTCGGTGTATCTGAGGGTGCAGGCAAGTATATGTGCGGCTATACAACAGTAGTTGGTATGGTAAAGGGTATGATTAACGAACTCGGTATTACCGTTCCTGTAGCTATCCATCTTGACCACGGTAGCTACGAAGCAGCTAAGAAGTGTATCGAAGCAGGCTTCTCTTCTGTAATGTTCGACGGTTCTCACTATCCTATCGAAGAAAACATTGAAAAGACCAAGGAATTGGTTGAAACATGCAATAAGTTAGGCCTCTCTCTTGAAGCTGAGGTTGGCGCTATCGGCGGTGAAGAAGATGGCGTTATCGGCGGCGGTGAGGTTGCTGATCCTAAGGAATGTAAGATGATTGCTGATTTAGGCGTTACAATGTTAGCAGCTGGTATCGGTAACATTCACGGTAAGTATCCTGCTAACTGGGGTGGCTTAAGCTTTGAAACCCTCGATGCTATTCAGCAGCTTACAGGCGATATGCCACTCGTTCTCCACGGCGGCACAGGTATCCCTGCTGATATGATTAAGAAGGCTATTTCTCTTGGTGTTTCTAAGATTAACGTTAATACCGAGTGTCAGTTAGCATTTGCCGCTGCAACACGTAAGTATATTGAAGAGGGCAAGGATTTAGTTGGTAAGGGCTTTGACCCAAGAAAGCTTTTAGCTGACGGCGTTCAGGCTATTAAGGATACAGTTAAGGAAAAGATGGAACTCTTCGGTTCTGTTGGCAAGGCTTAATTCTAATCCTTTATAAAAAATTTAAGCGGACAGTTAAAAACTGTCCGCTTTCTTAATTTACTTTATTTGTTCAAAATGTCTGTCTTCAACGTGAATTATAGTATCGCAAACAGAAATTGAGGTACCCCTGTGTGTTATAAATATAACCGTCTTATCGGTCATATTTTTAATATTTGTAAGCACGGTTGTTTCGGTCTGTTCATCAAGTGCAGAGGTTGATTCGTCAAGCAAAAGTATAGGCGCGTCGAAAAGCAGAGCTCTGGCTATCGAAATTCTCTGTATTTGTCCCTCTGAAAGACCAGCACCCCTTTCTGAAAGTATAGTATCAAATCCGTCGGGTAGGGTCATTATAAAGTCATAAATATCGGCCGCTTTGGTAGCCCTCTTTATCTGTTCGTCAGTAACGGTATCGTCGCAAAGGGTTAGGTTGTCCCTTATAGAAAAGGATAAAATCATATTACCCTGAGGAACGTAGGAAAACATTGCTCTTGTAGAGGCGTCAATAGGTGTAGTACCGTTGAAGGTAATAGAGCCCTCGGTAGCTTCATATAGACCTAACAGCATTTTAAAGAGCGTACTCTTTCCGCTGCCCGATTCACCTGTTATAGCAGTGATTTTATTTCTTTCAATGGTTAGGGTAGAATTCTTTAAAATATCCTCACCACCGTAAGAAAATGCTAAATTGTCAATTTTAATTTGTTTGAATTCTGATTTTAGATTTTTTAGCTTGTCCTCAATAAGTGGCTCAGGTTCTTTTTCAATGTTTTCAAGGTCCATAAGTCTTTCGGCAGAAGCTATCATTGCATAATACTGTGGAAGTATACCCGAAACATTCTGGAGCGGTGCCCTTAAAATAGAAATGAGCTGAAGATAGTAGTAGAGCACACCGTAGCTTATAGCACCTATAGCTATCTGTGTAGCACCCCAAATAAGTACAAGGTAATAGCCAAGTGTAAAGAAGGATGAAAGACAGAACGAAATAATAACCGATAGAAGATTTCTTTTGAGTTTAAGCTTAAGATTTACCTTCATATACTCGTTAAGCTTTTTAAGAATAGGTGCTTCACTTACAAAGGTCTTGATAACAACAATGTTTGCGAAGCTTTCCTGTAGAAATGAGCGTGATTTACCCTCTGTTCTGTTAACCTCTTTGTGTAGATATTTGTATTTTCTGCTGATTTTTCTGCCAATAAAAGGCAATAAAAAGCCTAAAAGCAATACAACAATAGCAAAAATATAGTTTTCTAATAGAAGTGCACCGATACCAACGATTATTTTTGTAATCATAGCGCAAATTGATGGTATCAAACCAACTGCTCCGCTTACAACCTGATCAATATCTGAAGTAAAGCGATTTAAAAGGTCGCCTGAATGATGGTCAAAAACCTTTGGGTATTTTTTATGTAGAACCGATGAAAACATATAATTTCTAAGCGAAATTACAAGGTTACCGCTAGCTCTCACATTAAGCATTGATACAACGCCGTTTAGTACTATCTCTAAAAGCGCCGAAGCAAACAGAAAAACACCGCAAAGAATTATTTTGCTTGTGGCTTTTTCAACACCTGCGTTTATAACATCCTTTGAAAGTGAGGCTAAAAGGATGAGTAATACAGAAATAGCTGAATTTATAAGAGCTATTAATATTACCATCGGTAGCGTCTTTTTACTACGCGCGTATATCCATTTTAAAGCATTTGAATTAGTTTCTTTTTTCATTTTTCTAAAATCCCATTCTTTTCTAAAGTTTTAATAAACACATCTATATCATTAAGCGCTAAAATAGTGGAGATATCAAAGGTATCAAGAAGTGTTTTAAGAAGCTCTTCCTTGGTTTGCGGCTTTTTCTTAAGCTGCCTAAACAAAAAAGCGGCAGAGGTGTTAAGAGAAAGGGAAGTGTTGAAAACGGTGTTTTTATCGGTGCACTCGATGAAATTTTGACCGTCACGGCGCACCAAAACGAAATTTTCTTTAATTTTCATACCCTTCCCACCTTTTGTGCTTGCATTTTTTACAATTATATACTAAAATAATATATATTGCAAGTTATAAAAATTTATGTATAAGGTTGTTGAATTATGGATACTTTTTTTGAACAAATCGTCCCAAAGGGAAGAGACAGTAAAACTATTTTAAAATTTGTAGGCATTTGGATATTAGCTTTCGTTCTTGCAGCAGCTATTTTTATGTTTGGCTTTGCTTTTTTAGGAATGGTAGCCTTCGTTCTTATGGGTTTAGTGTTTTTTGGCGCTTATAAGCTTTCTGCTATGCTTTATATTGAATATGAATATATTGTAACCAACGGAACACTGGATATTGATAAAATTATTGCTAAAAGTTCAAGAAAAAGAATAGCTAGCTTTGAAATCTCTCAGGTAGAGGTTGTAGAGAAGTACAACCCCAATGCTCAAAAAATAGGTTTTGACCAAATAATTATTGCCTGTGATGAAAGAGATATCAATGCATATAAAATGGTAGTAATTAAAGAGGGTAAGGGAAAAATGCTTATAGTATTTTCGCCCAATAAAAAAATACAGGGTGCTATAATTAAGTCTTTACCCAGATTCGTAGCAAACTCAGCATTTAAAGATTAAATTCAAAATGAGGAAATGTCGCTTATGAAGATACTAAAAAGATCTCAAATAATTGCGGCTGAACAGGGCGCCGTAAAAAACGGCGCCCTTTCTTTAAGTCAACTAATGTATAAAGCGGGCACCGCTTTTGCCGAGTGTATTTCAAAACGATATAGTATTATAGGTAGTAAAGTCACCGTTGTCTGCGGTAAGGGGAATAATGGGGGAGACGGTCTTGTAATCGCATCTCGCTTAAATTCGCTTGGTGCCGATGTAAGCCTTGTGTTCCCGTTGGGTATTCCGACTACCGAAACGGCAAAGCCTTATTTAAATGTTATAGAAAAATTAAGGGTTTTAAGTGAGATACCTGATAGCTGTGATATTCTTATTGATGCCTTTTTTGGTATCGGGCTTAGCCGTAGTTTAGAGGGTGAAGCCGCTGAAACGGTGAAACTTATGAATATGTGTGAAGCTAAAAAGATTTCGGTAGACCTTCCAAGCGGTATAGACTGTGACGCTGAGTTTGTTTCAAAAACAGTATTCAAGGCAGACTTCACCGCTACATTTATAGCGTTAAAACCCTGCTTTTTAATGCCCTATACTTCTGAATATTGCGGTGAATATGAAGTTTTGGATATTGGCGCTCGACCTACCGAATACAGCTATCTCACAATTCCAGAGCCTACATTTAAGAAACGCCCTAAAAATAGCCATAAGGGTACATTTGGCACAGCACTTTTTATTTGCGGAAGCTATGGTATGTGCGGCGCAGAGATTTTATCGGTCAAGGGTGCGTATGCTTTGGGTGTCGGTATGTGTAGAGCATTTGTATGTGATAAGAATTATACGGCGTTTACTGTTAGTATACCCGAAGCGGTTACTATTCCTGTACCAACCTCAATTATGGGAGCGCCTGTAATAACAAATGAGATTTTGGCTACCGAGCTTTTAAAAAGCACGGCGCTTCTTATCGGTTGTGGTTTAGGCTCTAGCGACGAGGTATTCAATATCGTCAAAAAAGCATTAGAGCTTACAACAGTTCCTACCGTTATTGATGCTGACGGAATAAATGCAGTAGCCAGGGACATAAGTATATTACAAAGAAATAAAGCTCCAATAATAATTACACCTCACCCTAAAGAAATGTCAAGGCTTATCCATAAAAGCGTAGAAGAAATTGAAAAAAACAGAATTTATTATGCCAAAAGCTTTGCCTGTGCTTATGGATGTATAGTAGTACTAAAGGGTGCGAATACGGTTGTAGCCTCGCCTGACGGCAGAGTTTTTGTAAACACTACAGGTAATTCAGGGTTAGCGGTTTCGGGTAGTGGAGACGTGCTTAGTGGCATGATTGTGTCAAGACTAGCTCAAGGCGATTCACCGTTAACTGCGGCATTAAGCTCTGTATATTTGCACGGAAAATCAGCGGATAATGTGGCAAAACTTGTAGGCGAAGCGGCGTTAATGCCCAGCGATATTATAGAGGAGCTAAGAAAAGGCGGTTATATACTTTGAAAAGGCTTGCTCTGTTAATGCTAATCCTTTGTTTTTTGCTTTGCGGTTGCAATACTAGGAAAAACGTTTCACCTATAACAAAGGGAATAAAATTTAACCTAAATATTTCCTGTGGTGAAAATAATTACGATGTGTCAGCCTTGATTGATGATGGTGATTGTATGAATGCTACGGTGAACTCTCCTAAATCTATAAAAGGAATGAAGATTACATCTAATAAATTCGAAACATTAGCAGAGTATAAAAATTTAAAATATACCTATAGCGATGCGGTTTTTTCAGGGGAAAACTATGTTGTTATGGTTTATAATATTTTGCGAGCATTAGGCGATAAGCAGTTAACACTAAAAAACGGAGAAAATTGTGTTTTAAACGGAAAATATTTAGGCGAAGAATATAGTTTCACTTTTTCCCCTTCAGGACTGCCTATTGAGCTAAATATTAAATCGAAAAATTTAAAAGCTGTATTTAATGATATAAGTATTATATAAAAAATAATTGACAAATATTTTGAATTAGGTATAATAATATTAACAAAAGCATTTAAACCCAAACTAGCTTTAAAGGGCGGTTTTTAGATGTCTTTTGGCTAAGGAATATTTGAAAGGAATGGGTGTTATGAAAGGCTTCTTTAAGTTTTTAGGAATTTTCGTTACCGCAGTTGCCGCTGTAATCGGTGTTTTGGCGGTAGTTGATAAGGTTTTAAACAAAAACAGAATCAAGGGTGACTATTTAGAGTGTGATACCTTTGAGGATTTCGATGAGGAAGAAGACATCTAATCTTAAATTTTAAAACGGGCAAGCAAATATTGCACTGCCCCAAATTGTGCGGACAACACAAAAACGACCTATATGGTAGTAAATATTAAATTTAAGCAACGAACTGACATCGCTTTTCAAGTGGTGTCAGTTTTGTTTTTAATTGAATGCGTTGGTGATTGTAGAAATGG
>JAZNJD010000054.1:0-57337 GCA_045577835.1 Acutalibacteraceae bacterium | reverse complement strand
CAGTTCTGTGTACTCCGGAATAACCTTGCTCCTGTTCTAAAGGCGTGATTTTCTCAACATACCGTCCCTCGAGCTTTCCCACAGAACTATTATATCATGGTTTCATGTTGTTGTGTGTGATGCCAAATCATGCAGTGTTCTCTGATTGATTATGTTTTATAGACATCAAAAACACACTTATAACGTACTCACAATTCTTTATATTTAAATTATATTGTAATATGTAAAAATTGTCAACAATTACCTGTCAATCAAACAAAATTGCTAATGCAGATAAAATGTTTTTCTTAAAGTTTCAATTAGAAAAATATTTCACTTTAAACGAGGTGCTATTATTATATTAAATTTATTATATGATATATTTTTGTACATTTATTACAAAAGCTCTAATTTTTTTCGTTTCTTTTTATTTTAGGTGGAAAATTTTAAAAAAACCTTTATTTTTTTAAAATTATTTGGTATAATAAGTCGGATACCTAAATTTTGGGTATAATTAATTTGTTAATCTTGGATTTAATCCATAAAATTTTTTAGGAGGTTGATTCTTAATGGGTCACAAGTACGTTTACCTTTTTAAAGAAGGCGACGCTTCAATGCGTGAGCTTCTCGGCGGTAAGGGCGCTAACCTTGCTGAGATGACAAAGATTGGTCTTCCTGTTCCTCAGGGCTTCACAGTTTCTACTGAGGCTTGCACACAGTATTATGAAGACGGTAGAAAAATCAACGATGAGATTATGGCACAGATTATGAAGGGCATCGACGATATGGAGGGTATCACCGGCAAGAAGTTCGGCGATAAGACAAATCCTCTTCTCGTTTCTGTTCGTTCAGGTGCTCGTGCATCTATGCCTGGTATGATGGATACTATTCTTAACCTCGGTCTTAACGAAGAGGTTGTTGAGACAATGGCTGCTCAGTCTGGTAACGCTCGTTGGGCTTACGACTGCTACAGAAGATTTATTCAGATGTATTCTGACGTAGTTATGGAAGTTGGTAAGAAGTACTTCGAAGAGCTTATCGACAAGATGAAGGAAGAAAAGGGTGTTACTCAGGACGTTGAGCTTACTGCTGACGATCTTAAGACCCTTGCTGAGCAGTTCAAAGCTGAATACAAGAACAAGATTGGTAAAGACTTCCCATCTGATCCTAAGGAGCAGTTAATGGGCGCTGTTGAGGCTGTTTTCCGTTCATGGGACAACCCTCGTGCAAACGTTTACCGTCGTGACAACGATATTCCTTATTCTTGGGGTACAGCTGTTAACGTACAGATGATGGCTTTCGGTAACATGGGCGACGATTGCGGTACCGGTGTTGCTTTCACACGTGACCCAGCTACCGGTGAAAAGGGACTTATGGGTGAGTTCCTTACAAACGCTCAGGGTGAAGACGTTGTTGCAGGCGTTCGTACACCAATGCCTATCGCTGAGATGGCTAATAAGTTCCCTGAGGCATTTGCTGAGTTCAATAAGGTTTGTGCTATCCTTGAAGACCACTATCGTGATATGCAGGATATGGAATTCACCGTTGAGCACGGTAAGCTCTATATGCTCCAGGCCCGTACCGGTAAGAGAACAGCTAAGGCTGCTCTAAAGATTGCTTGTGACCTCGTTGACGAGAATATGATCGACGAAAAGCAGGCTGTTGCTATGATCGATCCTCGTAACCTTGATACACTTCTCCACCCGCAGTTTGATACTAAGGCTTTAAAGGCTGCTACTCCTGCTGGTAAGGGACTCGGCGCTTCTCCAGGTGCTGCTTGCGGTAAGGTTGTATTCACTGCCGAAGATGCAGAGGCTTGGAACGCTAAGGGCGAGAAGGTTATCCTCGTTCGTCTTGAGACCTCACCTGAAGACATTACAGGTATGAAGGCTTCTCAGGGTATCCTCACCGTTCGTGGTGGTATGACTTCTCACGCTGCCGTTGTTGCTCGTGGTATGGGTACTTGCTGCGTATCTGGTTGCGGCGAAATCATTATGGATGAAGAAAATAAGAAGTTCACTCTTGCAGGCAAGACCTACAATGAGGGCGACTATATTTCAATCGACGGTTCTACCGGTAACATCTACGATGGTATTATACCAACTGTTGATGCTGAAATCGCTGGTGAGTTCGGCAGAATCATGGCTTGGGCTGATAAGTACAGAACTCTTAAGGTTCGTACCAACGCTGATACTCCTGCTGACGCTAAGAAGGCTCGTGAGCTTGGCGCTGAAGGTATCGGTCTTTGCCGTACTGAGCACATGTTCTTCGAGGCAGAAAGAATTGCTGCTTTCCGTGAAATGATCTGTGCTGATACCGTTGAAGGCAGAGAAGCTGCACTCCAAAAGATCCTCCCCTATCAGCAGGGCGATTTTGAGAAGCTTTACGAAGCTCTTGAAGGCAATCCTGTTTGCATCCGTTTCCTCGATCCACCTCTACACGAATTTGTTCCTACCGAAGAGGCTGACATTGAAGCTCTCGCAAAGGCTCAGGGCAAAACCGTTCAGGATATTAAGAACATCATCACCTCTCTCCACGAGTTCAACCCAATGATGGGTCATCGTGGCTGCCGTCTTGCAGTTACCTATCCTGAAATTGCTAAGATGCAGACAACCGCTGTTATCCGTGCAGCTATCAACGTTAAGAAGGCTCATGCTGATTGGAACATCGTTCCTGAGATTATGATTCCTCTTACCGGTGAAGTTAAAGAGCTTAAGTATGTTAAGGATGTTGTTGTAGCTACCGCTGATGCTGAAATAGCTGCTGCAGGCGTAGAGCTCAAGTACGAAGTTGGTACTATGATGGAAATCCCAAGAGCTTGTCTTACAGCTGACGACGTAGCTAAAGAAGCTGAGTTCTTCTGCTTCGGTACTAACGATCTAACCCAGATGACATTCGGCTTCAGCCGTGACGATGCTGGTAAGTTCTTAACCGCTTACTATGATAAGAAGATTTACGAGAACGATCCATTTGCTAAGCTCGACCAGACCGGTGTTGGCAAGCTTATGGAAATGGCTGTTAAAATGGGTAAGGTTACCCGCCCTTCAATCCACTGCGGTATCTGTGGTGAGCACGGCGGCGACCCTGTATCTGTTGAGTTCTGCCACAAGATTGGTCTTGATTATGTATCTTGCTCACCATTCCGTGTGCCGATCGCTAGACTTGCTGCCGCTCAGGCTGCAATTAAAGAATCTAAGTAATTAGATTTATAAAGTAAATCAAATCCCCATCGGAAATCGATGGGGATTTTTCTGCTTGTTGCAAAAAAGTTTTATTGTTGCTATAATGAAAAAGAGGTGAACAAAGTGGAATACTTACCTATAATATTTATATTTATTGTCGCAATATCCTTATGCTTTTTACCGCTGTTTTTTAAAAAACCAAAATCGACTCCACAGAAACCAAAACCAAGACCAAATTCCGAATACGATAGCGAGGAATATAATAGGCAAGGATACAACGAAGTTGGCAGAAACAGACAAGGTAAGTATAATCGCTTTTATAATGTAAAATGCTATAAAACAAATTTATATAGCGAAGAAGGATTTTTAGATATTCGCAAAAACCCCCTTTATCTAACCAATCACGCACGAGAGCGTATGTATGAGCGAATTGGTATTAAAGATGTGGATAGAATGAACGAACTCGCATTTGAAGCCTATCAGTTTGGCAAAAGCAAGCTACAGCTTATGAAATCGGAAAGAGGTATTATTGAAGATAAAGAACAAGAATATGGCGATAGCATAATTTTAATTTATCGTGGCTATTGCTATGTTTTCACCGAAAACAACGGACTCAAAACTGTTTATAAAAATGATAGAGTAAGAGCATAACTCTTAGCTTTTGGGTTTTCCACTTTTGCGTACTTAACAAATGTTTTAATCAATGATATAAAACACTTTAATTATACTATGAGGTTTTTATGAAAATTATAGCGCAAATAATAGGTCTGCTTGCGGTAGCAACCTTCCTTTTAAGTTACCAACAGAAAAAGCGAAGCAATATTATATTATTCAATTTGATTTCTCGTTTCTTATATATTTTGCAATACATATTATTAGGTGCTTTTTCGGGAGCTATATTTGATATTCTTGCCGCTATTTCTTCGACTTTTGCAGCTAAAAAACATATCACTTTTATAACAAAGCATATAAAAACGATTGTGATTGTTATAAACACCTTTATCTTGATAGCTGGTATAATTATTGCTTATCTAAATAAAAGCTTTCTTGATTTATTTGCTCTTTCAGGTGTTTTACTTGAAATAAATGCTTTATGGCTGACTAGCGAAAAGGCAATTCGCTGGGTTTCGCTTTTTGCGGCACCTTTTTGGTTTATATATAATTTTTTAAGTTGTGCATTTGGCTCTGCTATAGGAAATATTTTTACAATTATTTCAATAATTATTGCTATTATAAGATATAGAAACTTAAAAGCTAATACGGATATAAAATAAACCTATCTTTCCCCTACTAAATATTTTTTGTGTTAGAATTTAACATTGCATTCTCTTTAATAATATGGTATTATATAAAAAATTAAATATTATTAAACTGCTACCGAGTAGTTGAATGTTAAAAACATTCGTTTGCACATCGTTAGGTCTTAGAAGATGTGTATGCGAATGTTTATTTTTTAGGAGTGTTATTATTGAAAGATTATTTTTCAAAACTAGAGATTATTCTATGGTCTTCTTCTGTATTGCTTATACTATGCTCTTTTTGTCTTTTTGATAGAGAAAATTATTTAACACTTATAGCCTCGCTAATAGGGGTTACTTCTCTTATTTTCAGTGCTAAAGGAAATCCGTTCGGGCAATTATTAATGGTGCTGTTTAGTCTTCTTTACGGAATAATCTCATTTACTTTTAATTATTATGGCGAAATGATTACCTATCTTGGTATGACAATGCCGATGGCTGTTTTTGCTTTAATATCATGGTTGAAAAATCCATACAAGAAAAACAGGTCAGAAGTTAAAGTGAACACCATAAGTAAAAAAGAAATATTGTTAATGTGGGTTGGTGCTGTAGTAATTACCATATTGTTTTACTTTATTTTAAAGCATTTTAATACAGCCAACATAGTGCCGAGCACTTTATCGGTTACAACCAGCTTTATTGCAGTATATCTTACTTTTAGGAGAAGTCCCCTATTTGCATTAGCTTATGCCTCAAATGACGTTGTGTTGATAATTCTATGGATAATGGCAAGCATATATGATATTCGTTATATTTCTGTTGTTGTGTGTTTTATAGCGTTTTTGGTTAATGACATATACGGTTATATAAGTTGGCAGAAAAGGAAAGTTAGACAAAACGAAAATAATAGCTTATAAAATATTGCTTTTTTAAAAAAACAATGTTATAATTTCTTTAACAACTATTTATCTGTTATTTTGTCATTCAGGAGGTGAAATGTAATGGATATGCTTAAAAAGTTTTTCCCAAATGCTTTTAAAGCAACTGAGCTTAAGTCATTTATCATAGCTCTAGTGGTATATGTACTTATTGATGTTGTATGCGGTGTAGTAATTGGTATTTTAGCTAAAATCCCGCTTTTAGGCATTATTTTCTCAATCCTCGGTACAGTTATAGGCTTGTATGCACTTATTGGTATTATACTTTCAATTCTTGTATTTGTTAAAGTTATAAAATAATATCTTTAAAGCCAAAAATCCCCACCTGTTGCCCAAGTGTTCTTAATGACACTTGGGCAGTTTTATTCGCCTTGCGGCGAGTGATATTGCTTTGCAGTGATATTCGAACTAAAGTTCAAGTGATATTGCCTTCGGCAGTTTGTGCGAATAAGATATCACTAAAACCGTAGGTTTTAATATCACGATTGCCGTTCGGCAATCATATCACTCTTTGCATAGCAAAGAATATCACTAAAAAATTACTACCCGAAAAAGAGTTTTACATTTCTCTTCTTCGGGTAGTTTTGTCTTATACTGTCACAAGCAGAAAATTTGTGTGCCAAATTTCGCTTTTATTAAAGAAAACTGTCCTTAGCAATCCCGCTCATTTGGTGGGGATTTTTTTAATATTATCAACTTAAATTGCCGCTTAAAATTTCAGAAATAATTGTGATTACCTTATTATAGCAACCACCACAACCGCTTGAGCAGTGAGTTGTGTTCTTAACCTTATCAAAAACAGATAGCATACCATTCAGGTCTTTATAATCATTAGCCGCATTGAGTATATCAAAATACTTTACATTATTACAACGGCAAACAATATAGTTTTCGTTTGTAGTTGTATCTACAGGCTTTAGGTCGCAAACAACAGGCTCGGCATACTCGTTTTTCCAAAGTCCGTGAAGATTGCAATAAGCATAAACGGCGATTAACTTATCGTCGCTACCTACAGTAAAGTTGGCGGCAGGCTTATCCTCAGCTGATAAATATTTAATTTGAGAGCCTTTTTCTGTTTCAATCGCAATCCATTCAATAAAATGCTCTTTTTGCATTGGATGCTCTGTTTCGCCTACCATAACGAAAACTTTATTATTATCAAGTGCATAAATAGGTATATGCTTTTCGCTTGAAGCCTCTACACTACCTGCAACCAATTCTTCCATAGACTTGCCGCAACAAAAAACAGGTACAGAAGCGTCTTTTACCTTTGTTATAACATTTCCACAAGTTTTACAAACATAAAATTTCATATTTAAAGCTCCTTTTTTACTTTTTTATATAATAACATAGAACAGCAATAATTTCAACATAAATACATATCTTGATTTATAAAAAGCTTTATGTTATACTTAAAAAAAATAAATCTTGAAGGTGAAAAAATGATTTATACCGATAAAACAAAAAAGGCATTAAAGTTTTGCTTTGAAGCACATAAAGACCAAACCGACAAAAGCGGTATCCCTTATGTTTTTCATCCATATCATTTAGCAGAGCAGATGGAAACTGAGGAAACCACCATAGTAGCACTACTTCACGATGTTGTTGAGGATACAGAATACACTCTTGATGATATAGAGAAAATGGGCTTTGATAAGCCAATTATAGAAGCGCTTGCTTTACTTACACACGATGATTCGGTAGATTATATGGATTATGTTGCGGCAGCAAAACAAAATCCTATTGCAAAAGCTGTAAAGCTTGCTGACTTAAAACACAATTCTGATATAACGAGATTAGATGTTGTAAATGAAAAAGCATTGAAAAGAAGAGAAAAATATCTTAAAGCCATTGCTTTATTAGAAGAATAACTTAAACTTAAATTTAAGGTCCCCACCGCTTTGGTGGGGACTTTGTTTTAGTCCTCCCTCTCTTTTTCGAGAGCGAGGGTTAGCACGTGCCTATAAAGGCCTTTAAACTGCGACTGTGCTTTTTCCAGCGCTTCGGCTGAAATCTTACCCTCATCGGCAAGGTCACGCAGCCTCTTGGCTTTTTTTTCGAGTTTTGAAAACTCTTTGTTAATGTTTCCTAGCGCCATATTGGCGGTTGGATCTGAATAATAACCCATATTTATTCCTCCTAAAATATTATCCTTTTTACATTTAATCTTAGGAAGGCATAAAAAATAGCCTATCCTGTAAAAAGGCAGAATTCTCCTATGGAAAATTCAAAATCCTTTTACAAAATAAGCTTAAAACTTTATTTTTTGTGATTATAACATCACTATTGCTTTTTGTCAAGTGGTTTTAATTAATTTTTTTCAAATTCTACTTAACGCCGACTGCAAAGAATCAATCTCATCTACTTCAATAACTGTAATGTCAAGTTCTTCCGCCCTTTGTTTAAAGTCTTTATATGTATTATCGCCCATAAATTTAAGACTTGCAACAACTAGTAGTTTCTTTACATATTTGTTGCCAAATTCCAGTGCTACGGAATTAAGCTTATACAATTCCTCGGATTTTACAGTTCCGCTTTTACAAGAAATAAATACAGGTGTTAAATTCTTCATTGCAATAACATCAACTTCATTAGTAACGCAAGGGATTTTTCTTTTGGTATTTTCATCCCAAGCTATTACTACTCCTGTTCTTACATCACCAAAAATTTTTCGTCCTGATTTATCCCTACAGTTTTTAGCACATACCGTAACATAGGTTTCTAAAAAATTCCCCTCTTCGTTTAGAAGGTCTTTTACATTCTTATTTTTATATGTAAAGGATAAAGTTTTTTTGTTATTTTTTAAGCTTAAAATCATACCGCAGTCTGATAGATCTGATAAAATATCGTTTGAATAAAGTATTGATTCCTTAACCGAATTTTTATCAGCATTGAACGATAGACATCCGCTTTTGCACCTAGCTTGCAACCGTTTTAATTCTTTAATTAGCTCGGTCCAATCCTCAAGATGCTTTTCATATACCTTCCAAAGCGCAAATATATCGTTAATTAAATCGTTAGTATAATCCCATTCGCTTGAAAAAAACATGGTCCTATCTTTTCGTTCTAAAATATCTCCGCCGTATATTTTGACGTTTTCATCAACCGTTATGTACGTATGCGGTGCATTAGATATAACCTCATTATTTTCAATATTGATTAGCTCGTTCTTGTTTATATCTATAATACGCAGAGACACTTTATCCTTATGGTTGCTATAGACTATACCCGCTGCGAGCAAAAATATTTCTTTACCACCTTCAAGGTCGAAAACAACCTCATCATTTTCAGCTACTATTTTTTCTAATGCTTCCACAATGTTTTTGAGATTATGGCTATCCTCAATACAGGCTTCAAATTTTATTTTTTTATCCTTTAAAATTTCTTTATATCTGTTAATAGCAGTATTTATCTCATTATTGTCAGCGCCTACATAGATTATCTTATCAACATTAACAAAAAGTGCTGTTGCAATATTTTCTATAGAAGTATTATCAAAATATTCAACTACTGTCATATTTAACGTCCCCATATATAAACATAATCCCCCGAGCATTGAAGATAAAAATGTTCGGGGGATTATACTTATTTTAAAATAAATTAGATTATTCTTACTCTAATTACGCCGTCAATAGCCTCTACCTTAGAGAGCACAGCATCAGCGTCTGTACCGCCGATATCAAGCATAGTATAAGCATAATCGCCTCTTGATTTGTTAAGCATATTCTCAATGTTAACATTGTTAGATGCTACGATACCTGTAATAGAGGTAAGCATATTCGGAATATTCTTGTGAATAACACATAGACGGTGCTCTGCACTTCTTGGCATTGAAATTTCAGGAAGATTTACAGAGTTTACAATATTTCCGTTTTCAATGTAATCTATAAGCTCGTTTGCAGCCATCTGTGCACAGTTATCCTCTGACTCAGGTGTTGAAGCGCCAAGGTGTGGGATAGCAATTACGCCATCGGTATCTAGAATATCGTCTGACGGGAAATCGGTAACATAAGAAGCAACCTTGCCTGTTTCTAGCGCTGCCTTAATATCAGCGGAATTTACAAGCTCGCCTCTTGCAAAGTTAAGAATTCTAACACCATTCTTCATCTTTGCAATGCTTTCAGCGCTTATAGTGTTTCTTGTTTTATCGTTTAAGGGAAGGTGTAAAGTGATATAATCGCACTTTTCAAAAATTTCCTTTATATCGTAGATATGAACAGCATTATGGGTTAAGCTCCAAGCGGCATTAACGGATAGGAATGGGTCATAACCGTAAACGGTCATACCAAGATGGTTAGCGGCATTAGCAACCTGAACACCGATTGCACCAAGACCGATAACACCTAGCTTCTTACCCTTAATTTCAGGACCTGCAAATGCGCTCTTCCCCTTTTCAACGAGCTTACCAACCTGGTCGCCCTGTCCTTTTAAAGTCTTAGCCCACTCGATTGCAGGAATAACTCTACGAGAGCCGATCAAAAGACCTGCAATTACTAATTCTTTAACAGCATTAGCATTAGCGCCTGGGGTATTGAAAACAACTATACCCTTTTCAGAGCAACGGTCAATCGGGATATTGTTAACACCGGCACCAGCTCTGGCAATAGCCTTAAGCGAAGCAGGAAATTCTTCCTCGTGTAAGGATGCAGAACGGACAATCGCACCGTCTGCGTTTTCAACCTCGTCACCTATTGTATACTTATCATCAAAAATTTCAAGACCGATTTTAGAAATTTTATTGTAGGTTTTAATCTTATACATTATGCATTTTCCTCCTCAAATTTCTTCATAAATTCAACGAGCTTTTCTACACCCTCAACAGGCATAGCATTATAGATAGAAGCTCTCATACCGCCTACTGAACGGTGACCCTTAAGGTTAACAAAGCCTGCCTTTTTAGCCTCTGCTACAAACTTTGCATCAAGCTCCTCATTACCTGTAACGAAAGGTACGTTCATAAGTGAACGGTCCTCAGGAACAACGGTACCCTTAAATAGCTTGCTGTTATCAAGGAAATCATAAAGGATTTTAGCCTTCTTTTCGTTGATAGCCTTCATAGCCTCAAGACCGCCCATTTTCTTAATCCACTTAAGAGTAAGACCTGCAATATAAATAGTATAGCAAGGTGGAGTGTTGAACATTGAGCCGTTTTCAGAATGTGTATCGTATTTTAGCATTGTAGGAGTAATATCCATAGCATTGCCGATTAAATCCTTGCGGATGATTACGATGGTAACACCTGCAGGAGCAACGTTTTTCTGAGCGCCTGCATAAAGAACAGCAAACTTAGAAACATCGATAGGCTCAGATAAAATACAGCTTGAAATATCTGCGATTAGCGGAACATCGCCTGTATCGGGGATATAATTGTACTTTGTACCGTAAATGGTATTGTTCATACAGATATGAACATAATCAGCATCCTTATCAAAATCAGCGGCAGTTGTCTTTGGTATGTAAGAATAGGTCTTATCAGCAGATGATGCCACTGCACGAGCCTCACCGTAGCGAGCAGCCTCTTTATAAGCCTTGTTAGCCCACTGACCTGTGATTATAAAGTCAGCCTTTTTATTTTTATTCATAAGGTTTAAAGGAAGCATAGCAAACTGTGTAGAAGCGCCGCCCTGTAAGAATAATACCTCATAATTATCAGGAATGTTCATAATCTCTCTGAGATTAGCTTCGGTCTCATCAAAAATTGCCTGATACTCTTTTGAACGGTGGGACATCTCCATTACAGACTGACCGCTAGTACCAAATTCAAGCATCTCCTCTGCTGCTGTGCGGAGAACATCCTCAGGTAACATAGAAGGACCTGCACTAAAATTATAAACTCTTGCCATAATAATAACCTCCAAAAGTAAAAAATACTTTAATTTCTATATTTGCTTTAAATTATATAGCCCTTAATACTTTATGTCAATACGATTGTTAATATTTTATCAATTTTTCTTTTGATTTTGTGATTTTCTCTCGAAAGTTTGTTAACAATTTAACTATCATTCTTTTGCGAATACTATATTTATTTTTTAGCTCTTGTAAATTATAAAAAACTGTGATATACTGATAAAGCCAAACTAACTTAATATGTGTTAATAAAGGGTGTTTTTTATCTTTTTAGAGATAATTATATTTATTTGTGCCACAATAACATTATTGAATTTGGTAAAAATGCAAATTCCTTTTATGTTATTGTGGTTACACCCTTTCACATAAAGTTAGTTTGGCGACTATCGGGGTTTGCGTTTTTTATGCGTCTGCTTCGGTGGGCGCATTTTTTATTTTAAGAGAAAACAGTATCAATCAATGGTTGAACGAAATCAACCTTTGGGTTATTGAAATCAAAATATTTACACAATATAATAAAATTAACCTCTCACAATAAAAAAAACCACTAGTTTTAACACTAGCAGCGTTTTATAAGCTTCTCTTTATTTTGCGTAAATATTATATCATAAAAATCAACAAATTACAAGACTTGCAATTTCTTTACTATAATTTTAAAATATAGTTGTAATTTCTCTTTAAGGCTGATGATCAAACTAAAGTATCCCCTGTTTTTATTGTCCTATCCGTCAATTTTTGACGGGCGCCTATTCCATGGAGGAAAAAATGAAGAAAAAAGAAAAAAAGAATAAGTTAGGATTTAAAAGAACCGTTGCAAATAATTTATTTGCTTTAAGGGCTATTTTTGAAGCCTCACCAAGCTATTTGATTGTATATCTCGGGTCTTCTATTGTTGGAGGACTTATTGAATTTTTATCAGAAGCCTACCTTTTAAGAAAGGTAGTAAACGGTGTGGAAAACGGTGAAAATATCAGCAATATTTTGCAATATGTCCTATTGATTGGTACGATAACATTAGTTATAGATTTATTGCTTAGTTGGTTTTGGAATGTAATGTCGCCGCCAAAAGAGAGAAAAATTGCCGCCAGCGTTGAAAAAAAGCTTTTTAGACAAGCTGCAAAGGTGGAACTAGCTTGCTATGAAACACCCTCGTTTTATGATAAATATGTAAGGGCTATGGATGAAGCATATAACCGTATGCTTAAAGTTTTGGGATCATTAGATATCCTTATATATAGAGTTATCACCCTATCTGCAAACTCATTGCTTTTATTCATTATAGACCCATGGCTTATTTTATTCGCACTCTTTCCGATATTCTTAGGTGTCTTAAACCGCATTGATAATTTGTTAGCCCACAAACATCAGGTTGAACAAAAACCAATCAACCGCCGTGCTGAATATGTTCGCAGAACCTTTTATCTCGGTGAATATGCCAAGGAAATACGTATAGGCGGTATGTATTCAGAGCTTCTAATCGCATTTAACGATACATTTAAAGATTTTAAAGCTCTGCTCAAAAAATACGGTTTTAAAAGAACAATTATAGCATATTTTCAGAAAATGGGTCTTGAGTTAGTAGCGGTTTTAGGTGCTACTACCTATGCCGTATGGAGCACCATGTGCCTAGGTCCCGAAAACGGCGGTATGCAGTTAGGCGACTGTATTGTTGTACTTAGTTCCATAGCTTCAATTTCATATTCGCTTAGTATGTTGGTTCAAAATGTTTCCGAATTTGGTGAACACGCCTTATTTTTAGAGGATGTTAGATACTTCCTCGATTATACACCTGCCATACTTGACGGTGATAAAGAGGTGTGTAAGGATGGCGATATATTATTTGATTATATATATATTTGATAAGTGGTATTGGATTATAGAAAACCCGTTACTCAAACAAAAACTGCACCTTAAAATGCATGAAGAGCTCTTTAAAAAGGCACGCACACTAGACCTTGCCTGCTTTGATGACCCTGAGTTTTACAATGATTTTGTATGGGCTATGGATCAATCAGATCAGCGTGCTGTTCAGGTTGTTACCGATACATCAGGCCTGATAAATCGCATAGTGGCATCCACCTCTCTTTTTGGATTGATTTTTACAGTTGATCCAATAGTATCCATTATACTGTTTGTATCGTCGGGGCTTTCAATACTTTTCAGGCTTCTCGGCAACAGGATAGGATTTAATCATAACAAAGAAGCAAACCCGCTTTGGCGCAAAAGAAACTACATAAACCGTGTTTATCACCTTAGCGACTACGCAAAAGAGTTGCGTATCAGTAAAGCAGATGAGTTGCTAATGAAGGAATATGATCAAAATAATCAAAAGATGGTTGACCTTTCCGTAAAATACGGTAAAAAATATTTTCTAATATATGGATTAGGTTATAATGCAATTTCAAGTCTCACCTTCTTCTCTATACTTCTCTATATGTCGTTTAAGCTAGCCAACGGAGCTATAGCGGTTGGTGGCTTCGCGGCAACGGTTAATGTTATTTGGAAACTTCGTTGGTTTTTTTCTGACCTAATACAAAAGCTAGCCAATTTCCCTCAACATTCTCTTTACATAGAAAAATATCGGGAGTTTTTACGCTATACCCCTAAAATAAAGGGCAATATTAAAGAAATACCTGAATTCCATAGCCTTGAATTTAAAAATGTAAGTTTTTCTTATGAGTTTGATTCCAATCCTAAATATAAATTTCACGATGTAGATTATAAGTCACCTGACAGGCAAGAAAGTGGTAAGAATGTTCTAAACAATGTTTCTTTATCGCTAAAAAAGGGTGAAAAGATTGCTATCGTAGGTTACAATGGTGCGGGAAAAACAACCCTCATAAAGCTTATGATGCGTCTATATGACCCTACAGAAGGCGAAATATTATATAATGGTATAAACATAAAGCAATTTGATGCCGAGTGCTACAGGAAAAAGATAGGAACTGTTTTTCAGGACTTTAAATTATTTGCAACCTCGGTGGCAGAAAATGTAATGAACGGTAAATACAGCGAATCAACCGACCGAGATACAGTTATAGACGCATTGGATAAGGCCGATTTTACAGAAAAGCTCAAAACACTAAAGAACGGTATTGATACACATCTTACACGTGAATTTAATGACGAGGGCACTAATCTTTCAGGCGGTGAATCGCAAAAGGTTGTTATCGCAAGGGTTTTTGCAGGAAAATATCCAATAATTATAATGGATGAACCATCCAGTGCGCTTGACCCTGTAGCCGAATATAATCTTAATCAATCGATACTAAAATCCACAAATGATAAGACCGTAATATTCATTTCACACAGACTGTCCACCACACGTATCGCAGATAAGATATATATGTTTTCAGGCGGCGAGCTTATCGAAGAAGGCTCACACACCGAGCTCCTAAATAAAGGAGGCAAATATGCCGAGATGTTCCGTTTGCAATCTCAAAAATATGAGGACGGTGCTACGGTATAAATCCCCTATCTGATTGATAATGATTATAGCCAAAACTAATTAAGTACACTTCTTTTCTTAAAATTATGCAAAAAAGCAAGCGGTTAAAATACCGTTTGCTTTTTTGCATATTACTTTATTTAATTAGTCTCTTCTCGAACACTTCTCTGCATCGATTGCAAGAACAAGCATTAAGGCATATACTGCGTCCTGTGGTTTGTTTATATCAATTACGTATGTATCGGTCCAATTCCAAATTTCCTTTGATACATTCGCAACAGTTTGATTAGCAGAATTTAAAATAGTATAATTCCATTCAAACCAATCGCCTGAAACGTGCCAACCGTTATAATCTATATTGAACTTTGGTTTAAAAAAGGTGAACTCCTTACTAATAGAGCCAACGTAACAGTCACCAATGTACATTTCGAATTTAGGAAGAAAGGTAAAAATCTTTTCCTTTATATAACCTACCTCATTGCCGCTTACATCGTAAATTTTAAGCAGATGTCCCCAAGATAGCTGACCCTTAACAACGAACATTGTTTTACCTGCTTCGTCATAAATATCATAACTATCAAACCAAGAGAAAAAGCGTTGTTTAAATAAAAGCTTCATCTATTTTCCCCCTCTAATTTTCTGTATTTATTATATAGCGACCGCCATATTTAGTCAACATTTTATCATAGAACACCAAACGGACAGATTGACAACAAATATCATTAATGTTATACTAATTTAAAACTTCTAAAGCGAGGTGCTTTAAAACGGAAATTCAAAATACTGATAATTTACTTGATAAAACCGAACGATACAACGTTTTGATTATGGCCAACTATCGAACACCTTGCAGCGGTAATTTTATAGCTTCTTTACTCGGACTAGCAGAAACTATGCGTGCTCAGGGTAACGGTGTTCACTTCCTCTTTCCAGAGCTTGCTAATGGTGGAGGGTACACATGGAGTGAATGGTTACAAGAAAATGGATTTTCTGTAACTCTTTTAAATGACAAACTACCCCAAAAAGAAATTTTAGCTTGCATACAAGACCTAATTAAACGTCACAACATAAAAATAATACACTGTCATTTTGGCTTTTGCGGTAAATTGCTAATTGCACATACAGATAAACTAGGTGCAAGGATTGTAATCCACGACCATATGGACTTTGCTATGGATCGTAATCTATATGTACAGAAGTTGCGAACTCTCATTTTATCGGCTATATACCGAATCAGAAAAATTCATGTAATTTCGGTTATGGAAAGAAAGCGCAAAGCTTATTCTTTATGCGGAACAAAATATAGCCATATCGTGCCGAACGGATTATCACTTCGTCGCAACACACCCACCGAGGTAACCCCTGAGGAACGACGTGCCGAGTGGGGTCTAGCGAGCGACGATAAGATGTGTTTTTTTCTTGGTTGGGACAAATTTGGTAAAGGTTTAGATATTGCGGTCAAAGCAATATCAATTTGCCGAAAAGAAGACCCCTCTTTTCACTTGGGCGTGATTGGGTGTAGCTCGGATGCTAATGATTGGATTCTAAAGCACACAGGTATTGAGCCATCTTGCGAATGGCTCCATTTTCTTCCAAACTACGAAGATATGTTTGTATGTCATCGTGCGGCGGATGTTTATCTTTCTGCAAGTAGACGTGAAGCCTTTTCTTACGGTGTTTTGGAAACCATATCCCAAAACACACCTGTAGTAATTAGTGATATTGAAGGAACTAGGTGGGCAACTAAATACAACAAATCTATAACATATCCTGTTGAAGACGCTAACGCTTGCGCCAAGGCAATTATGCAAGCGGCAGAAATGGGCAGAAAGCCTTCAAACTACAAAGAAATTATTGAAGAATACCGTCTTGATTTGTGGTGTGAGCGTGTTATGGAAATATATACGCAAATGTTATAAAATTTGATTACATACAATGTAAAAAGCAAACGGAAAAACCGTTTGCTTTTTTATTAGTCTTCCTCGTCTTGCTGTTCTTCATCAGGAAGAACGGTAACCGAGATTTTTTCAATTCTCTTTTCGTCTGCTTCGAGAATTGTTATTTCTAGATTTTCATACTTAAAGGAGTCACCCTTTTCGCCCTCGCCGTCAAGCATTGTAGTAACCCAACCGCCAACAGTAGCGCTATCGTCTTCAAAGTTTTCGTCATCTTCAACGTCCATATCAAATTCATCGAAAAAGTCGTAAATACGCATATCACCGTCAGCAATAAAATGGTCGTCATCTACACAAACGAACTCACGCTCGATTTCATCGGTTTCGTCCCATATCTCGCCTACAAGCTGCTCGAGAACATCCTCCATAGTAAGAATTCCAAGTGTGCCGCCATATTCATCAAGAACAACAACCATATGCATCTTGCTTTCCTTCATCTTTTCAAGTACATCAGGAAGCGGCATTGTTTTGTGGACAAAGGTCACAGGCAACAACTGTTTTCTTATATGAATTTTTTCGTTATCAAGCAGTTCTTTATATACGCGGTTAAGATGCAATATACCGATAATATTATCGGGTGTATCCTCATAAACAGGAATTCTTGAATAGATACTTGAAAATATCTTTTTGATATTAACTTCGTATGGGTCGCCAATATCTATAGCTTCCATATCTACTCGCGGAGTTACAACCTCGTATGCTAAAACATCTTCAAAATCAAGAGCGTTTTGCAATAGGTCACAGCTATCCTCGTCAAGCACACCCTCATCTTCGGCTATTTCAATCATATTTTCAAGGTCATCCTGAGAAACGGCGTCACTATCTGCAACACTACCACGCCAGAGTCTTGAACATAAATTTATAATCAACGAAAAGAGCCGGGTGATAGGCCATAATATGATGGAAAGTATATACATTGGTATTGAGATAATAAGTGAAAATTTTTCACTAAATCTCTTACCGAGCACCTTTGGTATAACCTCACCGAAGGTTAAAACGAGCAGGGTCATAACAAGGGTTGAGAGCCAAGCAAAATTATCGCCTAAAAGCTCTAAAACAATTACGGTTGCTATCGCCGAAGCCGCATTATTGGTTAGGTTATTACCAATTAGTATAGCACCCAATGTACCCTCAAAATCACTTGCAAGCTTAATCGCTAAACGATTTCTAAGAGGAAGCTTTTCTCCTTCTTTTGATTTAAGACGGGATATGTTAACACTTGTAAGCGCAATCTCTGAAGAGGAGAAAAATGCCGACAGTAAAATCAAAATCAATATACCGCCATATCTTATAAGATTATTCATCGAAGTCACCTCCGATGTCATCCTCGTCATAAATCTCGCCTACTAGTTCTTCAAGGATATCCTCAACGGTAACAATACCTATTACCTTTGATTCGTCATCCTTTATAATGGCAAGATTTTTCTTGTGGTTACTCATATCCGATAGCAAATCATCAATTGCTATATTATGTTTAGCAAAATACGGATAATCTATAACACTGGATAAAACTATGTTATGACCGAGTTTAAGGTATGCCTTTATAAATTTACGAATTTGCAATATACCCTTTATATTACCCCTACGGTCAAGAACAGGTATTCTTGAATGATTGGCGCTTTTTATAATTTCAAGAATTTCAGGCGTTTTTTGTGACATAGAAATTTTCAGAACATCGTCCCAAGGCACTAAGATGCTGTCAACCGTCGCATTAGAAAACTTTAAAGCTGATTTTACAAGCTCTCCTGTATCTCCATCAAACTCATCTTCGTCTGAAATATTTTCAACTATTTCGTGGAACTCATCCTCAGTAACGGTAACCTCAGGTTCAGCACCTTTACTGAACGGCTTTGCAACAGCCTTTGAAAGCGCTGTAAAAACAATTGAAAGCGGTTTTAAAATTTTCATTAAAACCATAAGAGGTCCTGACGCTACAAGAGCAAATTTCTCGTTACAGGAGCGTGCGAAAGACTTTGGTAGCATTTCGCCGAAAATGAAGATAACAACGGTAGTTATTACAGTTGCAAGCGATACATCCATTAGAATAATTTCAGTAGCAATAACAACAGTTAGGGTTGCACAACCAATATTAACAATGTTGTTTCCAATCAGCAAAACAGAAAGAGCCTCTTCGAAATTCTCAAGTATATAAAGCACGCGGTCAGCCGCCTTACTGCCCTTTGAAGACATACTCATAATATGAATTCTGTTTACTGATGCCAAAGAAATTTCCGTACCCGAAAAATAGGCGCTTAAAACTACAAACACCAAATAGAGAATAATACTACTCCCCGGGTCATCCATTAATACCAACTCCTAAATTTAAAAATTTTTATTTACAACAATCATGTTGTACTTTATCAAAATTAATATCATACTCAAAGTCAAGAGAAAAGTTCGGATTATAATGAGGGTCGCCACCCTCGAGTTCTTTTGCCCAAAGCTTTTTGAAAGCATCAATTTCTGTCTTTCGCTTTGGATTTTTTGCATTTCTTTCTTCGGTATAATAAAACTCAGAATATGGGGTAAATACGGTTAAATAACCCATTTTTCTTAAACGAAGACACAAATCTGCGGGACAGAGCAAAGCTGTAAACTCTGTGTTAAATGAGCCGCAATCAATAAAGCGCTGCTTATTTATCATTAAACATTCATCACTAACAGCTATTAGGTTTTGTGAATAAAAACGCTTACCAAAAGAAGTAATATCGGCTTTAGTATTTTTATAGTATTGAAGACCGACAGTTTTATCTTTACCAAGACCTAAAATCATACCTGCACGCCTTATTGTTTTGTTTGAGAAATAAAGCTTAGCTCCTACCGCACCAACATCAGAGCGTTGAGCATACATAAGCATTTCCTCAAGCCAATTATCAGTTATAACCTTTGTATGTTTATTGAGGAAGACTACATACTCGCCATTTGAATTTAAGGCACCGAAATTATTTGCGACTGCTAGAGTATAATTATCTTTAAGTTTAATAAACCTTATATTTTCATATTTTTGCAGTTCTTTATAATAAGCGCTATTAAGGTCAGCACCATCATTTACAACGACTACAATTTCGTAATTTTTATATGTTGTTTTCTGAATTACGGAGGATATACAGTTTTTAATATCTATATCCTTTTTATCGTTTACAACAACAATAGAAACAAGCGGATTTGAAACGAGTTCATAATGAACTCTGTATATAGTAGGACATGGTTTTGAACTGTCCACAGTGCAATTATATCCGCTGGCAATTACATCGGATGCTACCGCATTTCTTCCTGCTTGAATTGCATACAGCTTCGAACCAATATCACCCGCAACCGAGCCCGAATGAGAACGCCAAAAATAAAGCACCTTAGGTATATGAAAAACTTTCTTAGCGTGAGAGGTTAGTCTTAAAATAATATCGTGGTCCTGACTACCGTCAAACTCTCTTCTGAACCAACCCGCCTTTTCAAGCAATTCTCTTGAAAAAGAAGAAAAATGACAAATATAATTGTTTGCCCTTAAATTATCAAGGGAATAGTCGGGTTTAAAATGAAATATGGTAATTTTGCTAATATCAGCACCTACAAAAACTGCTTCATCAGTATATACGAAGTCAGCATTATGATCGCAGATAGCCTGCATGGTAGCAAAAAGTGCTGAAGGATGAAGAATATCGTCATGATCAAACAGGGATATATAGTCACCTGTAGCCATTTCTAAGCAGGCATTTGTATTGCCTGAAATACCTTTATTCTTTTCAAGTTTTTTATAAACTATCCTTTTATCTTCTTTAATATACTCTTCTACACAAAGCTTTACGTGATTATGTTCATCGTCACTTCCGTCAGCCAAGCAAAGCTCCCAGTTTTTATAGGTCTGATTTCTAACCGAATCAATCATTTCCCTTAAATACTGTTCAGGCGTATTATAAAGCGGAACTAAAATACTAAATTTTATGTTTCTTTCAAACTGTGCGGCCTCTTCCCTTTTTCTTCTTTCATCGGTAATTTTAGAATAATCAAAGGGCTTTAACATTTTAATTTTTCTAACAGTTAATCTTAATGTTTCCCTGAAACTTAACCGAAAAAAAGCTTGCACAGCCTTAGCTGGATATCGTATAAACTTATTATTTAAAAGCTTTTTCATTTAAAGACTCCTGACCTACTAGAAGTTTTTCAGAGCTTTTAAGAATTTTTATAAGCGTTGCAAACCTCTTGTGCATCGCCAATCATTTTTATTTTGCCCTTTTCAAGCCAAACACAATGCTTGCAAAGGCGTTCTATCTGTTCTATTGAGTGAGAAACTATTATTACGGTAGTATCGTCCTTTAGCATAGAATTTATGCGGTCCTCACACTTTTGTTGAAACTGGAAGTCACCTACCGCTAAAATTTCATCGACGATAAGTATGTCGGGTGTTGTAACGGTTGCAATCGCAAAACCTATACGAGCAACCATACCTGATGAATAGTTCTTCATGGGAACATCTAAAAAATCTCTCATTTCAGAAAATTCTACTATATCGTCAAACTTCTCATCCATAAATTTTTTAGAAAAGCCTAAAACCGAGCCATTAAGATATATATTTTCTCTAGCTGTAAGCTCCATATCAAAGCCGGCACCAAGCTCAATTAGAGGCGCTATAACACCCTGAGTTTCAACCGTTCCCTTTGTTGGCTCTAAAATACCCGATATTACTTTAAGGGTTGTACTTTTTCCGCATCCATTAAGACCAACTATGCCGAAAACATCACCCTTCTTAATATCAAAGGAAATATTGTCAAGTGCTACAAAGTCCTCGAACATAAGTTGTCTGCGCACAAACTTTAAAAAATACTCCTTAAGGCTCTCTAATCTTTCCTTGCTCATATTAAAATGCATTTCAATGTTTCTTAATTCTACCGCATTATCCTTATTTTGCATTTTTCTACTCCTAATTATATATGAAGAATAAATTTACCCTGTGCTTTCTTAAACACAAGTCCGCCAAATAATAAACTTCCTAAAGAAATTGCCGTGCAAATTAAAACTTCTTTAACATCGGGGAATGTTGCATACATAAAAACATCTCTAAAGAATTCCACATAATGTGTCATTGGATTGTAGGTAACTAAAATTTTAATTAAGCTTGAGAAGGGTGAGGATATATTTTCAAAAATTGAAATTGGATAAAGAATAGGGGTTAGATATATCCACATTGTCAGCAAAACACCGTAAAGATGAGCTATATCTCTGAAATAAACCGTTGCAGCACTAAGAAAAAGACAAATTCCTAAAGTGAACACAAAGCAAAATACAACAGGTATCGGAAACAATAGTGTGTAAAAAGAAATCTGTGTATAATCCTGTACAAGAACAACCAACAGCACCGCAATTAAGCTAAATACAAAATTCACTAAGGAAAATAGACATTTTTCCATAGGGAAAATATATTTTGGAATATACACCTTTTTAATAAGAGGAGCTGCGCCTAATATAGAACTTAAGGAATTGCTCGTAGCTTCAGAAAAGAAGGTCCAAAGTGCAGAGCCTACTATATAATATGAAGCAAAATTAGGTACACTTTGCCCTCTAAGCAACAATGAAAAGACCTGCGTAAGTACAATCATAGTCAGCAATGGATTTAAAATACTCCATGCAACACCTAATACTGAGCGGCGGTATTTAATTTTAAAATCCTTTGAAACTAAATTTGTAAGTAAAGGTAAAAACTTTTTAAAATCACAAAAGAATTTATTACAGGAAGCCTTAATACTCAAAAAAATATTCACCCCAAAAACCATTGATTAAATAATCAACAAACAATTTTTTACAGTTAGTTGTATTATATCACTTTTACTTTGATAATGCAAGGAAAAACGTAAATAATATAATTGGTGATTTAATGATTTCGGTTATTATCAGAACATTAATGCTTTATTTTGCGGTAACATTCTGCATAAGAATAATGGGAAAAAGACAGATTGGCGATATGCAACCTAACGAGCTTGTAATTACACTTTTAATATCGGAAATTGCGGCGATACCGCTACAGGATATGTCACAGCCCATGCTTTTTGGTCTGCTACCAATTTTTTTGCTTGTCATTATTGAAATAGTTTTATCTGTTTTAGTACTGAAAAGCAGTTTTTTAAGAAGGCTTTTGAGTGGGCGTTCGGTCATTATAATCAAAAATGGTGTTATAGACCAAAATGCTATGAAGAATCTACGCCTATCAATACTTGATTTGATAGAACTACTCAGAGGTCAAAATGTATTTGATATTTCTACAGTTGCTTTTGCGGTAATGGAGGTAAACGGAGACTTAAGTGTTTTGTTAAAGAGCGGTGAGCAACCTGCTACTGCAAAAGATGTGGGTGCAAAAAACAAAAATGCCGCTCTCCCCTTACCCGTTGTTTGTGACGGCAAGATAGTAAGGGAATCACTTATAGCACTACAACTAACCTACGATGAGCTCGAAAACAGAATAACGCTTGCAAATACAGAAGTAAAAAATATTTTTCTAATGACATTAGACAGAAACGGAAATGCTAATATAATTAATGTGAGGGATAAAAAATGAAGAGACTGATAGTCGCCTTTGCTTTGTCGGGGTTTATTGTTGTTTCACTCGCATTTAGTATTTTTTATATTAAATCGGTATGTGGAGAAACTAGCGCGCTTTTGGACGAATGTATAAGCGCATATGATAATAACAACGAGACCTATAAAAAAGCGGAGGCTTTATCAAAATATTGGGAAGACCACGAAAAGCTTTTATCTGTTTTTGTTAATCATGAAAGCTTAGATGAAGTTGAATCAGCAATAAAATCTCTAAAGGACTACAGTGATACCGAGGCACGCGAAATTTTTTATGAATATTGCGGCAGCGTGGAAATACTAATCCATCAACTTTTAGAGGATACATTCCCTACCGTTCATAGCATTTTTTGAAAAATATGCATATTTTTGCAATTTTATTTTGCATATATGCATTATTTTTTTAAATTTCGTCAAAATATCCGCATAAATATACACAAGAGGTGTTGACAAATGTGCTTTTTGGTGTTATAATCCAAATTGTAAAAAATGCCTTTGGGCAAAATAGGAGATGTTTCTATATGAAGAAAATTTTATGTATGTTATTAGCAGTTTGTATGCTTTGCTGCTTCGCAGGCTGCGGTGCAGACAATACCTTGACAATGGGTACTAACGCAGCTTTCCCTCCGTATGAGTTTGTTGACGATGACGGCGACTTCGCAGGTATCGACATTGAGATTGCTAAGGCAGTAGCAGACAAGCTCGGCATGGAGCTCGAAATTAAGGATATGGCTTTTGAGTCCCTAATCCCTGCTGTTGAGAACGGTTCTGTTGATATAGTTCTTGCCGGTATGACTGTTACCGACGAGCGTAAAGAGGCTGTTAATTTCACCGATACATACGCTACAGGTATTCAGGTAATCATTGTTAAAGAAGATTCCACTATCGCTTCTGCTGATGACCTTGAAGGTAAAAAAATAGGCGTGCAGACTGGTACTACCGGTGACGCTTATTGTACAGACGACTACGGTCAGGAAAATGTTAAGCAGTTTGATAACGGTGCTTTAGCTGTTGCTGCTCTCGTTAACGGTCAGGTTGACTGCGTTATCATTGACAATGAGCCTGCTAAAAACTATGTTGCTGCTAACAAGGGTCTCAAAATTCTTGATACCGAGTATGTAGTTGAAGATTATGCTGCCGCTATTTCTAAGGACAACGACGAGTTACTCGAAAAGGTAAACAAGGCAATGAAGGAACTCAAAAAAGACGGCACAATCGATAAGATTATTGAAAAATACATTCCTTCTAAATAATTAAAAATCTCTTGACTTATTTTGAAATGAGCGACATTTTTAATGCCGCTCATTTTTAAGCGTTATTAAGCACTATATAGAAAGGATGCACACTATGGGTTTTTTAACCTTTTCAACTTGGATAGAAACCGCACCGTCTTGGGTACTCTCCTGCCCTGAATGGTTGCAAGAGTTTATTTATCAGCTCTACCAAACCTTTATCTATCAAGACCGTTGGAAGTTTTTTGTTGACGGTCTTAAAATCACATTTATCGTAACAATCGGTGCTTTAATTTTAGGTGTAATACTCGGTCTTATTGTGGCAATAATCCGCACCTCACATGATAGCTACACCTCTAAAAAGCCGCCATTTATACTAAAATGTTTTAATGCTTTCTGCAATCTTTACCTAACTGTTATTCGTGGTACACCTATGATGGTACAATTGCTTATTATGGGCTTCGTTATAATGGTACCAAAGACCGATACAGGTATGATTTTCTGCGGTATTATAACACTTGGTATAAACTCAGGTGCCTATGTTGCTGAAATTGCCCGTTCAGGACTTATGTCTATAAACATAGGACAAAGCGAAGCAGGTAGAAGCCTCGGCTTTAACTATATGCAAACTATGTGGTATATAATCATTCCGCAGGCAATTAAAAACATACTCCCCGCCCTTGGTAACGAAATGATTACTCTGCTTAAGGATACCTCGCTTGTATCGGTTATAGCACTTCGTGACGTTACAAAACAGGCACAGAACATAGTTAGTAAAACATATCAAGCGTATGTTCCCTACCTAACCCTTGCGGCTATATATTTGGTTATAGTTATAATTTTAACCAAGTTACTTGGTATTCTTGAAAGGAGGCTGCGTAAGAGTGACCACTAACAGCACAATTATAAAGGTCGATAACCTCTATAAAAGCTTTGGTGATATACACGTTTTAAAGGGTATAACCACCGAGATTAAAAAGGGCGAGGTTGTTGTAATTATCGGTGCATCAGGTTCGGGAAAATCAACCTTTTTACGCACCCTCAATCTCCTTGAATATCCAACCGACGGTAAAATTTATTTGAACGATACAGATATAACCGACCAAAAGACCGATATAAATTTACACCGTCAGAAAATGGGAATGGTTTTCCAACAATTCAACCTCTTCCCTCATATGACTATTCTAAAAAATATGACTATAGCCCCTATAAAGCTTCTAGGTCTTTCAAAACAGGAAGCAGAAGAAAAGGCTATGAAGCTACTTGAAAAGGTAGGCCTTGCCGACCGCTCGGACGCATACCCATCTCAGCTTTCAGGTGGACAAAAACAGCGTGTCGCTATCGTTCGTGCACTTTGTATGGACCCTGAGGTAATGCTTTTTGACGAGCCTACAAGCGCGCTTGATCCTGAAATGGTAGGCGAAGTTTTAGGTGTTATAAAAGACCTTGCAAAATCGGGTATGACCATGGCAATAGTTACTCACGAAATGGGCTTTGCCCGTGAGGTTGCTGATAGGGTTATATTTATTGATGACGGTGTAATAACCGAAGAGGGCGCACCTGACGAGCTTTTTGCAAATCCTAAATCCCCTCGTCTTAAAGACTTTTTAAGCAAGGTGTTATAATGACAAAAGTATTATTTGTTTGCTTAGGAAACATCTGTCGCTCCCCTATGGCTGAATTTATCTTTAAAGATATAATAAAGGATAAGGAAATAGAGAATCAGTTTTTTGTTGATTCGGCGGCAACTAGTAGCTACAACGAAAAATACAAGCTCTGTATTGACCCACAAGCACAGGATGTTTTAAACAAAAACAAAATTCCGTTTTATAATCGAATGTCAAGGCAAATAAGAAAAGAAGATTATAATAAATTCGATTATATCTTGGCAATGGAAGAAGAAAATATTAAAAACATCTTCAAAATCATTGGCAGTGATCCTGAAAACAAGGTATTCAAGTTGCTTGACTTTAGTAAAACACCAAGAGATATAATAGACCCTTGGTATTACGGAAATTTTGATGAAGCCTTTAATGATATAAAATACGGCTGTCAAGAATTTTTAGAATATGTATTAAAGAAAAGCAACGGCTAAATAAAAATCCTTTAACCTGGTGCTAATTTGCACCAGGTTATTTTTAATATTATAAAAAATATAAATTGAAAAAGAGGCTCAAATGTGATATACTTGCCATATAATGTTAAAAAAGACATATTTGAAAGGTAAAATTATGGTTTGCAATTCAATTTTAGATGCTATGGGTAATACACCCATAATTCGTTTGCGTAATATGACAGGTGCGGATGATGCCGAGATACTTGTTAAATTTGAAGGACTCAATGTGGGCGGTTCTATAAAGACCCGTACTGCACTTAATATGATTCGTGTAGCTGAGGAAAATGGGCTTATAAATGAAAACACTATTATTGTTGAGCCTACAAGCGGAAATCAAGGAATAGGTTTGGCACTTGTTGGCGCTGTTAAGGGGCTTAAGGTTAAAATTATAATGCCTGACTCGGTAAGCGAAGAGCGAAGAAAATTAGTCGAGCATTACGGCGCTGAGGTAATCCTTATTCACGATGACGGCAACATCGGACTTTGCATTGAGGAATGTCTAAATTTAGCCCTTAAAATGAGGGATGAAGACCCGAACGTATTTGTTCCTCAGCAGTTTGAAAATCCCGCTAACCCTCAAATTCAAAGAATAGGCACAGGCGCCGAGATTTTAGAACAGGTTGCGGGCGAAATTCACGGATTTTGCTCAGGAATAGGTACAGGCGGTACCATAACAGGCATAGGCGAAACCCTAAAGGCTGCCAATCCAAATATGACCATTTGGGCGGTTGAACCCGAAAATGCGGCAATCCTTTCGGGCGGCTCTATTGGCACTCACGTTCAGATGGGTATTGGTGACGGTATAATCCCCGAAATACTAAATCAAGAAATTTATGATGATGTTTGCATCATTAAGGACGAAGAAGCTCTACAGGTCGCAAAGGACCTAGCCTCAAAAGAAGGTATAATGTGCGGTATAAGCAGTGGAACAAATGTTGCCGCCGCAATAAAGCTAGCTAAGAAATTAGGCAAGGGTAAGCGAGTGGTAACCGTCCTCCCCGACACTGCCGAAAGATATTTCTCAACACCTTTGTTTGAATAAAAAACAGGCTATTTAACTAAAGAATACACTTTGGTTAAATAGCCGATTTTGTTTATTATTCTCTCTAAAAAACACTTGACTTATAATAAATTTTATGCTATTATAGTTCTTGTCGCAAATGCGGGTGTAGTTCAATGGCTAGAATCCCAGCCTTCCAAGCTGGTCGTGTGGGTTCGATTCCCATCACCCGCTCCAAAAATCCTTAGGCTTTTTGTCTAAGGATTTTTTCTTTTTTTCTGTATTTTTAATGTATTTTTTCGGTTGACTTTATGCTGTTTTAGTCGTATAATCTGTTAGGTTTAAAAAATTTTAAGAGGGTGTCCCATTTGCAAATTTTACTTTCTCTTTCGGTTGTTATATTGGTAGGTTTATTGCTTTCGCGTTTAGCGAAGGTTTTAAAGCTTCCTGCAGTAACTGCATATCTTGTTGCTGGTATTGTTGTAGGTCCTTACATTTTAGGCAGACTTGGAATTTCAGGCATAGGCTTTGGCAGTTTAGAAGAGGTAGAGTCATATTCTCTACTATGTGATGTTGCATTAGGTTTCATCGCATTTTCTATCGGTAATGAATTCCGTTTAGGTCAGCTCAAACAAACAGGAAAACAGGCAACTATAATTGGTATTTTTCAGGCTGTTACAGCAACACTTTTAGTTGATGCGGCGCTTATTTCTCTACACTTTATTATGCCTGATAAAATATCTCTACCTGCCGCTATAGTTTTAGGTGCAATAGCTAGTGCAACAGCACCTGCGGCAACACTTATGGTTGTAAGGCAATATAAGGCTAAGGGTAGCCTTACCGATATTTTGCTACCTATAGTAGCGCTTGATGATGCGGTCGGTCTTATTCTATTTGCAGTATCATTTGGTGTTGCTAAGGCTTTACAATCAGGCGCTGTAGAGCTTACAAGTATTATAGTAGAGCCTTTGCTCGAAGTTGTTCTATCTTTAGGTCTTGGCGCACTTATGGGTTACTTATTTACCTTTATGGAAAGATTTTTCCATTCCCGTTCAAAGCGTCTTTCTGTTTCGGTTGCATTTGTCCTTTTAACCGTTGCTCTATCAATGCTAAAGTTTGAAGTATTTGGCATACATATCGCTTTTTCTTCCCTACTCGTTTGTATGATGCTCGGTACTATATTCTGCAACATTTGTGACTTTTCAGAGGAGCTTATGGATAGGCTAGACCGTTGGACAGCGCCTTTATTTATAATATTCTTTGTTTTAAGCGGCGCCGAGCTTGAGCTTTCGGTATTTAGTGAGGGTGCAGTAGTAGTAATCGGTATAGTTTATATACTAACCCGTTCAGTTGGCAAATATGTTGGCTCGTTTGTTACTGCAAAGGCTACGCACTGTGACAAGACAATAGTTAAATATTTAGGTATCACCTTGTTACCACAGGCGGGTGTTGCACTCGGTATGGCTATGAAGGCTTATGAGCTAGGTAATGACGGCACAATAGTTCGCAACATTACCCTATTTGCAGTTTTAATTTATGAGCTTATAGGACCTGTTCTTACAAAAATTGCTCTTACCAAAGCCGGTGAAATCAGACCTGAAGAAAAGGTCAGTGCTAGAAAAAAGGATAGTACAGTTTAATAAAATTTTCAGCTCTCCATTCGGTACTCCGAGTGGAGAGCTTTTTTGATAACGGGAGGGGTAACCCCTCCCCTACAATGTTAAAATTATAGTATAATGCAGACTAGACCGTTGCAGCCATCGTTAATTACCCTCTCAATTGTTTCCTGTACCCTCATTCGAGCGTCAACAGGCATACGGGCAAGCTTGGTATGTAAGCCTTCATTTACAAGCTCGTGCAAAGATTTGCCGAATATATTTGAATCCCAAATCTTATCGGGTTGCTCTTCAAACTCGCTGAGCAGATACATAACCAAGTCTTCCGACTGTTTTTCACTGCCCACTATGGGACTTACCTCTGTGGTAATGTCGGCTTTCATAAGATGGATTGACGGTGCTGAAGCTCTTAGTCTGACACCGTATCTTCCGCCCTGTTTTACGATTTCAGGCTCTTCAAGGGTTAACTCGTGTATTTCAGGCATAACTATACCATAGCCTGTAGCCTCAACCTCATCGAGTGCGCCTTTAACACGCATATATTTTTTCTTAATTTCGGCTAGCTCTTTAATATTTTGCATCAGCTCTTGCTCATCGTTTATTTGAAGTCCTGTGGTTTCGGCAAGTATCTTATAAAACAATATCTTTTTAACATCAATAGCAATATGAGCGCCGCCATACCCTAAATCTATAGAGGTCACATTAACGCCCTTTACATTTTCGCTATTATCAAAGGCGCCCTCAAAGGTATGTATATCCCTTATGCGATGTATTTTTTCAGCCGCATCCTTAATAGAGTTAGTAAGTTCTTTTCTAAGCCAATGCTCCACAGGCAACGAGTTTATCCATTTAGGGAAATCAATCCTAATTTCTTTTACAGGGAACTCATAGAGAATTCTTTGCAGTATCCTTTTAATATCCGCATCTCTAAGTTCTAGACAGTTAATGGGTATTACAGGCACTGCATACTGATTTGTAAGCTTTGCGGCTAAATCGGTAGCTTCCTTTGTATCGGGATACATACAGTTAAGCAAAACTATAAAAGGCTTATTTATTTTTGTAAGCTCTTCTACAATACGCTTTTCTGCCTCTTCGTATTCTTCCCTAGGAATATCGCTGATACTGCCGTCAGTAGTAACAACAAGGCCTATAGTTGAATGCTCGTTGATTACCTTTTGTGTACCGATTTCTGCCGCCATATTAAAGGGTATAGCTTCCTCAAACCAAGGCGTTCTTACCATTCTCGGTTGCTCGCCCTCAATATAACCTAGTGCACTCGGCACAATATAGCCGACACAGTCAACCAAACGCACATTCATGTTAGCATTATTATCAATACAAATATTAGCGCCCTTTTCAGGAATAAACTTTGGCTCAGTTGTCATAATAGTTCTGCCGGAGGAGGATTGCGGAAGCTCATCGTTAGCCCTTTCCTTTAAATAATCCTCTTGAATGTTTGGAAGTACCATCTTCTCCATAAACTGTTTAATAAATGTAGATTTACCCGTTCTTACAGGACCTACAACACCGATGTAAATATCTCCGCCCGTTCTGGTAGCTATATCCTCATATATACTTGCATTTGCCATAAAACAATTCCTCCGTAACTTTTTAATCCAATGCTATTAAATAAGTATGACGAAAGACATACTTCTATGACAAATATTAAAAATAAAAATCTCCGAGTTAAACTCGGAGATTTTTATCTTAATAAATTGGGAATTTCTCGCAAAGAGCTACAACCTCTTTTGTAATTCTTTCCTTATTGCCCTCGAAATCTTCTATAATATCTGCAATCCAACCGGCAATTAGCTCCATTTCGGGCTCCTTAAAACCTCTTGAAGTAACAGCAGGAGTACCTATACGAAGACCGCTTGTAACGAATGGGCTTTGTGGATCGTTAGGAACGGTATTCTTGTTAGCGGTGATATGAACCTCGTCAAGACGGTGTTCAAGTTCTTTACCTGTAACATCAGTGTCTTTAAGGTTTACAAGCATCAAATGGTTATCTGTACCGCCTGAAACAAGCTTTACACCTCTTTTTACAAGTGCTTTGCTCAGTGTTTGAGCATTTTTAACTATCTGCTCTTGATATTCCTTAAACTCATCGGTTAAAGCCTCGCCGAAGGCTACAGCCTTAGCGGCAATTATATGCATTAAAGGACCGCCCTGTGTGCCTGGGAAAACAGCCTTATCTATCTGCTTTGCATACTGCTCTTTGCAGAGGATAAGACCACCACGAGGACCTCTTAAGGTCTTGTGGGTTGTAGATGTAACAACATCTGCATAAGGCACAGGTGACGGATGAAGACCTGCGGCAATAAGGCCTGCGATATGAGCCATATCAACCATAAGATAAGCTCCTACGCTATCAGCAATTTCTCTGCAACGAGCAAAATCGATAACTCTTGAATATGCGCTAGCACCTACAACTATCATCTTAGGCTTGTTTTCGGTTGCTAATCTTTGCATCTCGTCATAATCGATGCACTCGGTTTCATCGTTTACACCGTAAGGAACAATATTAAAATATTTACCCGAAATGTTTACAGGTGAACCGTGAGATAAATGACCACCCTGTTGAAGATTCATACCCATAACGGTATCGCCTGGGTTTAGTAATGCAAAGAAAACTGCGAGGTTAGCGTTAGCGCCGCTGTGTGGCTGAACATTGGCATGTTCTGCACCAAAAAGCTTCTTTGCACGCTCTCTTGCTATATCCTCAACTATATCAACGCACTGACAACCGCCGTAGTAACGCTTAGTAGGATATCCTTCAGCATACTTGTTTGTAAGCACGCCGCCTGCTGCTAACAATACTGCTTTTGATACAATATTCTCAGAAGCAATAAGCTCTATATTATGTCTCTGACGTTCTAGCTCAAGGCCACAGGCAGAGGCAACTTCACTATCATAATCTTTTAATTCTTCAAAAAAGTTCATTTTAACTTCCCCCACAAAAAATATGTTTAAATAATATCATAATATTTGGTCCTTGTCAATCAGCAAGGCATACCAATATATATTAAAAAGGTTTAATTCCTTTAGCTATTTTTAAGGCTAGTGCAGAATTGCGATATTCCTTATCGGTTGTCACTTCTTTTATCACCTCAATAAATGGTGGTAAATTAACTGTATCGTTTTCATTCATAAGCTCAATTTCCATAAAAGCCTTATCAGATGAAAAAGGAAATACATCAATTTCAAAATATTTATTATCATAGACTAAACAGTACCGAGTTTTATCTATTGTGGTTTTTTGTACTGAGCTTGATAGTATATTTTGATATTGCTCGGCAGTAAGTGTGTCTTCTATCTCTATTCGCCTTATGCCGTCTATATCCTGTTTTTGCGTTTTATAATATGTGTAGCCGCCGTCTGCTCCCCTTTTGCGAATTCTAGCATTTTTTCCGTCTATTTTCACATAAGACTGCGAAATCTCTACAGCATTACAAAAAGGATAACTCTTTAGAAAAGTTAAATCGGGATGCTTAATAAGATATTTTCGTTCTATTTCAAGCGGCTCGGGATAACTTAAGAAAAAATTCATTTCTTTTATAAGACGTTCCAATTTTTCCTCAAAATTACCTGTATTATCTATTATTCTAAGGTGTGGCGTGCCTGTCCAGGCAGATAGGGTTAAATCATCAAGCTTTCTCGCTTCTTCAGGGGTTTCTGTGCGTGCTGCATTATTTGAAAGCGTATACGCTTCTTCCTTACCCTTAGCAGTAGTTAACATATGAAATACCGCATCGTAATTATCACGAAGGACAGTTTCATTTAGATTAAGTTCTGATAAAATCCTTGAAAACTCCTCGGCGGTAACATAGGCTTTAGAATCCATAACACCTCTATCGCAGAGAATCACAATTTTATCCTTATCCATTAAATTGGCGGCTTGGCTATATATCTTCTCCTTTTCTAGTTGAAGCATAACCTGTAGTTTTTGATATTCAAAGCTACTGCCACAGCTTTCAGGACTGATACCGTTGGTAATAAGTTCTGTTGCAAGTTCAGGAAGTAACAACACGGTATAACCTATGGCCTCAAGATTTGCCTTAACTAGATTTAGTCCTGTGGATTTACCACCGCAAGGTCCACCTGTTATTACTATTTTTTTAATTTCTTTCATTTGATACCCCTTATTCAACAATCAATTCTTTAATAGAGCGCAACTGATAATTTACATTATGAAGTAACTCAGGATGCTTTAGCGCCGCTGCAGCTCCACGAACAACACTGTGGGTGGGGTCTTCTAGTCTAAACACCTTAGCACCCACAAAATTTTCAAGCAGAGTATCCATACCGTTAATAAGCGAGCCGCCGCCTGTTAAATAGAAGCCGCTTTCCTTAATATCTGCAATGAGGTCGGGGTCGGTTTTAGAAAGTACCGTTCTAACAGAATTACAAATAGCTGCAGCTGTTTCCTTAACCGCCTCATAAACCTCTAGAGAGGTGATTTCAAAGCTTTCGGGAAGACCTGTAAATACGTTTCTTCCTTTAGCAACCATAGCTACCTCAACTGGACGCTCAATAACCGTTCCTATTTGCTTTTTTATATTTTCAGCCATTAAAGGACCAATTTCGATATTATACTCTTTTCTAATATATCTTGTTATCTGCATATCGAAATCAAGAGAGGCAGTTTTAAAGGAATCACAAACCGATATTCCGCCCATTGAAATTACCGCGGCATCGGTTGTACCTGCACCAATATCAACAATAAGGTTACCCTTTGGTTTTGAAAAATCAAGTCCTAATCCACAGGCGATTGCTAAGGGTCCCTCAATAATTGAGATATTTCTTCCACCTGAGGATTCTATGAGATTAGAAAGTGTATGGTGCTGAAGCTCTGTAAGACCTGCAGGAAGTGTAGCCATTATTCTAGGTCGCACAATCTTATTACCGAAAGCCTTGGTCATATACTCTGTAAGCATACTTTCTGCTATACCATAGTCAGAGATAGCACCGTGCTCTATAGGCATAACACAGGTGAGGCTATCGGGAGTTCTGCCAAGGGTTAGTCTTGCCTTTTCTCCAAAATATACAGGCTCCCAGGTCTCGTTATCAACCGTAACAACACTTGGGCTTTCAAGCACTACCTTAGAGCTTGAAAATATAACAGTTTTAGATGTACCTAAGTCTATTCCTATGTCAGTTGCCATAAGTTTCTCCTAATCTATATAAATTATTTCTTTTTATTTTTAACAACACCTGCAAGCGCTGTTATGCAGTATACCCTTTCAACCCCTGCAAATTTGAGTGCTCTCGCGCATTGGCTAAGTGTGGCGCCTGAGGTTTTTATATCATCAACTAGTAGTACCGTTTTAACTTCTAGCTTTTTATCACAATAAAACTTCTCTCTTGCATTTTCAAAGCGCTCTGAAAAATCTACATTATGTTGAGCTTTTTTGGTGTGCCGACATTTAATAGCTTTTTTAAAGAATTTTATATCAAGCAGCTCTGTTAAAGCGAAGCATAGCTCGTCGACAGGTGAAAAGCCATACTTTATGCGGCTTTTTATTGTAGTAGGCACCGCAATTATTGCATCAAACTTTATATCACCTAATTCACTTTTAACAGCCTTGGCCATACTTTGTGCAAAGAATGAAACATGACCTGCTCTGCGCCCTAGTTTATATGAGTACATCGTGTTTCGTGCTATACCGTCGTTTTTATAAACCGATATTGCTCCGTCAAAATAATATATATACTTTTTACAAGTACAGTTTTCCTTATCAAGTCCGCACTTTTTACAGCGCTTAGCATGGTCAATTAGCTCAATATTCTTTTCGCAATTAACACAAAGATACCTATCGTTTTCAATAATTTCTCTACAGGAAGCGCAACGGTTTGGATAAAAAACAGAAATAACCTCGTCAACAAAGTCAAATACCGTAGCGAAAATTTTATTATTGATTTTCATTAAGAAATTCCTTTAACATAGTGTATCTTAAAGTTTTACGGTCGTTTTGTGCCATTTGATTAAAAATTGCTTTACTGCCCACAACAATAAGCATTTTTTTTGCTCTTGTAACTGCGGTATACAAAAGATTTCTATATCTTAACTGTGAAGGCACATCGAACAAGGGCAAAATAACGCAGTTAAACTCGCTTCCCTGACTCTTATGAACCGTAATAGCATAGGCAAGCTCAAGTTCACCTATTTCTTCACCATAATATGTAGCTATTCGATCGTCAAATCGCACCTTTACAATGCCTGCACGTCTATCAAGCTCGGTAATAAAGCCGACGTCTCCATTAAAAACGCCTATGCCCTGCTCGCCGTTATCCTTAACCCATTCAATATCATAGTTATTCTTTATCTGCATAACCTTATCGTTTTGGCGCATATAAACACCTTTAAAGCTTAATTGGTTATATCCGTCTGTATTTGGATTTAGATAACTTTGCAGTACATTGTTAAGATTTACTGTACCGTTTATAAGTTTTCTCGACGGGCACAGCACCTGTATATCAGCAAGCGGATCAAACCCATAGGTATTTGTAAGTCGTTCGGTGCAAAGCTCTATAACAGTACTGCAAACATCATTGTCGGTTTGCCTGTTCATTATAAAAAAGTCTTTGCCCTTGTTTGAAAAATCAACCTCATCGCCGTTAATTATAGCGTGAGCATTTGTAAGGATTAAACTATCCTGCGACTGTCTGAAAACCTTTTTAAGCCTTACTGTGCAGAATTTTTCAGAGGCAATAATATCGTTAAGCACATTTCCTGCAGATACGCTTGGAAGCTGATCCACATCACCTACAAGGATAATTCTGCAAGAAAGCTTTAGAGCTCTCAGGAGGCTTTCAAAAAGCAACGAATCAATCATTGAGGCCTCGTCCACTATTATAACATCACAGTCAAGCGGATTTCTTTCATTGCGGACAAAGTGCTGTGTTTCGTCTCTCCCCCATTCAACCTCTAAAAGACGGTGGAGTGTTTTAGCACTTCTGCCTGTAAGCTCGGTCATTCTCTTAGCCGCTCTTCCTGTAGGTGCCGCTAATTGTATATCCATATCACGCATTTCAAAAAGCTCTATTATAGCGTTTAGGGTGGTTGTTTTTCCCGTTCCGGGACCGCCTGTCAGCAATACTATTCCGTTTTGAAAGGCGGATTGTATAGCACTTCTCTGAACATCCTCAAATTTTATTGAAGTTTTGTTTTCTACATAATCGATTTCAAGGTCATCAATAGTAGTTAAACTGCCAATATTACGGTTTATAGCGCAAAGCCTTGCCGCAATATACTCTTCGGCGGCGAGATACTCATTAAGAGCTATATAGCTTTCCCCGTTAATCTCCGTTTTTGCGACAAGTAAATTTTTAACCATATTATCGCAAACAGAATCAATTCTGTAAATATCGCTTTCAAGAAGTTTTGTTGCAACGGCGGTTAGTTTTTTCTGTGGCAGACAGGTATGTCCATTTAAGAGATTAGCGTGCAATATGTATTTTATACCAGCCCTAAGTCTCAACTCGTTATCGGGTGAAATACCAAAATCATAGGCGATTTTTTCAACCTTTTCAAAGGAAAAGCCTATTGCTTCATCGCACAAAAGATAGGGGTTTTCCTTTATTCTGTTTTGTGCCTCGCTTCCTAGCACCCTAAATACTCTAACAGCTGTTTCGGGTGAAATTTCGTAAGGTGCTAAAAGAAGCATTATATTCCTTACGCCATATTGCTTGTTATATTCTTCCGAAATAAATCTTGCTTTTTCAATTGTAATTCCCCTAATAAGTGCTAGTTCTTCGGGATGATTTTGTATTATCTCAAGTGTTTCCTCGCCAAATCTTTCAACTATTTTATTAGCGGTAGAGGGTCCTACCCCCTTAATTATTCCCGAAGCAAGATAACGTAAAATCGCAGCAGTAGACTGTGGCGCTGTTCTTTCAAAGGCATCGGCAGAAAACTGTCTTCCATATGTTTGATGAACAATGTATTTGCCACTAAATTCTGCCGTGTCACCTTCTACAAGAAAAGGAAATATTCCTACAACGGTTATGCGCTCTGTTCCACAACGTACTATTGCTACTGTATAACCGTTTTGTTCGTTTTTATATGTAATTTTTTCGATTGTACCCTTTATTTTTTCCGTAGCTTCTACTACCGCTTGTTCCATTTTTTCTCCTTAAAAGCTTTTTGATATACTTTTTATTACATCTTCGGTTATTTGTATAGGACAAATAACCACATCGTCTTTTTTTACAAGCTCGGAACAAAATTCAAGTTCCTCTACATCAAGGTCATCATAAACGGCTATTATAAACTCAGCATATGTATCTCCAAACCACTTGCGCTGTTCCACAGCTAGCTTCAGCTGACTGGGCGCTTTACCCTTTTTGAGATATATAAGGCTGTAATTATAATACCTGCGTTTAGGAATTATTAAAAAAAGTTTTACCGCATGAATTATTTCACAAATTCCTAAAACCGAAAGAATTGCGACGATAGACATAAGTATTATCTCTATCATCAAACCACCTCTTTGCATCTTGAAAATTATCATAAATCAAAGCTTTGAAGTATGCCTTATAATAATTATTATACGCAAAAAAGGTGGTTATGTTATAACTATTTAACTGTAACTGTTGTGGTATATTCCCCTACCTGCCAAATATTATTATGCTTTTCTGCTTTTATCGTCAGGTTAACTGTATATTCACCTGTTGATTTATCCTCTAAAGAGGCTTGGGCATATAGGTCGCTAGCACTTAGAGAATTAACTATCTTTCTAGGACCGCATATTTTAACATTTCTAACACTTGCACTGCTTTTAGCAGTAAGACCTGACTGAACATCGGTAAATCTAATGTCAGATACATTAAATGTTCTAGAAACATATCCTGAAGTGTCAATTTTAACAATGAAAATCTCTATGTTATCCATTATCTTTGCGCCATCAGGAAGAACCGGAGAAACCTCAAAACTGTTAGATGTATTTGATACTGCTCTAAAATCGATGGTTGAAAGTGTAATCTCGGTCATTTTTTCGATAACCTCAGGCGTTCCTATAACATCAACAGTATCATGATCTAGTGTAAAGGATATATCCGACATTGATAACCCTGAAGGAATATTTGAGAAAACAACCTTTACAGGAAGTGTAGCCTTTTTAGAAATAGGCTGTGTAACCTTTACAGAGGTTTTGCTAAGTGTAAGATAATTGTTTTTAACCTCATTTCCTGCGGCATTATAAACCTTGCCGTCAATTTTATAGGCATATATAACCTTACCCTCGTCATCATATAGCGTAAGGTCGGTATCATAGGTTTGCGTGGAGGAAAGGGTTTTATTAACCGATGCAGATGCAACAACCGAATCAATACTGTTAATAACAGAACGAGGGCCCTTTATTGTGACAGAACTTTCCTCGCTATTACTCACAACAGGTGTTTCGGCAACAAGGCCTTGTTTTGCACTAACACCGATAAGCTGAGGAACAACTGTAAATTCTTTTGTATCGATATAGTCGAAGGTAACATCCACTGTGGAAGGCTCTATAGAAACTATATTGTATCCTGTTTTTTTGCTATTGCTATAGCCTTCAACCGTAAGGCTATATTTACCCGCGGTGTTTACATTGGTAACCGAGGCAGTAAGAACCAAATCCTCTGCCTTTAGAGAGCTTACGATGTAATTAGGTCCGTTTACTGTTACAGAAAAGTTTTGTGAGGAAAAATCAGAAACTATGCCGAGTCCCATTTCCTGAACTACTGTACCCTCAATAGAAACACCCACCTTCATATTGTTGAAGGTTTGATTTCTGACAGGATTACGGTTAACCGTAGCAAGAAACCAGATAGTAATCGACAGAATGATTGAAAATGTGATGGTGAATTTTTTATTATCAAAAAGCTTTCGAAGATAGGCGCCTGAAAAAATCTTATTTTTCATTATCTATATCCTCCTTAGCTTTGTTTTCTTTAGGTTGCTTCTTAGCAAACGGATTTATATTCTTGAGTGCCGCTAAAATGCGGTTTTCTCTTTCGGTTTCCTGAGCTTCAATAAGAAGTTCTTTAAGCTCTGCCGTCGCAGAGGCACCGTTATAACCGCTTTTAATTCTACCATTGCACATTATAGAAATATTACCTGTTTCCTCAGAAACCACCAAAACTACAGCATCGGAATTCTCGGTCATACCAACAGCGGCTCTGTGGCGTGTTCCTAAATGGGACGGTATATCGGGATTCTGAGAAAGAGGCAAAAGACAGCCTGCGGCGAAAAGTCTTCCTTCACGCACTATCAAAGCGCCATCGTGCAAAGGAGATTTTGGATAGAAGATACTGTTAACCGCCGCAACAGACGCTTTCGCATCTACAACAGTACCTGTATTGATTATTTCACCAAGCTGTGTTTTTCTCTCGAAAACAATTAAAGCACCTATTTTTTCATCCTGCATAGTACGTGCAGCTTTGCCTATATCATCAATACAACGATTAAGTTTTTCTGCTTCACTATCATATATCTGTGCGTGTGAAATTCTTGTTTGACCAACCTTTTCAAGCATTCTTCTAAGCTCTGGTTGGAATATAACTGCAAGGGCTATAATTGCAGAGTCCACAATCAAGGTTAAAAGCCATTTTAAAACGGTGAGCTCAAACCAATCTGAAAGTGCATAGGCTACCAACAATACCACTATACCCTTTACAAGCTGACCTGCTCGGGATTCTCTTAAAAATCCAATTCCCTTATAAATTAAATAGGCTATTACCAAAATATCAATAATATCAAAAATTCTTATATTTGTTATTACATAAACTACTTGATTCCAAAAGGTATATAACGCATCAAGAATGGCACCCATACCTGCTCACCTTCCCATTAGTATATATTTATATATATTTTAACATAATATATCGAAACATTCAATAGGAAGAGCCACTCTTTTTTTAACTTTTTTCAAACTTTTTCAGCGTTTTCAACAAATATTCAGCTTCGGTTATATTGTTATAAAAAGAGGGGGATATTCTAACCGTTCCTATTTGTTCTGTCCCGATTTTCTTGTGTGCGGTAGGTGCGCAGTGTAGTCCTGCTCTAACGGCTATTCCCCTACTGTTTAAAAATTTTGCTGTTTCGAGTGAATTCTTACCGTAAACATTAAAAGAAAGAACAGGAACATACAAATTTTCATCAAAAAAAGGTATATATAAAATAGCATTTTTATTCTGTTTGAGACCTTTATAAAGGTGATTTATTATGCGATTTTCTTGATATTTAATTCGCTCTCTGCCTATTGTTTTTATAAAATCAATTCCCGCCGAAGCGCCCATTACAGCAGGCAAATTCACAGTTCCGCTTTCAAATCTTTCGGGTAATATTTCGGGTTGCGAAAAGTTTATGGAATCGGTGCCTGTGCCGCCCTCAATTAGCGTTTTTTCAATAGGAGAATTTGCTATTAAAATTCCTATTCCCATCGGTGCATATAGACCTTTATGCGCCGCTACGCACAAAAAATCAATGCACATTTTCTCCATATTTATTTCTTCTATACCTGCCGTTTGGGCGGCATCAACGCAAAATAGTATTCCGTTTTTTCTACAAAGCCTGCCTATTTTGTCGATTGGCTCTTTTTTGCCAAGCACGTTTGACGCCGCTGTACAAATGACCATTTTAGGTTTTTTCATAAGCTTTTTACTGAAATTTTTAAATGTTATTTCATCATCTGAAAGCGATGTTTCAAACGTATCAAAATTAACTCCTAAAGCGGTTAGCGGCCGCATTACTGCATTGTGCTCTAAATCGGATACAAGCACCGTATCCCCCGCTTTCAAATTGCCCTTTATAACAAAATTAAGGCTTTCAGTACAGTTAGCTGTAAAAATAACCGATTCGGCATTTTTTGCACCAAAAAAATCGGCGATTTTTATCCTCGCTTTATAAAGCTGCTCTGCCGCCGCAATTGAGATAGTGTGCCCACTTCTGCCGGGATTGGCACAAAATTTAGTTAGTGCAGTGTTTACAGCTGAAACAACACAGGGTGGCTTTTTACCCGTCGTTGCCGCATTATCAAAATATATCATAAAATAAATTCTCCTTTTATATAAGAAACTGCGACTGCCAGAAACATCGGCAGTCGCAGTATGCAAAAATATTGTTGCAAATTTAAAACTTTAAAATTCAACCGCCACTACTCAACCGTTACAGCGAGTATTTTTATACCCGAAGCTTTAAGCAGTGACTCCATCTGTCGTATATCGCCCGTAGCTATTATAGAATATCCGCAACCAAGTGTTCCTAAATCTGAGTTTCTTCTCTCAATCCTTGCTTTAAAGCCTTTGTTTCTTAAAATATCCCTGCCTTTTATGGCGTAGGTTATCGTTCCTGTTGCTATATTATAAGTCTGCATACGCATAACACTCCTACTGCCAAATTAAAGCCTTTCTTTTAGTACCTTAAAAGTACTGGTACAATAACATTGTATGCCCTAAAAAATTTTTTGACAGTGACTTTTAGCGAGTTATTTTTGTTCGAGAATACAATAATTATGAGAATATTTTATAATATTCGTCATATTTAACATATTGCATTTTTAAAAAAAGTGTATTATAATTAAATACAGCGTTCTTGAACGGAGGACACTTTTTATGAACAAAGGAAATTACCTGGTCGTTAATTCAAATCTGCTACCTCCGGTTTTTAGCGGAGTTATAAAAGCAAAAAAGCTTTTAGCAGAAGGTACTGCCACCAATACCTCGCAAGCGGTAAAAATGGCAGGAATTTCGAGAAGCGCCTTTTATAAATACCGTGATTATGTCTTTGAATTAGAGGACATAAATCACAGTACCGTTAATTTAAGTGCAGTGCTCACCGACAGGGTTGGTGTCTTCTCTGCCTTAACCTCGGTACTTTACGAAAATGGCGCAAATATAATAACAGTAACACAGGGTCTGCCTGTAAACGGGACCGCTTCGGTTTCTTTAACAGTAGGTACTGACAATGTTAAAATTTCACTTGAAGAGCTATTAGCAAAACTTAAATCGGCTGACGGAATTATTTCCGTAAAAGCGGTTTAACCTATATATTCGGAGGAAATTATGATTTACACAGCAATTATGGGACACGGCACAGTAGGTTCGGGTGTTGCCGAAATACTTATCAATGGAAACGAGACCGTTTCTGAATCCGTAAAAGAAGAAGTAGGCGTTAAATACATTCTTGATTTGAGGGATTTTGACGGTCTTTCATATTCGGACAAGTTTATCAAGGATTTCAATTTAATCCTTAACGATAAGGATGTAAAGATTGTAGCCGAGGTTATGGGCGGAATAAACCCTGCTTATGATTTTGTTAAAAAGTGCTTGCTCGCCGGCAAAAGCGTTGTAACCTCTAATAAAGAGTTAGTAGCCGCTAAGGGTGCTGAGCTTATAAGCATTGCAAAAGAAAACAATGTCAACTTTTTATTTGAGGCAAGTGTTGGAGGCGGTATTCCTGTACTCCGTCCCCTCACCCAATGTCTCTCTGCTAATAAAATACAAGAGGTTAAGGGTATCCTTAACGGAACAACAAACTACATCTTAAATAAAATGATAGTAGACAGTATGGATTTCGACGAGGCTTTAAAGCTTGCTCAAGATATGGGCTATGCAGAAAAAAATCCTGCCGCTGATATTGAGGGTCACGATGCTTGCAGAAAGATTTGTATTTTGGCAACACTCGCTTTTGGAAAACATGTTTATCCTGAACAAGTTAAAACCGAAGGCATCACCGAAATCACACTTTCTGATACCGAAAACGCTAACCTGTTTAACTGTGTTATAAAGCTTATAGGTAGCACAAAGAGACTCCAAGACGGTAAAATCGCCGCTACCGTTCGTCCAACACTTGTAAGCCGAGAGAATATGCTATCAGGCGTTAACGGTGTTTTCAATGCGATAATGGTTACAGGCGATGCTGTAGGCGACGTAATGTTCTACGGTCAGGGTGCTGGTAAAATGGCAACTGCTAGCGCTGTTGTAGCTGATATGATTGACTGTGCAAAGCATATATCCACACGTAAATATGTTGAGTGGACAGATGGCAGTGAAGATTATGTTATAACTCCTGACGAAAATACAAGACTATATATTGCAGCAAAATCAAGCAACCTTGATAAGCTTACCGAAAACTTTAAATCAGTTTTCGGCAATAATATTAAATATTTTAAAAATAATTTTACTAACGAATTATTCTTTATTACCGACGAAGGTATTGAAAGCGAGCTAAAGGAAAAGGCAAACGCTCTTAATGCCGACAGCATAAAAATCCTACACACTCTATTCTAATCCGGAGGTTAATTAGATGGCACTAATAGTTAAAAAATTCGGCGGTTCATCAGTTGCTAATGCCGAAAGAGTTTTCAATGTAGCTAACAGAATAATTGAAGATTATAAAAAAGGCAACGATGTTATTGTTGTAGTTTCAGCTCAGGGCGATACAACAGACGATTTGATTGAGAAGGCAAAGGAAATTAATCCAGGCTCAGTTCCAAAGCGTGAAATGGATGTTCTTCTCACCGCAGGTGAACAGATTTCCATCGCTTTACTTGCTATGGCTATAGATAAGCTAGGCTACCCTGTAATTTCCCTTCTCGGTTGGCAGGCGGGATTTAACACCGATTCAAACCACACAATAGCAAGAATTAAATCTATAAATGCCGAGCGTCTAAAGGCAGAGCTTGCAAAGAGAAACATAATTATTGTTGCAGGCTTCCAAGGAATTAATAAGTATGATGACATCACAACACTCGGTCGTGGCGGTTCGGATACAAGCGCAGTTGCTATTGCCGCAGCGCTAAAGGCTGACCGTTGCCAGATTTATACCGACGTTGACGGTGTATATTCAGCAGACCCAAGAAAAGTTTCTACCGCTAAGAAGATGGACCAAATCACCTATGACGAAATGCTCGAGCTCGCAACTCTTGGTGCACAGGTTCTTAACAACCGCTCGGTTGAAATGGCTAAGAAATATAATGTTGAGCTTGAAGTTCTTTCAAGTCTTGAAAATAAACCAGGTACTATAGTTAAGGAGACGGTAAAAATGGAAAAAACTCTTATTAGAGGCGTAGCTAAAGATTCTAATGTTACAAGCATATCTGTTGTAGGTCTTAAGGATAACCCAGGCGTTGCATTCAAGCTTTTCAATAAGCTTGCACAGTATAAAATTAATGTTGATATGATTTTACAGTCGGTAGGCAGGGACAATACAAAGGATATCACCTTTACCGTTTCTAACGACCAAAGCGATGCTGCTATTGAGGCTGTTAAATCCCTTGCTGATGCGTTTGAATATAAAACATTAAGCTGTAGCAACGAAATCGCAAAGGTTTCAATCGTAGGTGCCGGTATGGAAAGCAACCCAGGTGTTGCCGCTAAGATGTTCGAGGCACTTTATGATGCAGGTATCAATATCAAAATGATATCAACAAGCGAAATAAAGGTTTCTGTTTTAATTGATGCTGATAAGGCTGACAAGGCTGTTAAAGCTGTTCACGATGCATTTATCGGCTAATATATTTAAACTTTAAAAGAGTGCTGATTTTAGTCAGCACTCTTTTTTTATCCATAAAGAGTATATTTTGAAAAATTTGGTTATACTTATTACGAAAGGGTGATTTTATGTCAAACAAATACGAAGGTAGTAAAACCGAACAAAATTTAAAAGAGGCATATGCAGGCGAATCAATGGCTAGAAACAAATACATTTTCTACGCCTCGGTAGCTAAAGCACAAGGCTATGAGCAAATAGCTGATTTATTTCTTGAAACTGCCGATAACGAGCTCGCCCACGCTAAACTATGGATAAACGAGCTAGAGGGCATCGGCGACACATTAAACAATCTAAATCAAGGCGCAGACGGTGAAAACTACGAATGGACCGAAATGTATGACACCTTTGCAAAGGATGCCGAGAGCGAAGGCTTTAATGAATTAGCCGAACTTTTCAGAGGTGTTGCCGCTATCGAAAAAACTCACGAAGAACGTTTTAGAAAGCTAATAGAAAATGTTGAAACACAAAAGGTATTCGAGAAAATCGGCGTTGAAACCTGGGTTTGCAAAAACTGCGGTCACATAGTAATCGGTACTAAAGCGCCAGATTTATGCCCTGTATGTAAGCATCCCCGTGCCTATTTTGAAATCAAAAAGGATAATTTTTAGATATAGCTTTATGTCTCTAGGCACGCTAAAAATTAGCGTGCCTTATTTTTGTTTTTTAAAATCTTGACTTTTTTGGAAACTTTCTACATATTTTTTAATATAGATATTTTCGTAATCAAAGTTTACCTTTTTTGAAAAATATGATATAATTAAATCTAAAAGTTTCTTTTAAAAGCGTTGGTTGCAACCTATAGTTGCATTTTTATATAATTAAAGTTGGTAGATATATGTGTTTGCCTTTGCTAAAATGATATAGGCAAACAAAATATGAAAGGCGGTTTATAAATGACTATTGGTGAAAAAATAGTAAATCTTCGTTCAAATGCAGGACTCTCTCAAGAAGAGCTTGCCGAAAAGGTTAATGTTTCCCGTCAATCCGTTTCTAAATGGGAAATGAATCAGGCACTACCGCAAATTGATAAGGTTTTAATGCTTTGTGAGCTTTTTGGTATTACTACCGATGAGCTTCTGCACGATAAAATCGAAATCAAGCCGCAAACCACATCTAACACTACGCAGCTTAAATATTTTGGCACCGACGGTTTCAGGGGTGAAGCAAATCTCAATCTCACCTCACTTCAAGCATACAAGGTCGGTAGATTTTTAGGCTGGTATTTTTCAAGTTCAATTTCGGGCTGTGATAAGCCAAATCACCGTCCTCGTATAGTTATAGGTAAGGATACAAGACGTTCTAGCTATATGCTTGAATATTCAATCGTAGCAGGTATTACCGCCTCGGGCGCTGACGCTTATATGCTTCACGTAACCACAACGCCTAGCGTATCCTATGTTATCCGTCAAGACGATTTTGACTGCGGCATTATGATTACCGCCTCGCATAATCCTTTTTACGATAACGGTATCAAGATTATCAACCGCTATGGCGAAAAGCTTGACGATGAAACTACCGCACTAATTGAGGCATATCTTGATTCTAATATAGCAGCACTCGGTGTATTAGGTGACGATCTACCGCTTGCTACCAGAAGTAAAATAGGTTGTATCGTTGACTATGTATCAGGTAGAAACAGATATTTAGGTTATCTAATTTCTTTAGCATCTAACTCTTATAAAAAGCTAAAAATCGGTCTTGACTGCGCTAACGGTGCATCCTGGATGATTGCTAAGAGTGTATTTAGCGCACTCGGCGCACAGACCTATGTTATCGGTGCCGAGCCCGACGGTTTAAATGTAAATCAAAATTGCGGTTCAACCCATATTGAGAATCTATGCAACCTTGTGAAAGAAAAGCACCTCGATTTAGGCTTTGCTTTTGATGGTGATGCCGACAGATGCATAGCGGTTGATGAAAAGGGCAATATAATAGACGGAGACGCTATTATGTATATTTTGGCTAGACGCCTTAAAAACAGAGGTATGCTAAACGACAATACCGTTGTAGCAACCATTATGTCTAACAGCGGTTTCTTCGCTTCTCTTAAAGCAATCGGCATTAAATGCGAACAAACCACCGTTGGTGACCGCTTTGTTTACGAATGTATGCAAAAAAATGACTATTCCTTAGGCGGTGAACAGTCAGGCCATATTATTCTTAAAAAATACGCCACCACAGGTGACGGTATACTCACCGCAATTATGCTAGCCGAAGAAATTTGCGATTCTAAGCTTTCACTATCTGAGCTTGCGGAGCCTGTTATGCTTTATCCGCAAAAAATTAAAAATCTTCGGGTAAAAGATAAGGCAGCCGTTTTAAACGACAGCCAAGTTTTAGACTCTAAAGCAGAGGTCGAAAAGCTAATAGACGGTAACGGCAGAGCGTTACTTCGTCAAAGTGGCACTGAGCCTGTAATTCGCATAATGGTTGAAGCAGAAACGCCTGAGCTTTGCGATAAATATATTGATATAATAGCAAAAACCGTAATTGAAAGAGGTCATGTAATTGAATAAGCAGGTAAAAACGAACGAGCTTTTTTGTTGCACCACCGAATATCTCACTCCCCTTTTTGAATCCTCGGAATATCCTTGGGAAATGCTTTCTAAGATTAAAGAATATACACTTTCACTTATAGAAAAAGGTATTGATGGGTATACCAAATATTCTGATAATGTGCTTATAGGCAAAGATGTTAAGATATACCCCACCGCCACTATTGAAGGCCCTACTATTATAGGCTCTGGTAGTGAAATTCGTCCGGGTGCATTTATAAGAGGCAGTGTAATCACGGGGGAAAATTGTGTACTTGGCAATTCTTCCGAATTTAAAAACTGTATTTTACTTAAAAATGTTCAAGCACCGCATTACAACTATGTAGGCGATTCAATTATGGGTAATTTCACACATTTAGGCGCAGGCTCTATATGTTCCAATTTAAAAACCGACAAGAAGAATATTGTTATACACGGCGACAAAGATTACAGTACAGGACTTCGTAAAATTGGCGCTATCCTTGCAGACTATGCCGATGTAGGCTCAGGTTGTGTTTTAAATCCCGGTACTGTTATTGGCAAAAGCACCTCGGTTTATCCTGTGAATTCTTTAAGAGGCGTATTTCCTGCCGGTTGTATAGTAAAATCTATGAATAACATTGTTGTTAGAAGAGAGGACTAATTTTATGAAATTAATTATCAAAGAAAATTACGCAGAAATGAGCAAGTGGGCTGCACAGCATATTGCAAATGCTATAAACGCCCATAAGGATAATCGCCCGTTTGTACTAGGGCTGCCTACAGGTTCTTCTCCGCTTGGAGTTTATAGCGAGCTTATTAAAATGAACAAAGCAGGCGAGGTAACATTTAAAAACGTAGTTACCTTTAATATGGACGAGTATGTTGGTTTACCTAGAGAGCACGACCAAAGCTATTGGTATTTTATGCACGACAATTTCTTTAATCATATTGATATTCCTGCTGAAAACATTAACATTTTAAACGGTATGGCAGAGGATTTAGAGGCAGAATGTCAGCGTTATGAAGATAAAATTGCTTCGTATGGCGGAATTGATTTATTCTTAGGCGGTAGCGGTGTTGATGGTCACATTGCATTTAACGAGCCTTTCACTTCATTAACTTCAAGAACCGGCGTTCGTGCTTTAACAGAAGATACATTGATCGTTAATTCCCGTTTCTTTGATAATGATGTTAATAAGGTTCCGAAAACAGCCCTTTCGGTTGGTGTTGGTACCGTGTGCGATTCCAAACAGGTGTTGTTGGTAATCAATGGACATAATAAAGCACGAGCACTTCGTCACTGTGTTGAAGGCGGTGTTGACCACGCTTGGACAATCAGTGCATTACAGATGCATCCGGACGGAATCATTGCTTGCGATGAGGCTGCCTGTGGTGAATTAAAGGTTGATACATACAAGTACTTTAAAGAAATCTATAAAAACGAAAAATAAAAAAAAGTAAACTAATTTAAATATTAAAAAACCGTCCACGAATGGTGGACGGTTTTTTGTTTTACAGATTAAACGGTTTTATTTTATCAAAGAATCGGGAATTAACTTCTTCAAATCCTGAAGCAAATAAGCTAATTCTTCACTACCAATAAAGCCGTTATCGTGACTAGTGGTAATTATATCTTTACAATCAAAATAAACAATTTCAAGTGTAGCTTTTTCAAATTCTTTCACTTTAATCATCCTCCCAAAGCTATGGCTTTACAACCTCGTTGTAATATCCGTCCTTATCAACATCGGGTTTTACGGTTTCGGTCTGATTATCCTCAGGATACATAATAAGACTCACTAAGGCAACAAGATCTCGAGAATCTATTTTACCGTCTTTATTATAATCAAAATCGGTTGTTTCAACAGGTATCCCTGCCAGATGTTTTTTAAGACGAACTAAATCAAGTAACCCTACAGAATTTTTATTTGCAGCTAGTGCTATGTTCTGACCTAGAACAGAAAGCATCAGAACACATGCACAAACTGTAAATAAAAGGGATTTGATTTTTTTCATATATAACTCCCCTTTAATTGGTTACTATATCACGAACTGCGGCAAATGAGGTGCTACAGCCGCCATAGAAACTGGTACCGGTATAGTTATTATAATAAATTCTCTCAATACCGTTTGCATCTACATAACGGATATAAGAACGAGCTGCGAAGTTTTGATTATATTCTTCCTCTAATCTTTCGCCTGTATAGTTCTTATAGGTGATAACTGCAGTATAAAGTCTATAGTTTTCGCCTGCATAGTGGTCTACAACACCACTACACTTGAAGTTTTGAACATAGCTGTGGGTTGAGCTTGTATTTACACCGTTAATGTTTGCACCTTTAAGCTGTAAAGTATAACCTGCATTGTTTCCTGCATTTTTAGTTGCAGTAGAGCTTCTTGCTAATACAAAACCGTATTCTGCATTAGAACCGCTAATAGCATTTATCTTTGAATACAAATCTTCGCTAAGCACGGTTATAAATCTAAGACCGCTACCAGCATTACCGTAATGCTCAATATTATCTTCTTCAGCATCTCTTATCTGAACACCGATAAGATCAAAGCCTGCATAGGAATCGCTACCTGTTTTCTTATTATCAGCCTCATCCTTAGCTACGCTGCCTGTTTCTATCCAATGAGCGTAAATATGGGTTGTTCCGTTATAAGAATCCGACCAATCAATAGGTCTATCTTCGCTGTCTTTATCAAGATACCAACCCTTAAAGATATACTTATTATGTGTATTGTAATCAAATTCGGGTATATCGTAGAACTGAGAAATAGTACCGTCTGCATTAATGGTGTTTAAATTGTTAGAAGAAGTAGTAGAAATATTTGGATAATAGGTGCGAAAAACATCGTCACCCTCAGCTTCACTGTTATTAGCGTGGAAAACAACTCTGTTAACATCAATAATCGCACCTAAAGTACCTGACTGAACGTGTACACCGTCAACTGCTTTACCGCAAACACCTGAAAGCTTTGTAGCAGCCTGATTTTCGTTTTCTATTTCAGGCACAGAGCCTCCCTCTACAACGATTTCGGCATTGTAGCCTCCTCCGCTGTATGAAACATCGGCTAAGGTTTCGCTTATCGGTATAGCGGTTCCGTCAGCAAAGTTTAGCTGAATTATCTCCATTCTGAAATGATAAGGAATTCCCTTTTCTTCGTCAAACCAATGCCATGCAGGATAGGTGCCCTCGCCATAGCCTGTTTCAGAATCAATGTTAACCGTAATGGTTGTGAATTCGTGCTGTGTAACGCGGAACCAATCCCAAGTTGTATCAATAGATGGGTCATCATACCACGCAGTAACCTTTACCTCGGCAGACTGTGGATATACCTCTTTGGAAATACCATCTGCCATTTCAACGTAAAAATGCAGATCGAAAATCTCAGGATCATACTGTAACGTTATGCTTACAGTATGCAAGATAGAACCGTCAGGACGAGGTTCGCTCTTAACAACGCTCTTTTCAGATACATAATATCCCTCGAGGAAAACGTTTACACCGTAATCGTATTCTTCGGAAAGATGTGTGTAGAAGCTTGGAACCTCAAACACATCCTCTTTTACCTTATCGCCGTGTGTATGCCAGAGACCGTTTGCATAATGCTTTGAGTGGTTAGGCATATCTATATATACCTGATCTTCAAAGGGTAAGCCACGCTCGGCATAGGTAAGCTGTGCATATAAGGTCTTGTTATAGTTACTTGCAAGACCGCTTGTGTTTGGTAGTTCGTGCTTTACTGTAACAATCAGGTCAACTGTGTCCATAACCTGTATCCACTTAGCATAAAGATTAACATCCGTTGCTACAGATGCATCAATAATATCGCCTGCAGGCTGTGTGAAGCTTTCGTCTAAATACCAACCATCGAACTTAAATCCGTCAAAGGTTGGAACTATACCCTCTATTGAGGTATCATAACTCCACTTGTGTACAGTAGGATAACTTTCATTTAATGAGCCGCCGTTTGTATTATAGATTATATTGTAGGTTTTAGGTATAAATGTTGCTATAAGCTCATCGCTTTGAGCTCCATTTATATAATATGTCGGAGCCTGATACTCGACAGTAAAAGGCAGATTTTCGGAAAACTCTATCCTTTGACCGTCTGCTAAAACAACATCTTTAACTCTAAGTCCATACTGATAGTTGGTTATACCGTCAGCACGGCGAATCCATACATTAGCAGAGCCCTCGCCTTTGCCGTTTGTGAGCTTAACAATATCACCGACAAACTCACTGCCAAATATCATTTGGCTGATTATAGGCCACTGCGACGGAATTACACCTGTGTTGCGTCCGTCACTTGTTACAAGCATTTCTACCTCTTGTGGCTTAAATCCGCTAGCAATTTGCTCGGCATTTACGGAATATTTTAATTCAAATTCCTCAGGTGAGAAATGAGCATGTACATTAATGGTAGCAACTGTAGGCTCTGTCTCGCCGAAATTGGCGATATAATCTGTATGATTATATGAAGGATAATTCATATAATCGTTAATGCTTTCGTCTTCGTTTTGGAAAGTAGGATGATAATTAGGAATTAGCACCTGTATTCTGTAGTTCATACCGTAATCAGGAATTCCTGTGAACGAATAGTTTGCAAAGCCTACTATACGACCATCGTGGTAATAAGCGCTATTTGTATAATCTAGAGTTAAAGTCTGTTCGAGTACTGTATCAGTGTATCCGTTAGCCTCTATTTTTTGCAATAGAACAACTACCGTCTTCTTCCACTCAAATTCGGGTATTTGGTGTATAGTAACCGATGAATCTTCGTTTATCTGTTCATAGGTGGCACCTACAGTAATCATTCCCTCAATTGTTAGAGGCGCTCTCCATTTAGCATACAGTGTAACATCAGATTTTAAAAATTCGGCTTCGGTTGCCGGAATTGTACAAGCTAAATCGCTATACCAACCTTCAAAAATATATCCGCCGTCTCTTTGAGGCACAAAGCTATCAAAACTTGGTATTTTATATTGATTAGCTACAGTTTGCTTGTCATATCCGTTAACAGTGCCGCCTTGTGCATCAAAAATAACATTATAACCTGTAGCTGTGATAACTGCATCTAGCTTGCCGTTTTGAACATCGTTTTCAAAATATGCACCGTTAAGTGCACCGAAAGCTTTACCGTCAGCAACCTTGCCAAAAGTAACAGTATAAAGATCGGTGACTAGCTGTCTTAAGTTATCAAGCTCTGCCCAATCGGTTTCAACTATTGTTCCGTCAGGATAAATTATAGCAGTAACAACAATACGATAACCGTAAGGTATAATAGTATCGTTATCAAGTATTTCTTTTACCCATACAGGATAATAACCTGTACCCATACGGGTTTGACTATCAATATCCACACGGATACCAGGCTTGCGCTCATCAGCCGTATTCTTTTGTTCGGTGACAAATTCCCACCTGTTGCGCACCGACGACCAAGACACTATCTTTACAATTGCTGCTTGGGGTACAAGATTTGCGGGTACGTTTTCGTCCACTCTAACCTCAAACACTAAATCTTTATTTTGCGGTGCGTAATCAAGTATTACATCAATAATAATATCTCCATTTGCATCAACACTTGTTGTTACAGAGGTTATATCGTATTCATGTTTACTTATAGCCACCGTATACAAATAATCCTTTGAAAGACCTGTGACACTAGGAGCTATAGCGGTATAGATTGTTTGTAACCTAGCAACCTCGTTTACTTCATCGCTAGGTGTATATGTGTAATTATGGTTTGGATGATTTGTATTAGTAATAGTAATGTGGTCGCCCGTTTCAAGATAAGGCGTGTTAGCATCAGGGGCATAAACCAAATTTAGTGTAATATCATCCTTGGCATAGCTATCATCGTAACTTTCGCCGCCTTTTACGTTATGATTAATGGTAACGTTGATATATGCATCTGCTGCATCAACCCACTGTGCTGTAAGTGTATAGGATTCACCTATAGCAGTAGAAATAACATCTCCGCTGTTATATAGCTTTCCGTTTTCATCCATCCAACCCGCAAAGAGATAACCCTGTTTAGCAGGTAAATTCTTAGAAACGCTTACAGCTACACCTTCGTCATAATATGAGAATAATGACTCAGGACCACCAACACCACCGTTCAGGTTATAGCTTACATATTCAAAGAACATATAACGTGTACGGTTATCGTTGTTTATACTTAAATACTGTTCAGATGAAAGGATATAATTTGTACCGTCATAATAGTATATATGATATGATCCGTTTACAAGCTCTGCTGAATAAACACCGATTGCAGTACGCTCTAACGGAATAAATTCAACACCGTCAACACTTACATAAAGGCTTATATTATTGCCTTTAACTGCTGTTATATCTATCTTTTCACCTGTTGCAGTTGCGGTTGTAGAATCATAATAACCGTCAAGAATTACCTCTACTGTACCTGTATATTTGCTAGGTGCTACCATATACACCGCCACAAAGGTTAAATCCTCGTTTACTGAAGTATATTTATCTAGTATTTCTTGCTGTGATAATACAGTACCGTCGCCACCCTCAAGTGTCCAACCGAGGAAAATATAGTTGTCTCTATCGGTATTTCCGTTAAAAGCAACAACCGATTTACCTACATCTAGCGATGTAACCTGATCATTGAATATAACATCTTTAATACCGTCTGTATAGGTAATAATATAGGCAACCTGTTCAACACTTTCGGTTTTAGACTGAAAAGCCGCAAGATAATATGTATCGGTTTTCTTATCGTAATCAATACCTGATTTTGAGGTAAATTCGATTGCCTGAGTAGCGTTAGTCTCAATTATTTGCAGATTATACTGATATTTTCTGCCGCTTTCTTCGGTGATATATGAGCCTTCCCAAACACCGTTTGTTGTTTCTTTCCACTCTATTTCCTGATTAAAGTGCTTATTGTATGCCTCTAATATCTGTTCCATAGAAACAGGGGTATCGTCTATTGTTACAGAATCGTTGGTATAGCCGCCGAAAATTTTTCCCTCATGGTCATACATTTCTATAACATAAACAGGGGGTTTAACCAAAAGTATACCATCACCGTGATTATCAGGATTTGCAGCCGAGCCTTGATTTTTAAGGCAATAACCTACGAAAGTATCAAAAAGACCTGTTGCTTCAAATGCTTCTATAGACTCCTCATCCATACATTCCTTTACAGCATCCCAAAAGGCTTTTGCATAGCCTAAATTTTCTTCATATTCAGTAGCAGTGTCGGTTGATTCTGATATATTAGCGGGTATAAAGTGATATGCGTTTGAAACGTTTTGTTCATACAAAACATTAGGCATTGTTTTTAATTTTGTAGTATTAACATTTATAGTGAGAAGCGGTGTATCGTCACCTGCAGGTCCGTAATCCGATACATCACCTGCGCCATAGAAAACCTCTGGGAAATGACCATCTGCAATATAGTAAATATCAAAGGTTTCCCATTTATCTCCCTGAATGTAGTCTTCTAAAGTTATTACAACAGAATCCGTGTTTTTAGAAACCTGTTCACTAGCTGTATATGTACGGCCGTCAGCCACTAGGGTTGCACTTACTGTATAATACTTAGTATTGTTATTTTGTCTGCTGAAATTATAACCAAAAACGCCTTCACCGTAATCTGTTACAGAAATTGATTGTGTATATGTACGCCAACCGTTAGTGTAAGTACGGGTAACGCTAACCGATAAGCCTGTATCGGTAATATTATTACCGTTAGAATCAAGAATTGTTATGGTAACATCGCTCGCTGTATCGGCAGCTTCTGATACAACCGTTCCAATTGGAAGAACAGATATCATTATAGTTATTACAAGTAATAACGCGAGCAATTTCTTCTTCATTTGCAAAGACTTCCTTTCAAAAATAACAGCTTGGCTTAAAACAAACTAAAAGCATAAAAAATAAATTATAATCAATAAATTATATTATATCACTGCACAAATAATTTTTCAATTATTTGAAACTGTAAAAAAGTAGAATTTACACGCAAAAACATAACCGTATATGTGTATTCTGCCATGTTACAGCGATACCAAATCAGAAAAAAAGGAACGAGACTTTCGCCTCGTTCCCGATTTTCTTTATTTCTCGTTTTTATAAATCTCTTTAAAGTACTTGTATGTGTCAACCTTTAATTCACCGCAGGCTGCCTCATCGCAAGCGATGATTCCGTCCGGATGCATCTGTAAAGCGCTGATTGTCCAAGCATGGTCAACTCCGCCTTCAACACAATGACGAAGTGCTCGTGCCTTATTGTGTCCGTTAATTACCAATAACACCTGTTTTGAATCGCACACGGTACCAACACCAACAGAAAGGGCTGTTTTCGGAACCTTGTTAACATCGTTATCAAAGAAACGTGAATTAACAATCAATGTATCTTCTGTTAAAGCACGAACGCCGGTTCTTGAAGCTAAAGAAGTGAATGGCTCATTAAAAGCAATATGACCATCAACACCGCTACCGCCTAGGAATAGATCGATTCCACCATAAGAAGCGATTTTATCTTCATAGCGCTGACACTCTGCCTCTAAATCCTCTGCCATACCATTTAAAATGTTAATGTTTTCAGCAGGAATATCAATATGATTGAAGAAGTTGTCGTGCATAAAATACCAATAACTTTGATCATGCTCTCTAGGTAAACCAACATATTCATCCATATTAAAGGTAACTACGTTTTTAAAACTTACCTCGCCTGCTTTGTTCATTTTAATAAGCTCACTATAAACTCCAAGTGGCGAAGAACCTGTAGGAAGTCCTAGTATGAATGGACGATCTTCCTTGTGAGCGTTTATAGCATTTGCAATATGCTGTGCAGCCCACTTACTCATTTCTGCGTAATTTTCTTTGATAATTAATTTCATAATTACCAGCTCCTATTGATTAAATTTAATTAAGCTCCTACATAATAGTATGAGCTATTAACAATATTATTATATCATAAAGAAAAATTTTTTCAACATATAAACTAAAAAAATATATAGTTTTTTAAAACTGCAAAAAGGTAGAATTTACACGCCAAAACACAATTTTATATGCATATTTCGCTATATTACAACGGTGTAAAATCATATAAAAAAGAACGAAGCCATTGCTTCGTTCTTTTTTGGAACCGACACTCAAAATGGAACCGGCCGAAAAACCTGATTTTCTTTCATCAAATGTATTAAATAATTTATAAATAAAGAGTTTGACCACCTTTAACACAATATGTTTTATCATTATGAGAAAACCAAAGATCTATAGCCGAAGGATTATATATAAAGCTTTTGTCAACACTGGTTTGAAGGCTTTCATACGCCTTTACATAGTCATATATTTCAATGTTAGTAGCATACCAAATATCATCCCTGCCGCCAACATATTCTGCGAATCTCTCAATCACATCCCATTTTTTATTGTTATCAAACTCATAACTATGTCCCCACAAATAAAACATCCAAACCTCACTCACATGACTGCCTTTTTCCTCAACAAACCTTTTAGCCAACTCCATTAGTCTGGGGTTATAATGATGACAAGTTGGGTGTAGTTCAAGCCAATTCTCTGGAAATTTGAAATTTTCGGATTCATATATGGTTCTTGAATAGCAAATTCCGCATTTTTTCAAACACTCTATTACCTCGTTGTTATAATTCCCAAATGGATATGCCATCCCCCTTGCCAAGTTGCCGTAATGCTTTTCAATGCTTCGTCTGTCTTCAAGTATCTCAGTTAAGATTTCATCTGTCTTCAACCTATTTAAATAAGGATGATTCACAGAATGAACGGCAACCTCATGACCTGAATTTTTGTATAACTCCATTGCTTCCGACAGCTTCATTCTGCCATAAAATTTTTCGCGGTTAACATCTTCAGACAAGTATAATCCCGAGTTTATATTGAAAGTAGCCTTAATACCAAACTCGTTTAAAATTTTTACTAACCTAATATCCTGCACCACGCCGTCATCATAACTTAAAGTAAGCACTTTTGATTTGCCATCTTTTAATTTCATATACATAATGATCCACTCCAACATAAACATAATTTAAAAAGATAATAGCATATGCGGCGCTAAATTGCAACATTCATTACCTCTTACTTTCCAAAAATCCCATTCACAATTTTTTAGTGAAAAGTTAAGAGTGAAAAGGTAATAAGTAAAAATCCCG
>JAZNJD010000053.1:0-65310 GCA_045577835.1 Acutalibacteraceae bacterium | reverse complement strand
CACAACAAAAGGAGCGTTCTTCTTATTCTCTAAAAAATTATCCATTATGTCACCTTCTAATCTAGTGCCTATAGTATACAATAAAAAGCGATTTATTTTAAGTAATCGTTAAATTGTTAAAAAAGTCTGTACCCCTAACCTAGTAATCGTTAAAAAGTTAAAACTTCAAACCTGTTCGCTTATTATTTTTTGCTTGAAAAACAGTGCCTTAAAAAGAAAAAAAGCCCACACAGGGCAAATAAAAGGCGTAACGGTGGGACTTGAACCCCTATAAAAAGAAAAAATCTCGATACTTTTTATTGTATCAAGATTAGTAGTCTTATATGGAGCGAGTGATGGGAATCGAACCCACGTAGTCAGCTTGGAAGGCTGAAGTTCTACCGTTGAACTACACCCGCATTTCTTAATGGTCGGGACTGCAGGATTCGAACCTGTGACCCTCTGGTCCCAAACCAGATGCTCTACCAAGCTGAGCTAAGTCCCGAAATTCAACATTAAGATTATATCACTTTTCAAAGTGAATGTCAATTAAAATGGCGCGCTAGGCAGGATTCGAACCCACAACCCCTTGATCCGTAGTCAAGTATTCTATCCAATTGAACTACTAGCGCAAAATGGCGGTTCCAACGGGACTTGAACCCGCGATCTCCAGTGTGACAGACTGGCATGTTAACCACTACACCACGAGACCAATTAAAATGGTTGCGGAGGAAGGATTTGAACCTTCGACCTCCGGGTTATGAGCCCGACGAGCTACCAGCTGCTCTACCCCGCGATATATGGCTTTTCTTAAAAGCGTAAAGCTATTATACTATATAATATGCCACATTGCAAGTGTTTTTTTCAAAAATTTGAAAATACTTTTTAAAAGAGCGAAAAAATACTTCCTAAAAAGACTAAAACTGTATTGACTTTTGAATTTAATAATTATATAATAATATAGATATTTTTTAGAGGGTGGAAAGACTTTTGGAATCAAAAAAATATACCGAAATTTCAGATGGATTGACTTTTCAAGATGTTTTAATTGAGCTTTTAAACAGAAAGTTTATTGTAATAGGCGTTGTAATTTTAAGTTTAGTTTGTTCTTTTCTTTATACTAAATTTTTTATAAAGCCTGAATATGTTGCTTGTGCAAAGTTACTCATAACAAAAAATATTGATGACAGTCAGCAGCTTAATACCGGAGATTTTTCGATTTCTTCGTATCTTATAAGGGACTATACAGAAATTATACTTGATAAGCGAGTCCTATCTAGAGTTTCAAGTGAGCTAAACACTTCTTTGACTGTTGGCCAGCTTAAATCTTCTGTAGAAATTAAAAATCCAAATAACAGCCGAGTTTTAGAAGTTTATGTGACGTCTAAAAATCCTGAAAATGCACAAAAAATTGCAAATAAAATTTGTGATGTATCAAAAGAAGAAATATTGCAGATAATGGAACAGGATACTGTGAATATTATGAGTTCTGCCGAAATACCCAAGTCACCTTCAAATCTCAATATGTCGCAGAACTTGTTGTACGGTTTCCTTGTTGGAATTGTACTTTCTATTCTTGTCGTTTGCATCGTTTCTATTTTTGATGATACGCTCAAAGGTAAAAAGGATGTTAGAAAATATTTAGGCCTTGAGGTTTTAAGCGTTATTCCGTATGTAAGACCTAAAGATAATTCCGGTAAAAATACTATCAGAGGAAGACAAAATGGAAGAAATTAAGCATATAGATTTTGGTAGCTCTTTACCTAAAACAGACGAGGGCAAGAAAAATGCCAAAAAAGTTAACTTTAATATGGAAGGGTTCAATACCTACGAGATAACCGAAGCCTTTAAAACTCTTAAAATTAACCTTTTATTTTGCGGCAGTGAAATAAAAACGGTTTTGGTTACCAGTACTTCTGAAAACGAGGGTAAAAGCACCATTTCTGCAAAGCTGGCAAAGAGTCTAGCGGAAAGTGGTAAAAAAACTCTTTTGATGGATGCTGATATGCGTAAGTCGGAGCTTCTAAAAAACAGCGCCAAGAAAAACGAAATTGTAGGTCTATCAAGCGTGCTTTCAGGAGCATCCGATCTTGAGGATGCTGTTTATAACACACAGGACGAAAACTTTGATGTTATATTTGCAGGTCAGTATTCAGATATGGCAGTTGAGCTTCTCGAGAACGGAAAGCTTAAACAGGCATTAGAAACTCTTAAAGAGAGATATGATTATATTATTATCGATTCACCTCCTGTAGGAATGGTAATAGATGCTGCAGTTATCGCCGCTATGTGTGACGGTGCGCTCTTTGTTATAGCCGACTGTAAAACAAGCCGAAAGCTAGCAAAAGAAGCAAGACGTCAGATTGAAAGCAGCGGCTGCAAGATATTAGGTGCGGTGCTTAATTCTACCGAAAAATCCACCAATACCTACGAATATAAATATTATAAGAAAAAAGGATACTATATGTAAAAAACTTAAAGCCTCGGTGAGTTTCGCCGAGGCTTTAAAAGGAGAATAGAAAAAATGAAAATAGCTTTAATAGCACATGACAAAAAAAGGACGAAATAATAAAATTAGCCATACTGTATAGAGACGTTTTAGCTGAACACGAGCTATTTGCTACGGGTACTACAGGCACTCTTATAATGGGTGAGACCGAGCTTAAAATACATAGATTTAAAAGCGGTCCTCTAGGCGGTGACCAGCAGATAGGCGCTATGCTAGCCGACGGTAATCTGGATCTTGTTATTTTTCTTCGTGACCCTCTTACAGCACAACCGCATGAGCCTGATGTGTCGGCGCTTCTTCGCCTTTGCGATGTTCAAAAAATTCCACTATCCACTAACACAAGCAGTGCAAAAATTATGCTAGAGGCTTTAAAAAACGGAATATATTTTAACGATTAAATTAAATGCCCGAGGGAAATCCCTCGGGCTTAGTTTATCTATTTACTTTTTTCATATTTATTAGTACATAAATGCTAACTATAAGCTCGCTTACAAGCATAACATACCAAACCGCATTGTCGCCAAAAATTATCGGTAGTAAGAAAATGAGTATTCCGCAAAGGATAAGGCCTCGAAGCAGTGATACTAAAAGAGAGACTTTTGATTTCATTATAGATTGGAAATAATAGGTTGCATATATATTTAGTGGTAAAAGTAAATACGAAAGACCGTAAATTTTTAAAATTTCTGGTGCGATTTTGAGTACGCTTTCGGTAGGGGACATATAGAGGTTAAGCATAAAGGTAGGGAATAAAAGCATAACCGATGCCCAGAAAACACCGAAAATCAGCACGGTGATAACACCGTATTTGTTGGTCTTTTGAACCCTTTGCTCGAGCTTTGCACCGTAGTTCACCGAGATTATAGGTTGTGCCGCCTGACCTGCACCGTATGTAGAGCACTGCACTAGAGCTGACATCTGTGTTATAACGCCGAAAACCGCAAGGGCATCTGAACCGAAAAATCGCATTACCTGACGGTTGAAAAGCATAGCGACAATTCCCATTGCAATATCGGTTACAAATGAGGAAAAACCATTGACTACTACCGAGACGGTCTTTTTGATTTTTCCGTATATTTTCACAAACCTTAATGTGTTGTTTTTACTTAGAAAATGCGTCAGCATCGCAAGAAGTGAAAAGGAAATTCCCATAGCGGTTGCAAGACCTGCGCCAAAAATACCTAAATCGAAAACAAACACAAAAAGGATATCTCCACCCACATTGAATATGCCACCGAAAAGGATTGATTTTGTTGCAAGGGCGGGCGCATTGTCATTGCGCAAGAAGGCGGCAATCATTTCTGAAAATGGAAACACAGGGATAACAAATTTTATGGGTAGCAGATACCTTTTGGCTAGCGGTAGTAGTGTATCGTCGGCACCGAAAAGCTTAAGCAGCGGGTCATCAAAAAATATAATTACAACAAGACAAAAAAGGCTAATTATTGTTGTTAGAATGACCGATAATGTGAAATATGAATTAGCCTTTTCTAGTTTTCCTTGACCTTTATAAAAGCTATAGCAGACAGAACCGCCTATGCCTATCAATAGACCGAGACTGTAGATAATGGTCCATATAGGCAAAACAACCGATAGTGCCGCTGTACCTATGGGGCCCTCGTAATGTCCTACAACTGCGGCATCTACCGCACCGTAGATACAGCCTATCATAGCACTGCCAAACGAGGCGACAAAGTATTTTAAATAGTGGCTTTTTATACTGCCTTTTGTTAAATCTTTTTTCATTTTAAAACCTTTTATAATTTTTCTTCAAATAATTTTTCTACAAGCTCTGCCGCTGTTTCTACAAAAACGGCACAGGGCCTTTCTTTATAATATTTTTCTGTGCGAGGGCTAGGCTCGCTTGATACATTGAGCTTTGCCTTTTCTAAAAGCTCTCGGCAAAGAATGGTTTGATGCTTTTCTTTAAAGGCTTCGGCAAGCTTTTTTACCTTTTTATAAAGTTCTGCCTTTTCACTTGTCATTTCGGGGAGGGTGTAGCCGTATTTAAGTCCTAACACCATAAAAGCACCGCTAAGCGCACCGCAAACCTCTCTTAGTCCTCCCATACCTCCGCCAAACGACGAGGAAAGCATCATAGCGGTATCAAATTTGAGACCAAAATCTTCACAAAATGCGCCGATAACCGATTGAGAACAATTATAGCCTTTATAAAATAACTCTCTTGCTTTTTCTGATTTTTTACTCATATTTTTATTTTCCTTTTTAAATTAGAATTGTCTTCTTATTATACTATGAGCACGTTCTCTTTTTCAAGGCTTGCTTGACACTTTTTTTAAAATATGGTATCTTTAAAGTGTATAGATATATTAAATAAAAGGAAGGGTTTGTAATGAAAAAATATTGTAAGCAAATATTCGCTTTTTTACTCAGTTTTGTTATGCTTTTTGCGTTTTTGCCTACTAGTGCTTTTGCCGAAGAAAAGCCCTTATATGATATATCACAAGACCTCTATTACGGTAGAAACAAGCTTTCAACTATGGAAAACGGTGAAAATTTAGTGTCGGCCTATGATGCTATCGGTGCGGCTGTGAAAAACGGTGAAACTCGGATTTCGATTGAGGATTATAATATTCCTTACACCGAAGATATGGCGAGAATGCTTCTTTCTATATATAATAACGACCACCCTGAAGATTACCTATTCCCGAAAAGTTTTTCTTATGAGCATACTGTAAAAAACGGTAAGGCATATATTAAGAATTTGTTTTTAAATTATTACACCAATTATAATGACCATCTTTTTAATAGAATGGCACAAAGGCTTTTAGATGCTGTAAGTGATAAAAAGTCTGAATATGAAAAGGCGGTTGCACTTTACAATATGCTCGAAGAGTATGTTGAATATGATTATAGTGCTATAGGTGTTGATGTTACAGATAGTCAGGGTATGATGGCATATAGTGCTTATGGCGCTATTGTAAACGGCAAGGCGGTATGCGAAGGCTATGCTGAAGCTTATCAGTATTTATTGCAGCGCCTTGGAATTCAAAGCTATATTGTTACAGGTCAAAGCAAAGAGGGCGGCAACCACGAATGGAATTTGTTGCGCCTTGACGGTAAATACTACTATGCCGATATCACCTGGGACGATGTTGGCAGACCTGACGAATTACACCACAGCTATTTCAGTATCACCACCGAAAGACTGCTTGAGGGACATATAATCGAAGACCCTTACGGTTTATTACCCGATAATCTTAGTACCGAAATAGCATATCATTATGACAATGTTTTCACCGAGTATGATGCGGCAAAGCTAGCTAGCATTTTTAAAGGCGATAAAAAGAAGGTAGCCAATTTCTATTTTGCGGGCGAAGAGGATTATTTTGATACTTGGTGGCCTGAAAACTATGAAGCGATGTTTTATCAAATAAAAGGTTTAATTCCGGGTACATATTATACGCCTTCCTATAAAAGACTAGGCAGAGAGTATATTGTTGCGTTGACGCCTGAAGGCTACGGTGCTACCGTTGGCGGAAAGGTTTTAAGCTGGGGAGACAGTAGTGAAAGCACCAAGGTTGAGCTTTTTAATTTAAATGATGATACACCTTTTTATACCACCTATTTAGAGGGCAACTTTAATTATTGGTATATTGAGGATATTGCTGCAGGCAACTACAAGGCTAGGATTTCAAAGGCTGACCATAAAACTAAAGAATACACCTTTTCAATTGAAGGTGAGCTAGGTGTTGTTGATAGCAGTTTATTCCTTTTAGGCGATGTCAATGAGGACGGTATAATCGATTTAAGGGATATTGCGAGGGCAAAGGTTTGTATAGCTAGCAGTACGGCGCTAGACCCTTGCGATATTGACGAAAACGGAATTGTTGATGCCTATGACCTTATTGCAGTGATAGAAAAATTATTATAGTGTGAAAATATGAAAATAGGAAATTTAGAAATAAAAGGCTTTGCGGCGCTAGCGCCCATGGCGGGCGTTGCTGACAGGGCTATGCGAGAGATGTGTATGGCTTATGGTGCCGCCTTTTGCGTAGGCGAGCTTACAAGCGCTAAGGGTGTGGCACTAAACGATACAAAATCAAAAGAACTGCTTTTTTGCGCCGATAAAACAAGACCCTGCGCTTCACAGCTTTTTGGTTGTGACACAGAGTCAATGAGCATAGCGGCAAAAAAGGCGCTAGAATTTAAGCCTGATTTTATCGATATAAACATGGGTTGCCCTGCACCTAAGGTTGCAGGAAACGGTGGCGGCAGTGCGCTTATGAAGGATGTTCCGTTAGCCGAAAAAATAGTTAAAGCGGTGGTAGAGGTGGTAGACGTTCCTGTAACCGTTAAGATGCGAACAGGCTGGGATAAAAACAGTTTAAATGCAGTGGATTTAGCGCTTGCCTGTGAGGCGGCAGGTGCCTCGGCTATTACGGTGCACGGCAGAACACGAGACCAGATGTATGCACCGCCTGTAGATTATGAAACAATTAAAGCGGTTAAAAAAGCACTTAAAATTCCCGTTGTTGCAAACGGAGATATAGTAGACGGTAAAAGCGCTAAAGCGATGTATGAAATTACAGGCTGTGATTTTATAATGGTGGGCCGTGGTGCTATGGGAAACCCCTTTATTTTTGAGGAGATAAACTCATATTTAGGCGGTACACCTTATGAAAAACCCTCGCTCGAAAAAAGGCTAGAGGCTTGCATAGAGCAGATAAATTTAATGCTAAAATATAAGGACCCTCACAATGCGATTTTAGAGTCAAGAAAGCATACAGCGTGGTATATGTCAGGTCTTCAAGGCGCGGCGGCGCTAAGGCGAGAGTGTGGTCAAATATCTTCTATGCAAGATGTTTTGAGAATATGCGAAAAAGCACTTGAACAGAATAAAGATTTGTGATACAATTATTTGGTTAAAAACACACGAAGGGAAGAATCCTAAAATGTCAGGACATTCTAAATGGAACAATATTAAGCGTAAAAAGGAAAAAACCGATGCCGCAAAGGCTAAAATCTTTACCAAAATGGGTAGAGAGATTGCTGTTATAGTTAAAACAGGCGGACCTAATCCACAGGAAAACAGCAAGCTAAAGGATGCTATTGCAAAGGCAAAGGCTGCAAATGTTCCTAATGAAAATATAGAAAGAATAATTAAAAAAGCCGCAGGTGAGACAGGCGGTAATGATTATGAGGAATTAATATATGAGGGCTACGGTCCAAACGGTGTAGCTGTTGTAGTTGAAACCCTTACCGATAACCGCAATCGAACAGCCGGTGAGATGCGTCATTATTTTGATAAGTGTGGCGGTAACCTTGGTCAGTCAGGCTCGGTTATGTTTATGTTTGACCGCAAGGGTGTTATCGAAATAGAGGCAGAGGGCAAGGACGAGGATACCGTTATGGAAGCAGCGCTAGAAGCTGGCGCTGAGGACTTTAATTTTGACGGTGACGTTTTCGAAATCACTACCGCACCAAATGATTTAGGCGCTGTTAGAGATGCATTGGAAGAAAACGGATATACCTTCCTTTTAGCAGAGGTACAGTATATACCACAGACCACTACTGCTATCGATGACCCCGATTTAGCTCAAAAAATGGAGAAGCTTATCGATATGCTTGAAGAAAATGATGATGTTCAGGAAATCTGGCATAACTGGGAAATGCCCGAAGAATAATATTTAAACCAATAAGGCTCGGGCTTTAAGCCCGAGCCTGTTTATATTAAGGAGAAAACATGTTAGATGATGCTATAAAAAAGATACAGGAAGCGCTTTTAGAGGGGGAAACGGCGATAATAAAATCCCCCTCAAACAGATTTTATTTAACAGGCTTTAATAGTAGTGACGGCGTTATTTTTATAAGTCAAAAAAAAGCAGTATTCTTAACCGATTCAAGATATTTTGAAAAGGCAAAGGCTACGGTTAAAGCTTGCGAAACAGAACTACTTTTAAATTTCATATCGCAGGCTTTATATTTTTGCGAAGAACAAGAAATAAAAAAGGTGTTTTTAGAAACCGATTATATATCGGTTGGTGCTTTCGAAGGATATAAAAAAGCTTTTGAGGGTGTTGAGGTATTAAGTGACACAAAAATCACCGATTTACTTTTAAATCTTAGAAGTGTGAAAAGTGTAACCGAGCTTAAAAATATAGAACTTGCGCAAAAGCTTACCGATGATACCTTTTCGTATATTCTAGAGAGGATTGAAAAGGGCAGAAGTGAAAAAGAAATAATGCTCGATATGGAATTTTTTATGCGTAAACAAGGCTCAGAGGGTGTAGCCTTTGACTTTATCGTTGTTTCGGGTAAAAATTCCTCACTTCCTCACGGTGTGCCCACCGATAAAAAAATAGAGAACGGCGATTTTATCACAATGGATTTTGGCGCCGTTATAAACGGCTACCGTTCGGATATGACAAGGACGGTTGCAGTAGGTAGTGTTACCGATGAGCAGAAAAAGGTTTACGAAACTGTATTAGAGGCGCAAACTGAGGCGCTAAAGGCAATTAAAAGCGGTGCAGTTTGTAAAGATATTGACAAAGTTGCAAGGGATATTATAGATAAAGAATACAAAGACTGTTTTGGTCACGGATTAGGACACAGTGTAGGTATAGAAATTCACGAAAGCCCTGCCTTTAACACCCGTTGCGAAACCGTTTTAAAGCCTCAAATGGTTATGACGGTGGAGCCCGGTATTTATCTTGAAAACAAGTTTGGCGTTCGTATAGAGGATATGGTTTTTGTGACCGAAAACGGACATAAAAATATAACAAAAAGTGATAAAAAGCTTATTGTTTTATAATTTGTTTTTTTATTTTACAATTAAGCCTGTTTTATGCTTGAAAAAGTAAATTTGATATGTTAAACTAGTAGCAATCTAGAAGCTAAAGCATATAAGGAGAGGGTTATATGCGTAAGGAATATTGTTTCGATTACTGATGGAAATTTTGTAAAGAATCAAGTGTGCAAAACACAGAAATAGTAGACTATTTCGGCACTTCTTTGCACCGCCATAAAACAGGCACCCTAACAGGTCCCGGCGGTATGTTTTTTGATGACAGCGAGTGGTAAAAAATAAATCTTCCGCATGACTGGTGCTCTTATGAGGATTTTGCAGAGAAAAACAACGTAGGCACTATCTGCGGCTATAAGCCCTCTGATACCGTTTGGTATAGAAAATGCTTTAAGCTTGAGGACGTTAATGACGACCAAAAGGTTTATATCAAGCTAGACGGTGTTGCTATTGACAGTGATGTTTACTTTAACAGTGTACATATAACACATAACACCTGCTCCTATGTGCCGATTATCTGCGATGTAAGTGATTTTATTGAAAACGGACGTACAAACGTTATAAGTGTTCGTTGTTCCAACTTTATAAAAGAGGGTTGGTGGTATGAAGGCGGCGGTCTTTACAGACACGCTCATTTAATCATTACCGATGCTACCCACTTTGAAGAGGACGGCGTATTTATAAGCTCTAAATTTAACGGAAATGATAATTGGGATATAAACGTTAAGGCTTGGATTGAGGGTGACCTTGAAGGCTTTAGCTTAAAGACCGAAATAGCAGAGCTCGGTATAAACATTGAGAGTGCGGTTGAAGCGTCTGTTGCTACACAAACTATCCCTGTTAAAAATCCAAAGCTTTGGGATACCGAAAATCCAAATCTTTACACCGCTACCTGCTCACTTTTAAAGGGTGGCGAGGTAGTAGATAGTAAGCAAGTTACCTTTGGTATCAGAGAGATTAAATTTGATGCTAACAAGGGTTGCTTTATTAACGGAAAGTCTCTTAAATTCAAGGGTGTTTGCCTGCACCACGACCACGCAGGCGTTGGTGTTGCATTACCTGACTCGGTATATGATTACAGAATGGGTAAGCTTAGAGAGATGGGCTGTAATGCGGTTAGAACCTCACACAATCCAAAGTCTCCTGTATTCTATGAGATTTGCGACCGTTTAGGTTTTGTGGTTATGAACGAAACTAGACACTTCTCGTCTGCAAAAGAGGAGCTTTACGATTTAGAGCGTTTTGTTAAGCGTGACCGTAATCATCCTTGCGTTATTATGTGGAGTATCCTTAACGAAGAGCCAATGCAGGGCTCAATTTCGGGTAGAAAGATTGCTACCACAATGTCAAACCTTATAAAAGAGCTTGACGGTACAAGAGCTATAAGTGCCGGCTGCAACGGACCTTTCCAGACCGAAGGTATCACCAAGGTTGTAGACGTTATGGGCTTTAACTATATGCAGTACGGTTATGATGCTTTCCATAAGCTATTCCCAAATCTTCCGATTTTTGGCTCTGAAAACGGCTCATATCTTTCAAACAGAGGTATTGAAAAGACCGACCCTAAAGCCGCTCAGGTAGCACGCTTTGGTAATGTGCTTTATGAAAACGAATATCCTTGGTCGGCAGACCCAGGCGAAAACTGGAAGTATATTGAGGATAGAGAGTTTGTTTGCGGAGGATTTTATTGGACGGGTATTGACTATCTAGGCGAGTCGGGACCTTTCTATTGGCCGAGCGTTAGCAGTAACTTCGGTGCTATGGACCTTTGCGGTTTCCCTAAGGATAACTTCTATTGGCACAGAGCATTATGGCATACAGATCCTGTTTTAAAGGTAACACCTCACTGGAACTATAACGAGGGTGATGAGGTTAATGTTATCTGCTATTCTAACTGTGATGAAATTGAGCTTTCGGTTAACGGCAAGGTGACAGAACGCTTTAAGCACGATAAATATAAGGCTGTAATCCACAAGACAAAATTTGAAGCAGGCTGTTTAAAGGCAACAGGCTTTATAAACGGCGAAAAGGTATGCGAGGATGTGCTTTATACAGCAGAAGAAAATTCTGCCTTCAAGTTTGTGCTCTCAAAGGATACAATTGAAGCAGGTAGCTTTGATGCTAGCGTTGTGGATATTTATGCGGTTGATAAAAACGGCAATATCGTTCCTGAATGTAACGATGAGCTAACCGTTTCTGTTGGCGATAATACCGTACTTTTGGGTGTTGGTAACGGCGATACCTGTTGTCATTATAACCAAAAGGGCAACAAGATTGCATTCTTTAAAGGTTGCGCTCAGATAATCGTTGGTGCAAAGGAAAAAGGCGAGGTTTCCCTTACCGTTTGTAGCGACACAGTTTCTAGCACAGCTACATTAAAGGCAGTAGAGGATACAAAGCTTAAGATTTGCGGCAGCGAAAATATACTTTTGTTCCAAGCGTTCCATATGTCTGACCTTTATGATGTTCATCCAAGATACGATGAGCTTAACAGCCCATTCTACACCTGGATACCAACCCCTGTAGGCTATGGTAAAAACCTAGTTTACTCAGGTGGTGAGGGTTACGGCACCGTTAAGGGCAACTTCACCTGGATACCCGATGATATGACAATCTATGTTGAGGGTCTTTGCGGTGAGTGTGAGGTATATGTAAACGGTGAACTGCAGGGCAGTTCTAACGGAGACTATGAGACCGTAGCAATCCCTGTTAAAAATGCAAAGCTTGAGGCACAGAATATGCTTCAGGTAGTGTTCAATGTAAAGGGTAAAGACTGCGGAATTTTAGGCAGAGTTTACGCAAAATAAATTGACATAACAAAAAAGGCTGTCTCACGTTTTTTAGTGAGACAGCCTTTTTGCTATTCAATATAAAAACAATCCTCTTCCCATTTTTGAGGATTTGTGTCGATGTATTCCCAAATTTTAAGGTAATCGTTTTCGCCACGAATTATGTGGTCGTGGAATGAGCGTTGGAAAATTTGATTGCCTGTGTTACCATCAATTAAATTGATTTGTTTTGTTGCATTATATTTTAACCATCCCACTACATTGGATATTGTAGGGGAGGGGTTTCCCCTCCCGTTATTTCCAACGCAAAGAATAATATGTATATGGTTTGGCATTATTACAAATTTGTTCACAGCAACACAAGGGTATTTTTTATTAACGGATAAAATATATTTCTCTACAATTTTTCCTTGTTGGGTTAATTGCGGGAGGGGGAACCCCTCCCCTACGATATCACCTAATATTTTTTGTTTTTGGTAGGTACATATCGTTATGAAATAATATCCACTTTGGCTGTAATCAAAATCTTTGAGTCGTGTCGGTTTTCGTTTTGGTAAATCCATTTTATTTATATGGTTTTAAGTTGTTTGTCAAACCGAGTATATAATCGGTTGAGGTGTTGTAAAATTTTGCAAGCGTGACAACGAAACGGGTAGGTATTTCTCTTTTTCCTGTTTCGTAATTGCTATACACTCGTTGGTCAATTCCTAAAATAGCGGCTACTTCTTTTTGAACCAAATCTTTATCTTCTCTTAAATCTTTAAGTCTTGGATAGTACATAAATCATTACCCTAAGACTAGTATATGTACTATCAAAAAATAGTATTGATTTTACTACATAATGATAGTAAAATGTAAACTGAGGTGGTTTTATGATTAAAAGAGCCGTTATTGTAAGATTTGGAGATTAAATAGTTTGCATAAGAAAGTAAAAAATCCTTGAGGTCAAACCCCAAGGATTTTTGCTTGCAATTTCTATTTTTTTATGATAATATAGTTGTGCTACACGAATTGAATATACTCTACATTGGGGAATAATACCTTGGTAAAAGGTGTTTTCCTCTTATCCCCATGTGGAGAATATTCGTGTAGCAACGACTGAGGAGAAACACTTTTTCGGCACATCTCTTCGGGGGTGTGCTTTTTTATAGAGGTATCAAGCTATGAACTGTGAAAATTATTTTTGTATTTATAATTTAGAAAATAAATGTATCATACAAAACATATCCATAAATATTTACGGTATGTGTGAAGATTGTATTTATCCCGATATTGAAAGGGAAGTTTTAGAAGAAGCGAAACTAAAGCTTTTAAAAGATTTTGAAGATTAAATACTTTGCATAAGGCAGTAAAAAATCCTTGAGGTTTAACCTCAAGGATTTTTAAATATTATTCTCTGCCGTATTTTTTGGCTACCTTTAGTATTTCTTCATAAGGTAACATACCGTCGATAGAGTTTTCTGCAAACAGATTGCAGGCTGCGGCGGCAGATGCGAATTCAATTATTTCCTGATCGCTCATACCTTTATAGATAGCGTAAAGGGATGCGGCACAGAAGCTATCGCCTGCACCAACGCTACCCTTCATTTCGCTCTTAGGTACGTCGAGGGAGGTAATTGAAGAAAATGTGCCGTCCTTACTTAAGCAGTAGCCCATCTTTTTGCAGTGAACGATAACCTTTTCCTTAACGCCCTCGTTAAGTGTGAGTTGCATAGCTTTTTTGATATTGGCTTCGATTGGGTTGCCGTTTTCGTCGGTACCCTCAATGCCCCAGATAGCACAGCACTCAACCTCGTTGAAAATAAGGAAGTCACAGTATTTAAGTGCAGGCTTTATCATTTTAGCATAGTCTGCGCTACTGTCACTAACAACGTCAACCGAGGTTTTAATTCCTGCATCCTGAACCTTTTTGAGAAGTCTTGCCATAGCGGTACCGTATTCTGGGTCCTCTGCATCTAACTTATCAAGCAATAATATGTATCCGATATGGAAAATATCGCATGAAAGCTTTGATACATCAACATCGTCAATACCAAAAAGTGCGTTAGCGCCTCTTGAATGGAAGAAGGTACGGTCGCCGCCCGGAATGGTCATAACATCGGTAAAACTTGTAGGTGCTAAATCGGTTGTAGATACACCGTCGGTATTGATACCGTATTTTTCGAGCATACCTATTACATATTTGCCGTTATCATCGTTACCTACCTTGCCGACAGCACTAAGCGGAATAGTGCTGTCAATCTTAGCAAGGTTAATACTAGTATTAGGAACGCTTCCGCCTACAGCTTGAGATACCGATGAAATATTAGATAACATACCAAGTTTTGGATAGCAATCTATAGTTTTAACAACGTCGGTAAGTATATTGCCTGCAAAGGCTATTCCTTTATTATAAGCCATAGCTTTTCACCTTAATTACACTCTGCGGTGAGAGGACCTGCAAGCTCTTTAAGATAGAAAAGACGGCCAGGAAGTGTTGGAATATAGGTAGAGGTGATGTGTCTGTCAGGACCGTAGTGAAGGGTTGTGAGGAAGCTCATACCCTGCCAGCCCATGCCACGACCTAAAGCACCGTCAGCACCGCCGATTGCATAGTCAGCCTTTAAGAATAGGCCAGGTCCTATTGTGTTAGCGGTACAAGGAACTAAGGTTGTACGGCTCTTGAAGCTTGTGATAGCGTTCTGCTCAATGGTGAGTGGGTGGAGTTTAGCACCAATGCGGTAGCACTGTTTTGCCCATTCCTCGTCACTCTCAAACTCAACAGCGAACTGTGGCTCCCAGAATGCGATGTGGCACATACGGCCGATACCGTATACCAATACAAGCTTTGCGCCCTCTGCCTTTAGAGCATCAATCTTTTCAGGATATGTAGGAAGATTTGTCTTGGTAGCAAAATTACGCTGTGCTTCAGGAATTGTATTGTTAAGCTTGTTAAAGAAAGCCTGCTTCATTGAGTATTCAAAAGAAGCTGTGCTTGTGCTGTCGAGAGTGTTACCGTCAGCGTCAGCCCATTCGTCCATATTAAAGGTGTAAACGTGGTCGCAGTTTACCTTCCACTCGTTGAGGAAGTAAGCAGCCCAACGGTACATACCCATAGGACCAACAGGTAAAATCATAGCGCATTTTCTGCCCTCTTCGCCTGTGAGCTTAATCTGCATTGCAATTTCGTGGCCCATAAGGGTATCAAAATCACCGAGAGATTCGCACTCTACAGGATTGAAATCCTTGTTCCAGAAATCCTCTCTTGCTACACCCTTATCGCAGCAAGCGTCAATTTTTGCCATATCCCAGCCAACAGGATAGAAGTTTTCGAGTAAAGAACCCTTTACTGTGCTCATAAAATCCATAATAGTTTTCTCCTTTATGTAAATTTTTAATTTTTAATTAGGGAAGTAGGCGCTTGGTTGTGCCTTTTAGGTATGCCTTGCACTGTCTAAAGCCTTCGGCATAGTCAGCACCGCACTGGTAACCTCTGTAACGAGAGCAGGTTCTTACCATATCACAGAAATCAATATGGTCATGGTCTCTCATCCAAACAATCTGGCTTTCGTGACATTCAAGCATCTTAATCTTAAGGTCGATTTCCTCGGTTACATCAACAAATTCTTCAGGAACAAAGTTTACACCGGCTAAAGTGTCCATATAGTAGATTGGAACTAGCTTTGCAGGCTCACCGTCCTCTGCGCTGTAGCGGTGAGGATAATCGGTGTGGTTTGGAAGTGTTGCTGCAAAGCTTGCATCAAATACAAGACGTGAAACAGCGGTGTGGTCAGGCATATAATCGTCAGGATTATGGGTGATAATAAAATCGGGGTTAGCATAACGGATAACGTCGATTATCTTATCTCTTGCCTCTTTGTTATTGTCATAGATGTCAAGGTCGTTAAAGCCTGCTGAGATAACCTCGATACCTGCAAGTGAGCCTGCCTTTTTAGCCTCATTTGCACGGATAATGGTTAGCTCATCGGGTGGGATAATAACGTGACCAAGATTTCCTGTAGAAACGTGGCAAACGATAACCTTGTCGCCGCGCTTTACGCATTTTGCAAGTGTTCCCGCACAGGCGATTTCCACGTCATCAGGATGACAGCCTATTGCTAATACATTCATTTTTATCTTCCTTTCGAAAAATTATATTTAATTTTTTAAAGACTGTTTAAGGCAGTAGGCGACGGGTTGTACCCTTTAAATACGCCTTGCACTGCTTGAAAACTTCGGCATACTCTGCGCCGCACTTGTAGCCGTGACAGCGTGCCGAAAATCTGATTGAATCTGCGATATCTACGTTATCGTGGTCCATAAGCCATTTAAGCTGACTCTCGTGACAACGAAGCATATCGATTTTAAGGTTGATTTCCTCGCTTATATCCACATATTCATCAGGGATAAAGTTTACACCGCCGCCCGGTTCCATATAGTAGATTGGAACAAGTTTTGCGGGCTCGCCATTTTCCTCGCTGAAACGGTGGGGATAGTCGGTATGGTTTGGAAGTGTTGCCGCAAAGCTAGCATCAAATACAAGACGGGAAACTGCCGAATGGTCAGGCATATAATCGTCCGGATTATGAGTGATGATAAAATCGGGGTTAGCATAGCGGATAACGTCGATAATTTTATCGCGCGAAGCTTTATTATTATCGTAAATATCAAGGTCGCCAAAGCCTGCCGAGATAACCTCGATGCCTGCCATAGCGCCCGCTTTTTTAGCCTCGTTTTCACGGATAACGGTTAGTTCATCGGGAGGGATAACAATGTGGCCTTTATCGCCTTTACAGGCGTGGCAAACTATAACCCTATCACCGCGCTTTACACACTTTATAAGCGTGCCGGCACAGTAGCACTCAACATCGTCAGGATGACAGCTTACAACCAATACGTTCATCTTATCACTTCCATATAACCATATATGTTCATTATAAATAATATTAGTTAAAATTACTATTGACATTTAGTCTAATTATTTATAAAATAAGCTCAACAATATAACTAAAAATTTGAGAGACCTTATTTTAAACGGTGGGATAAACAATGCAAAAAGCAACAGGAATAACTTTAGGTGAAAAAATAAGGGTAACAAATCTTAAAAGTGCCTTTTATTACGATGTGCCGTATGATTTTGCCTATAACGGTGAGCGGCATAGCGGTTGGGAATTTGTGTATGTGGAAAAGGGCAAGGTATGCGCTACTGCAGAAAACTCAAAATATATCCTTAAAAGCGGTGAAATGGTATGCCATAAGCCTATGGAATTTCACAAGTTAGAGCCATATCAGGACAAGGCTTCTATCATTATATTTTGTTTTGAGTGCAACGATTTTTCTATGCAATTTTTCAGTAACAAGATAATATCGGTAAACCAAAGGCAAAAGCTTTATCTCAACGATATAGTAAGTTATGCTCAGAAGCTGTTTTGTCCTAAAAGTCCGCTTGATATTGCGAAAGACGGCGGTATGGAAAGAAAAACAGAAGCTACTGTTGAAAGCGAGCAGTTTATAAAAAACACGATCGAGCTTTTAGTTTTATCGCTACTCTCGGCACAGAGCACCGAGCGAAAGAAAAGAATGGAATCTTATAATCAGTATTCTCACCGCAGAACGCTTACAGCCGATATAAGCGAATATTTAAGTCAAAATCTTTCAAGCCCTATAACTCTTAAGGATATATCTGAAAAATTCTCTTATTCAACCTCTAGTATAAAGAGAATTTTCAAGGCCGAGATGGGCTCTAGTGTGATGACGCATCTTTCAAATTTAAGGCTCGCAAGAGCGAAAGAGTTGCTCAAAGATAAAGGTAATTCTATCGAATATATAGCAAATCAGGTGGGATTTTCTAATATTTATTATTTCTCAAACTTCTTTAAAGCCAAGGTTCATAAAAGTCCTACTGAATATCGAAGACAATACAGTAAATTCTAAAATTATTAAGAAAGTGTTACCATTTGTGTAAACTATTGTCTTTTTTGAAAATATGTGGTATAATGCAATGGCATATCTTTAAGTTTTTAAGGTCTGAAGGGAAGTATATATGGAATTTTCCTCAAAATTTAAGACGGTAAAGGATTTCCTTTTTAATATTGCAAAACGCATTTTCTATGCTGTTCAGTTTTTCTTTGTCAGTGTTTTCCCAATGTTTATAAAGGAAAGCTTTGAGGTTAAAACAACCAAAAGGTCTAAAATCGCTGGTATTATTACAGCCTTTGTGTTAATGCTTGCGGTTATTATACTTAATCGCTCGTTTATAGAACAAGAGTATAGTGCTAAATGGCTGCTGTTGGCTTTTTGTCTTATTTTTCCGTTTGCTATCGGTGCGCTTATAATTTTCAATATAAAGATAAAAAATAAAATTATCTCTAAAATTGCATTCATTCTGCTTTTTGCGCTTATACCCATAGCCACAATGACTATGACCGAGTGTCTTAACAGTATTTTTATTTACGATATGACATATTTAGGATTTATGGGCAACTATGTTGTAATTCTGTTGCTTTATTTCCTACTCTTTGCCCTATCGGGAAGTATTAAAATTTCGATACTTTCGTTAACACCCGTGTTTTTTGGCTTTGCCCTAGCGCATGCTTATCTTGCTAATTTCAGAGGCACACCCTTTATTCCGATGGACTTTTTAAGTGTTACCACCGCTATAAATGTCGGTAGCACATATGATTACACACCCACCGATATTATGATAACGGGCGCACTTTTATTTATATTCCTTATGGTTTTAGGTTTTAAGGTATCAACGCCTAAATTTACCTTGGTTACAAAGATTATCACCCGTGTATTTACAGGTGCGGTTTTCTTGATAATAGCAGGTATATTTTATTTAACCTCTATCTTTGCTGATATGGGTATAAAGCCTGACTTTTGGAATCAAACCAGAGGCTATAGAAACTACGGCTTTGTTTACAACTTTGTTTGCAATACAAAATATCTTTACATGTCTACACCGCCAGGCTACGACCCTAACGATATTCAGGGTTTTGTAGATAAGGAGACAGATAAAACCGAAAATAAGGTTCCCATTACCGAAAATGCGCCGAATATTATCTGTATAATGAACGAGTCACTTGCTGATATGAGCGTTTTGGGTGAATTTACCACTAATGAGGATTATATGCCCTTTATGCGAAGCCTTACCGAAAATACCGTTAAGGGCAATCTCTATGTTCCTGTAATAGGCGCCGGCACATCTAATACCGAGTTTGAATTTTTAACAGGCCACACAACTGCATTTTTGCCTTCGGGCAGTAATGCTTATATGCTGTATATCAAAAACCCGATAGCCTCTTTAGTTTCTACACTAGAGGGTCAAGGCTATTCCTCACTTTCGTTCCATCCCTATTATGCAAGCGGTTGGAACAGGATTAGCGTGTATAACAATATGGGCTTTAATTCGTTTGTGAGTCTTGAAAATCTAATAGATATTTCGCTTATGGATGCCTATATTGAAAACAGTAGTAACCCTGACTTTTTGCAGGACCTTATCGACCAGAATTATCCTGACCGTGCAGGCATGTTGCTTAGACAGTATATAAGCGATGCTTACGATTATAAGTTTATAATTGAGGATTTTGAGGCGAGGGATAAGACTGTTCCTTACTTTATGTTCAATGTTACTATGCAAAATCACGGCGGTTACACAACACCTGCTAGAAACTTTGAAGAAACAATTTATCTTACCTCTGCTTCAAAAGAATATATAAAGGCAAACAGATATTTATCTCTTGTTAAAAAGAGTGATATTGCATTCCAAGAATTGATAAACTATTTCAGGAATGTTAAGGAGCCTACAATTATTTGTATGTTCGGTGACCACCAGCCGTCTATTGAAAGTGCATTTATTCGTGAGGTAATGGGGGTTAGTGACCTTACAAACCTTACCATAGAGCAGGAACAAAAGCGTCACGCTACACCTTTCTTTATCTGGGCAAACTATGATATTGAGGAAAAGCAGATTGATAAGTTAAGCTCTAATTATCTTGCGGCATATCTTCTTGATATTGCAGGTGTTAAGACTACAAAATACAATGAGTATCTCTTAAAGCTATCAGAAAAACTTCCTGTAATAAACGCTGTCGGCTATATTGATGCTGAAAATAATTACTACAAGTGGAGTAATAATACACAGTATACAACACTGCTTGCAGAGTATGAAAAAATTCAGTACAACAATATTTTTGATTACGCACACAAAAACGACATATTCTATATTGAGGGATATTCACATGAACAGGCTGCCGCAGATGTAGCAAGCGGACTTGCAAAAAGTATGGATGATGCAAAGAAGGTAGGTAAATAATGAGAAATACCACCCTTTGCCATATAGAAAAAGACGGCAAGTACCTTATGCTCCACCGAGTAAAAAAGGAAAACGACCTTAACCGTGATAAATGGGTAGGAATAGGCGGTAAGTTTGAGGATAAAGAGAGCCCTGAACAATGCAATTTGCGCGAGGTCTTTGAGGAAACAGGCTTAACGCTTAATACCCAATATTACAGAGGTATAGTTACCTTTGTATCGGATAAGTGGGAAACAGAGTATATGCATCTTTTTGTTTCGGATAGTTTTAGCGGCGAAATAAAAGAATGCGATGAGGGCGAGCTTTGTTGGATTGATAAGGATAAGATACCCTCGCTACCTATTTGGGTTGGCGATAAGATTTTTTTAAAGCTTATTGCAGATAATAGCACCCCATTCTTTTCGCTGAGACTTGAATATGTAGGTGATACACTGATAAGTGCAATATTAAACGGCACAGAATTAACTTTAGGAGAAATTTTATGAAAATATGTGTTTACGGTGCTTCTTCAAGCACCATTGATAAAAGCTTTATAGAAGCAGGCGAGGCTTTAGGCAGAGCAATAGCTGAGCGTGGTCACGCTGTTATTTACGGCGGCGGCGCAGAGGGTATGATGGGCGCTGCAGCCAGAGGCGCTAAAGAGAAAAACGGTGAAATAGTAGGTATTGCGCCGTCATTCTTTCAGGTGGACGGCTCACTTTTTGACGGTTGCACCGAGTTTATTTATACCGAGAATATGCGTCAGCGTAAAGAGTTGCTTGAAAACCGTTCAGATGCCTATATAGTAACACCGGGTGGTGCAGGCACCTTTGATGAGTTCTTTGAGATATTTACTTTAAGACAATTAAACCGTCATACTAAGGCTATCGCAATTCTTAATATAAACGGATATTTTGACCCGCTAATTGCCTTGCTAGATAATGCTATTGAGAAGAATTTTATGACCGAAGCAAACCGAGAGCTTTATTTTGTTTCTACAAGCATAGAGGAGACTCTTGATTATATAGAAAATTATGTTCCTGTAGAAATGGCTCTTAACGAATTTAAGGATATAAAATAAAAGACAAAAGGCAGCTTTAAAAGCTGCCTTGTTTTTACTTTTAATTATAATGCACTTGATTTTATAAGTTAATAATTATATAATAATTATATATATTTATTTTTGTTCCGATTTGGAGGGGTAATTATTATTTATTTTAATATTCCACCTTTTGTAGGTGATGAGTTTACTTATTTAAAAAAAGCCATCGATAATAGAAAGATTTGCGGTGACGGTGAGTTTACCAAAAAGTGTAACGAATGGCTCGAAAATAAATTCAGTGCACAAAAGGTACTGCTTACAACCAGCGGAACAACCGCTCTTGATATGGCGGCTCTTATGTGCGATTTAAAACCCGGTGATGAGGTTATTTTACCGAGCTTTACATTTTCAAGCACTGCAACCGCCTTTGTGCTTGCATGTGCTACACTTGTGTTTGTTGATGTTCGTCCCGATACAATGAACATTGACGAAACAAAAATAGAGGCTGCTATAACCGATAAAACCCGAGTAATAGTTCCTGTTCATTATGCAGGCGTTGCTTGCGAAATGGATACTATAATGGACATAGCACGCCGACACAATTTGATGGTAGTAGAGGATGCGGCTCAGGGTGTTATGAGCTCATATAAGGGCAAGGCGCTTGGTACTATTGGTGACTTTGGTTGCTACTCATTCCACGAAACTAAAAACTATTCCATGGGTGAGGGCGGTGCCTTGGTTATAAACAATCCTGAATATAACGAGCGTGCCGAGATACTTAGAGAAAAAGGAACTAACCGTTCTAAATTTTTCCGCGGTCAAGTGGATAAGTATACATGGGTAGATTTTGGTGACAGTTATCTTCCAAGTGAGCTAAATGCTGCATATCTCTGGGCACAGCTTGAAAAGGCTGATGAAATCAATAATAACCGTCTAGATATATGGAATATGTATTATAGCGAGTTAAAAGAGCTAGCAGACGATGGCTTACTTGAGTTACCTACCATTCCTGACGGTTGTGTTCATAATGCACATATGTTTTATCTCAAATTAAAGGATTTAAAACAGCGTACCGACTTTATAGCATTTTTGAAGGCAAATGACATTTTAAGCGTTTTCCACTATGTTCCGCTTCATTCTGCGCCTGCAGGTCTAAAGTTTGGTAGATTTTCCGGTGAGGATAATTATACTACAAGCGAAAGTGATAGACTTGTTAGATTACCAATGTATTATAATTTGAGCAAAAATGACCAACAATATATTATAGAAAAAGTAAAAGAATTTTTTAAAGGGCGGTAACTTTATATGGCAGAAGCAATAACTCTACGTATGATGACGGTGGACGATACAGACGATGTAATTCGTTGGCGCAATAGCGAAGCCGTTTCTTCGCATTTTATTTATCGTAAACCACTTACCAGAGAAGACCATTTAAACTGGATAAAAAACGGCGTAGAAACAGGCAAGGTAGTTCAGTTTATTATTGTTGAAACTGAAACTCAAAAGTCTTTGGGTTCGGTTTATATGCGAGATATTGACCACACTCATCAAAAGGCAGAGTTTGGAATTTTTATTGGCGAGGATATAGCACGCGGTAAAGGATACGGTACTATCGCCACTTCTCTGATATTAAAATATGCGTTTGAAGAATTAAACCTAAATAAAGTAATGCTTAGAGTTTTTGCCGATAATTTATCAGCTATTGCATGCTATAAAAAAGCTGGCTTTGTTGAAGAAGGATGCTTTCGTGAGGATGTGTGGATAGACGGTAAACCGCACGATATAGTTTTTATGGGAATTTTAAAATCTGAATGGGGAAAAATCAATGAAGCTTAATAAAATATCGTTTGTTATTCCGTGTTATCGTTCTGAAAAGACAATACCGCTTGTTGCCCAAAGCATAAAAGAAACTATGTCACTTCGTGCGGAATATGATTATGAGATTATCTTGGTTAATGACAGCTCGCCTGATAATGTGTTTGATGTGATTTGCGATATGGCTAAAAAGGATAATAGAATTAAAGGTATTGACCTTTCTAAAAATTTTGGTCAACATTCTGCTTTGATGACAGGCTTTAGATTTGTAACAGGCGATATTGTTGTATGCTTAGACGATGACGGTCAAACACCCGCCTCTGAGCTTTTTGTGCTTGTTGATAAGCTGCTTGAAGGCTACGATGTTGTTTTTGCAAAGTATTCTAATAAGAAGCATTCCTTTTTCCGCAATTTCGGTAGCAGTGTAAATGACCTTATGGCTCGTATTATGCTCGAAAAGCCTAAAGAGCTTGCTATGATGAGTTATTTTTGCTGTCGCCGTTTTATAATCGACGAGGTTATTAAATATAATAATCCATATCCTTATGTTTCAGGTCTACTGCTTCGTTCAACCAAGAAAATCGCAAATGTAGAAATTCATCATCAGGACAGGTTAGAGGGCAATTCCGGATACACCTTTAAAAAATTAATGAGTCTTTGGGTAAACGGATTTACGTCCTTTTCTGTAAAGCCTTTAAGAATTGCCACAATAATAGGTGTTATCTGTGCAAGCGTTGGATTTTTATACGGAATCTATGTTATACTTAACAAGCTTTTCTTTAATCCAACCTCTCCGATGGGATATAGTTCAATTATGGCCATGCTAGTCTTTTTAGGCGGAATGGTTTTATTAATGCTTGGTTTAATAGGCGAATACATAGGAAGAATTTATATAAGCCTTAATAATTCTCCTCAAGCGGTTATACGCAAAACCGTTAATATTGGTAATGATGATGGAAAAAAATAATAAAACTCGCAAGATAAGCTTAAAACAGATACTGATGCTACAGGCGGTAGTGATGATTTACACCGCTTCGGGTATATTTGCAAAATTAGCCTCGGGCAATCCGTTTTTATCCTGGAAATTTATTTTGTTTTACGGTGCCGAATTTTGTGTTTTAGGTATTTATGCGCTACTTTGGCAACAAATCATTAAAAAGGTTGACCTGTCTATCGCCTATGCTAATCGTGCTATGGCAATTATATGGTCGATGATTTGGGCAGCGGTTATTTTTAAGGATAATATAACCGTTCAAAATATTATAGGAGTAATCATTGTTCTTATAGGCACAATGATAGTGAATAGTGAACATGATTAAATATTTACCTTGGATACTTATGGTATCTGCCGTTATAGTATCGGCGTTTTCACAAGTATTTCTTAAAAAAAGTGCGCAAAAGCAACACACCTCTGTTTTAAAAGAGTATCTAAATGTGTATGTCATTATAGGTTACGGAATGATGGCGCTAACAACCGTTCTTACGGTACTAGCTTACGGTAGGGGATTAGATTATAAAAACGGTCCTGTTATTGAATCGCTAGGTTATGTGCTTATTATGATTTTCTCCCTTGTGTTTTTTGGTGAGAAAATAACTAAAAGAAAGTTGTTAGGTAATATTCTTGTAATTATAGGAATAATTGTTTTTTATATTTAGAATAATCAAAAACCAATTTTACTTGGTAAAAATTAAAGATGTGTGGAAAAATCCACACATCTTTTTATTATATGGGGTTGGGTTTCATAGTAAAATTCAAGATTTTTTTGTTTTGGGATAACATTCTTTACAATCTGTTTCACCTAGGAGATAGTCAATGCTTGTGTTATAAAAACGGGCAAGTTTTATTAAAACTGCGGTTGGAATATCGTTTTCTCCTGTTTCATATTTTGAATATCCTGTTTGTGACATTCCCAAAATTTTTGCAACTTCGGTTTGGTTTAAATCTTTATCTTCCCGTAAATCTCTTATTCTATTAAACATGTTAATACCTACTTGATTTCTTGTTCTAAATTATCAAACAGCGGGGAATTGAAAAAATCCTTGATGCCAATTTCTAAACCGTCACAAATCTTTTTAATTGTCGAAACGGTTGCAGAATTATTTCTTCCGCCTGTGATATTGTTAATGGTGGATTGGGTAATTCCTGAAATAGTTGCTAATTTATTTATAGTAATATTTTCTTTGTCACACAAATCTATAATTCGTTGTTTTACTGCCTCACCAATACGCATAATATCACCTCGAAAATAGTCTTTACAATCATATTAACCATTTTGAGTTGTAAAAATTACCTCTTTTGAGTTGACTTTCTGAAGTTTGTCTATTATACTTTTTGTAAGATAGGAATATTTCAATAGATGAGGTGATATTATGTATGCTTGTGCTTTTTTAGGTCATAGGGATTGTTCTAAAAGTATTAAAGGAAAATTACTTTTGGAAATTGAAAATTTAATTGTTAAGGAAAATGTTAATATATTTTATGTAGGGACACAGGGTGCTTTTGATAGGCTTGTATATGAAGTGTTGTGTGTGCTAGAGAAAAAATATATAATTAAAATAAATGTGGTTTTGGCATATTTGAATAGAGAAAACGAATTTACATATTATGATACTGTGAAAACAATTTTTCCTGACTGTGTTGCAAAAACTCCACCACGCTTTGCAATATGTAAAAGAAATGACTATATGTTACAAAATACTGATTATTTGATTTGTTATTTAGATAATAAATTTTCTAATACTTATGAATTCGTCGAGAAAGCAATTAAGAAAAATATAAAAATTATAAATTTGGGGAATTTGCAAATCGAAAATAAATAATAGATTCACAGCGTAGGGGAGGCGTTTCGCCTCCCGTAAATATAAAAAACTTGAATGGGAGGGGAGACCCCTCCCCTACAAATAAGACGAATTATGTTTTAGAAAAAATTAAAGATGTGTGGATTGCGAGACTTCTCTAAGGGAAGTCTCGCAGTTTTATTCGCCTTGCGGCGAGTGATATTGCTTTGCAGTTATATGATGCTTACGCATCGTGATATTGTCCTTCGGACAGTTTTTAGGACGAATAAAATATCACTACGACCAGAGGGAGTAATATCACTTTCACAGAGTGAAAATATCACTCTGTGCGGCAGCACAGAATATCACTTGTTTTTTGCTTTGGTGTAAAAAGGGGGATAACCCCAAAAGCAGCGTTTGTACTTACAGATGCGATGCTAGTTTTATCAGATATGCACAAGAAAAACCACGATGAAATTCATCGTGGTTTTTATCATCCTTATGAGAGGTCGCCTTTTCCACACATCTTTTTTATGTTTTCGGGAGATCGTAGGTGCCGTCTCCTACAAAGTAAAACTTTAGTTTTTAAGGCTTTGCATAGGTGCAGGTATTCTGCCGCCACGCTCAATAAACTTCTTAGGACTTTTGGTAATGTTAAGGTCCATAACAGGTCCGCTTCCTAAAAGTCCGCCAAAGTTTAGTTCTTCGCCAACACCCTTGCCGATAGCGGGGATAACTCTAACAGCGGTGGTCTTTGAGTTTACCATACCGATAGCCGCTTCGTCGGCAATTATTGCCGAGATAACCTCTTCGGGAGTATCGCCGGGGAGAATTATCATATCAAGACCAACCGAGCAAACCGCCGTCATAGCCTCTAGCTTTTGGATAGTGAGGGTGCCTTCTCTTGCAGCCTCTATCATACCCGCATCCTCGGATACAGGAATAAATGCGCCCGAAAGACCGCCTACTGAGGAGGAAGCCATAACGCCACCCTTTTTAACCGCATCGTTAAGCATAGCAAGTGCTGCTGTGGTGCCGTGGATACCGCACTGTTCAAGACCGATTTCCTCTAGTATTCTTGCTACCGAGTCACCAACCGCTGGGGTAGGCGCTAGGGATAGATCAACTATGCCAAAGGGAACACCGAGTCTAGAGGACGCAACGTTACCTACTAACTGACCCATACGGGTTATTTTAAATGCAGTTTTCTTTATAACCTCGGCTATTTCGCCAAGGTCACCGTTTGGACATTTCTTTATTGCTGATTGCACAACACCGGGACCCGAAACGCCGACGTGTAGAACACAGTCAGGCTCGCCAACACCGTGAAAAGCGCCCGCCATAAATGGATTATCCTCAGGCGCATTACAAAGAACTACTAGCTTTGCAGGGCCTAAGCAATTATTGTCTTTTGTGAGTATAGCCGCTTCTCTTACAGTTTTACCCATTAGCGCTACGGCATCCATATTTATACCCGACTTGGTAGAGCCAATATTTACCGATGCGCAAATATTAGTGGTTTCTGCAAGTGCTTGTGGGATAGATTCGATAAGCGCTCTATCGCCTGCAGAAAAGCCTTTATGTACGAGTGCAGAATAACCGCCTATAAAGTTTACACCTGTAGCATCAGCGGCACGCTGTAGAGTACGGGCGAACAAAACAGGGTCAGCTCCCGAAGCCGCTGCTACCATAGCGATAGGCGTTACCGAAATTCTTTTGTTTATAATAGGAATTCCGTATTCCTTTTCTATATCACAACCCGTCTTAACCAGGTTTCCTGCAAGGCGGGTTATTTTGTTGTAGATTTTATTGCAAGCTACCTTTGCGTCCGAATCGGCACAGTCAAGCAAAGAAATACCCATAGTGATAGTTCTTATATCAAGGTTTTCCTGCTCAAACATTGTGACCGTTTCCATTATGTCTTTTAAATTAAGCATTTTTTATACCTCTTATATACGGTGCATAGAGTTAAAAACATCCTCGTGCATAACTCTAACATCAAGGCTTAATTCTTTGCCCAAATCCTTTAGTGTATCAACAAAGTGGTTATAGTCGTTAGCTTTTGAAACATCTGTCAGCATAACCATCGCAAAAATATCGCTTTGCATAACCGACTGTGTTATATCAACGATATTAACATCGTGTGCCGAACAAATAGCGCTTACCTTTGCGATAATTCCCACGCTATCCTTACCGATAACCGAAACAACAGTTCTCATAAAATTTATCCTCTCTCTTTTAGATTTAACATTGCATCGTAAATTACCTTAACTATAAGGGCGCAGAACACTGCCGCACCGCCCGAAATATAAAAAGGCATATAAAAAATACCAGCAATCAGCATTATAATTCCGCTAAACAAACAGCAAAAAGCAATATATATAAGGTCACGAAGATGATTGCTTTCAAAAAGTGTATCCTTTATTAGATTTTTTAAAAATCTGCGAAGGCAGAAAAGTGCTACAGCGGCAAAAGGCACACAGGGGTAACAGGTGAGCATAACTATAGCCGCAAGGTCTGCCGAGCGACCTTTTATCTCAACATACCAACTTATACCGTAGGGAAGCCCGATTGTTAATACAATAAGCAAAAACATAAAGATATATGTAATCACAAGGGAAATCTTAGCGCTTTTTTTATAATTTGACATAAAATTCATCACTTCCTAATTTTCAAAATATTATACACCATTTTTTATACTTTTTCAAGAGGTCGGTGAAAGTCGCAAGTAAATATATTACTTTACTACGCGAACGGTGATCCGGACGCCGTTCTTTACATAAATGGTTCTTTTAAGGAGGCCTTGAAGTAGATGAAAAAAGACGCTTCTCAAAGGTTAAAGGATTCACTCTCCAAGCTTTTGGGCGAGGGTTTATCAGAGCGGGAGGAGCAAGAGCTCAAAAAACAGGGCTTTGTGATAACTAAGCCGACAAGAACAGCCGCTATAGCGATAGCACTCTACAAAAAAGCTGCATCGGGTGACCTTAGTGCCATTAAAGAACTGCGAAGTATGCTGCCGCAAGACGAGACTTTAAATACGGAAAGGACAGTAAAAATAATAGATGACATCGGAGATTAAGCTCTCAAAAATTGTTGGCAAGGGTTATGATGAGTTTTGGCGCTCGAAAGCACGTTACCGAGTGCTTAAAGGCGGGAAGGCCTCTAAAAAAAGCACAACCACCGCGCTAAATCTTATCTACCGCATTATGAAGTATGAGGGAAGTAATCTTTTGGTTGTGCGGCAGGTTATGAACACGCATAGGGATTCTACCTTTGCACAGCTGAAATGGGCTCAAGGTAAACTCGGTGTTGAACATCTGTGGACAAACACCGTAAGTCCTATGGAGATGACCTACAAGCCGACAGGACAAAAGATACTTTTCAGAGGCTTTGACGATGTTTTAAAGCTTGCCTCTGCTACTGTGCCAACAGGCTATCTTAATTTTGTGTGGATAGAGGAAGCATTTGAAATAGGCGACGAGGGCGATTTCGATAAGCTGGACCTTTCGGTGCCGAGGGGTAAGATACCGCCTCCGTTATTTAAGCAGACCACCATAACCTTTAACCCGTGGAGTGATACGCACTGGCTCAAAAAACGCTTTTTTGATAAAACACAAAAAAACTGCGAAGTTTTTTCTACAAACTACCTTACAAATGAATTCTTAGACGACACCGACAGGGCAATTTTTGAGCGAATGAAGAATGAAAACAGAAGAAAATATGAGGTGGCAGGACTTGGAAACTGGGGAATTTCAGAGGGACTAGTTTATGAAAACTGGAATGTTGGAAGGGTTCAGATACCCGAAAATGAGGCGCACCTTTGGAAAAACTTTTTCGGTCTTGATTATGGCTATACAAACGACCCTACAGCATTTGTTGCTTTTAAGGTAAATCCAATCTCTAAAAAGATATACATTTTCGATGAGTTTTACAAAAAGAGGATGTTAAACTGCGATATTGCAAGGGAGATTATAGATAGAGGCTATAGGAAAGAACGAATTAGGGCAGATTCGGCAGAACCTAAATCAAATGATGACCTAAAGCGTCTCGGTATACAGAGAATAACCCCCTCGGTTAAGGGTGCGGACAGCATACTAAACGGCATTTCTAAAATCTGTGAATATACGATTGTTGTTGACCCTAAATGCGTCAATATGATAAAGGAGCTTTCAAGCTATGTATACGACGACAGGCGAAGTGAAAACGGAATGAGGCTACCAAAGGACACAGACAACCATCTCTGCGATGCTTTAAGGTATGCCTTTGAGGATGTTAAGTTTTTCAAGCCTTTAAAAGACGGTAGTAAGAGCTCCTACGGTGATATATTCAAGGGAGGTTGGAATGTATGATTTATCGGATGTTTTTTATAGGCTTAGCACTAGGCTTTATACTCGGATATTTTTCAAGGTCTGCATATAGACAGATAAAGAAACCCTTTAGGATAAAAAAATATGACAACGAGTATAAAAGCTTTTTAGAGTTTGACGGAAGCTAGTAAATTTAATTCGCAGGAGGAAAAATGGATAAAGAAAAAGAGATTAAAGCTCTCAAAAACTCGGAAAACGAGCCGAGTGAGGAGAAGGCAATAAGCGTAAAGTTTAATAAAGAGGTAAAGGAAATACCCTTAGAGGAGGCTGTGATACTTGCCCAAAAGGGATTAAAGTTTGATGCTGTAAGCCCAATGCTTGAGCGTATAAAATCACTTGCCGAATATGAGGGCAAGAGTGCAGCCGATTACATAACAGGCCTTGAAAAAGAGGCGGAGCTAAAGAAAGCTAAAGGCTTAATTGAGGGTTGTTCAAGCAAAGAAGATTTGCTAGAGGCTATTGCGAATCTAGGTGCCTTTAAAAAGCAAACTGCAATAGGCTTTGACGAGCTACAGGCGGCATACCCGCATATAGACGATATTTCAAAGGTTCCCGATGAGGTGTTAGAAAACGCAAAGCTTTATGGCAGAAATTTGTTTGACGAATATTTAAGATACGAGCTTTCAAAGAAAAAGCGTGAAGAAAAAGTAAAAGAAGCTTTAGCCGATAAGCAGAGTGTAGGCTCACAAAGTAAAAAAGATGACGGCAGCTTCGACCCGATAAGAAGTCGCTTTTTAAAGGGACTTTGGGGAAATTAAAATATAAGGAGAAATTTATATGTCAATCAATTCAATAGAAAATGCAGTAAGATATTCAGACGAGCTAGACCGTATGTTTGAGCAAAAGAGCGTAACAGGCTTTTTTGCAGACAACGCCCTAGCTACAAAATTCGTAGGCGCTAAGACCGTGATTATTCCCGATGTTGATTTTCAGGGCCTTGCAGACTATGACCGTGATACCGGTTTCACCCGTGGCGCTATCACCGTGAGCAACAATTCTTATACAATGCTTATGGATAGAGCACGCTCTTTACAGATTGACCGAGAGGATATGGACGAAACAGGTATTGCAAACCTTGCAGGTAAGATTTTAGGTGAGTATGTAAGAACAAAGGTAGTTCCTGAGTGTGATGCCTATGTTCTTTCAAAGCTTGCAGGTCTTGCGGCCACAAGAGCTAACACTATCGATGGCGACATTGAAAAGCCATTCGAGGCACTTTGCAAGCTTATTAACGAGGTACAGAGTGTTGCAGGCTATGATGAGGAGCTAGTAGCATTTCTTGATAGCGGTATGTATGCAGCTCTCTCAAACTCAAACGAGATTTCCCGTATGATTACCGTATCCGACTTTAAGCAGGGCGAGGTAAATCTTAAGGTTAAGTCTTTGAACGGTGTAGCACTTTTACCCGTTGTTTCAGAGCGTATGAAGACAGCGTATACATTCAACACCTCAGGTGCCGGCGGCTTTAAGCCAATGTCAAGCGCTAGAGAGATTTATATGCTTGTATGTCCTAAGCGTAGCGCTCATCTTGTAAAGAAGACCGAGCAGATGAGAATTTTCACACCTGAACAGAATATTGATGCCGATGCATACAAGTTCGATTACAGAATTTACTATGATGTATTTGTATCGGGAAGCGGTCTTGATACTATTTGGGCTTGGCTTTCCCCTGCGGTAAGCATCACATCTTCACCAAGTGATGTAGTTGTCACTGAGGGAAGCATTAATGAAGAGCTTTCTGTAACTGCTACCTCAGATGCTACTTTATCTTATCAGTGGTATAGCTGTAAGGATGAAAACAAAAACGGTGCTGTAAAGGTAGCGGGTGCTAATAAAAACACCTTTACTATTCCAAAGGATTTAAGCTCGGGTACACACTACTTCTTTGTTCGTATAATCATTGATGGTATTGCTTATACCGAAACCGATGCAGCCTGTGTAACAGTTAACTAAACCTTACAACTTTATTTCCGCCTTGCCGACTAAAATGGTGGCAGGGCGGTTTTTAAAAGGAGGAAAAATATGAAATATAAACCTCAGGAAATATTCAGTGAATACACAAAGGGTGTAAATTTTAAAAGAAGCATAGGTGCAAAAGGGCTTTATGAGCAAAGCCGTATAAACGAGAGGTTTTATACAGGAGATCAATGGCACGGTGTCGATAACACAACCAAAAAACCGCTTGTGCGCCACAATATTATAAAAAGAATTGGTGACTATAAAATGTCACAAATTTTCGCAAACGATATTTCTGTAAAGATATCTGCCGAGGGTATACCTCAAATTTCGCAAAAAGATTTTAAAGTTAAAAGCTTTACCGAAAGGGAAGTTAATAACAACGAAATAAATACAGTTTTATCTGCACTTTCAAACTATAGAAGTGTAACCGCTGAGCGAATGGATTTTGATAATCTATGCCTTAGGGCTTTGAAAAATTCCTTTATAAGTGGCAGCGGTGTAATTTACACCTATTGGGACGGTGAAATAAACACCGGTCTTTATGCTGACAATAAGAGCAAAACTGCAGTTAAAGGCGATATTAAAAGTGAGGTTATTGATATTGAGGATGTATATTTTGCAGACCCATACACAGAGGATATTGAGTCGCAAAACTATATTATTATAGCCTCTCTTTTAGACCCTAAGGCTGTCAGCCTAGAGGCAGAAAGATTTGGTGCAGATAAATATACTGTTGCAAAGCTAAGGGATACAAAAGAGGATAAGGTGTTGGTGCTTACAAAGCTTTATAAGGAGAAAAATCCGGACGGCAGCACCACCGTTAAATGTATAAAGGTGACCGAAAAGGCGGTTGTCAGAAATGCATTTGACACAAAATTAAGACTCTATCCTATAGCGGTTTTCCATTGGGAAGAACGCAAAAACTCAGCCTACGGGGATACCGAGCTTACCTATTTAATACCAAACCAAATTGCTATTAACAGAATGATTACGGCAAATGTTTGGTCGGCGGTTACTATGGGTATGCCAATGATGGTTGTAAACGGTGATACGGTAAACGAAAATATCACCAACGACCCAGGCCAGATTATCAAGGTTTTCGGTTCTAATGAGGATGTAGCGGGAGCGGTGAGGTATGTCACACCGCCCGATATCTGCAACGAGTTCGGCGATGCTACAAACAACCTTATAAAAAACACCCTCGTTCAAAGCGGCGCTAATGATGTTGCTCTTGGTGATACAAGGGCAGAAAACAACAGTGCGCTACTCACTATGCAGAGTGCGGCAACACTTCCGCTTAAGCTTATGAAGAAAAGATTTTACGGTTTTATAGAGAGAATAACTCGAATTTGGGCGGACTTTTGGATTACACATTACGGATTTAGAAAAATCAAAATAGTGGATGAAGCAGGCACCTATTTTATGGATTTTGATGCATCAAGATATAAGCATCTTTATCTCACCGCTAAAGCCGATGTAGTTGATAAAACTATCTTTAGTGCGAATGAGACCATTGAGGTTTTAGATAAACTACTCGAAAAGGGAATTATAAACGAAAAGCAGTATGTTGCAAGGCTTCCTAAAGGCATAATCTCCGATACAGAGTCAATTTTCAAAGAGGGGGAAACAGAGGATGACGGTAAATGATATCTATAATTCGGTTGTAAAGCTACTAGGCTATAACAATCTATACCTTTCGGTAGAGGATAACGATATACTTAAAAAACGAGCGGTAGAATTTGTTAACCGCATAGGCTTTGACCTTTTTAAAATGCCGCCTGTAAATAATTTTTTAGAGGAATTTGAGCTAGCTATCGAACATGAGGCTGCGCTTATATACGGTGTTTGTATGCTGCTTAGCTTATCAGAGGGCGATGGAGATAAAAACAGGCTTTTTACAGAGCTTTATAATGCAAAAAGGGCAGAGGCTAAATCGCAAATATCAAAAATAACCGATGTTTTCCCGAATTGTGAGGTGTAGTTATGAGGTATTCACACCTTAAAAACACTCCCATAAAGGAATTTGCTTTCGAGTGCTTTGACGGAGGACTAAACACCTACACCCCAGAAGATTTGATACTTGATAATCAGTTAAGCGACGGTGCTAACCTCTTATTTAAAAACGGAATGCTTTCAAGCCGTAAGGGATTATCGTTTAATCTAGATGAAGCAATAGGCGGCTTTGAAACGGACGGGCACTTTCACAAAGGTCTCACCGTAACCGATACCGAGCTTTTAAAGGACAATAAAATCCACAGGGTTGCATATGCACTTTTTGGTGACTATACAAGTTATCAAAGGCTATATGTATATCTTGTTTCCCCTGACGGTATGCTTACAGAAGCGGGAAGCTTTGATATTCGTCGGACAAGTTATGACATATATTATGAATTTGATAACATAATATTTTTAGTGGGAAGCAAAAATAACGGTTGCGGGCTTTATGCTTTTTTAAGCCGCAAATCAGGTGCGGACAGTATTTATGAGATATATGAGCTTAACTCTACCTATAGCGAGTGGGAAATGGTGTATGAGGATAGTTTTTATGTTCCCGTTGTTTTAATGAACGGAAAGGGCAACAAATATCTGGAGGCTGTAACGCAAAGCGATTTTAGCACACCTAGTGTTGTTAAGCCTGAAAGGTATAATATGCTAACATCCCGTTTTAGAGCGTATTATTCGAGCGATGGATATTCGACTCAGTTCGAGCTTCCTACAAAGCTTAGTAGCGACAGTACTGTTTTATGCAGGGTATACATATCTCAAGGCTATTACCACGAATGGCTGATTAAGGCGGGTGAAAATTCGGCAACGGCTGTCACCGATAACGGAAATATAACAATGCATTGTTATAGGAGTTTAGGGTATGTATCTTTTTATGATGAACAGGGTAATGCTTTTCCGATGCCGAGAAGTTATATAATAGGTAACAATAATGTGTTGCTAGAGGCATCAAGGGCGAATGTTGCGCCGATAGATGAAATAATAGGATGTAAGCACTGTCAAATATACAATTCTAACGTGCTTTTTTACGGAAATGGTTATAAACCGAGTAACATCTATACAACCACAAGAGAAAACCCACTCTATTTCCCCGAAAATATGAAGGCATCGGTGGGTAATCCTAGTGATACTGTAACCGCTATGGCGGTTCAAAACAATAAGCTGATAGCCTTTAAAAATACTGAAATTTATCAGGTATCTATTAAAAAGAATGAGAGCGAACTGCTTTCGGATACTCTTGTAGGTAGTAACACCACCGTTTTTGAAAATAAGCAAATAACACTTTCCCTTATTCACGGAAGCATAGGATGTATTGATAAAAATACGGTTAAGGTTTGCGGTAACCGATTAGTATGGCTTTCAAACGATGCAAATGTATACACACTAGCTACTACAACCTACGGAAAAGAGAATAATATATACTGTGTATCAACGCCTATTGAAAATATCTTAAAGGCATACAGTACGCAAGAGCTTTCAAATGCTTTTGCTATTAATATGGACGGTTATTATGTGCTTTATATAGCGCAAAGCCTTTATATGCTAAATTACAGTATTAAAAACTTTGGCATTTCGCCTGTTTACACAGCACTAGGCGACCGAAGTGAGAGCATTTCCTGGTATGTAATGAAACTGCCCTACCAAAAATACTATTCAGGATTTTCTAATGGTGGCAAAATGCAGCTTGTTTGCGGCGATACCGCTGGTAAATACTGCGTTTTGGCGTCGTTTTACGAGCAATACGATAAGGTTTTAACCTTTGAAAATTCTGCTGCGGCAGAAAAAGAGTTTGAAATAGAGAGTAATATAACAACAAAGTTTTTTTGTTTTGGTGCACCTAATGTAAGGAAAATAATAGAAGAAGTATATATAAGTATGGATTTTATCGGTGAAGCTGATATAATATTAAGTGACGGAGTGATAGAATACAAGCAAACGGTGTTATGCGCACAAAAAGGCTATTCACCGATAAGACTTGCTCCGCATTTTAAAGGAACATACGGCGTTGGTATAACTATACTATCTAAAAAGCCGATAAGTCTTAAAGGGATTTCTATAAAATATAAAAACCTAATATAATTTTTTGAGGGGAAGGTATATGAAAAAAAGGATACTTTCAGCACTGCTGATAATACTAATTTCTCTTTGTGGATGCACTATACAAAATAATAGTCCGCAAAAAACAGAGAAAGTAGTAGATACTGTAAAAGGGGTTTGGATTAGCTTTTCAGAGCTTGATATAATGCTTAGTTCTGCAGATTTTAAAACAGAATTTGAGAATGCGGCAGAAAAAATGAAAATGGGCGGAATAACCGACGCTTACATACATATAAGAGCTTTCGCCGATGCAATTTATAAAAGCGAGTTTTTCCCCCATAGAAAAACTGCCCAAAAGGATTATGATGTTTTAGAATTTATGATAAACACCTGCCACAGTAAAAATATCCGTTTTCACGGCTGGATAAATCCTTATAGGGTGAAAACCTCCGATAGCGATGTTACGACTCTTGAAGCGTTTGGCACTGTTTATAATTGGCTTAATGACCAAGACGCAAGTAACGATAATAATGTACTGATTTCAAACGGCATATACCTAAACCCCGCTTCGAGTGAGGTAAGAAGACTTATAATAGACGGTGTGCGTGAGGTGGTATCACGTTATGAGGTAGACGGTATACATTTTGACGATTATTTTTATCCTACTACCGACCCTGCTTTTGATAGCGCTTCGTATGAGAATTACACCGTCGAAAATAAAAATCCTATGTCACTTGAGGATTTTCGCAGAGCCAATGTTAATTCTCTTATAAGCGGCTGTTATACGGCAATTAAGTTTCATAATAAGGATATAGAGTTTAGTATAAGTCCTGCTGCCTCAATAGATAAAAACTATAATGAATATTTTGCCGATGTAGCGGCGTGGGCGGAAAACTCTTGTGCGGATAGAATTATTCCGCAGCTGTATTTCGGTTTTGAATATCCCGATAGAAGCTACCGATTTGATAGGCTTTTAAATGATTGGAAAAAGCTGCTTTGCGATTATGATGTAAAGCTGACGATAGGTCTTGCCGCCTATAAGATAGGCATAGAAACAGAGCCCGATTGTCACGAATGGAAAGAGAAAACCGATATACTTAAAAGACAGGTAGAGCTAATAGAAAAGGATAAAACACTTAGCGGTTACATATTCTTTTCCTATTCCTATCTCTTTTCGGAAAATGAACTAAATAAAAAAGCAACTAAAGATTTGATATAAAAAAACCACGGCTATCGGTTTTACGATAGCCGTGGGTTTAGTTTATATTATTTTGTAAGTAAAGCACAGCATTCACAATGGCTAGTTCGAGGGAATAGGTCGCAGGGAGTGTATTCTTTTAATGTGTAGCCGAGCTCTGTGAAAAGCTTAATATCACGTGCAAGTGTTGCCGCGTCACAGGAAACATAAACTATTCGCTCAGGACAAAAGTCGTTTGCTACCGTTTCTATAAGTGCCTCGTCACAACCCTTTCTTGGCGGGTCTACGATAACTACGTCGGGCAAAAGTCCCCTTGTTTTTAATTCCTTTGCGGCGGCTTTAGCATCGGCACAGATAAACTCTGTGTTTGAAAATCCACCGTTTTTAGCATTCCTTTTAGCATCCTCAACTGCCTCAGGAATAATCTCTACACCGATTACCTGTTTAGCCTCGCTTGCCATAGAAAGACCTATGGTTCCGGCGCCGCAATAAAGGTCCAAAATTATTTTATCTTGTGGTTTTGCATATTCCTTAGCAGTTTTATAAAGAATTTCCGCCATATCGTGATTTACCTGATAAAAGGAAAGCGGCGAAATATTCACCTTTACACCGCAAAGGGTGTCGGAAAGGCTATTATCCCCGTACAAAACAGAACATTCTTTACCCAAAACAACATTGGTTTTTTGCTTATTTTTATTTATCTGCAGACTTTTAAAGTTATCCCCTAAAGCTGATTTTAAACCGTTTATCAGCCTATCGGCAAAGGGCAGACTGTCACCGTTTACAACAACTACTGCCATAATATCGCCGCTAGCCGCACTTCGCAGATAAAAATGCTTTACTAGTCCCTTGTGGGCTTCTTCGTTATATACCGAAATACCGTTTTCCTTAATCCAATTTTCAAAAACCTTTACCGCAGTTTCAAAGGACTTTGGCTGTAAAAGACATCTGTTACAGGGGATTATTCTGTGTGAATGGGTAGAATAAAAGCCTGCTTGTCCCGCAAAATCTATAGGATATTGTGCTTTATTTCGGTAAAAGTTAGGGGATAAGAACTTTATAGGATTTGGCGCTAAATCTATGCCGCCTATCCTTTTTATACAGTTATACACTGCATTTTCTTTATATTTTAATTCGCTTTCATAGCTTATATGCCTAAAAGCACAACCTCCGCATTTTGAAAAAACAGGACAGTCGGGTTCTACTCTATCCTTTGAGGGTGATAAAATTTCCTCTATTTTACCATAGGCATAGCTCTTTTTAAGCTTTACAATTCTAACCTTTAATTTATCTTCGATAGCAGAAAGCGGCACAAAAACTGCAATACCCTCGTATCTGCCGATACCGAAGCCTTTATCGGTATAATCTGTAATTTCAAGCTCTATAATATCGTTTTTCTTTATCATAGTTTTAATTTTTAGGTATTATATTACCCTGTTCGTCAACAAAGCCTTCGCCCTCGATAGCGCCCGCACTAAAGAGAGAAACACCATTTCTACAGTCATAAAATCCGCCGTGAGCAACGTTAAGCGGAATACTGTTTATAACCGCAACATCGTTGTTTTCCCAATAAATATCAACATTATCTATTCCCGTTTGCCAAAAAACGTTTGTGTGTTTGCCGTTAGTTTTAAGCTCGGCTCTAACAGCTGTACCGAGAGCATTTTCTATGCGGTAAACATTAACCACCTTGTTGCCTGTAGGGGAAACAGAGGAATAAAGAATTTTACCCTCGGGAAGCTCATTTATATCGGCGAAAAGACTGCTTTTAATTGTGAAAAACAGATTTACCAGCGTTATGATAAGTGTTATAGCATAAACTATAAAAAACAACGGTTTTGTTTTCATAAACTATTCTCCTTGAAATTATATGCTTTGGCTATAGTTAAATTATAATTTGTAATCGCAAAGCGTGAATGAACAGCTAATGCACATAAAAAGTAGGGTAGGGTGAAAATTAGAGGAATCATAAACACCGTTAGTAAAATATAACCCGAAAAGCTGAGGATTAAAGACCACAGCTCATTTGAAGAACGGCGTGATATTACGGTTGCCATGTGAATTGCCTCGTCAACCGCCATATTATCGTCGCTGACCAAAAGAAATGGCGCTAAATAATAGCGAAGCATTATAATAAAGGTAGCAAGTGCACCCATACCGAGTAAAAACGAGAGAAGTGTGTCAAGACTCTGACTCCATAAGGGGATATCGATATTTAGAAGACCGAAGAAGAAATCGGTGGTTATCAGCTTTACGGTACCTGCGGGCAAAAAGCAGATAGCAGAATAGAAGAGAAGCCTTGCCAAAAGCTCTAAAATGAGTTTTAATGCCCTTTTATAAGCTGAAAATGCCGATAGATAAATAAAAATTTCCGATAAACCGATGTTTGTTTCAAATATCAGATTTTTGAAAAATCTAATAAGTCCTAAAAAAATAGGAGAAAGCAAAAAAACTATTAAGACATATAAAATGATAGTGGCTATAATGTCGGGTATAACCGACGAAAGCAGTGAGCATGAAAAATAAATTAAGGTAACCGCCAATAAAAAGGTAAGACAGGCGCTCGAGGCCATAAGCCAATTACCCTTAAGCGCCGCCCTAGCGGTGTTTCTTACAGCTTGTGATGGTATTGCCATATATTTTCACTCCTTATAAATGTGAAAATTTTAAAGTGTTTTAAGCTTGGCGAAGTTTGCCATAAGCTTTTTTGTGCCAACATTGTCGAATGCTATTTCGAGCAGAGTATCACTACCCATAGGTGTAGCCTTTATTATCATTCCCTTGCCGAAGGTGTTATGCATAACACACTGTCCCGCAGAATAAGAGACAGACGCGGTCTGTGCCTTTTTAAACGAACTGCTTCCAAACGATACAGGATTACTTTTTGCAGCCTGTCGGGGAGCGAAGCTATCGTTATGTCCGCTAGCAGAAGAGGTGCTACCAAAGAAGCTACGCTGAACATCACAGGTATCGTTTCTGTATTCTGTTGGTATTTCGTTTAAAAATCTTGAGGGTAAGTTTCGTGTTGTTGAGCCGTAAAGCATACGGGATGAGGTGTTTGTAATAGTAAGCTTTTGCTTTGCTCTTGTCACAGCAACGTAGGCTAAGCGCCTTTCCTCCTCAATTTCTGCCGCACCGCCATAGATAGACTGCATACCGGGGAATATACCCTCCTCTAAGCCTACAAGGAAAACATTATCAAATTCAAGTCCCTTAGCCGAATGTATTGTCATCATAACGGTACGGTCCTCAGAGGAATTTAGCGCATCAATATCGGTAACAAGCGCTATTTCCTCTAAAAATCCTGAAAGTGAGGGCTCTTCGTTTTCATTTTCGTATGCCACAACGGTAGATACAAACTCTTCAACGTTTGCCTTTCTATCAATAGCATCGGGGGAGGTGTCAATTATAAGTGAATCCATATAGCCTGTTTTATCGAGCATTGTTTCAACAAGTGTGCTGATAGACTCGCTTTCTGCTAACAAAGCTAGATTTTCTATCATAGCGCAGAATTCTTTAAGCTTTACTGCGGCACGCGAAATGGTAGGATAATCCTCCGCATTTTTAAAGACCTCAAAAAGAGACAGACCTAAAGATTCGGCTATTGCGGCGGCGTTGTTAACGGTTGTATCGCCGATACCCCTTTTTGGCTCGTTTATAATTCTTTTAAGCCTTAAATTATCGGCGAAATTATTTATAACACAAAGATATGCCAAAACATCCTTGATTTCCTTGCGGTCATAGAAACGGTGACCGCCGATTACGGTGTATGAGATGCCGCTTCTTGCGAACACATTTTCAACTGCTGCCGACTGCGCATTCATACGGTATAAAACGGCATTTTGAGAAAATTTACCGCCGTTTTTAACATTTTCAAGTATTTTATTGGCAACATATTTTGCCTCTTCTCGCTCGTCAGTTGCGGTGTGAACATTTATAAGGTCGCCGTCGCCCTTATCGGTCCAAAGGTTTTTACCCTTTCTGCCCTTGTTGTTGCTGATAAGGTGGTTGGCGGCATTAAGAATATTGGCTTTTGAACGATAATTTTGCTCAAGACGAATGGTTTTAGCGTTATCGTAATCGTCCTCAAAGTTTAGTATATTTTCAATGGTAGCGCCTCTAAAACGGTATATACTCTGGTCGTCATCACCCACAACACAGAGGTTTTTATGCGCTCTTGATAAGAGATTTACAAGAACATACTGAGCGTGGTTGGTATCCTGATATTCGTCTACCATTATGTATTTGAATTTGTTTTGATAGTATTTTAAAAGCTCAGGATTTTTTTTGAACATATTAACCGTTTCGGTTATCATATCGTCAAAATCCATAGCATCGGCTGATTTTAACCTCTTTTGATACTCTTTGTAAAGAATTGCAATTTTTTGCATACGGTAATCGCTGCCTGTATTTTTCTCGAATTCCTCAGGAGAAATAAGCGAATCCTTAGCGTTAGAAATTGCCGAGAGAACGCTCCTTACAGGGAACATCTTTTCGTCTATACCCTCTGACTTCATAATCTCCTTCATAACACGCTTTTGGTCATCGGTATCATAGATTGTGAAGTGAGAGGTGTAGCCGGCACGCTCTGCGTTAACACGGAGAATTTTACCGCAAACCGAATGAAACGTACCCGCCCAGATGCTGTTACCGTTTTCACCGAGTTTAGCACAAATACGGCTTTTAAGCTCGCCCGCCGCCTTGTTGGTAAAGGTTATTGCAAGTATTTCCCATGGTCTTGGCGCGTTAACGGAAAAAGCGCCTGAAATTAAGTTGTCGGTAAGACCTGAGAGATAATTATTAGCCTCTTTAATATCTGCTTCGGTGTAAAAAGGTATCTCGTCTGATAGATAAGCGTCACCGTATTTTACAAGGTTGGCAATTCTGTTTACAAGCACGGTTGTTTTACCGCTACCTGCACCTGCAAGCACTAAAAGAGGACCGTTTACGGTGGTTACAGCCTCAAACTGACGGTCGTTCATACCGCCAAAGTCTTTTTCTATTAATTTTTTGCGTAAAGAGAGAAAATCCATTTTTAAGTTCCTTATTTGTTGGTTTTTGGGTTGTAGGCAAACTTTTCTACCTGACGGGAAAGCTCGGCAACGCTATCGCAGTGTGCCGCCATAACAACAGGCTTTGTAAGGTCAAGACTGAAAACGCCCATGATAGATTTTGCATTTACAATGTATTTGCCCGACATAAGCTCTATATCGTAATCTTTAGTACAAGCGAGGTCAACAAACTGTTTAACCTCGTCAAAGCTGTTTAAAATAAGTGTTTTTTCTAACATTTTTATATCCCCTTAAAGCACATATATTCCCGATTCAAGCAAAACGAACTGATTGCCTTTTACCTTAACGAAAGAATATATTGGCTCTGAAAATTCTTTGTAGTCCTCTACCGTATATGAATTTAGGTTAACCTTAACTAGCTTATTTGAACCCGAATTGCTAACATACGCTGTATTGCCTTCAATAAAAATGTGGCAAGGCTTATTAAACGGTGTGTTTTTACCGCCTATTCGCAGTTCCTCACGCATGGTGTTAAGGTTAAAGCGCACTAGCACTCCCGCTGTTTTATAGCTTGCCCAAAGACTGTTTTTATATATCGCAATATCTGAGGGCACCTCGCCTTTATATTTGAAATCGCCACTCCAAACAGGAAGACCGTCACCGTCTATGAGATAGGAATTGCCGTTGTCACTCGAAAGAAAAACTCTGCCTGATGGTAGCACAAGAGCACGGGATAGCACATAGTTACTGCAAAGCTCTAGTGAGGCGCGGTAGTTGGTGCCGAATTTTGAAATAAAATATATATTTTTAGCAACATCACTCATCACACCGTTCTCGGTTGAGAGCATTTTGAGGCATACAAGAGCATTCTGGTCGTCACCGCCTCTGCGATAGGGAAAAACTATACCCTGATTTTGCGGTATTAACTCGTATACCTTTCCTTCAAAAACAAGCTTCACTTTATATTCCACCTTAAAATTTAAGTTATAATTTAACGTCTGAAATTACTAATAACGCCTTCTCTAATCATACTTTCTACCGCTAGCATAACGCCCGTCTTACCACTTTGGTAGTTAAGGCCGCCCTGCATCCACGCAGCGTATGGGGGACGGATAGGACCGTCTGCCGAAAGCTCAATAGAAGCGCCGTTTGTAAATGCGCCCGCCGCCATAACAACCTTATCGGTATAGCCCGGCATATCCCAAGGCTCAGGCGATACAAACGAATCAACAGGGGCGCCCGCTTGCATACCCTTACAAAATGCCACAAGTGCCTTTTCGCTTTTTAGCACAACACTCTGAATTATATCGGCTCTGTCCTCGTTATATCTAGGGCTGACCTCAAAGCCTGCCTTTTCGAGCATAGCCGCACAGTAAACGGCGGTTTTAAGCGCCTCGCCTACGGTGTGTGGGGCGGCAAAAAGTCCCATATAAAGCTCGCGGTTGTGACCGAGCGATGCGCCGACCTCTCTGCCGACACCCGCACAGGTCATTCTATGTGAGCACATTGCTATATATTTTTTCTTGCCTGCGATATATCCGCCCGAGGGAGCTATACCGCCGCCTGGGTTTTTGATAAGTGAGCCGGCACAAAGGTCTGCGCCCACATCACAGGGCTCTTTTCTTTCAACAAACTCTCCGTAGCAGTTATCCACCATAATAACGGTTTCGGGGGATACCTCTTTAACTGCACGGCACAGCTTTTCAATATCGTCTATTGAATAGCTAGGTCTAAGGCTGTAGCCTCGTGAACGCTGTATGTAAGCCATTTTGTATTTGCCCCATGCAAGTTCTGAACGGATAGCGTTTATATCGGGCATACCGTTTGGCAGCAAATCAATCTGGTTGTATTCTACGCCGAAATCGGCTAGTGACCCGTCCTCTACACCGTCAATGCCAAAAACACCTGTTATTGTATCATAGGGTCTGCCTGTAAGACATAAAACCTTGTCACCCGGACGAAGAATACCGAAAAGTGCAATAGATAGGGTATGTGTGCCCGATGCAAAGCTGTGTCTTATCAGCGCATCCTCTGCACCCATACACTGAGCTAAAACTGCGTCTAAGGTATCTCTGCCTACATCACCGTAGCCATAGCCTGTTGATACACCTAAATGCATCTCGCTAACTCTATTACTAATAAAGGCAGAAAGCACCTTTTGCTGATTGTAAAGGGTGTTTGCCTCGATTTTTTCAAACTGTGGGCGAATAAGCGCCTCAACCTCTGCGTCCGCCTGAGTTAGAGCGGGACTGAATTTAAAAAACTCCATATTTTACCTCACACAGTAAGCGGCTTCGTATACTCTTTCAAAACCGTTTTTTGTATAAAAATTAACTATTTCTTCTTTTGCACAAACGAGTGCTGTTTTGCCGAAATTTTTAGATAATATCCCTTTGAGCGCCACAGAGCCTTGTCCCTTTTCCTTGCTTGCAATACCGTTTATAAGGCATACATCACCATACGATATAGACAAAGCGGCATAGGTGTCTGCCTTTGCAAATACCTTTAGCTGACCCTTGTTTTTGCGGTGGCAAAAATCTACCGCAAAGGTATCAAACGGAGGAAGTGCTAAGCCCTCAACATTTAAAATACTGTAAATTTCATCGCTTTTAAGCTGGTCTGAAATTGTATCAGTTTTAATGTCACAGCTTCTTTTAAGTACCACCGCTAATTCGTTTACCTGTAGTTTAAGCTTTTTAGCGGTTTTTAAATCTGTAAAAATGCTTTTAGGTGATATAACCTCTATAAAGCTTTTAAGCTCATAGAAATCGGGGTTTTTAGCATATATTGTCATATTGCTATCAAGCATTGAAATTAGAGTGCCTGTCCCATCCTGTAACCAAAAAAGCGCTATATCGCTATAAGCTTCATATAGGCATTTTATTTTAAGCAGCTCTGCCGAAAAATCATCGTAAATATTCGGGAGCTTGTCTATAAGACTTATCACTTAATTTCCCTCGCAAATAGCCTTTAGCATATATTTTGCTAAATCCTTTTGTGCTTTTATATCGTTTATGTTGCAGACCGAGGAATTAGAGTGGATATATCTGCAAGGAACAGATAAAGTAATAGTTCTAACACCCTCACGGCTTAAGTGAATAGATCCTGAATTATTACCGCCTGCGACACCGCCTTTTACCTGAACATTAAGTCCGCTATTTAGTGCAAGGTTAAAGTATTCTCTATCGTAAACTGTGGTTCCGTCCATAAACGAAATAGCTACACCATTTCCTAAAACGCATACCTTTTTATCGTCGGGAACATCTGCAATATCGGCGGCGGTGGTGCACTCAAGAATTATTGCCGAGTCGGGCTCAATGCTGAATGCCGCAACCCTAGCGCCACGAAGACCTACCTCTTCCTGTGTAGAGAATGAGGCGCAAAAATCATACTCTGATTCCTCTTTTATAAGTTCGCAAAGTATAGCACATCCTATTCTGTCATCAAGAGCCTTTGATAAAATGAAATCGCCGTTTTGATAATAGTCACCCACGATTACTGCCCTATCACCTAAAGAAACTACACTTAAAGCTTCTTGCTTGCTCTTTGCGCCTATATCAATATAAAGGCTATCGGGCTTTGGTAGCTTTTTACCGCTATCTCCACTACATAAATGGACAGGGCGCATACCTATAACGCCGTTTATATTGCCGTTTATTAAAACATTTCGGCATAGCAAAACCTCTGTATTCATACCGCCGACGGTGGTGAAGCGCAAAAATCCGTCATTTGTTACCGAGGTGATAATAAGACCTACTTCGTCTAAATGAGCATCTAACATAACGGTTTTTTTAGGTTTTTTCTTGCCTTTTTTAAAAGCAATGATGTTGCCCAAATTATCAACTGTATAATCACAATGATATTTAATCTGTTGTATAATAAAATCACTAACCGAATTTTCGTCGCCCGAGGTGCCGTCTATCATACAGAGGCTTTTTAAAAGATCAGTCATTTAAAATACCTCCTGACAGAATGTAATTTTCCAAAATATCGCAAAGGCTCACAATATCCTTTAAATCAACCGTTTCGGTGGGGGTATGCATATTCCTTAGCGGTATTGATAAAAGACCTGTTTTAACACCTATGCGGCTAATAGATATTACGTCGGAATCGGTTGATGTTCTGCCACCCATAACCTCGTATTGAAGCGGTATATTATTATCAATAGCTACTTTTTCAAGTTTTTTGGTTACTTTATTATTTAAAATGGGTGAGAAGCCGAGCATTGCGCCGCCACCTAATTCGCCTGCCTCGGTATCACTAACATCGGGTGCAGTAGCGAAGCTTACATCAATAGCTACCGCTTCGTCGGGAGCTATTGAATAGGTAGCAGGGATAGCGCCTCTGTTACCTAGTTCCTCACCGTCTGCAAGGCAGAATATAACATTAAATGGTAGTTTTTTACCCTTTAGTCTGCGCGCTAGCTCAATTACCGCTACACAGCCTGCTCGGTTGTCAATACTGCCACCGCTAATGCGGTCGTTTAAAAGCTCTGTGCAGTTAAAATCGTATGTTACAAAGTCGCCAAGGCTTATAATATCCTTAGCTTTTTTACCAAGTAAGCTATCAACCTTTAATTCTGCAATATCGCTATATTCCTTATCGCCTTTTGATAGGTGGGGAGGAGTACTGCAAAATACACCCTTTACAGTTTCCTTGCCGTGAATAAGTACCCTTGTTGCAGGTAAAATTCTAAGGTCAAAGCCGCCGCATTTTGCAAGCGTTAGAAAACCGTTATCGTCAATATTTGTAACGGTAAAGGCAATTTGGTCTATGTGTGCTTCTACCATAAAGGTATAGTCACGCTCGCCATTCATAACAGCAAAAACGGTTTGGTTTTTATCGTTTATTTTAACCTCTGCATACTGTCCTAAAAGTTTAGCGGCAAGTGTAGAAGCATCTTTTATATTGCCTACCGAAACCGACTCACAAAGGCTTATTAAATCTTTCTTTATATTTTTCAAAGACTATTCACAACTTCCTTAAAGAAATTACCCCTCTTAGCAAAGTTGGGGAAGGCATCAAAGCTAGCACAGGCGGGGCTTAGCGTTACAATATCACCGTCAGTAGCTCTTTGGTGTGCTTTTTCTACAGCCTCTTTAATATCTTGGACCCTTACTATTTCAGGACTGCCCTTATAACCCTCATAAGCTTTAAGGCAATTTTCTATCTTGTCTGCCGTAGCACCGCAAAGGTATAAAACCTTAACCTTTTCTACAAGGTGAGGATTAAGCGGTTCAAACGGAATATGCTTATCGTAACCGCCTGCAATTAGCATTACCTTGCGGTCAAACGCTTTAAGACCTGCAATAGTTCTTGTAGGACTCGAAGCTATTGAATCGTTATAGTATTTAACACCGTTAAGCTCTCTAACTAGCTCTATACGGTGCTCAACACCCTTAAATTCTTTAGCAACCTTTTTTATACTGTCAACACCCACATAACCCCAAACGGCAGTTATTGCGGTGAGGTAGTTAGCAACATTATGGTCACCGATAATGGCGATATCCTTGCGGTCAAGGATTGGAACATCAATACCTCTGTATGCCATATGAAGCATACCCTTACTATCTAGCCAAGCGCCGTTATGGAGTTTTCTTTCCATACTAAAGCCGAGTGACTGACCTCTTACATCTTTACGGAAGCCCTCGGTTATTTCATTGTCACGGTTTAAAACTGTGCGAGAAAATGCGTTTTGGTGAAGTAAAATATTTTTCTTTGCCTCAACATATTCGTCCATATCCTTGTGCACGTCAAGGTGGTTAGGCGCCACATTTGTAACGATAGCAACATCGGGACTTTTTCTCATTGAAATCAACTGGAAAGAGGAAAGCTCAACAACTACGTAATCGTCCTTGGTTATATTCTCAATTTCAGGGAGCAAAGGATTGCCGATATTACCGCCAACAAACACCTTTTTGCCCTCGGCTTCAAGCATTTTTGCAATAAGGGTTGTGGTGGTGGTTTTACCGTCCGAGCCTGTTACTGCAAAAATCGTAGCAGGGCACAAATCGAAGAATACCTCCATCTCGCTAGTTACAGCGATACCCTTTTTTCTTGCGTCTTCAAGCTCGGGAAGATAAAAGTTCATACCGGGTGTTCTGAATATTATATCAACCTCTAGGTTTTGAAGGTAGTTTTCACCGAGCTGTAGTTCTGCACCTGCACGCTCTAAATCGTCAGCAATAGTGCCTATCTGCTCTCTTGAACGGCGGTCGCACGCTATAACCCTAGCTCCCTTTGAAAGAAACTCAAGTATTAGCGGAGTGTTGCTCACACCTATTCCGCACATAGCAATTTTTTTGCCTGATAACTTATCAAAAAACTGTTTGCAATCCATAAAGACCGCCCTTTCGTTTTATTAGTTTAATTCACTCTGCCAATCAATGTTTTTGTATTCTACATACTCTTCGAGTGTCATTTTAAGTTTATTCATTTCCTTTGCGGTGTTAATACCAACAAAGCGCCAATGCCAAGATTCATATATAACGCCTGTGATGTCGGTCTTATCCTTTGGGTATCTTAAAATAAAGCCGTAATCCTCAGCGTTTTCTACCATCCAAGTATACATAGGGGTAGACTCGAATTTATCGTCCGCCATATTAAAGTCAGCACAAAGACCTGTGTTATGTTCGCTCGTACCCGGTCTTGCAACAACCGTTGCCGCTTTTTCCTCGTCACCGTTTTGTCTTTGTACCTGACGCTCAAACAATACCTTTTGGTCACCGTATGAACGGAATGGCGACCAAACCTTTAAATTTATACCCTCTGCCTGCGCCGCCTTTACCATAGCGGTGATGTATGGATAAACGTCCTTGTGAATATCGGTAACATAGTTATTATTTCTAAGGTTTGCGTCGATGGTCACAAGATACGCTCTAACATTTTTATCGTAATTATCGGGCAGAGGATTTTTGCCGTTTATAAGTGCTACTCTGCGAAAATTAGCATCAAGCTCGGTACCGTTTACTGTTACCATTTGCTTGTTGTCAGGGTTGTAATTATCCTTATTAGCGGGCACAGAGCTTTCGCTGTTTTGAACGGCTGACGATGAAGGATTTTTGTTTTCGCTGCCGCTAGTGATACTGTTGTTTTTCTCCGGATTCTCAGGTTTTGAAAAAGCGTTTATAAGCGCATTTATACCTAGTATTCCCACTGTGATAATTAACACTACCGCAACAGATGAGAAAAATATAAATTTTCTTCTACGGCGAATAGCCGCCTGCCTTTTGCTTATAGCCATAATTTTTCTCCTATTCGTCAAGCTTTAAAACTGCCATAAATGCATCCTTAGGCACCTCAACCGAGCCTAAGCGGCGCATCTTCTTTTTACCTTCCTTTTGTTTTTCAAGAAGTTTCTTTTTACGGGTGATATCACCGCCGTAGCACTTTGCAAGCACATCTTTTCTCAGCGCCTTAACCGTCTCGCGAGCGATGATTTTACCGCCAACTGCTACCTGCACAGGCACTTCAAAAAGCTGACGTGGAATATAATCCTTTAGCTTTTCTGCTATTCTTCTTGCTCTTGTATAAGAGCTTGAGTTGTGAACTATAAAGGAAAGTGCATCCACCGTTTCGCCTGCTAGCATAACATCAAGCTTTACAAGACTAGATTTGTTATAGCCTGCGGTTTCATAGTCAAAGCTAGCATAGCCTTTAGTACGGGATTTGAGTGCATCAAAAAAGTCATAAACTATTTCGCCCATAGGCATAACATAGTGAATATCAACCCTGTCACCCATATATTTCATATCGATATAGTCGCCTCGGCGCTCTTCACACAGCTGCATTATTGTACCAACATAATCGTTAGGCGAGTAGATGTGAACATTAGCAACAGGCTCTAGCGCTTCGGATATTACCGATGGGTCAGGGTAATTTGTCGGGTTATCTACCGAAACTGTGCTACCGTCGGTTAAATTAAAGCGGTATTCAACGCTAGGCGCAGTTGTTATAATGTCAAGATTATATTCACGTTCAAGTCGCTCTTCTATAATTTCCATGTGTAAAAGACCTAAAAATCCGCAACGGAAGCCAAAACCTAGAGCGGTAGAGGTTTCGGGGTCAAAAATTAGTGAAGCGTCATTTAGCTGCAGTTTTTCGAGTGCTTCTCTAAGGTCGGGATACTTTGCACCGTCGGCAGGATAAATACCGCAGAAAACAACAGGCTTTACATTTTTGTAACCTGGTAATGCTTCGTCAGCACCGTTTTCTGCTAGGGTTATGGTGTCACCAACTCTAGCCTGTGAAACGGTTTTAATCGAGGCGGCAAGATAACCTACCTCGCCTGCCTCTAGGCAGTCGCAAGGCTCAAGTCTCATAGCACCCTTTCTACCGATTTCTACAGTATCAAAGGTGGCACCCGTTGCCATCATTTTAACCGTATCGCCGCATTTAAGTTTTCCGCTTATAACCCTGAAATATACTATAACGCCCTTGTAAGCATCATAGTAAGAGTCAAAAATTAGTGCTTTAAGCGGTGCCTCACGGTCGCCCTTAGGGGCTGGGATACCGTTTACAATTAGCTCTAAAACCTGTTCGGTGTTAAGACCTGTTTTAGCAGAAATCAGCGGTGCCTCGTCAGCAGGTATACCTATTACATCCTCAATTTCCTGTTTAATTCTTTGGGGGTCTGCTGACGGTAAATCAATTTTGTTTATAACAGGCAAAATTTCAAGACCGTGGTCAACTGCAAGATAGGTGTTAGCAAGGGTTTGTGCCTCAATACCTTGTGAAGCGTCAACCACCAAAATAGCACCCTCGCAAGCGGCAAGGGAACGGGAAACCTCATAGTTAAAGTCAACGTGTCCTGGGGTGTCAATAAGGTTTAGCTCATATTCTGTGCCGTCATTTGCGGTATAGTATAGCGTTACGGCATGTGCCTTAATGGTGATACCACGCTCACGCTCTAGGTCCATACTGTCAAGTATTTGTTCTTCCATATCACGCTGAGCTACCGAGCTTGTAAGCTCTAAAAGACGGTCAGCTAGTGTTGACTTTCCGTGGTCTATATGTGCTACTATGCAAAAGTTTCTTATATTTTCAAGTGGGAATGACAAAAAACATTTCTCCTTTTAACTAATTTACATTCAGTTAATTTTACCACAAGCCGAGCGAATTTACAAGATGTATTATATAATTTTTTATATAAATAAATATATAAAATACCTTGAAAAAACTTTTGAAATATAGTATAATAAACTGATTAAAAAATGGGGAGATATTACTTTGTCATTACCTACCAACAAAACCGCCCAAATATTAGGGCATAAAGAATATATCGAGCGTGCAAAAATCCTTGTAAAAAACACCTATGGCGATAGCCCTAAAGCGTGTATTATCACCTTTGGCTGTCAGCAAAATGTAAGCGATTCCGAAAGAATAAAGGGTCTGCTTGCTATGATGGGTTATGAGTTTACAGAGGACCCGTCGGTTGCTGATTTCGTGCTTTTTAATACCTGTGCTGTAAGAGAACATGCAGAGGATAGGGTTTACGGTAATGTAGGCTCGATAAAAAAGTATAAAAAAGAGCGTCCTAATATGCTGCTTTGCGTGGCAGGTTGTATGTCACAACAAGAAAAGGTATCAGAACGCTTTAGGACAAGCTACCCGTATGTCGATATAGTTCTCGGCACACAGGTAAGCCACCGTCTGCCTGAGTTTATATATAACCGTCTTTCAGGTTCTAAAAGAATTTTTGAGCGAACACTCGATAATACGCCTATTGTAGAGGATATTCCTGTAGAGCGAGATAGCAAAATCAGGGGTTTTTTACCTGTTATGTACGGTTGCGATAACTTTTGTAGCTACTGTATAGTACCCTATGTTAGAGGTAGAGAGCGTTCACGAGCATCGGCTGAAATTTTAAAGGAAGCCGAGTGTCTTATAAAAAATGGCTTTAAGGAAATAATGCTTTTAGGCCAGAATGTAAATTCGTACGGCAAGGGGCTAAAAGAGGATATAAATTTTGCAAAGCTGCTTAGAAAAATAAATGATATTTCGGGTAATTTCAGAATTCGTTTTATGACCTCACACCCAAAAGACTGTACCGATGAGCTGTTAAAAGCTATGGCGGACTGTGAAAAGGTAGAAAGACATCTGCATCTGCCTTTCCAATCGGGAAGTGACAGGGTGCTTAATGAAATGAACCGCCGATACACACGTGAGCAGTATTTAACCCTTATAAAAAAGGCAAGAGAGCTTATGCCCGATATAACCTTTACAAGCGATATTATAGTGGGCTTTCCGGGGGAGACCTATGAGGACTTTAAACAGACCTTGTCGCTAATTTCTGAGGTTAAATTTTCACAGCTTTTCACCTTTATCTATTCAGCCCGTAACGGCACCCCCGCCGCTAGTATGCCAGACCCCGTAAGCCGCGAGGAAAAGGGCGTTTGGTTTGATGAGCTTCTTAAAACTCAGGACGAAATTTCTCACCAAAACAACAAGGCGCTAATAGGCAAAACCTTTGAGCTTTTAATTGATGAATATTTAGAAGAAAAGGATATGCTTATCGGCAAAACCTCAGGGGGTCTTAGCGTTGAAATAAAGGGAGATAAATCGCTACTTGGTAGCTTTAAAAATGCAAAAATAACAGATTATACAAATACGCTTATAGGCGTTTTGATAGAAGATTAATTTTAAGGAGAATAAAAAATGAGTATTTTAAGTGCAGCAAGAAATTTAGGAAAAGAAATTCAGGCAGACGAGGGCTATATAGCATTTGCAAAGGCTAAACTCGCTCTTGATAACGATACCGAGCTTCAGGGAAAAATCAGCGAGTTTAATCTTGTTAGAATGAACCTTGAGCGTGTAATGGGTGAGGAAAATCAGGACGAACAGAAGACAAAGGAACTCAATGAGCAGCTTCGCAATATCTATGCTGAGGTTATGCAGAGTAAGGCTATGGTTGAGTTTAACACTGCAAAGGTTAAGATAGATACAATGCTTAATGATATAAACAGCATTATCGGTCAGTGTGTTGACGGTGCAGACCCCGAAACAGTAGAGCCTGAGGTTCAAGGATGTTCAGGTTCATGCTCAACCTGCGGCGGTTGCCACTAATTGACATTTTAAGTTAAAAAACTAAAGGAAGTAAACTGATGGCAAAGAAAACCGATGGTCTTTCTCCTATGATGACACAGTATATGGAAATCAAGGAGCAGAATAAGGACAGTATTATATTTTTTAGACTTGGCGATTTCTATGAAATGTTTTTTGACGATGCCCGCCTTGCCTCTGAGGAGTTAGATTTAACACTTACAGGCAGAGATTGCGGTCTTGAAGAGCGTGCCCCAATGTGCGGCGTGCCCTATCATAGCTGCGAGGGATATATTGCCCGTTTGGTAGAAAAGGGATATAAGGTTGCCGTTTGCGAGCAAACCGAAGACCCTGCAACCGCTAAAGGCATAGTTAAGCGTGAAATCGTGAGAATAATAACCCCCGGTACAATTATTGAGGGCGATATGCTTGATGAGTCTAAAAATAATTTTCTAGCCTCGGTTTACTTTAATGATAGCGCTGCCGCTGTCTGCTTTATTGACGCTTCAACAGGTCAGTCACATCTTACCGAAATTACAGGTAACGATGCCGATATAAAAATAATTGATGAGATTGTAAGATTTTCTCCGTCCGAGATAATTGTTACCGAAAAAAACCTTGAAAGACCTGTTCTTTCTGCCTTTTTAAAGGAAAAATTTGAGGGTACGGTTACCAATAGACCTAGCACCGCATTTGAAAAGGCTTATACCTATTCCACCGTTTGTGACGGATTTAAGGTTATTAGCCCTGAAAATTTAGGTGTAGCAACCGACAGTGCTTCGCAGATTGCTTTAGGTGCGGTAATAGATTATCTCTTTGAAAACGGAAAGCGTAAAGAGATAGCACTTAAAAAGGTTAATATCTATACACCTGCACAGTTTATGCGGCTTGATATGACCGCTGCACGAAATCTAGAGCTTAAGAAGACTATGCGAACAGGCTCTAAAAAAGGCTCGCTTTTAGGTGTTCTTGATAAGACCAAAACCGCAATGGGAAGACGTCTAATCTCTAGTTGGGTAACCCAACCGCTAACCTCAATAAACGAGATAAATTTCCGTCAAAATGCTATTGAAGAGCTATGCTCCGATACCGTTATGCGCTGTGAAGCTATCGAATTTATGACAGGTATCAGGGATATAGAGCGTATTATCACAAAAACGGTATACGGTACAGCGCTACCTAAAGAGCTTTTAACAATAGCGCAGACTACTAGAAAATTCCCCCTTGTAAAAGAGGCTCTAAAAAACGCTTCTTGCAAGATGCTAAAGGGAATATTTAATCAGATTGATACTCTAGAGGATATAGCAGACCTTATTGAAAGTGCGATTTCGGATGAAGCGCCCAACACGATAAAAGAGGGCAAAATAATAAAAAAGGGTTATAGCGCCGAGGTGGATTCACTTCGAGAGGCTATGAATTCAGGCACCTCACTTCTTACTTCAATTGAAACCAGAGAGCGTGAGAGAACGGGTATTAAAACGCTTCGAGTTCGCTATAACAGGGTGTTTGGTTACTATATCGAGGTCACCAATTCCTTTAAGGATAAGGTGCCCGAGGATTATATAAGAAAGCAGACCTTAGTTGGTGCCGAGCGTTACATAACCGAGGAATTAAAAGAGCTTGAAACAAGGGTGCTCACAGCAAAAGACCGTGTTATTGTGGTTGAGCGTGAGATTTTTGAGTCGATTCAGAAAAAGGTAGCTGAGGCGGCTGGGCGTTTTCGTGCTACTGCCGATGCGATAGCACGCCTTGATACACTGTGCTCTCTGTCCGAGGTTGCAGTAAACAATAATTACACAAGACCGCTAGTTACGAACAGCGGTGTTATAAACATAACAGGGGGAAGACATCCTGTTATTGAGCAAATAATTAAAACCCCATTTGTTACTAATGATACCTATCTTGATACAAACGATAACCGTTGCGCTATCATTACAGGTCCTAATATGGCAGGCAAATCTACATATATGCGACAGACGGCTCTAATTACAATAATGGCGCAAATGGGCTCCTTTGTGCCGGCACAGATGGCAGAAATCGGCATAGTTGATGCTGTGTATACAAGGGTAGGTGCGTCGGACGATTTGGCATCAGGTCAATCAACCTTTATGGTTGAGATGAGCGAGGTTGCAGATATTCTTAAAAATGCAACCAAAAATAGCCTAATTATCCTTGACGAAATCGGTAGAGGCACCGCGACATACGACGGTATGTCAATAGCAAGAGCAGTACTCGAATATGTTGCCGACCGTAAAAAACTAGGTGCAAAATCCCTCTTTGCTACCCACTATCACGAGCTAACCGCTATGGAAAACGAGCTGAAAGGTGTTAAAAACTATAATATTTCGGCTAAAAAACGTGGAGACGATATTATCTTCCTTAGAAGAATAGTGCCCGGCGGTGCGGACGAAAGCTATGGTATTGAGGTGGCGAGTCTTAGCGGTATTCCTAAAACTGTAATAGAGCGCGCAAAAGAGATACTCAAGAAAACACTCGACGAGGGTGTTGTTACATATAAAACAGTATCCGAGCCCTCTGCACAGTTGCCGCTTGAGGTTCAGGGTGCTACCGATTTGTTAAAGGAACTTAAAACTCTAGACGTTAATACACTCACACCAATAGAGGCTATGGGGGTACTCTTTGACCTTTCAAATAAAGCAAAATCTATTTAATATACCATTTACGTTAAAAAGGAGGCGGTCTTATGCCTAAAATAGAGCTTTTATCAAAGGAAATATCCGAGCTTATCGCTGCGGGCGAGGTGGTTGAAAGACCTGCCTCGGTTGTAAAAGAGCTAATTGAAAATTCAATAGATGCTAAAGCTCAGCATATAACGGTTGAAATTTCCCGTGGCGGAATTTCGATGATTAGAATAACCGACGATGGCTGCGGTATAAATTCTTCCGATGTGCCGCTAGCCTTTTTGCGCCACGCTACAAGCAAAATCAAATCGGCAGACGATTTGAACGCTATCGGTACCCTAGGCTTTAGAGGCGAGGCACTTGCCGCTACAGCCTGTGTATCAAGAATTGAAATGTTTACAAAAACTAAGGACGAGGCCCTTGGCAGTCACTATGTAATTGAGGGCGCAAACGAACTGCTGTTTGAAGAATCAGGCTGTCCTCAGGGTACAACAATCATCATAAGGGATATTTTTTATAACACCCCTGCGAGAATGAAGTTCCTTAAAAAAGATGCCACCGAGGGCACAACGGTTCAGGCGGTGGTTGAGCGTGCCGCCCTTTCCCACCCTGAAATAGCGTTTAAGTTTATAAGGGAAGGAAAGCTACAGTTTTCCACCTCAGGAGACGGAAAGCTTTATACTGCAATTTACAGTGTTTTAGGTAGAGAAATAGCCACTTCACTTTTAGAGGTAAATGGTACAACCGATAATATCTTAGTTGAGGGCTTTGTTTCAAAGCCGTTCCTTTGCCGTCAGTCAAGGGCTACACAGTATACCTTTTTAAACGGCAGACTGGTTCGTTCTGCTACAGTTATAGCCGCTGTGGAACAGGCATATAAAAACAGCACGATGGTAGGCAAATTCCCCGCGTTTGTACTGTCGATTGATATGCCTTTAGAGGCGGTTGATGTTAATGTTCACCCCGCTAAAACCGAGGTGCGCTTCTCGGACGAAAAACAGGTTTTCTCTGCCGTTTATTACGCTGTAAAAAGTGCTATCGAAAAGGGCGATACAAGACCTGAAATAGCTTTTAAAAAGCCTACTGATTTCGGTAAAATGTCGGCAGAAAGCTATACACAGCAACCCATAAGCGTGCCAAAAGCACCCGAAAAGGCAGTAGAAAAAACAGAAAACAAGAAAGTTAATATTTTTGAAGCTATCGAGCCACAAAAGTTTGTTTTAGAGGACGATAAGCGTCCACTTTATGAGCGTGAAGAGGTTAAAAAGTATATCCAAGAAACCACCGAAAATAAGGAGCAGATAAGCTATAATAAATCGGTGATGATAGAATACGAAGAGCCAACACCTAAAGCAGAGCCTGTAAAGGAGCCGGAGGCGGCTAAAGAGGTAGCAGAAGAAAAGCCTCAGCTTGAGATTAAATATATAGGTGAGGCGTTTTCAACCTATATAATCGTCGAGTGTGAAAACAGCGTGTTTCTTATCGATAAGCACGCCGCCCACGAGCGTATTATTTTTAATAAACTAAAAGAGCAAGGCCATAGCGAAAGTCAGGTTTTACTAGAGCCTGTAACGGTGCGCCTAGGTGACACCGAAATTACCGCTTTGCTTGAAAATATAGAAAAACTAGAGGCGCTAGGCTTTGAAATCGAGGATTTCGGTAACGGTTCGGTTATTGTAAGGGCTATTCCTGCAATGCTTAGGAATGAGGACGCCGCTTCTATCGTTACCGAGGCTGCAAGCAGTTTGACTAGCGGCTCACAGGTAAACATTGAAAGAATAGACGATATATACCATTCTGTAGCCTGTAAGGCGGCTATAAAGGCAGGATACATAACCTCTAAAGAAGAACAGCTAAAGCTAGCACACGATACATTGTCTGACGATAAGGTTATGTACTGTCCTCACGGTAGACCTGTTGCCTTTGAGATAAAGAAAAAAGAGCTTGAAAGGCAGTTTGGCAGAATACAATGAATGATAAAATAAAAATTTTATGTGTGGTAGGCCCTACCGCATCGGGAAAAACTGCACTTTCAGTAGAGCTAGCAAAGGCTTTAAACGGTGAAATAATAAACGCCGATTCAATGCAGATTTATAAGGGCATTTCAATTGCCTCTGCCGCACCTAATGATGAGGAAAAACAGGGAATTGCTCACCATCTTTTTGAGTTTTTAGACCCTGATACTAAATTTACAGTTGCCGATTATGTTGAACTAGCACACAAAAAAATAGCCGAGATAACGGCTAGGGGTAAACTGCCCGTCATAGTTGGCGGAACAGGACTTTATATAAACTCGCTAATAGATAATGTTAAGTTTTTAGGCAACGCCGCAGATGTAAAGCTTCGAGAAAATCTTGCAAACGAGCTTGAAGCGGTAGGCAACGAGGAAATGTATAGAAAGCTGTTAAGCTTAGACCCCGATGCCGCTAAAAAAATTCACCCTAACGATTCAAAGCGAATTATAAGGGCGTTAGAGCTTAGTCTCTCAGGCGGTCTTTCAAAAACCGAGCAAAATGAGCTTTCAAAAAAGGAAGCCTCGCCTTACGATGTAACTCTTATAGGTATCACCTATGAGGATAGAGAAAAGCTCTATGAACGAATAAATCTGCGTGTTGATATAATGCTTCAAAATGGCCTTTTAGAAGAGGCTAGAAAAGCGTATATTGATGCAAATAGCGGCGGCGCCGTTCAGGCAATAGGTCACAAGGAGTTTTTCGAATTTTTCGATGGTAAAATAACGCTCGAAGAGGCAACCGAAAATCTTAAGCGTGCAACAAGACGCTATGCTAAGCGACAGCTGACCTGGTTTAACAGGGAAGAGAGAATAAATTGGATTTTTGCCGATAGAGAACAAAACACAGTAAAATCGGCTCTTGAAATTATAGAAAGGAAAATTTAGGCTATGGAAAAAAATACTCTGCCTAAAATTTTAATAGGTGTTTTTGCGGTTGTTTTTATTATTCATCAGCTTTATTCTGCTGTGTACAAGCCTATTACAACCCAAAGTGCCAATTTCTATACCGCTACGGACGGTCTTAATATCACCGGCTTTGTTATAAGAAAAGAACATATAATTGAGAGTAATTCGTCCGATGTACTGCACTTCGCCGTAGAAAGCGGACAAAGGGTGGCAAAGGGCGGCACAGTAGCACAGCTTTACGGTAACACAGACGCCTCTGCAACCGTTCTTAAAATAGAAGAAATAAAGCAAAAGATTGAGGATATTACCGAAATACAAAACTATAACGATGTTCAAGCGGCGGATATTGAGCTTGTAAACGAAAAAATCAGAAAGGCTTTGGGAGAGCTTGTTTTTAATAGCTCCTCGGGTGATTTCAGGGAAGCTTCTAGGGATACTACCGAGCTTCTTTCGGCAGTAAATCGTAAACAGGTAATAACGGGCGAGCAGACCGATTTTTCAAAGCAGCTTGCCGAGCTTAACGAACAGCTTAGCCTCTTAAATAATTCTCTTCCCGTCTCAAAGGGCGCGATAAAGGCAGAGCTATCAGGATATTTTGTTTCTGTTACCGATGGTTATGAAAACATATTAAACGAAAAATCGCTATCCGAAATTACACCTGATTATCTATCAAGCATAAAGCCTCAAAAAACACAGGGCGGCACGATAGGTAAGATTGTATCGGACTATGAATGGTTTATAGCGGCTAAGGTGCCGTTAAAGGATTCGCTTAAATATAAAGAGGGCGATACTCTCTCGATTAAAACCTCTGTAAAATCAAGCCCTGTGCTTCCTGTTATGGTTGAGCGTATCAATATTTCTGAGGATTCTAATTCTGCCGTTGTAATCTTTTCCTGTAATCAAATGAACAGTGAGCTAGCGTCTATGCGAACAGGCGCTATGACGGTTGTCAACAAGGAATATTCAGGACTTAAAGTATCTAAAAAAGCACTTAGGGTAGTGGACGGTCAAACAGGTGTATATGTGGTTTCGGGAATAACCGTAAAATTTGTTAAGGTTAATGTAATCTACAGCACCTCGGACTATATAATATGCGAGCAAAAGCAGTCGGCCGAGGAAACGGTGCTAAGACTTTATGATGAGGTAGTTGTGAAAGGAAGAAAGCTGTACGATGGAAAGGTTATCGGATAAGGATTTCGATATAAATTTTAAAGAAATAAAGCAAAATATCGCTATATCTGCCGAAAAATCGGGAAGAAAAGCAGAGAATATAATTTTTCTTGCCGCCACAAAAACGGTAGAGGTTGAGCGAATAAACTATGCCATTTCTGAAGGACTAGAATATATCGGTGAAAACAGAGTTCAGGAATTTTTATCTAAAAAGGATAGCCTTTTGCCCTGTCATAAGCATTTTATAGGCCATCTTCAAACCAATAAGGTAAAGGATATAGTTCCTTTTGTAGAGCTAATCCACTCGGTAGACTCTGTTCGTCTGGCTAAGGAAATCTCAAAGCAGAGTGCAAAGCTTAATAAAACCACCGATATTTTGCTTGAGGTTAATATAGGTAACGAGCAAAGCAAGTCGGGATTTTTGGCAGAGGAAACCGAAAATGCGGTTAGAGAAATAGCAAAACTTCCCAATATTTGCGTTAAAGGTTTAATGGCAATACCGCCTATATGCGAAAATGCAGAAGATAATAGAAAATATTTTTCTATTATGTATAAACTGTTTATTGACATTAGAGCCAAAAAAATAGATAATAGTAGTATGGACTTTCTGTCTATGGGAATGTCGGACGATTACGAGGTGGCAATCAGCGAAGGTGCTAACATCGTAAGGGTTGGCAGTGCCCTCTTTGGAAAGCGAATATATAATAAATAATCTGCGAAGCAGTTAAATTATGTAAGGAGTTGTAAAAATGAAAATTTGGGACAGCATCAAAAACATTATGACCATCCCCGAAGAAGATGATTACGAGGAGGAAATAAGAGATATAGAGCCTGAAAAAAAGGTTGAAGATGATTATGCTCAGCCAAAGAAGCAGGAGTCATCCCCACGCATAATTAAATCAAAGGCATCAAACCAAAATCAAAATACATCACGTCAGCTTCAGGTAGTTTTAGTAAAGCCTGACCGTTTTGAAGACGTAACCTCTATAGCAGACCATCTCAACGATAAAAAGACCGTAGTTTTAAATCTTGAAGCCGCAAACAGAGAGGTTTCAAGAAGAATAATCGACTTTTTAAGCGGCGTGGCATACGCTAATCACGGAAGCATTAAAAAGGTTGCTAATAGCACCTTTATAATTGTGGCTTACGATGTGGACCTTATGGGCGAGCTTATGTTCGACGAGTTTGACGATAGCAAAGTTTACTTTTAATGGATAGCGCACTGCTAATAGCTAGAATTAAGGATACAGCAGAGCGTGCAATAAAAACTGAGGTGCCTCGGTATCTTGGTTTTTTAAGCGAGGAAAATGCTGTGCTAGCGGCAGACACTTTAAGGAATAGCGATGTGAAATTCTGCTTTGGCGGAGGCTTTCCTGATGCTCAGCGGGTATATCTTGCCTGTCTTCCCGAATGGTGCGAGGAGGCAGAATACCCTATTAGCGCACTCACTATTCGCTATAACAAGGCATATTCCTTAACACACCGAGACTTTTTAGGCTCGGTAATAGCGCTAGGCATTGAAAGGGATAAGATAGGCGATATTTTGATTGAGGACGGCAGAGCAGTCATCTTTTTAAGCCGAGAGATAACCCCTTTTGTAAAGGAGCAGCTTTCAAGGGTTGGTAGGGTAGGCGTTACGGTAGAGGAGGGCTTTTCCTTGCCGCTGCCTTGTGTTTCTGTAAAAAAGGAATTTACCGATACAGTAGCGTCAACAAGGCTTGACTGTGTAGTAGCCTCTATTTGCTCAGTTTCGAGAAATACCGCAGTAGAGCTTATAAATGATAGTAGGGTTATACTTAACTCGTTTACACAGCAAAAAAGTACCGTAAAGGTAGCAAACGGCGATACAATTTCGGTAAGAGGCAAAGGTAAATTTGAAATTGTGAGCGCCGATGAATTCTCTAAAAAAGGTCGTATAATAATAAAGTACACAAAATTTTTGTGAGCGGAGGAAAAGAAATGCTTAATGTAACCGATATTAAAAACATTAAATTCTCAAACTCTATGAATGGCTACAAGAAGGAAGAGGTAGAGATTCTTCTCGATAAAATCGAGGTAGATTTTTCAAGATATGAAAGGGTTATCACCGAGCGTGATACCAAGATAAAGGAGCTTGAAAACGAGGTTCAAAATCTTAAAAGCTCACAGGATAGTATCCAAAGCGTGCTGCTCTCTGCACAGCGCCTTGCTGACCAGATAGTAGCAGAGGCAAAGCAGAAGAGTGAGCAGATAATTAAGGATGCTGAAAATAGTATTTCAATGATAAGCGAGCGTGAAAAACAGCTTACATTTGCATTTGAGCAAAAGGCAAACGAGCGCAAAACCGCTTTCGAAAATGAAATGGAAAGCGCTATAAAAGACGCTACCGCTCGCAAACAGGCAATTGAAGAAGCAACTACACAAAGCGTTGAGAGACAACAACAGCTTTTTGATAAACTAAAAGAAGAGGTTGCCTCTTTTAAAGCAGAAATAACCGAAAAGTATAAAGAGCATTTAGAGCTTTTATCTCATATCCCCGATGCTGTGCCGGTAGAGCCTGCGAAGGCAGCAACATTAGCTGCTAAGCAGTATGAAAACCGCAACGAATTAAGCAGTGTCGGCGAAGAAACCGACGATACAGAAACAGTAGAGGAATAAAAGGGAGTAGTTTTGTGATTTCTTATATTCTTGCAGTAATAATAGGTTTAGGCGTTTTGGTTGCAGACCAATATACTAAAATGCTTGTTGCCGCAAATTTTGAGCTTGGCGAATCAACCGAGTTTATAGGTGGCATACTTGATTTTACCTATATTCACAATACGGGCGGCGCTTGGGGTATGCTTAGCGGTTATACCTGGTTGCTCGTTTCTATAACGCTTATTATAATGCTTATTTGTATAGCTTTGCTTATGCGTTACGGATTGAAAAACAAGCTTATATTTTGGTCGCTTATTTTAGTACTTTCGGGCGGTATCGGCAATATGATCGACCGTATTTTCAGAGGCGGCGAGGTAATAGATTTTCTACACTTCGCCTTTTGGAAAGACTTCCCCGTTTTCAACATTGCCGATATATCTATTGTGATAGGCGCATGTCTTTTAATACTTTATTTTGCTATTGGTATGATAAATGATGAAAGACAAAAAAGGCTTAATGCCGCAAAGGCTATTGTAAATAATGAATCAGATAAATAGCGTTTTCGAGGGTGCGAGTGAAAGACTGGATGTTTTTGTAGCTAGCGCGTGTGATATAACACGTTCCCGTGCCGCTGATATAATTGTAGAGGGCAATGTACTTGTAAACGGTCTTTCTCGCCCTAAAAACTATAAGCTGAAAAACGGCGATAAGGTAGAAATAAGCCTACCTGAGCCTAAAGAGTATTCTGCCGAGGCAGAGGATATACCGCTTGAAATTCTCTATGAGGATAACGACCTTTTGGTTGTTAATAAGCCAAAAGGAATGGTGGTACACCCCGCCGCAGGCAACTATTCGGGTACACTTGTAAATGCCATTATGCATCATTGCGGCGAGTCGCTTTCGGGTATTGGCGGTGTTATGCGCCCGGGCATTGTGCATAGAATAGATAAAAACACCTCAGGACTTTTGATGGTCGCTAAAAACGATAAAGCGCATCTTAGCCTTGCTTCACAGATTAAGGAGCATAGCTTTTTAAGGGAATATGAGGCGGTAGTCTACGGTAATATAAAAGAGGATAGCGGCAAGATAGAAGCGCCGATTGGCAGACATCCGATAAAGCGCAAGCAGATGGCTGTTACCGATAAAAATTCAAAGGAAGCAGTAACCTATTATACCGTTATAAAAAGATATGGTGATTTTACACATTTAAGACTAAAACTCAAAACAGGCAGAACCCATCAGATAAGGGTGCATATGGCATATATAGGTCACCCTGTAGCAGGTGACGACGTCTACGGTGTGAAAAAGGTTATAAAAAAGTTAAATGGACAGTGTCTTCATGCAAAACGTTTGGGTTTTATTCATCCTGACGGTAGACAGCTTGATTTTGAGAGCGAGCTGCCCGATTATTTCAAGGCTTTTTTAAATGATTTGGAGAGGAAAAATGGGAATTTTTAGTGGCTGCCTTTTAGCATCCGATTTAGACGAAACTTTAATTTCAAGCGGTGTAATACCTGAGCGAAACAAAGAAAAAATTAAGTTTTTTGAAGAAAACGGCGGAATATTTTTGCTTAATACAGGAAGACTTCCTTGCGGTATGGAAAGAATAGAAGCACAGTTGGATTTAGGGCTGATGCTCGGTTGTAACGGAGGCCTTGCCTACGATTATCGCACAGGCGAAACCGTTTTTGAGGATTGTTTGCCTAAAGAGGATTATGCGGCAATGGTTAAAGCGTATGAGAAATTCCCCGACACTCCGATTTTATGTGAAAATAAAGACTTTGCATATATCCCAAATATGAACGATTACGGACGTGAGCACATAGCCTTCGAGGGCCTTAAGTGGACCCCTCTTGATATGGGTAAGATATATGATTATAAATTTAATAAAACGGCTTATCTTTGTCAGTCTACAGAGCTTTGCGAAAAAATCATTGAAACAATAAAGCCGTTTGCTCCAAACAGTGAGTTTTCAATCTCGGCTATGGCTCTCGGTACACAAGAAAGATATGTGCTAGAGCATATGCCTAAAGGCGTTTCAAAGGCAACGGGACTTTTAAAGTTTGCCGATATTTTCGGTATAAAAAAGGGCAATGTTTTTGCAATAGGCGATTACTTTAATGATTTAGAAATGCTAAAAATAGCGGATATTTCTGCCGCAACCTATGGCGCTCCCGATGAAATAAAGGCGATATGTACCGTTACGGTAGGTACTGCAAAAAACGGTGCCGTAGCAGACTTCATAGAGTACTTAGCCAGAGCATCTAAACCCGAACCAGCCTTAAATGGCGGTTTTTAGGTGTCTTTCGGCTCATCTCAACACATAGGCGACAGCCTTATGTGTCTCGTTTCACCAAAATCCATACAAAAAACTGCACATTTAAGGTCGTAG
>JAZNJD010000052.1:0-16228 GCA_045577835.1 Acutalibacteraceae bacterium | reverse complement strand
ATGATATACAATGCTCCGCATTGATTTATCTTCGCTTTTATGCTATAATACACCAAAGGCGGTGACAATATGAAAAAGAAAGTAATAATTATTTTAGTATGTGTAGTTTTAGTTATTAGCATTTCTGCTGTTTTTTTATATGATATTTTACAGTATAACACTGGTGTAGTGACAAAAATTACAGCAAAAGCCCAAGGCAGTGATGAACTGAATTTGGAGATCACATATTTTCTTCCAATGGGTAAGTACTCGGTTCGCGGGGTTGCCGAAGATGAGGGAGAATTTTACGGTGATGGGATAAAAGATTACGATGGCTCTTTAGGTAAGCATCGAATTATAATTGAATTTGGTGATGTTGAGCCGCATGAATCTTTTGCAAAGCGAGCGAATGAAGACGGGATATTTGAAATTAAAAATACAGGAAGTTCATTGAAGGCCAAAATTGCGCATCCGTCTGACCATGGTTTTGTTCTATATGTAGGTTCAGATGAGCAAATTCATGTTGAGAGTTCCAGTGGCAACAAATTAAATGACATTTGTGGGGTAATTAAAATCCCAATAATTGTTGGAGATAAATAGTAAAGAAAATTCTTGGTTTTCACCCAGTTCTTTTTTGGACACGAGAGACAAAAAACTCTCGTTCAATAGAACGAGAGTTTTTTTATCCATTGCGAAAGCAATGGCATATCATCAACCGTTAGGCTGTATATCATCAAGGGCGGCAAAACCGCCCTTGTATCTCATCACACCTTTAGGTGTGTATCAGAAATTCTTTCGCAATGATGATATACAATGCTTCGCATTGATTTGTTTGTGAATTTATGCTATAATTAAACAAAAGAGGTTACAATGATAGTTAAAGCTTCACAAACTGCATCAAATATAAAAAATATTTGATATTGAAAGTGGTAACTTTTATTTTTATGGCGAATTGGGTGGTATGAATCTATTTCAAACCATACCTTTTTCAAATAAAGAAATTGCAAATATACTAAACGTAGTGATACATAAGCGTGTATAGAGGAAGTAGTATTAAAACTATTAAAGAGGTTTATTTATGAATAAAGTTGGTATTAATATAGGTTCTTGTGTTGGGATGCACGATTCAGATTATATTAAGAGAATAGCGGAATTAGGATTTTCGGCTATTCTTAGTGAACTGTTTGACATAAAAAGACTTGTAGCAATAGCAGATGCCTGTGCTATAAATGGTATTGAATACGAAAATTTACATGCCCCTTTTGGACACATAAATGATATGTGGTTTGACGGTTATTCGGGAGAAATAATGTTAAAAGAACTAATAGAATGTGTGGATAGATGTATATTAGTCGGAGCGAATATTGCAGTAGTGCATATGTCCTCAGGCGAGAATGCACCACCCGTAACCGATATTGGCAGAAAAAGATTTACAAAATTAATTGAATATGCAAAACAAAAAAATGTTAAACTCGCCTTTGAAAATCAAAGAAAATTATCAAATCTTGCATGGGTATTGGAAAATTTTATTTCTGCCGATAATGTAGGATTTTGTTGGGATTGTGGGCACGAAAAATGCTTTACACCCGGTAAAGATTTTATGTCACTCTTTGGCGACCGTCTTATATGCACACATATTCACGATAATTTTGGAATTTACAATCAAGATAGCCATCTGCTGCCTTTCGATGGAAATATAGATTTTAATAAGGTTTTAAAAGATTTAAAAAAAGTCAATTTCAGAGGAAACCTAATGCTTGAAATCTTTGCTCGAAATAGTAATTTATATGATAATATCTCAGCTGATGAATATTTATCAAAAGCAGCAGAAGCGGCTAAAAGGCTTTTGTTGATTGAAAAAGCTTGAAAAAAGTCGGCAAAGCTTATTATCACAATCTTTGTCATACAGATGATATTACCGGAATAATACATGAATAAAAACAATTGCTATCATAATGATTCATAACAGCCGAAAACAAAGCATCGCGAAAGCGGTGCTTTGTTTTATCCAAGCCGAAGGCTTGGTATATAATCTGCGTTATTTGGTCATTTTCTAATTTTTCTCAAAAAGTTTACAGATAAGTTGACAGATGTAAAGTTTGGTGGTATAATCTACTCGTTTAAAAATTAAGTTCGAGTAGCAAAGGACTGTCTTAGATGAAAAAACAAATCGAACAATTAAAGATAGCGAAGAAAGCTGTCATTCTTGCGCACTATTACACCCCTACCGAAGTGCAGGAAATTGCGGATTATGTAGGAGATTCTTTTTATCTTGCCAAGGTCGCAAAGAAATGTGATGCAGATATTATTGTTTTTTGCGGCGTTCGGTTTATGGGCGAAAGTGCAAAAATACTAAATCCGGATAAAAAGGTGCTTATGCCTGACCTAACCGCAGACTGTGCCATGGCGCACATGGTAAAAAACGGTATCATTGACCAAATGAAAGCAAAGTATGCTGACCTTGCAGTTGTTTGCTATATAAATTCAACGGCAGAGCTTAAGGCTGTAAGCGATGTTTGCGTTACATCCTCAAATGCTGTAAATATAGTGAAGAAGCTTCCAAACAAGAATATATTTTTCATTCCCGACCGCAATCTTGGAAGATTTGTTGCAGAGCAGGTACCTGAAAAAAATATTATATTAAATGACGGTTGTTGTCCTATCCATGCCAAAATTACAGCAAAACAGGTAATATCAGAAAAAGCAAAGCATCCGACAGCAAAGGTGCTTTCTCACCCTGAATGTGAAGCAGAGGTGCTTGAGTTATCCGATTTTATCGGTAGCACAGCAGATATTATCGCTTTTGCAAAAAAAGATACTGCTTGCGAATACATAATTTGCACCGAGGACGGTGTAGACTATAGGTTGGTTACGGACAACCCCAATAAGCGCTTTTATTATCCCAACCCACGCCCTTGCTGTAAAGATATGAAGCTAAACACACTTGAAGGAATTCTCTCGGTACTTAAAAAAGAGGATAAAGAAATAACTATATCTGAGGATATTAGTCAAAGGGCATTAATTCCTCTTGACAGAATGTTGGAGTTAGGTTGTTAATGATTACAGATGTTTTAATTGTTGGTTGCGGTGTTGCAGGTCTTTACTGCGCACTTAACCTACCAAAAGATAAAAAAATAACCGTTGTCACGAAAAATACAGCGCCCAAAAGCGATTCATTCCTCGCACAAGGTGGCATCTGCGTCCTTCGTGACCAAGAGGATTACGAAGCCTTCTACGCTGATACAATGAAGGCTGGACATTATGAAAACAATCCCGATTCTGTAGATATTATGATTCGCTCGTCAAGGGAGGTTATCGGTGATTTAGTATCCTTTGGTGTTCGTTTTGAAAAGGACGGCGAAGCCTTTGCTTACACCCGTGAAGGCGCTCACTCTAAGCCGAGAATTCTATTTCATGAGGACGAAACCGGAAAGGAAATCACCTCACATTTGCTCGAAGCTGTAAAAAGCCGAGCAAATATAACACTCATTGAAAACTTTACAATGGTAGACCTTATTTGTAAGGATAATATATGCACGGGTATTATAGGTCACGATTTAGACGGGAAATATATAAGCATTAGTGCTGATTACACGGTATTAGCAACAGGTGGCATCGGCGGTCTGTTTAAACATTCAACAAACTACCGACATCTAACAGGCGACGCCTTAGCGTTGGCACTAAAGTATGATATTAAACTGCAACATATCGATTATATACAGATTCATCCCACAACACTTTATACCAAAAAGCACGGTAGAAGATTCCTCATTTCCGAATCGGTGCGAGGCGAAGGTGCAATTCTGCTTAACTCTGAGGGTGAAAGATTTGTAAATGAATTACTCCCACGTGATGTTGTAGCCAATGCCATATTTGACCAAATGAAAAAAGAAGGTAGCGAACACGTTTGGTTGTCGTTGGCACCTATTTCATCAAAAGAAATACGCAGTCATTTTCCAAATATATATAAACATTGTCTTGAGGAGGGCTATGATGTAACAAAAGAGCCTATTCCCGTTGTACCGTCACAGCATTATTTTATGGGTGGTATCGACGTTGACCGTTACAGTAAAACCTCTATGGATAGATTATATGCCGTTGGCGAAACCTCCTGCAACGGTGTTCACGGAAAAAACCGTTTGGCAAGTAACTCGCTGTTAGAAAGTCTTGTGTTTGCCAAGAGGGCGGCAAGGCATATTTTAGAAAACTATAAGGCAGTTGAACAATTCGATGAATTAACCATAGATCCTTCAAAATATGTTGGATATATAGAAGAATACAAGAAATTAGTTTTAGAAGCAATCGAAAAGGAGAAAAAAGGTTATGAATAATATTACCATGAAACTTAATGCAGATGATTTAATTTTGGCGGCACTTAAAGAGGATATCACAAGCGAGGACATTTCAACTAATTCTGTAATGCATCATTATCAGCTTGGCGAGGTGGAGCTTATTTGCAAGCAAGACGGTGTTATTGCAGGTCTTGATGTTTTTAAGAGGGTTTTTGAGCTTCTTGATAATAAGACCGAAGTAACCTTTTACTGTGCCGATGGAGAGATGGTTAAGAACGGACAGAGATTAGGTGTTATTCGCGGTGACATTCGAGTCCTCCTTTCAGGTGAGAGGACAGCCCTTAATTATTTACAGCGTATGAGCGGTATTGCAACCTATACTCGCACCATTGCGGATATGCTAAAGGGCAGCAAGACAAAACTTCTCGATACTCGCAAGACCACTCCAGGTATGCGTATTTTTGAAAAATATGCTGTTAAAGTTGGTGGAGGATACAATCACCGTTTTAATCTCAGCGACGGAATTTTGCTTAAGGACAATCATATCGGTGCGGCAGGCGGAGTGGCGCAAGCCGTTAAAATGGCAAAGGAATATGCTCCTTTTGTCCGCAAGATTGAAATTGAGGTTGAAAGCTTAGATATGCTAAAAGAAGCTCTTGCTGCCGGTGCTGATATTATTATGCTTGATAATATGAGTATAGAGGATATGAAAGAGGCTGTAAAACTCTGTACAGGAAAAGCCGAAACCGAATGCAGCGGAAATGTTACAAAAGAAAATGTTGCAAAGCTTATAGATATTGGTGTTGATTATATTTCAAGTGGTGCGCTTACACATTCTTCCCCGATATTAGACCTTTCTCTTAAAAATTTGCACGCTGTATAAAGGGGTGAATATATGAAAGCGCATGACAGAAGAAAAGCAATCGTCAATCTGCTTCTGTCGTCAAATGAAGCAGTTTCAGGCGCAACGCTTTCTGAAAAATTCGGTATATCAAGACAGATTATAGTTCAGGATATAGCAGTCTTAAAGGGATCAGGCTACGATATTCTTTCTACCCATAATGGCTATATTATGCATAAGTCACCGCTAAAGGAACGCGTGTTTAAACTTTACCATACTACTGAACAGACCGAAGATGAGTTGAACTCGATTATTGATCTTGGCGGGACGGTTGTAGATGTTTTTGTATGGCACAAGGTATACGGTAAAATGGTAGCACCTCTAAATATATTTTCGCGTCTTCATGTAAAGCAATTTATTGAAGGAGTCAGAAGCGGAAAATCCTCCGAACTAATGAATATTACTGGCGGATATCATTATCATACAGTCCGTGCTGATTCTGAGGGTGTTTTAGACGCCATTAAAAGCACTCTTGAAAATAAAGGATATATTGCACCTGAAATATAGATTTACCAAAAAAAGTATTTTATAAATACACTAGGATTTAAACGCCATTTGAAAATTAAAAACATATCAAAAGAGTGAGGCTTTTGTCTCACTTTTTTATATAAAAATAAAGGCGCACTTATTTACAAAGTGCGCCTTTACTAAATTACTTTTTATCTTTTTGATATTATAGCTTTTCAGCTATCTCAAAAATCTTTGCAGGAAGCTCTGCTTCATCGCAAGAAACGGTGAATAGGAACTCTACATCCTCAATCTTTACGATTCTCTCAAGGAAAGCTGCAAGTTCTTCATAATCACGGCTACCGATACGTAGTGTAGCATCACCGCAAATGTGTGTAATGTCATGGTTACCTGCCTTAATACCTGCGAGGAAACCGTAATATTCGTCATATCCGCTAATGCCGCAAGCGTCAGCATCTATAAGACGAGCCTTATGTGTAACGGAGAAGGTAAGTGTATCGCCCTTTTCAATACATACAACATTGCCAAGACTAGCTTCTGCTGCTGCATTTACGAGGTCTACTAACCTCTTGGTTTTACCCGAACCTTTTTTTCCGATGATGAGTTTAATCATTTAAAACAACTCCTTTATATTAATACCGCTTATAGCGGCTTTTTACCATATTTGTTTTAGTTTTTTGCAAGTCTAGCCTCTAGCTCTGCCTTTTGTGCCTCGTAGCCAGGCTTACCGAGAAGCGCGAACATATTCTTCTTATAGCTTTCAACACCCGGTTGGTCAAATGGATTTACACCTAGCATATAGCCTGAAATAGCACAAGCCTTTTCGAAGAAGTAAACAAGTCTGCCGAGGTGCTCTTCGTCTGCCTTATCAAGCGAGATAACGAAGTTTGGCACGCCACCGTCGGTATGAGCGAGAACTGTACCCTCAAATGCCTTTTCATTAACAAAAGACATTGTTTTGCCTGCGAGGAAGTTAAGACCGTCGCCATCGTCAGCTTCCTTTTCGATAACGATATCATCGCCATTATCAGCAATGGTAACTACCGTTTCAAACATTATTCTTGTACCGTCCTGAACGAACTGACCTAAAGAGTGAAGGTCGGTAGAGAAGGTAACGGATGCAGGGAATAGGCCCTTATTATCCTTGCCTTCGCTCTCGCCGTAAAGCTGCTTAAACCATTCTGCCATCATTGTAAAGCGTGGCTCATAGGAAACTAAAAGCTCTACAGCCTTACCCTTGCGGTAGAATGCGTTTCTTACAGCTGCATACTGATAGCATGGGTTTTTATCCATATCGCATACATTGTAATCCTTAGCGGCTGCCTGAGCGCCTGCCATTAGCTTATCAATATCTGCGCCTGCAGCTGCAATTGGTAAAAGACCTACTGCCGTAAGCACTGAGAATCTGCCACCTACATCGTCCGGCACTACAAAGGTTTCATAACCCTTTTCGTCAGCTAGCTTTTTAAGTGTGCCTCTAGCCTTATCGGTGGTGCAGTAGATACGCTTTGCAGCCTCAGCCTCACCGTATTTCTCCTCAAGATACTTTCTGAAAACTCTGAATGCGATAGCAGGCTCTGTGGTAGTACCTGATTTTGAAATGATATTAACAGATACTCTCTTTCCCTCACAAAGCTTTAATAAATCTGCAAGGTTAGAACCGCTAATGCTGTTACCTGCAAAGTATATTTCAGGAACACCGTTTCTAAGTGAATTATAGTAAGGTCCTCTTAAAAACTCAATAGCCGCTCTAGCACCTAAATATGAGCCGCCGATACCAATTACTACTAAAACATCGGTATCCTCTTTTATTTTAGCAGCAGCCTTCTTTATTCTTGCAAATTCTTCCTTGTCATAATCAAAAGGTAGATTTACCCAACCTAGAAAATCATTTCCAAGACCGTTTCTGTTTTCAACTAAGGCGTGCGCTGCTTCCACCTGTGTTTTTAGACCTACAAGGTCGTTTTCTCTTATAAACTGTTTAGCATAAGAGGTGTTGAATTTAAGTGACATCGAATAACTTCCTTTGCTTTAGAACTTTAATTTTTATTATCTTTATTTTACAATATTTTACTTAAGTTTGCAAGCATTATTATAAATATTTATACAAAGTTAATAAAAATTTTATTATTTTCGAGCATCACGCCTTAAATATAGCCGCTATTAGCCAACCTAGAGCCGATTTTAAGGTCAGCTTTTTAACCGTTTTAGCGGCGGTTATATCTACAGAGCCTACCTCTTCATCCCCTAAATAAACACTAACACTTCCTATCTTATCGCCTTTTTTTACAGGTGCTGTTACCGTTTCATTAAGCTTTATTTTTGTTGTGATTTTATCTGCCTCGGCTTTTTTACTTAAAATACTAACAGAGCCATTGCACTCTGCCTTAACACTCCTACTCTCGCCTTTTAAAACCTTTATATATGTATTTTTCTCGATTTTTGGGTTGTATTTCATAAAGCTATAGTTTGCAAAGCCGTAATCAAGCAGCTTTTTAGCACCGTTGAAGCGATCGGCAGAGGTACTGCCGCCCATAACAACAGCTACAAGCTCCATACCGTCTCGCTCGGCGGTAGCTGAAACACAGTAGCCCGCACCCGAGGTGGTGCCTGTTTTAAGACCTGTGGCGCCATTATAAAAGCGTATTAGCTTATTGGTATTTACAAGCTCGCTCTCACCGTCACGCAGGGAATCCATCCAAACGGTTGAATATGTTTTTATAAGGGGATGCTTTATAAGCTCACTAGACATAATTGCAATATCATAAGCGGTTGTAAGATGACCTTCGGCATCAAGCCCTGTGCAGTTTACAAATCGAGTACCCGACATTCCGAGTTTTTTTGCCTTCTCGTTCATCATAGCAACAAAGCCCTCTTCACTACCCGCTATAGCCTCACCGAGCGCTACGGTAGCATCGTTTGCCGATGCTATAACGGTGGCTTTTAATAGCTCGTCGACCGTCATAGTCTCCCCAGGCTCCAGCCAGATTTGAGAGCCACCCATACTACAGGCGTGCTCACTAGCAGTTATAACATCTTCAAGCGACATATCGCCTCTATCTATGGCTTCCATTATAAGTAATAATGCCATTACCTTAGTAATAGATGCCGGCGGCAGCTTTTCGGACGAATTATCCTCATAAAGCACCTGACCTGTAAATGCCTCTAATAGCACCACCGATTTAGCCGCTATTTCGAGCTTACTTCCTATTGCGGCATTACTAACCGATGTGTCAATGGGCACTGCTATATCGGACAAATCCTCCCCTGCCGCCACTCTTATAGCGTTACTTTTTAATACAAACATCCCAGACAGTATTATAAAACAAAGAATAAATGATACTATTTTTCTAAAAAACAAAACGCATACCTCCCCTTAAAAGATATGCGCCCATATTAAATAAAATGTTAAAGTGCTAACGAGAGCAAAAATGAAAGAGTGCAAAGTATAAAAAGCAAGGCCTTTCTGTACTTTATATTAAAGCAAGACAAAAGATATTCACAGGATAAAATGCATAAAGCACCCTTTAAAAAATTTATTGTGAGAATTATAAAATAAGCAAAACCGTCAAGTCTTGTAAAGAGTGTGCCTACCGAAAAGGTGCCGACAGCCGATGAATACGGAAATTCAATTTCTGCCGAATAGCCCTCACCAAAAACGAGTGCCGAATTAGCTATCACAAGCGTTAAAAGTGCGCCGCCTATCGCTACACCCAAAACCGTGCTTTTTAAAAAGCTTTTTTCGTTTCCGCCTTTTCTTTGAAAGATAACCACCTCGAAAGAAAAAAGAAAAATAATCACAAGATATTTAGCTACTGTTTTGAAAAAAGGCAGATTAAACCTAGGCTTTGATATAAGCGAAATGTCAAGATTTTTAAATGAAACTAAGGCTAAAACAAGCAACAATACCGCCACAGCTACAAAGCCTAAAATTGTAAACTTTTTGACTGCATCTCCGCCGCAGATTACCGCATATAAAACAAGCGAAAACAAAGAAATTATTATTAACCAATAGGGTGTTTTAGGTAGCACCAAGGCAGAAAAATAATCTGTTACAGAATGAAAGCTTTTGGCGGCAAGATATATAAGGAAAAGGCTTAAAATTACCGAAAAAGCTTTTTTTACTATGCTATTTTTAACACTTGTTTTGTTTATCAGCTTTATAAAAATAATATATATCGGAAGACCGATAATAAGCGCAAATACCGCCGCAAGAATAGGGCTTTTATCCTTTAGCTCAGGAAGATACACCACCGCAAAGCTAAGCACCGAAATAGCGGCGGCAGATATAGTATGAAAATCAAGTGTTTTACTTTTCACCGAAACTAAGTCCTTCCAATATAACAGTTTTTGCGATTACCGCTTCTTCACCCTTAAATATCAAAAAGGGCACCTTAGCACCGCTTTGTTTGTGCAGCTCTCTTTTAATCATAAAAAGCTTATTTTCAAAGACCTTGCTATTATTTTTAATAAGCTCTATAATATCGTATCCGCCCTGACGGTAGTTAGACGAATTAGCAAGGAATTTTTCAGCATCCTTAGTATAAAAAAAGTTTAAGGATAGATTTATATCGCTTTTTTGTTCCGCAAAGTTTAAAAACTCTAAAACATCGCTTTTTTCGAGTGTTTCTCCTAATGCCGCACCCACACAATGCTCAAGAATCAGCGGTTTAACCGTTTTGTCACGCAGTTTATTATATGCTTTTTCTATATTTTTGGCAGTGGCAGATACCGTTTTGCAAACCACCTTTCCCTCGGTGTCGGGCAAAACGGTTTGCACCGTCATTTTAATACCTTGCTCGTTCTTATCAATTCCTATTAACGAAACTGTTAGTCCGCCGTTAGTCTCCCTATAACCCGCACAACCACAGAAAAAAGCAGTTATGAAGAGAGCTAGAAAAAAGGCTACTGTTTTTTTAATCATTTTTATCATTCCGTTTAAGTCTTATTCTATTGGCATTAAAATCCGGTCTTTGCTCCATTTTACTCCACGATGCTCGAATTATGGTATCCTTAAAGCTTTTAAAACGGGGTGAGGCCAAAAGTGGCTGTGTGTCAACACCGAAAGATTTAAGGGATAAAGCAGACAACACAAAAATTGAAAAGCCTATTATATATCCATACATACCGAGTACAGCGCTTAAAATAACCAAAATAATTCTAAGATAAAATACCACACCTCGAAGTCTTGGTATCATAAGACCCGCTATACCGCTAAGCGCTACCGCAATAAGCATAGGTGCCGAAACAATCTTAGCCTCAACTGCTGCTTGTCCTACAACAAGACCGCCCACAATACTCAGCGCAAAGCCTTGGCTTTGTGGTGTTCTCAGTCCCGTTTCCTTTAGTATTTCAAACACAAGAATTAAAAGTATGCACTCGGTAACGCTACTCATAGGAACACCCTCTCTGAGCGCCGATACCGAGAGTAAAAAATTAGTGGGCAAAAGCCCTAAATGATGTGTCAATAAGGCAACGAACACCGCAGGCACGCTAACAGCTAAAAAAAAGCAAAGATAGCGCATCATTCGACTAGCTGAGGCAACAAGATAATTAACATAGTAGTCTTCGTCTGATTGAAAGTTTTCAGAAAATAGATAAGGCAGAGTTAATACTACGGGTGTGCCGTCAACCACAACCGCTATTCTGCCCTCTAAAAGTCTTGCCGCAACTATGTCGGGGCGCTCGGTACTGCCCGTAGTTTTCAAAAGCGACGGATTTTTCTCCTTTATAAGCTCGGCTATATAGTTGCTGTCTAGTATGCCGTCAATATCAATAGAGGCTATCCTTTTTTTAAGCTCCTTTAAAACGCCCTTGTCGGCAAGACTTTTAAGATAGCAGATAAAAACAACCGTTTCGGTGCGGCGGCCCACCCTTTGAAGCTCAACACAAAGGTCGGGGGTTAGCAATTTCCTTCTGATTAGCGCAATATTTAAAAGTGCCGCTTCGTCAAAGCCCTCTCGTGGACCTTGCAGCACCCTTTCGTCCGCAGGCTCGGTAACACCTCTTGTTCTCCAACCCTTAGTGTTTATGAGCAAAACTTTATTTTCGCCCTCCAGCATTAAAAGGGTATCTCCATAGAGCACCCCTCTTATTGCCGCATCGGCTGTAGTAGCCTCCGATACCTCGCCCGCAAACAAAATTTGTGATGAAACACTTTTAGCATCTATACTTTCAGGCTTTATTTCTGCTAGCACCAACGGTTTTATAACCGATTCATTGAGCACCACTGTATTTACCATTCCGTCCATATAAAAAACCGATGCCTTTAGACCTGTTTTGCCTATTTCTACCGTACGGTTTCTGAGTATTGCATCGTTTTTAAATATGGATTTAAAAAGCCTTATATTCTTATCAAGATTGCTTGAAAATTCGGTATTTTGGTAATCCTTGGTCATATAGTCCATTTTTTCACTTCCCTTTTTTATTGTTGCTGAAAAAGGCTTTAAAATTCAAAAAAATCAAAGTGATACAATATTATCGTATTCTCTCGCTATTGTGTACCAGGTAAGCGGTCCCACACTTCCTGTTACATTAAGACCAAAAAGCTGTTGAAAGGTCTCTACCGACTGTCTTGTCTGACTACCGAAATATCCCGTTATACTAACTGTAGGTATTTCGGGTATAACCTCGGCAATTCGGGCTAAATAGGTCTGTAGGTCGGTGATGTTTTGTCCCTCCATCCCCTCGCTTAAAAAATATCCTGGATATATCTTTGCAAGATTTCCCGAATAGCCTTCAGGCAGAGAAGCCACCGAGCTTATGTATATATCGTTAAGCAGTTCCCAGGTTGCAACATCGGTTTCTCCTGTTACATTTAGTCCGTAATATGTTTGGAATTGCCTTACAGCGTCGGTAGTAGTTTGGTCATATATTCCATTTATAGGAATGGTGTTAAATTCAGGGTTAAAATACGCTATCACATTAAGGTAATACTGTAGCGTGCGCACCTCAAAGCCTGTAGAACCGGGACCTAGTCTTAAAGCAAACGGCACCCGTACCTCTGAAAGCTCAAGTCCCTCTGAACGAAGCTCCGAAAGGCTTTTAACCCCCGAAAAATACTGTTTTATTCTATACCAGGTCGCTTTATCCACCCTACCTGTAGGGTTTAAATTAAAAATCTCCTGAAAGGCTGTGACAGCAGCCTCTGTATCAGGACCGAAAACGCCGTCCTCACGCGCTATTTTTGGTATGGCAGGATAATTTCTTGATATTCTGTTAAGCTCGGTTTGTATTGTTTTTACAGCGTTTGATGCGTCGCCTATTTCAAGTTCTGCACCAGGATACGATTCGCCTACATCCTCAACAGGCGCATTTTCTACTATTCTTATATCGTCGCCATAGTAGCGTGTGAGTATTGAAAAGGGTGTGAGCCCTTGGTTTGCTAAATCTACCGTTCCCCACTGCGAAAGACCTGCACAGGTAGAGGTTGTTCCGTTGCAGAATTTTGCCGCAAGAGGCTCTATGCTTCCCTGTCTTACTATATAATCATTAAATATTTCGTCTACTATTCTGCTGATATTCTCAAACACCTCTCCGTTTTCGGTATAGGCTTGGTCGGTTGCGGTTGTGTTGGTTATATCAAAATCATATCCTCTTGCCCTGTAATATTCGTTATAGACTCTGTTTAGCGCAAAGGAAATAATAGCATATATATTTGCCCTCAAGGCATTTTCAGGCCAGGTGGGATATATTTCACTCGAAGCCACATTCTTAATATAATCGGTAAAGGGCACCGTAACATTTCTTGCAGGTGAGGTAGCGGGACCTAAATGCACCGTTATATCGGTTGGTATTACAGGTAATAACTCAGGCATAATTCCCCTCTCCTTTACAGATTAAATTTAGGCATTTCATCAACCACTATCGGCTCATTCCCATTATTATAGGCGCTAAGGCTTGTTATATCCATATTTTGTAGTGTTGTAACGCCTGAAAAAATAGGTATGTTGAGGTTTAACTGACTTGCATATCCGTCCGCCGAAACCGCCACATTATAAAGGCTATAGGGTATCTGTTTTATAGTTCCTGTATCCGCCTGTTCAGAAAGTGCTTTCTCTTTGGTTTTTAGTTCAAATCTTTTTGTTTTGCCCGAAGAGTCGGTTGTATCCTCATCTATAATTTCATAATTTTCGGGTGTGCCTGTAAAGATTGTAACCTTAGCACCAACTACACCCCTTACACCCCTTAAGGTTGTAACCGAAACCACTAGTCCGCCCACAGAATTTAAATTTTCGTCCATATAAATCCCCCTTTTTATTTTCACAATATTATATGCGAAAAGAAATACAACTAAAACAAAAGTGAAGCTTTTATATGGCAAAATTTAAGTAATTATTTTATATTGTAAAAACAATTTCTTTGTGCTATAATTTTGTTAATTTATAAAATATATAAGGGGAAAATATGAAAAACTTTCTATTACAACACAAAAATTTAATTATAATAATCGCTTGTGCGGTGCTTTTAGTGGCTACCGCTACTACCGTGTTTTTGCTAACGGGCAAAGATGATAAAAAACAGCCCACTAGCAATGATAAGCCTAGTTCTTCACAAAGTTCAAAGCCGCAAAGCTCAGAGCCTGATGAAGCCCAAAGCAGTAGCACACCGCCCGAGCCTGAAAAGAAAATGCTTGTTTTATCCTCTCCAAAAAAGCAAAATGTTACGGTAACCGTACCGCAAATAAGCTTTTCAGGAAGCTCTGACCCTGAATTTCCCCTCACTATTGACGGTGCAGAGGTTGAGCGTACACCCGAAGGTAATTTCGCATTCGATAAACCGCTAAATGTTGGCGAAAACACCTTTACCTTTGAGCATAAAGGCGAAAAGAAGACATATAAAATTAACTACCGATATGTAATTATTAATGATGTATATCCAGGCGCCAAGGTAAGCTATGATGCAGGTACAACCTTTAGCGTTACCGCCTATGCAAGATCTAACGCTACGGTTACTGCAACCTTTAACGGTAAAACGATAAATCTCCAAAAGCAAGTTGATGCAAACGTTTCTGCGGTGCCACCCGAATTTGTGAATTTCAGTGGCTCTTTCACCCTACCTACAGGCAACGAAAAGAGTATAAATTTAGGTTCTGTAACCTTTAAAGCAACGCTTGACGGTAAAACCGATACCGCCACCTCAGGAAGCATAACCTGTAAACGAGACACCATACTTGACTATCAGACCTACATAGCCGAAGTTGTAGCACATTCGGCAGAAACCTTTGACGGTAACACCTCTGACGATATGTCAAGACCTACCAACAGCTATCTTCCACAGGGCACAATAGATTACTGCAATACCCGTACTGTAGTTGACTCTAAATCGGGTAAAACATACTATTTGCTTCGCTACGGCAAGAGGGTTTATACCGATAAAAACGATGTTCCAAACGGCAAGGTTACAGTTACAAAGCGTTATGTTGGCACCCTACCCGACCATAACGAACTCTCTGTTAAGTCTTTAACACAGGAAGGCAGACACACCGTTTTAACACTAGGTACCAATTGGAAGGCTCCATTTACTGCAGAGCTTAAAAATCAAGGATACACAAATCCCTCAAAACAGGACTACAGTATTACAAGCACTACCTATGAGTATCTTGAAATTAAATTCTGTTACGCCACAAAGTTTGACGGGGAAATCTCAATTTCACCCGATAATCCTCTTTTCAGCTCTGCAGAACTTACAACCGACGGTTCTAATACTGTTCTAAGGCTTTATTTAAAGCAAAAAGGCAAATTTTACGGTTGGGACAGCGAATATGACTCAAGTGGAAACCTTGTTTTCAGCTTCTTGCATCCTGCCAAGGTAAGCTACGCTGATAACGCATACAGCACCGACCTTACAGGCGTAAAGGTATTTCTTGATGTAGGTCACGGCGGACGTGATGTGGGTGCTTCGGGATTTGGTAAAGGTGCATATACCGAAGCCAACCGAAACCTTGTGCTCGCCCAGAAAATTAAGGCAGAGCTTATATCCCTTGGTGCCGAGGTTATGATGTGCAGAAACGATAACAGTGCTATTTCTGCCGATACAAGATGCAAAATGTTAAGGGATTTCAAGCCCGATATATGCATAGCTGTACACCACGATAGCAGTACCTCGTCCTCTGCGCATGGCCACGGAACATTTTATTCAACACCGTTTTCTTTTGATGCGGCAACCCTTATAAATAACCGTGTTTCACAAACGGGAATTTATAATAAAATTTGGCCTCTTAGATGGCATTATTACTATATGGCTAGAGTGACCGTATGCCCTGTAGTTCTCACCGAAAACGGATTTATGTCCAATCAATTTGACTACAGCAACCATATTTCGAGTGACGAGAAAAACACCCTCAAAGCAAAGGCTATAACACAGGGTATTGTAGATTATTTTAACACTTTATAAAAATAAATCATAACCACCGGTAAACCGGTGGTATGCTCCACCCCTATAAGGTGTGATTACTGGCTTAGCCCCTAAAAGGGGCATTGAAAGTTTAGCAACGCATTACCATTTCGGGCAGCCGCTCACGCGCGGCTGTCTTTTTTTGCCTACTGTTTCTTGTTACCCGTGAACGGGTCTACAAATTCTTTTATAC
>JAZNJD010000051.1:0-19491 GCA_045577835.1 Acutalibacteraceae bacterium | reverse complement strand
TTCTCATCTCTAATATTTCTTTTTCATATTCGTTTATATGACGATAATTTCTTGACATAACAAAACCTCCTATGGTAGTTGTTTTAATTCTACCATAGGAGGTCGCTTTTTTCTATTGTCCGTTTTTACTGGACTTGTGCCGTTGTCACCTCGCTTTTTTGTTTGTATAAGAGTTTTTTGAGTTTTATTCCGACCAAGTCGGAGTGATATTATTGCCTTTTAGCAATAGTGTTATTGAAACCTTGCGGTTTCAGTGATATTTTATTCGCCTTTAAACTGCCGAAGGCAACACAACTCAGCGATAGCTGAATATAACTGTGAAGCAATATAACTCGCCGTAAGGCGAATAAAACTGACCAAGTATCCATAAATGGTACTTGGTCTATGAGTCGGCCTGTAAGCCGAGTTCTGTCTAGCACGGTTATCTATCTCGACGGCATATTGCTATGACGCTCAAGCCGCTTTTCGCAGCACATCGGGCAGATGTATCGCTGCAGTCAGCGTTGCTCCGAATAGGGTTTACAGGACTGCGTAGTCTCCTAAACAGCCGGTGAGCTCTTACCTCGCCTTTCCACCCTTACCTGAAATTCAGGCGGTATATCTCTGTTGCACTATCCCTAAGGTCACCCTCGGCGGCCGTTAGCCGCTATTCTGCCCTGCGGGGCTCGGACTTTCCTCACAAATTTCTTTGCGCAACCGTGTGGCCGACTCATAAAAATAGTATAGCACAAACAATTATGAGTGTCAAAGTGTTTATTAACAGAATAATATGTATTGATTTGAGAAAGGCGGTTTCCATATGGAGTTTAACAAGACATATTTTTTAGGCGCCAATTCCTGTGAAGGCTTTGTATCACACTTTGAGGACAGTTATTTGGCAGAGGACGGCTTTAACGTATACATCATAAAGGGCGGTCCGGGAACGGGCAAATCCTCACTTTTGAAGTGCATTGCAAAAAAGGCTTTAGGAAAGGGCTTTTCGGTGGACCTGTGTCCCTGTTCAAGCGACCCTGATTCACTTGACGGAATTGTAATTCCACACCTTAAAACCGTTTTGCTTGACGGCACCGCACCGCACACCCTAGACCCTAAATACCCCGGCGTTTGTGAGGAAATTGTTAATTTAGGCGAGCTTTGGGATTCTGAAAAATTAAAGCTAGAAAGAGAAAAAATTATGCTTACTTCAGCAGAAAACAAACTGCTTCATAAAAAGGCTTCCGCCTATCTTTCGGCACTCGGCACCATTTTGCGTGATAATCGTGCACTACAGCTAGGCGCTACCGACACAAAAAAGGTAATTGCCTTTGCCGAAGCACTCTCAAAAAAGCATTTAAAGAAAAAAGGGTATTGCGGCAGTGAGCAGGTCAAATTTTTAAGCGGTATCACCCCAAAGGGTGTAGTATCTTATCCTAAAACCATAACTTCGTCTTACGAAAATCTTATAATTATCCGCGATAAAATAGGCGGCATATCATCTATTGTATGCGATGTTTTCCGCGAAAACGCTATAAAATCAGGCTATGATATAATAACATATAAAAGTCCGTTTTTACCGTCAAGTATGTATGACCATATAGTAATACCTGAGTTATCTTTAGCGCTTGTAAGTGAAAACACTTATGTAAGCTTTGAGTCTGATTCAAGACGCATACATTCTCGCCGATTTACAGATAACTCTGCCTTGCAAAAGCTTAAAAACCGTCTAAACTTTAACAAAAAACTTGGCACCGAGCTTTTAAAGGAAGCAATTAGAACTCTACATCTTGCCAAATCCTCTCACGATATTTTAGAGAAATTTTATATAGACGCTATGGATTTTTCTAAAATTAAAACGGTAGAAAAAAAGCTAGAGGAAAAAATTTTCACAAACTATTAATTTGACTTTAGGATTAATTTAAAGTATAATAAGCTTATAAAAATTATTATACGGAGAAAATTTATGAAGTTAAATAAATTGCTTTCAATATTTCTTAGCACTTTAATGTTTTTATCCTGCTTTGCAATACCTTCTTTTGCCGAAACAGGACCTGTGGTTACAGTAAACCCTACCGAAACCGCTATTCCGGGTGATACAATTGCGGTTAATGTTGATATGTCCGAAAATCCGGGCATTATGGCTATGACCTTTACCGTTTCCTATGATAACGACGCTTTTACATTCAGCAAATACAAGCTAGGCCGATGGAACGACTATACAATAGCTCCCCATCAGGATAAAGGCTATGTCAGCTTTGTTAACTGCGAGATTAAGAACAGAAAATACAACGGCACTATGTTCACCCTTTATTTCACGGTTAACGATACCGCTGCACCGGGCGAGCACCACTTTAAGATAAAAAATATAGACCCATTAAAATACGGTGAAGATTTAAAGGGCTGCTTTGCAACCAAGGAGCATACCCCTGTTTCTGCTACAATACACAACGGCAGTATAACAATAGGCAAAACCTGTTCAAATTCAGGGCACACCTTTGGAAAATACGAAACTACCTTAGAGCCTACCTGTATCGCAACGGGTATTAAATCGAGATCTTGTAGTGTTTGCGGTCACACAGAGTTAAAAGAGCTTAAAAAAATCGACCATATTTTTGAAAGTGATTGGACGGTTGATACCGTAGCTACCGCCGAGCAGACGGGCATTATGTCAAGGCATTGTAAAAACTGCTCAGAGGTTACCGATAAGGTATATTATTCGCTTGAGGAAAGCGAAGAAAACGAATTTAAAAACGAGGAAGAAGCAGTTATTCCTTCTGAGGATTGGGATAAGTTAGAGGAAATAGAAAAGGAAAACGAGGAAAAAGAAAAAGAAAAAGAAGAGCAAGAAAGCCAAGAAAATCCCGAAAAGGTGGGTAAAGAAAAGGAAAGTCTTTCATTCTTTGAGGCAATCGGCAGCTTCTTTGCAAGAATATTTAAAGCTATAGCTGACTTTTTCAAAAATCTTTTTAATTAAATTAACATAAATATAAGCCTTCCTGAAAACAGGAAGGCTATTTTTTATGCTTCGAATTTTTCGAATATTACAGTTTGGTTTTCGCTTTCGGCTATTTTTGCGTTTTCGGGACTTCTTATAGTCCAGGTAAAGCTATCTATTCCCCAAAGCTTTTGCACGATTTTTACTGCTAAACAATTTCTATCCTCAAACTTATATGAAACAAAGTTAGGCTTGGTTAAAAAGTTAAATAGCAACGAACTTAAAATTATCTTTAACACCACAGGCGCCTTTGATTTTTTATCCTTTAAAAAGTTTTGCGCTATCTGACCTCTGATGGTTTCGGGTGAATTTTCTTTAAACCACCTTATGCACCTAGGGTCAAAGGATTGTATAACATATTTTCCATTATAATCCTTTAACTGCTCTAGCACCGTTTGGCAAAGCCTTGCCACCTCTTTTGGCGGCTTTAATTCTATAAGCAGCGGTACTCTACCGTCTACTAGCTCTAAAACCTCGCTAAAGGTGGGGATACTTTCGGTTGTGCCTTTAAGCCTATAATTTCTTAACTGATTTTGGGTTAGGGTGTCAATAAGTACATCCTCGCCCACCATTCTTTTAAGACTTGCATCGTGGAAAACGGCAAGCGAGCCGTCGGCCAAAATATGAACATCAAACTCTATTCCGTAGCCCTTATCAAGCGCTTTAGAAAAAGCGGTCATACAGTTTTCGGGGATTTGAGTGTCGTTATGAAGTCCCCTGTGTGCATACTTAAAACACTTAAATTCTTTAAGTCTTGGGTCCTTCTTGCCGTTTACAGCCAATATAAAGGCAACAAAAAGCAATAAAATAATGCTTAAAACAATGATGAATGCAGTCATACTAATCCTCTACATCAAAAGCTTCAAGGCCTTTTTTTACCTCTATCTTGTTATCGCCATGTTTTACAAAGCACATTGTGACGAAGGATAGGGCAACAAATATACTTGAATATAGGAAAAGCACCTTGTAGCTTATATTTTCTAAAAGATAACCTGCAAGTATAGGGGTTATTATCTGACCTGCCATACTAAAGGTGTAGTAAAAGCCTGTAAATTTGCCAACATCGGCGCCTGAACACATCTCAACAACCATAGGAAGACTGTTAACATTGATTGATGCCCAAGCAATACCCACTAATACGAACAGCAGATAAAGTATTGGTGAAAAACGGTCAAAGAATAGATTATATACATAGCCCGCACCAAAGCTTAAGGAAAGCAGTAGCGCGCCAAATAAAATGGTCTTTTTTCTGCCGATTTTACCCGCAATAGCGCCTGCAGGGATATAGGTAACAATAGCGCCTACGGTTGCGATTGTAAGGCAGAGCGAAGCCGAGCCTAAATTCATATCCCAAACCTGTTTTGCATAGGTTGTAAACCAGGTTGAAATGCCGTTATAGCCGATATACCAAAGTGCTATTGACATAAGCAAAAAGCCAAGACTCAATTTTACCTTTTTAGGAAGAACCTCTTTGCCCTTTTCTTCATCCTTTTCGGTAAGGGTAAATTCAGGGTGTTGTTTTTCATACTCTGCCTGCTCAGCAACCAACTTTGGCTCGTTTACAAGGAACATTATCACAAAGAGCGCTAAAAGCATAATACCTGCTACTATTATAAAGAGTGGCAGATAATTTATATGCTCAAGACCCTTTGTTCTTGACTCGGAATAAAGAACTGTGGTGATAAGCAGATAAAGTATACCGCCGATAGCACCCATAAGATTTATAATTGCGTTACCCTTACTGCGTAGTGGCTTGGGTGTAACATCGGGCATTAGCGCTACCGCAGGGCTTCTGTAAATACCCATAGAGATAAGAACCAGCGCTAATGTTACTATAAATAAAATTATTTTAAGGTCACTCGAAGAATTAAAATAGCTGTTATCTATAAGCGGCAATAAAATCATAAAGCAAACCGCTAAAATTGTGCCTATTAGGATAAAGGGACGTCTTCTACCCATACGGCTCTTACTTTTATCCGAAAGGCCGCCAAAAAAGGGCAATAGAAATAACGCTAAAATATTATCCGCCGCCATTACATAACCCGATATTGATTCGGGAATGTGAAAGGTTTCAATAAGTATTTTAGGTATTACATTATCATACATCTGCCAAAATGCGCAGATTGATAAAAATGCAAAGCCTATAAGTACGGTTTTTTTGGTATGCTGATTCATTTTTTTACAACTCCTTAGCCAAAAATCCTAAAAAAATATTATTCCAAGTATTGCTGAAAAGATAATGAGTAATATCGGTGAAATCTTTTTCTTTAAGAATTTTTTATAAAACATAGCTAATGCTACAACAAGCGCCAAAACGACCAATGTAAGCGGCTCGAAATTAAAGCCTGATTTTATAGTTTTAACACCAAAAACGCTAGTCAAAAACATTGTAACCGAGGTAGCAAGAATAAGGCCTACAACCACAGGCTTAATGCCTGTAAGCGCCGCCTCAACACCTTTTAGCTTCATAAGGTTATTGAATATTGCCGCTATTATCAGTATTATGACAAAGGACGGAATAACCAAACCAAGTGTTGCAAAAAACGAGCCCCAAAAACCGCCCTCGCTAGAGCCTATGAAGGTTGCCATATTAACGGCGATAGGACCGGGTGTGGATTCCGAGACCGCCACAAAATTCATAACCTCTTCTTCGGTTGCCCAATTATTTGTGATACACTTTTCTCGGATTAGAGATAACATTCCATAGCCGCCGCCAAACGATACGGCACCGATTTCCAAAAAGGTGAGAAAGAGCTTTAGATAAATCATTTTTTCTCCTCCTTTTTGAGCTTAAAGCCTATAAGGTAGGCGAAAATTCCTATCACTGCGCCTATAAGTATATAAAATATGGCAGAGAATTTTACGGCAAAGAGTGAAAATACTATCATACAAATCATTGTAAGGCTTATAAGAATATAGGAAAGCACATTCTTTTTAATGTTTTTAAGCATTTTAATGCCTGCCGAAAATATAAGATATACAACACAAACCTGTATACCCTTAAATGCCGACGCTACTATCTCAAATTGTATAAAGCGGTCAAAGAAAAGTGAAATTATATATATTATAACAAAGGAAGGTATGCAAACACCAATAGTTGAAACCGCCGAGCCTAGCACACCGCTTATTTTATAACCGATATATGTTGCCGAATTTATAGCAATAGGACCGGGTGTAGACTCTGCAATTACCGTAATGTTCATAAACTCATCGTTGGTAACCCATTTTTTTCTCTCAACAAACTCATCCTCCAAGAGCGCTATCATAGCATAGCCGCCGCCAAAGGTGAAAAGACCTATTTTAAAAAAGGTTAAAAACAGTGTTAACAGCTTTTTCACCCGTTCGCCTCTCCTTTGCAAAATTTCATTATTAAAGTTTTATCTTATTCAGGTCATATTATACCTTTTTATTGCAATTAAATCAAGTAAAGGTTTCAATACTTGACATTTTTTTCGCAATCCTTTAAAATATTAGTAACAACTTAATAATACATTATAAAAAAGGATTTGAGCAAGATTATGAGAATTGGAGAAATATCTAGCTCGGTCGTTAGGCGATTGCCGCGGTATTATCGGTTTTTAACCGATTTAAAGGCTGCCGGTGTAACCAAAATATCTTCGCGTGAGATGTCGGAATTAATGGGCATCACAGCAAGCCAAATTCGTCAGGACCTTAATTGTTTTGGCGGCTTTGGTCAGCAAGGATACGGTTATAACACAGAGCTTTTACGGGATGAAATCGGAAAGGTTTTAGGCTTTGACAAGCCCACCCCCGCTATTTTATTAGGTCTTGAAACCTTAGGCCGCGCAGTAGCACAACAGACCGGCTTTGAAGCACTGGGATTTCAGCTTATTGGTCTTTTTGACAATAAGGAATCTCTAGTTGGACAAACTATTAGAAACATACCCGTTAGAAGTATGCAGATGCTTGATGAGTTTTGCCGAGAGGCAAAACCTAAGGTGGCTATTCTTTGCCTTACAAAAGAGGAAGCTCTAGCAGTGTCAGAGCCTCTTGTCCGTCTTGGCATAAAGGCATTTTGGAATTTCGGCAAATATGATTTGGAAGTTCCATCTAATGACATTTTGGTTGAAAATGTTAATTTTGAGGATAGTTTAGCTATACTCTCGTTTAGACTATCCTCTGCAAAAATAAAGTGATTTTAAGGAGATTTTATTATGAGCAAATACGCTGGTACTAAAACCGAAAAAAACCTAGAAGCTGCTTTTGCAGGCGAGTCACAGGCACGAAATAAATATACATATTTTGCGTCTGTTGCAAAAAAGGAAGGCTTTGAGCAGATTTCAGCACTATTTTTAAAGACTGCAGACAACGAAAAGGAACACGCTAAAATGTGGTTTAAGGAGCTCGAAGGTTTAGGCGATACAGCACAAAATCTTAAAGACGCTGCTGACGGTGAAAACTACGAGTGGACCGATATGTATGAAAACTTTGCAAAGGATGCTGAAGAGGAAGGCTTTACAGAGCTAGCTAAAAAATTCCGCTTAGTAGCCGCCGTTGAAAAGCATCACGAGGAAAGATACCGTGCACTGCTTAAAAATGTTGAGACCGCCGCTGTTTTTGAAAAGAGCGAGGTTAAGATTTGGGAATGCCGCAACTGTGGTCACATAATGATTGGAAAGGCAGCACCTGAGGTTTGTCCTACCTGTGCGCATCCTAGAAGCTACTTCGAAATACACGCTGAAAACTATTAATTTTAAAGCTTCCGAAAAACTTTCGGAAGCTTTTTTATTGTTCTAGTTGACTTTTCTTTTAAACTGTGTTATAAAGATAACTTAATGTGCTTAGGAGTTGACAAAATGAACACAAAGCTTAAAGAAAAATATTTTTTGGTTGTAGTTATAATTGCCTTTGTCAATATGCTCGTTTCGGGCGGTATTGCTAACAATCTTAATATGTATACCCTGCCCGTCTCCGAAACGCTCGGCATTACAAGAGGCACCTTTGCCTTGTGCGCCGCTATTCGAGGTATTGTACAGGTTTTTTCAAGCATGCTTTCGGGTTATCTTTTTTCAAAATTCGGCAGCCGTATTGTAATCCCCGCCTCACTCGCAATAGGCGCTATTGGTTATTTTATTCTCTCAAATTCTTATACCGTAGCCTTGCTTTGTATGGGCTATGCCTTTTTAGGAATTGGTGACGGGTTTTGCATAATTAACGCCTCGATTTATGTAATAGGCCGTTGGTTTCATAAAAACTACGGCTTGATTTTAGGAATTGTTTCTGCCGCAACAGGTATTGGAGGCGGTATTTTCAGTGTGGTTTTATCTTCCATAGTAGAGGCAAGCAGTTGGAGAACATCCTTTACAGTATCGGCTGTACTCTATATCGCACTAGGTATAATAATAGCTGTGTTTTTGCTTGATAGACCTGAAAATATAGGTCTTGCGCCATACGGTGAGGGCACTGTAAAAAACACTAAGGACAAAAAGTTTTTTGAAGGCTATACCGAAAAGCAGCTGTTTAAAAAGCTTAACTTCTATCTGTTTGTTTTCTTAGTATTTTTATCCTCCCTTTTAGCATATATGGTAAGCCCTATTATAGTACCTTTCTTTCAGGATAAGGGTTTTAGTATAACCGAAGCCGCAACAGTCAGCAGTGCGTTTCTTGTGTCGCTTGCGGTTGCAAAAATTATTCTCGGATTTATAAACGATAAGCTAGGCGCTAAGGTTGTTACATTTATATGCGTTTTTTCAGGCACCGTTGCAACCTTCTTTTTAACCCGTATTACAGGACTATTCGCTGGCTATTTAACCATGATACCCCTCGGAACGCTTCTCACTATGGCGGCGGTTGTACCCTCCTTTATCTGCACCGACCTTTTTGGCCACCGTGCAGGACCAAAGCCTGCTCTACTTGCCACCACCGCAGTAACTTTAGGCAACCTTTTCGGTTCTCTTATATCGAACTCGGTTTATGATAAGGTGGGCACGTATCTTCCTGTACTTTACACCGTTTGTATAGGCACTTTGGTAATTTTAATATTTTGGGCGGCACTATTTATATCAGCCGAAAAGGAAAAGCGTAAATTTTTGAAACAAAAACAGTGATAAAAAAGACCTCTTCACTTGAAGAGGTCTTTTGCTCTATTAGATATAATTTTGAATTATCTGCTTCATTTTATCCCAATTTGCTTCCATATCAGAAACCAATTTAAACTGTGTGCGGGCTCTAACTAGGTTATGTTCGGGATAATGGGTTTTGAAATAGAGATCACCGTCAATATAATCAGCCAAGAAGCGCATACCACATTCAAGCGTCATCATTTTAGCGCCCTCGGGCAAAAGCTCTATTTCTTCTTTGTCAAGCATACCCTGACAGCCCTTTATGAAACCCTTTACATAAGCCTCGAAAAAGTCAAGGTCGAAGTTTACTTTAGAAAGGTCCTTTTCGTCCTCTGCGGCAGTGGATGCGCCAAAGCGCACAGCGTCACCAAAATCGGTTACAGAGAAACCGGGCATTATGGTATCAAGGTCGATAACGCAAACTGCCTTGTGGGTTTCCTCGTCAAGCATAACATTGTTTGACTTTGTATCGTTATGGGTAACCTTTAGGGGCAATCTTCCCTCTTTATAAGCATCAATTAAAACAGAGCAAAAATCCTTACGGTTTTTAACAAACTCTATTTCCTCTTTTGCTGTATCGGCTCTACCCGAAAGATTGTTTTCGCACGCCTTCAAAAATGTCTCAAAGCGCTTTGGTGTGTTGTGGAAATCGGGTATGGTTTCAAAAAGTGTGTCAGCAGGGAAATTGCATAAATCACGCTGAAATTTACCAAAAGCTACTGCGCACTCATAAAAATCATCGGCACTATCTACTATGTCAAGGCAAATGGCGTTGTCTATAAAATTATACATACGCCAAAAGCTACCGTCACTGTCCTTATAATAGGTGTGACCATCCTCGTTGTAAATAAGCGACAAAACCCTCTTGCCGAGTGCTTTTTCACGAAGATAGTTAGTAACCTTTTCTATGTTATCCATTATACCCTGTGGGTTTTTGAAAACATAGGTGTTTATGCCCTGAAGCATATATTTATTTTCGCCGTTTTCGGTTTTAGTTTTAACGAGATATGTATCGTTTATGTGACCGTTTCCATACGGCTCACAGTAGAAGGCCTCGCCCTCGATTTTAAATGTGGACAAAATTTCCTCTAATTTATGTTTGATAGCCAAACGTCAAACATCCTTTCAATTTAATTCAGGGGAACACAATCATATATATTTTACCACAAAAAAAAATATTGTCAAGCAAGTAAAAAAAGACCGTTTATTTTTTAACATAAACGGTCTTTTTTGTGCATTGTATTACCTATCGCAACAGGGGTCTTCTTTTTCTTTTTTTGGTGGCTTCGGTGCAGGCGGTGTGGTATCGCCAAGACCTGTAGTTTCACTAAAGATAGCGTTGCTTGTAACCGCAGAAACTGCATCGGTAGGAATAATGAGCTTTGAAGCTGTACCGTTTGCCATCTCAACCAATGCCTCATACTTTTTAAGCTCTAAAACAGCGGCATCTACGCCTGCCTCCTTGAGTGCTAAAAGGCCGTCCGCCTCTGCCTTTTTGGATAGGTAAATAGCCTTAGCCTCACCCTCTGCTCTGGCAATGCGTGCGTCTCTTTCACCCTCTGCAGCTAAAATCATAGCCTGCTTATCACCTTCGGCACGGGTAATGGCTGCAGCCTTGTGACCCTCTGCCTGTAAGAGTGTTTCTCTACGGTCACGCTCTGCCTTCATCTGCTTTTCCATCGCATTCTGAATTTCTGCGGGAGGAATGATGTTTTTAAGCTCAACCCTCGTTACCTTCATACCCCATTGGTCAGTTGCCTCGTCCAAAATTGCGGTCATTTTATTATTGATGGTGTCTCTTGAAGTAAGTGTACCGTCAAGCTCCATTTCACCAACAATATTACGAAGTGTTGTTGCTGTGAGGTTTTCAAGAGCGTTGATAGGATTAACTACACCGTAGGTATAGAGCTTAGCATCGAAAATGCGGAAATAAACCACCGTATCAATCTGCATAGTAACGTTATCCTTTGTGATAACCGGCTGAGGAGGAGAATCCATAAACTGCTCTTTAAGTGTGATTCTCTTAGCCACCTTTTCGAGCAACGGTATTTTAACATGAATACCCGCATCCCAAACAGCCTTGTATTTACCTAAAAATTCGATAACATACTGTGTTGCCTGTGGTACGATACGAACATTAGGAATAACTATTAAGAAAATAATTGCCAATATTATAATTGCTGCTACCATAAAATTTTCTCCTTTGTAAATATATTTTATTCTATTTCAAATACCTTTTTAAGCTTTTTGTTAGAAGCTAAAGCCAAAGCAAAATTTTGGAAGGAATCGTTAAAATGCTTGTTATTAGATAACATATTGCCAATAGCCTCTTTAACCTTATCGTCCTTATAGGCTGCTACGGCAAGAGTAGCTACCACTGCATTTACTGTTTCCTTATCACCATTAATATATCCGTTTTCTAATAATTCATATAGCTTTTTAACCGATTTTTTATTATTTTCGTTCATACATTCCTTAATCTGAACAACCAAGGTTTTAGCGAAGAAATTAAGGTATAGAAAATTACCGTATTTCGCAACGTGCGCTTTATATTCATCCTTATACTGCGGATAAACATCAAGCACCTTTTTTGTAAAGCCTGCTATTTTCATAGCGCCTGTTTTAGTGGCGGTTGGAAGCTCTACTGCAGCAGCGGCAGAAGAAAGCTTTACCTTGATTCCCATATTTTTTCTAAGTGTATCGGCAAAGTCCATACCAACCGATACAGCATCACTTTCGTTTTGGCTATCGTCAAAAAGCCAAGCGGTAAGCTCTGAAAGCTCGCCATGATTACCATCCTCATCAATATCGGCGGCATAAAGCACATAGCTTTGTCTATCCTCAATATATTCTACCTTTACTGCCTTTTTATCGTTTTTGAAAACGCCGTTTATTTCCTTAAAGCCTTGCTCGGTAAACAAAGGGTTTAATTCCTCTAAAACCTTATTTATATATCTGTTATCCATTAGTTTCACTCCAAAAGTTATCTTTTAGAATATAATACCACATTTTCGTCCTTTGGGCAACTAAAATTTTCTTGAAGTAGTTTATTTTATAAGGTATAATGGTTTTAATATTTAAAGTGGAGTTGCGATATGAACGATAACCTTACAAGTATAAAACGGTTAAACGAAATTTTAAAGGAGGAAAATTTTTCCTTTAAGAAATCCCTCGGTCAAAACTTTTTAACCGATAATACGGTCTGTCCAAGAATGGCAGAAGCCTCTGCAGACGAGAACACAGGTGTTTTAGAGGTAGGTCCCGGTGCTGGTGTGCTAACGCTTGAGCTATCAAAGGTGGCAAAAAAGGTAGTTTCCCTCGAAATAGATAAAACACTAGAGCCTGTGCTTAAAAAGACGGTAGGCTCTATTCCTAACGTAAAGGTTATTTTTAACGATGTTTTGAAAACCGATATAAAAGAGCTGGTAAATAAAGAATTTGCAGACTGTGAAAGGGTTACGGTCTGCGCAAATCTTCCCTATTATATAACCTCTAAAATAATAATGCAGATCCTTCGCAGCGGTGCTGACATCGCCTCGCTTACCGTTATGGTGCAAAAGGAGGTTGCCGATAGAATTTGCGCCAAGGTCGGCACCTCACAGGCGGGTCTTTTTACCGCCGAAGTAAACTATTATGCAATTCCGCAAATGCTTTTCAAGGTACCAAAAGGCTCATTTTTACCAAGCCCTAAGGTAGATTCTGCGGTTATAAAGCTAAACATTTTAAAAGAGCCGCCTGTAAAGGTTTTAGACGAGACTTTTTTCTGGAAGCTGCTATCCGCTTGCTTTGCCCAAAGGAGAAAAACCCTTTTAAACTCTCTTTCAAACATTATGAATTTGGAAAAAGAACTTGTAAAGGCAGAGCTTATAAACCTAGGTCTTCCCGAAACGGTCAGAGGCGAAGCGCTAACACTTGAAACCCTCGCCGAGCTATCAAATAGATTATGTAAAAGCAAATAGTTTAAAAAAGAACCGACTTTTAAGGTCGGTTCTTTTTTTGGGTTTTTACGACGATTTACTGAGCTTTAGCCCTCTTTTTTGCCTTGTAAACGCCTATTGTGAAGGCGGTGCCGCTTACAAACAGCAGAGCAAACAAGAAGTTAAGATTTGCTCTAGCACCTGTTTGTGGGCTTGAGGGAATGTTAGGAATATTACCTGTTGGGGTATAATCATAAACATTCTCAAATTCAGCAACCACTACAGTCGCATTTGCGCCGTTTTTAGTGAGGGTTGCAACTAATTCGTTGTTTTGGTTAAGCGAAATTGTCACTGTAACGGTATATTCAACCGTACTGTAGCTTACATTTGCCTTTCCGCCATTTACCTCGGTAAGCTTATAGGTGTAGGTCTTGCCGATATCATCTTCGGTATAGCCTAAGGTGAATAGTGCTTTACCCAATGTATCGGTCTTGATATTGAACTTCTCTTTTGTTGCGATATTTTCTAGTACAAATTCAAAGCCCTCAGGACCTATCTTTTCGCTACCCTTGTTAACAACCGTCTTTGCTACGCTGATATCAACCGTAATATCCTTAGGCTTAGGAGTAAAGATGTTGTTGAATTCTATATCTTCAACCGCATTGTTACTGCCTACCTTAGTGATTGCTCGGCTTGCCTCGTAAAGCTTGCCGTTCTCATCGTCCTTAATTTCGATTACCACGTGATATTCTGCAGTATCGTTTGTAACACGCTCTACGGTGGTATCGGGGTCTTCAATGATAACGAAGTAGTATTTGCCTATTTCCTCAAAGGTAAGAGCATCAAAGGTAAAGCTACCGTCTGCCTTATTCTTTGCTTCCTTTGCAGTAGCATTTTGAGCCACAGCATAGGTATCATCGGTCGAATATAGCAAGAACTTAAATTCATTTTCAGCAAGTGTTCTGTTCTTTAGAAGCTTTTTACCGCCGATAGAAACGGTTGCATTGCTTGCCTTATAGCTGTTTTCAAACAGTATAGAATTAGCGTTTGTTGAGGTGTTGCCTTTAACTCGGGTATAGGTGATTTTGTCAACCACTAGCTTGCCCTGATTATTGTCAACAACCTTAACCGTAATATGATACTCAGAGGTATCGTAGGTTACGCCGTTTAGTGCATTTGCGCTGTTTTCCTTTGCAACGAAATAGTAATTCTTTGCAGTATCAAGGGTAATCTCTGCAAACTCGAACTCACGGTTTGCATCGTTCTTTACAGCAGGTGCCGCACTGCTTACTACATCAAAGTTTTCGTTAGCGTGGAAGATTTCAAAGGTGTAATCGCCTGCTTTAACCTTGCGGTTGCCTTTAAGCTCTTTCTTGCCGTCGAATACAACTGTGGTCGGGTCTGCCTTGTAGGTATTTGCAAAATCAAGACTTGTTACAACATTTTGACCCTTGCGGATAATTGCGGTGGACTTAACTCCGCCCTCGCCGTTATCCTCAACCTTAACCTCGATGTGATACTTGGTATTATCATAGGTAATACCGTTGATTTTCTGACCGCCGTTTACCTCTTTTACCACATAGTAGTAAGGCGTATCGGAAATATCCTTTGGCTTGTAGTTGATAGAGAACTTAAAGTTGCCGCCCAAATCCTGAGTTGCCTTCTGAATATAGTTGCCGCTAATCTCATAAGCCGCATTTGCCTTATAAAGCTCGAATTCAAAGGTGCGGTTTTGCGGAATTTTATTGTCAAGTCTCTTTGTACCGTTTATTTCAAGGTCGGTATCACCGGTAATCTCATAGCTATTTCTAAATACTATCGCCTGCTGAGGAACGCCTGCATTGTCATAGATATGAGCTGTTGCATGAAGCAAACCTTTTAGGTCATCGGTAATTTCCACTCTCACACGATAAACGGTATTATCATAGGTTATACCCTTTATGGTCTGACCGCCGTTAACTTCTTTGATAAGGTAGTAATAATTTCCTACCTTTGTAAAGTCGGTCGCATTGCTGTTGTTGTAATCCACAAAGCCGAATGCAAATCCGCCTTGACCATCGTTCTTAACTGTCTGAATAGGTGTTGCGTTTACATATCCCCATTCGGCATTTGACTGCCAAAGCTCAAACTCAAACTGACCTAAAACAAGTGTTTTACCGTTTAATATCTTTTCACCGTCAATACGCTTAGATACAGGCTCTGCAACATACTGATTGTTAAAGATAATATCGTCAGCGTCAAGGTTTGCAGTTGCAACCAACCTACCGTTTTCTGTATCGTCCTTAACGGTTACGGTTACAACAAAGGTATTGGTATCATACTTAATACCGTAAGAGCTGCCGCCGTTACGCTTTTCCGATACCACATAGTAGTAATTTCCTGCTTTAGTGTAGGTGATTTCGGGGAATTCAAATCTGCCCTCGAACTCATTGTGTGTCTCGTAGGTCTTAGCACCTGCGGCGATGTCGCCGTTGGCATTTAGCGCCTCAGTGAGAACAAAGGTAAACTCATCGTTAAGGAGTGTTCTGCCTGTTAGCTTCTTCGTGCCGCCGATGGTATATGCGGTTTCAGCAGCCTTATAAACATTTGTAAATACAACGTTGTTGCCTACAACATTAACAATTGAATAGTTAGCTACTAACTCACCGTCCACATCGGTTACATTAACTATCATACGATAAACCGTATTATCTACGGTAATACCGTTACCGCTAGCAGAGGTTTCAACGATGTTGTAGAAGTAACTTCCTACCTCGCTAAACTTTAAGGTGTCATTGAAGGTAACCGTTTGGGTGCCGTTATTAGAGCCTGTCAAAACGGTTGTACCGTCCTGCTTCTGAACCTCAAAGGTGAAGTTATCGGTGGATTTAAGCTCTCTACCTGAGATTTTCTTGCTTACAAAATTTATTGGAAGCTCGGCATCGTCAGGATTGTAGGTGTTGGTAAAGGTTTCCTCGATAGAAGTTCCTGCATTGGCAGGCTTCTGGTCACCTGTGTATATTACAGCCGAAATGGTGCCGTCAAAATTATCCTTAACCTCTACAGTAACAGCAACCTCTTTTGTGCTGTAGGTCCAGCCGTTAGGCAGAGGATTTGGAGCAATTTCTTTAAGAACATACTCAAAAATCTCGGTGCTCGCATTCATTTCGTCGGCATCATAGGTGAGGACCATTCTTGCAAAGCCACGGTCGGTAGTTGCCGCAGAGGTGCGAACAAGAGTATTGCCTTCATATAATCCAAAGGTGTAACCTGCTAAGGATTTATCTGAGCCGCCGATATTAGTAATTTCTTTGTTAAGGTCGATTGTGACTGTAGCGCTACCGCTGGCAGAATACACATTGGTAAACTCTGCATTTACATTCCAATCACCGTTAGAATTTGTTACTTTTGTTGTTTCAGGTCTGGAAGCTACCACATTAGTAATTTCGAGTTTTCCGTCCATATTTGTATCGCCAACGATAACCGAGAAGGAGTGTACTGTCTTATCGTAGGTAAATCCGCCAAGAGCTGTAGCGGGTTCTATCTCAATAATACGGTAATAATAGGTGCCTGCCTCAGTGTAACGCTCGTTATCAAAAGCGTTGTCAAAATCAAAGGTGGCGCTGTTGTAGGTAGCAGTTGCAGTAGCTAAATCCTGCCAACTGCCGTCGTTTTGAAGCTTCTGTAACTTAAATTCAAAGCTGTAGTTTGGTTGCCAGGTCTGATTTTTAAGCACCTTGCTTCCGCTAACACTAATATTTACAGGATAAACCTCTGCCGCCTGATAGTCATTTATTACTATAACCGAAGAGGTGGTGTCTTTAGCTATGGTTACCTGTCCGTCACCCTGCACGCCGTTATCCCAATAAATAGGGGTAAAGCCGCTGCTGTATTCGGTTTCAACCACAGTTGCAACCGTTCCTGCAGGAAGACCGAACACCTCAAACTGCTGACCGTGAGCAAGTGTTACGGTAAAGCTTCCGTTTGCGTCGGTAGAAATATCGCTATAAGTGCCGAGTGTATGTGCCGCATCAAAGGTAGCATTAGCTGTTCCTATACCGCTAAGGGTTACCTTAACAGTGAACAGTTTATTTGCAGGAATTTGATAGTCAACACCAAAGTCGTGCTCAACCTGTTTTGCAACGGTTAGATTACCTGTTCCTCTGTCGGCATTAACGAAGGCTACATCGGAAATTTGATTGTCGGTTATCGTAACGGTTGCGGGGTTTAATGCCTCTTGACCGTTTACGGTAACAGATGGCACATATGCGGCGGTTTCAATTTCCTTAACTGTAACCGAACCCATATTTTCCATATCACCGATATAAAGGGTTTGACCTGCCTTAAGTTCAACGGTTACTTTGCCGTTGCTATCAAACCTTATAAGCTTAACCGTTTCAGTTCCGTCAACATCTATAAGAAGAGCTGCGTGCTCACTTGAAGCTGATGTCATATTGTCAAGCTCGAAGCTAAAGAGTTCATCGGTGGCAGTAGCGCCGTTAGCCATTGTCTTGCTAAGCTTAATACCTGTTTGAGTCTTAAGGGTTAATTTGCCGTTGTTGCCAAGTGTTGCGCCAACATAAAAGCTGTGGTTTGCATCATTTACATTGTGACCGTAAACGTCTACGAACGGCTGATATGCCACATTAAGAGTAGCTGTTTTGTTTTGCTGCTTATTAACTGTATATCCGTCAAGATTTACGTGAACATTACCGTTTGGAATATACCAATTATTTGTTCCGTCGGTCTTCTTTGCGGTTTCGAGTGCGGCAACAGAAAGCCTACGGTAAACCGTTTTTTTGGTTTGTGCAGAGCCGTCCTTCTCATAAACGGTATATGCACGGTAATAGCTGCCGTTAGTATTAGGTGCAGAAGCGCCCTCGTATAAGGTACCATTATCATCGGTATAAACAGGAGTATCAGCGGTGTAATAATACTCTTCGTTTTGTCTTGAGGGGTTAAAATAGGAGTATGTGTTAACTGTATTGTAACCCGTGCTGTTGGTGTGCTCCCAGTCATTAGAATAGAAGTTGATAGAGCCGTCTGCATTAATATTGTGCTGGTCTGCAAGATAATCTGCCGACACAACATCCTTTACATTCCATTCGTTAATATGGCTGTCAAGAGCAACCTCGTATACAAGACGGATAGGACTTTCCGATCCGCTTGTTTCAATATTTGTAAGCTCTCCCTGACTGTCAAGTGACACATTGTAGGTCATAACAGGAATGAGTGCGGCAGGTACCGCAAAGGCTAGGGTTTCCTCACCTGTTTTGATGTTGTGTCTTACCTGAACGGTTGCATACATCATATTGGAGTCATGCTCTACACCAAGATAGCCGTAGGATTTAATTGTGTATACAGCCTGAGGATTGGTGATATTGGTAACACCGTCTTGATAGAAGCCAAGGAATTTATTGTCTCCATCGGCATACCAGCCAATATAGTTTGAATAGTCGGTTGGGCTGCTATAACGAATCTGTCTGTATTCATAGGCAAGACCTATAAGCGTTCTGGCTTCGTCATCACTTGCAAGACCAATTCTTTGACGCACAGCCGCCACCATTTCGTGACCGAGCTCGGTGGGGTTATCAAAGGTACCAAGATTTCCGCCGCCTGTTACAAAGTTAGAGGCGAGGTCTGCACCCGAATAAAGCTTATTATTGATAACAATACCCTTTATGTCTGTAACCTGCATATATTCACCGATTTTATCTACAAAGGAGATAAAGCCCGAGTGATTTTCGCCCGTTTGAGAAATAAGTGTTGGTGTATACTTTGACTGTAGGTTTATTTTTCCAACAATATCAGCAAACGCTTGCTTTAATCTTTCGCCTAAAGAAATATTGCTATTATCGTTTTCTACATTTATATAATCGTCAACATAATTTTGTTCTAGTCCGTCAATCTTTGTAACGGTTCTTGCCTCACTCCACCAAGTAGCTGACTGAACGGTTACAGATCTGCCGACTGCTGTTCTGTTCCATTGTGACCAGAAATCGTTTATTGCAACAGAGGCATCTTTATTATCAGGGTCAAGAACACTAACAGCTACCGCATCGTTTGAAACACCAAGACCTATAGTGTAGAAAAGTGCAGATGTATCATATTTTTCCTCCACCTGTTTCTTAGCATAAGCGGCGGTGAGCTGATTTACAAAGCCCTGTGCGGCGCTGGTGGCGGTTCCGTCACCAAGATTAATGGAGGTGGGGTTTTGGAAGTTGGTGCTGCTGAAGGTAGGTGCGCCGTCAGACATAAGCACCATAACCGGCATACGCTTGACCGTTCCGAAGGAAGGATCCGTAACCGTTGTTGCGTTACCCGATGCAACGAACTGATCCTTTGCAAGAACGATACCCTTCTGGATATACGTAGCGCCTACAACCGTCTCTGTTCTCGAGGTAGGTCTTGTCGTAGTACCTTCTATAACAACGTCTCTGTCTATTCCGATATTTTCATTGTCACCCGATCTTGTATATGTAAGATATTTTCCGTCGGATGCAGTAGTATATCTGTTGAGAGGCAACATAAGGATCGCCGC
>JAZNJD010000050.1:0-73962 GCA_045577835.1 Acutalibacteraceae bacterium | reverse complement strand
TCTTTTTCAAGACGCTGACCGTATTCATCATCATCGAATACGGGTCTGGGAATGTTTTCGGCTATTACTGTTGTAACCTTTGTGGGAGCGTAGTGGAATTCCTGGATAAGCTGAATTTTCTCGTAGCCCTCGGTTGCGTTTGTGGGGAGTAAGGGTATGCCGTCAATATCAGGCATATCTGCAAGGTCAACAGTCTCGTTCTGTGCTGTTTTTTCTTCTTTCCCGAGTTCAGAGGCGGTTTTTGTGTTTTGTATAGGGGTAGCCTCTTTGAAAATATCTTCTCTTTGAATAACGACTTTTTCCTCAGGTAAAACAAGCATAGGAATGCCGTCAATAACAGGCATTTCCGTAAGATCATAAACCTCCGCAGTGCTTTCGGGTTTTAATATAATATCAAAATCCGTGGTGTTATCTGTTGCATCCTTTGAATTGCTTTTAAAAGTCTTCTTGCTTGAGGATATAACAGTACCGGCCGTATCCGTGGTTTGGGATACAGCTTGTCTTATGTTTGTTAAATTGTCGGTGTTTTCCCCGTTAACAACAGTCTTTTTGGCTTTGCCGCTTACAAGACTGCTTAAGGAGGGGAGTGCGCGAAGCTTAATATCACGCGGCTTGTTATAAATCATTTATAAGCCTCCGACGAGTTTTGCGATTGTTATCAGAATTGGAAATAAAGGAAAGGGTTGTAGCTGTCACCTACAAGTGCAAGGGTTGAAAGAAGCAAAAATGCCAACGGAATTATTGTTTCGGCAGTGTGGTAAATCAGCTTTAATGCTTTGTTGTTGCCGGGTTTTATTCTTTTGGCAAGGTTTCTTACAAGAGGTGTTACGGCTATAAACGCTACAATCAAAAATACAGCGTTGCCCGTAAAAAGCTTTTCGGTTTCAAAATCAGTAAATGGGTTTCCGTTTAATCCGAACATACCTTTAAGTACCACGGGGATGAAATCAAAGTTTGAGAAACGGAACAGAATCCAACCGAATAAAATAACAATTAATAAATAAGCGTGGGAGAATATTGCGGGGATTTTATTAAGTGCTTTAAGAAGTCCCAGCTTTTCTATGACAAGGAATACGCAGAAGAATAAGCCCCACAGAACAAAGTTCCAAGATGCACCGTGCCAAAGACCCGTAAGTAACCATACAACCAAAATATTGCGATAGGTTTTGAGTGTTCCTTTACGGTTACCGCCAAGTGGGATATAAACGTAATCTCTGAAAAATGAGCCAAGGCTTATATGCCATCTGCGCCAGAATTCAGTAACAGATTTTGAGGTGTAGGGATAATCAAAGTTCTCTTTGAAATGAAAGCCCACTATCTGACCCATACCTATAGCCATATCCGAATATGCGGAAAAATCGAGATAAATCTGCAATGCGTAGAAAATAACACCGAGCCACAAGCCTGCAACGGAGCGTTCCGAAAGCTCTGCAAGTGCAGTTGCTGCAGACGAATTTATGAGTGAGTCAGGAACTAAAAGGGAATCGGAAAGTGATCCGCAGGTGTTGGCAAGTAACGCTTTTTTTGAAAGACCTACGGTGAATCGCATTATTCCGCCAGCAACCTCATCGGTTTTGATTTTTCTGTGAAGAATTTCATCTTCAACGTCCTTATAACGTACAATGGGGCCTGCAATGCATTGGTGAAATAAGCTTGCATACAAAAGCAACCAGAAGAAGTTCTTTTGTGCAGGCACTTCCTTGCGATAAACGTCAACAACATAGGAAAGCAGCTGAAAGGTGTAGAAAGAAATGCCTATTGGCAAAACAATTTTCGGTATAATTTCGGGAATGCCGAAAATACTTTGAATGTTACCGAGTACAAAGCCGGTGTATTTGAATACACCGATAAGACCGATGTTTATAATACAGGCAATTATTAAAAGTGCCTTTCGCTTTTTTTGTGAATTCCCGTCTTTGTCAATGAGCCTTGCAATAATCCAGTCGCAAAAGGTCATAAATATAAGAAGCGAAACATATACGGGCTCACCCCATGTATAAAAAATCAGCGAAAATATTAAAAGCACAATGTTTTTGGTTTTGATTTTATGTGCTATGCCGTAAAATGCAAGACATAACGGCAAAAACGCATAAACAAACAAAAGGCTTGAAAATACCATCAGTTACCTCACAAGTAATAATATATATCTAAAAATTACATTTTATATATAACAAATTCGACCAATATACCATTATACAATGTATCCATAAAATTTCAAGTGTTTTTATAGAAAATATATAAATTCTTCGTTATATTTTTATCAAAAATATATGTGCAATAAGTCGGTTTGCTCTTGACTTAATTGTAGATTTATAATAGAATATATAGCGGTAAAAAATTAACATCCGAAAGGAGTCAAAATTTAATGAAGTATTCACATGAAGTTGAAACAATGTGCCCCATCAAACAGGGCGTTGCTCACGGTGCTGCTCCCATTCCGGAAGAAGCAAAATGGGTAAAAGCCAGAGAAGTTAAGGACATTTCAGGCTTTACACACGGTGTGGGCTGGTGTGCACCTCAGCAGGGCGCTTGCAAGCTTACACTTAACGTAAAAGAGGGTGTAATTCAGGAAGCACTCGTTGAAACATTGGGTTGCTCAGGTATGACTCACTCAGCAGCTATGGCATCTGAGATTCTTCCCGGCAGAACAATCCTTGAAGCTCTTAACACAGACCTTGTTTGTGACGCTATCAACACAGCTATGAGAGAGCTTTTCCTTCAGATCGTTTACGGTCGTACACAGTCTGCTTTCTCAGAGGACGGCCTTGTTGTAGGTGCAGGTCTTGAGGACCTCGGTAAGGGCCTTCGCTCACAGGTTGGTACAATGTACGGTACTCTTGCAAAGGGTCCCCGTTACCTTGAAATGACAGACGGCTATGTTACAGGCCTCGCTCTTAACGAAGATGATGAGATCATCGGTTACCAGTTCGTAAACTTCGGTAAGATGATGGACTTCATCAAGGCTGGCGACGACGCTAACACAGCATTCGAAAAGGCAAAGGGTCAGTATGGCCGTGTTGCTGATGCTGTTAAGATCGTTGACCCCAGAAAGGACTAAGGAGGTATAACAATGGCTTTATTTGAATCATATAACAGACGTGAGAAACAGATTCTCGAAGTTATCAATAAATACGGCATCAACACTATTGAAGAGTGCCTTGATATCTGTAAAGAAAAGGGCTTTGATCCTTACAAAATCGCAGAGGGTATTCAGCCTATCTGCTTCGAAAATGCAAAATGGGCTTACACAGTAGGTAGCGCTATCGCTATCAAAAAGGGTTGCACAAAGGCAGCTGATGCTGCTGCAGCAATCGGTGAAGGTCTCCAGGCTTTCTGCATCCCCGGTTCAGTTGCTGACCAGAGAAAGGTTGGCCTTGGTCACGGTAACCTTGGTAAAATGCTTCTTGAGGATGAAACAGAGTGCTTTGCATTCCTTGCAGGTCACGAATCATTCGCAGCTGCTGAGGGTGCTATCGGTATCGCAGAAAAAGCTAACAAGGTTAGAAAGACTCCTTTAAGAGTTATTCTTAACGGTCTTGGTAAAGACGCTGCACAGATTATTGCTCGTATCAACGGCTTCACTTATGTTGAAACAGAGATGGATTATTACACCGGTGAGGTTAAAGAGGTTTTCCGTAAATCTTACTCCGATGGTCTTCGTGCAAAGGTTAACTGCTACGGTGCAAACGACGTAACAGAAGGCGTTGCAATTATGTGGAAGGAAGGCGTTGACGTTTCTATTACAGGTAACTCAACTAACCCCACACGCTTCCAGCATCCCGTTGCAGGCACATATAAGAAAGAATGTGTTGAAAAGGGCAAGAAGTATTTCTCAGTTGCATCAGGCGGTGGCACAGGCCGTACTCTTCACCCCGATAATATGGCTGCAGGTCCTGCTTCCTATGGTATGACAGATACAATGGGTCGTATGCACTCTGACGCTCAGTTCGCAGGCTCTTCTTCAGTTCCTGCTCACGTTGAGATGATGGGTCTTATCGGTGCAGGTAACAACCCAATGGTTGGTATGACCGTTGCTTGTGCAGTTGCAGTTAACGAAGCACTGAACAAATAATCGTGAGTGTGCCTAGCACACTCAATGAATTGCCTTCGGCATGAATTAAAATCTTTGATTTTATGAATTGCGCAAAGGCATGAATTGCACCTGACGGTGCATTTTAAGGCAATTCAATTCATGTTGCCAAGCAACAATTCATGGGCTTAGCCCAATTCATGAACCAAAGGTTCAATTCATTTAATATATATTGGAAAATAAAACATTTGCAAAAAGAAACGGCTTGAGGTTTAACCTCAAGCCGTTTAAAGTTATGTATGTTTTTAAGTCGTTTTAACGGTCTTGCGTTTAGCGATTATTTGTAGAACAAGAACTACGCCTACAAGTGATATACCGATAATGTCGGTTACTATACCGGGATAGATAAGTAAAAGACCGCCGATAGCACTGATAATTCGCTCGTACCACGTCATTCGTTTTAGGAAGTATCCCTCAAGTGCCGCGGACACACCGAATATACCGATAACCGAGGTTACACAAATTAGTACTACCTCTAAAAATGTGGTATCAACGAAAAGCATTGCGGGGTTAAGCGCAAACACATAGGGAACGATAAATGCGCCGATAGCAAGTTTTGTTGCTGTAAAGGCTGTCTTCATCGGGTTTGCCTGAGCAATAGCTGCGCCCGCATAAGCCGCTAGGGCAACAGGGGGAGTAAGGTCGGCAACGATACCGAAATAGAAAACAAAGAAGTGAGCAGCAATATCGGGAACACCCATCTTAATAAGAATAGGTGCACAGGTTGCCGCCATAATACAGTAGTTTGCGGTTGTCGGCACACCCATACCGAGAACAATACAGCAAAGCATTGTAAGGAAGAGTGCTATGATAACCTGATTGCCTGCAATAGCAACTATTCCGTTAATAATTACATTAGCAAGACCTGTCATAGTGATAGCACCGGCGATAATACCTGCTACACCGCAAGCAACCGCAACGGTTATCATACCCTGACCGCCTGCGGCTAGTGCCTCAAATATGCGCTTAGGATTTATACGGTTTTCTTTATTAAACAGACCTACTATAATGGTTGCGATAATTGCAATAGCGGCGGCATAGGCGATAGAACGAGAGCCTGAGCCTACTAGGGCAATTAGAATGATTAGCGGTAAAAGAAGATAGGATTTCTTTAAAAGGGGTAAAAACCTTGGTAATTCTTCCTTGGTTAGACCGCGAAGTCCCTCTTTTTTAGCCTCAAGGTGAACTGCAATAAATACGCCTAGGAAATAAAGTGCTGCAGGTAAAATAGCACGAACAACGATATTACTGTAGGGAACACCGATGTTTTCTGCCATAAGGAATGCGGCGGCGCCCATAATAGGAGGCATAATCTGCCCGCCCGTTGATGCCGAAGCCTCGGCGGCAGCTGCAAATTCAGGCTTATAGCCTGTTTTCTTCATAAGCGGAATGGTAACCGAGCCTGAGCCTACGGTATTAGCAACCGATGAGCCCGAAACCATACCCTCCATAGCACTTGCTACAACAGCAACCTTTGCAGGTCCGCCCGAGAAGCCGCCAACAACCGAGTTTGCAATCTTGATAAAGAAATCAGCAATTCCCGTTCTCTCAAGGAATGCACCGAAAATAATAAAGATTGCAATGAATTTAGCACAGGTATTGATAGGTGTTGATAAAATACCTGCTGTGGTTGAATAGAACAACTGACTAAGCAGAGTTTCAATTCTTCTAAATACATCAGGGTTTGGAAGTCCCCAACCGATAGCATACACAATAAATGCGCCTGCAACACAGAGAATAGGCAAGCCTACACATCTGCGGCAAAGCTCAAAAAGACAAATTATTCCTATTGCGGCAATAATTATTTGGTGTGTCTCAAAATTTCTGCCCTGTTTGATTATGGTTAGCGCATCAAAGGTATAATAGAAGAACGAGCTAGAGCCTAAAGCCATCAATATAACATCATACCAAGGCATATAGTTAACCTTTTGCTCACCCTTTTTAATAGGATAAAGCAAATAACCCGTAAGAACAATAGAGCCCATAAAGCTAGAAAGAATTATTTCTTGCGGCCAGGTTGCAAAAAATGTTACATATATACAGAACAGAGAAAATATTGCTAAGATGCAATTTACAACGATTTTAGGAACACCCTCCCAAATTCGTGTGTTTGATTCTCTGTCAAATTTTTTCATTACTGCATCCAAATCCATAGGCTCAGCGGACTCAGGTGCCTTTTTCTTTGCGAATAACAAAAAATTCAACCTTTCTTCAACCAAAATAATAGCTGCGACCAAAAACAGCCACAGCTATTTTTTAATTTACTACCTAAAATTAATTATTTAGTAGCTACTTCAATTCCTTTTTCCTTGAAGTACTTAGCAGCGCCTGCGTGGAAAGGAACGGTTAAGCCCTCGGTTGCATTTTCAAGTGAAAGCTCTGCGCCCTTAGCGTGCTCTTTTGTGATAGCGTCAATGTTATCAAAGATTGCCTTTGTGATTTTATATACATCGTCCTCAGAAGCGCTAGCGTCTACGATAAGGGTTGCCTTAACGGTAACGGTTGCGATTTCCTTATCCTGATTAGCATAGGACTTTGCAGGAATCTTATATACAGAATAGAAGGTGTTGTCCTTCATAAGCGTATCAGCGATATCACCATCGATAGGAACGATTCTGGTCTTTGCGTTGGTCATAGCAAGCTCGGTGATAGCAGGGGTTGGAGCGCCTGCAACAATGAATGCAGCGTCAATCTTGCCATCCTTTAGAGCATCTGCACTCTGGTCGAAGTTCTGATACTGAGGATTGATGTCCTTTTCAGAAAGACCTGCAGCGCCTAAAATATCAACAGCGTTGAAATAAACGCCTGAGCCTGGAGCACCGATAGAAACCTTTTTACCCTTAAGGTCTGCAACAGACTTAACATCAGGGTTGGTGGTTACAAGCTGAACAGCCTCTGCATAAAGACCTGCAATTGTACGGAAAGAGGTGATCTTACCGTCTTCGGCGAAAGCACGTGTGCCGTTCCAAGCATAGTGCATAACGTCAGACTGAACTGTACCTAAAGTATAGTCCTTAACATCGATACCCTGAATGTTATCCTTAGAACCGCCTGTAGAAACAGCGTTAACTGCGATGCCAGCGTTGTTTTTAATGTACTGACCGAGGATGCCGCCGTAAGCGTAATATGTACCTGTTGGGCTACCTGTACCCATTGACATATTTGTAGCGCCCTGTGGCTTACCCTCGCTGCCTGTTGATGCTGTACCGCATGCTGCGAAAGAAAGCACCAATGCAAGAGTTAGTAAAATTGCTAAAATCTTTTTCATAATGAAAACCTCCTTGGTTTTTTTAATATAAATAATATAAACATTATAACAAAAAACAGATATTTTTTCAAGTATTAATTATTTTTCTAAAAACACAGAAAAACTATAGATATTTATTTAGTAACAAGACTATCAGCTTCTTCTTTTTCAGAAGCTTTAGCCGATACAGTTTCAAAGGTTATATTTTTGTTTTTTCGAGCTTTATTAACCAGCATTACAGGCAAGGTCATAAGCGCCATAACTATTGGCAAAAGAATAGGAAATCCCCATAAGTGACTGCCCAAAAGCTTTTCAAAAAGCTCTAGCGGATTACCCTTGTCAGGCTCCATTAAAAACATAAAATTTGTGTCCCACAAAAGATTTAAAAAGTATACAGGAATAGCAAGGGCTATAAGTAATAATAAACTGCTTAATGCCGATTTGAAGGTGGGCTTAATCTGTCCTGAAGAAATCAGTAAAACGGGGTACATAACAAGTAGTATATGTATTGTAAAGCTATTCAGGTGAAAAAAGTTTAAAAACGGAGTTTCGGTCCAATTAGGGAAAATTAATGCCAATGCCGCACCTGGTATGCAAAAATAATAGAGGAATGAACGCACAGTAGCGGTAGGCTTTATAATGTCAAAGGCGATAAGCAGAATGTTTATTCCGCACAGGTGAAAGGGCAGATACTCTGCACTAAATTCACCCACAGCCGCCACTACAACATTTTTAAGCATCTCTTGAAAAAAGATATAAGCGCCTAATATAATGAGCATTATTCTTTGTTTTTTAGGATTTAATTTTTTATATAAAACGCTTGCAAGTGTTATTAAAATTACAGTGGCTAAAAGCCATAATAAATGCGTTGTGTCAAAGGTTTCAAAACCCAAACCCTCAGGCATTGAGTCCTGTGTTTTAAAAAACATAAACATCACCGAGAGTATTTTATCATATATTGTCGAAAAATGCACTATATTTTTTAAAGTTAAAGAATAAGACTCGGGGTTTAACCCCGAGTCCTTTTAGTTGGTTTAATATTAAAACATAGATAACTGATTTGTATCGGGGAGGTCTGCCATTGCGCCAAGGTCGGCAAGCTCCTTTATTATGGTTTTGGAAACGCCGGCTTCAAGTGCAAAGTCCTCACGGGAAATGAAGTTTCCTTTCTGTGCGGCGTTATATATAGAATATGCTGCCTTTTCACCAACACCCGAAAGAGCGCCGAAGGGAAGTCTCATCTTACCGTCCTCGGGAACAAACTTCATAGCGTGAGAGTGCCTTATATCAATAGGCAGTATCTCAATACCTCTAGACATCATTTCGTTGAATATCATAAGGTTGTTATAGATGTCCTGTTCCTTTTTAGCCGCTTCCTTGCCCTTTGCTTTTATTTCGTACATAACCTGTCTAACCTTAGAAAGTCCGCCCATAAGGGTTTTAACATCAACGTCCTCAGGTCTTGCTGTAAAGTATGCACAGTAAAATTCAAGCGGACGGTGCACCTTGTACCAAGCAAGTCTTAGTGCCGCAATAACATAAGCGGCGGCGTGGGCTTTCGGGAACATATACTCGATCTTTTTACAGCTATCGATATACCATTCAGGAACATTTACCTTTCGCATATCCTCTGCCATGCCTTGCCAATCCTCTTCGGAAATCTTACCCTTGGCATAAAGACCTTTACGTACAGTTTCGGTAATCTTGAAGGCTCTGCCTTCCTCCATACCCTGATAGATAAGGTATACCATTATGTTATCACGGGTACCTATAACGGTTGAAATGGTGCAGGTACCCTCTTCGATTAAGGATTTAGCGTTGCCGTGCCAAACACCTGTACCGTGGGATAGACCTGAAATCTGTAAAAGGTCGGAAAAGTTTTGAGGACGACAGTCCATAAGCATATCACGGGTGTTTCGGGTTCCAAACTCAGGAAGAGACAGCGTGCCTGTTTTAGAGTCTAAATCCTCGGCTGTAACACCTAAGGCGGCGGGGGAAGTGAACAGGCTGTAAACATCGGGGTCACTCATCGAAACCTTGGTTACAGGGATACCCGAATATTCCTCTAGATATTTGTATGTAGTAGGCACAACGTGACCGAGTTCATCAAGCTTTAGGATTGTATCGTGAATAGAATGGAAATCAAAGTGGGTGGTAACGATATCCGATTTAACATCGTCTGCAGGGTGCTGAACAGGGCAGAAATCGTAGATTTTCATACCGTCAGGCACGATAATCATACCTGCAGGGTGCTGACCTGTTGTGGTTTTAACCTTTGATTTTTCAACCTTACCTGCCAATCTGTTAAGCTCGGCAGTGCTTAAGGTTATATTCATTTTTTCGGCATAAGCCTTAGCAAAGCCAAAGGCGGTTTTTTCGGCTATGGTAGAAATGGTACCTGCCTTGAAAACGTTTTCACTACCGAAAAGCGATTCGGTGTATTTTTGCACCTGACCTTGTACCTCGTCGGCAAAGTTAAGATCTATATCAGGCACCTTATCACCCTTAAAGCCTAGGAAGGTTTCAAACGGAATGTCGTGACCGTTGCGGTCGTAAGGTGTACCGCAAAGAGGACAGTCCTTTTCGGGCAAATCAAAGCCTGAGCCTACCTCACCTTTTGTGAAAAATTCGCTGTTTCGGCATTTAGGGCATACATAGTGAGGCGGCAGAGGGTTTACCTCGGAAATGCCCGCCATAGTAGCGGCAAAGGAGGAGCCTACCGAGCCTCGCGAGCCTACAAGGTAGCCTTTTTCCTCGCTATAGGCTACTAGCTTTTGAGCCGAAATATACATTATTGAGAAGCCGTTGTTAATAATTGAGTTTAGCTCTTTAGTAAGCCGATTTTCAACAACCTTGTGGAGATTATCACCATAAATCTTGTGGGCATTATCCCAACAAATCTGTTTTAGCAGCTCGTCCGAGCCCTCGATAACAGGGGGATAGTTGCCCTCGGGAACGGGGATAACGTCACCGCTTATCATATCGGCTATCTTGTTTGGATTATCTATTACAAACTCACGGGCACGCTCGCCGAAATAACTAAAATCGTTGAGCATTTCGTCGGTGGTTTTAAAGTAAAGCGGTGCTTGGTTTTCAATATCGTCGAAGCCTTGACCCGCCATAACAATCTGACGGATAATACCGTCCTCTTTTTTAAGGAAGTGCACGTCACCCGTTGCTACAACCATCTTGCCCAATTTATCGGCTAGCTCTACAACCTTGCGGTTAAAGTCCTTTATAACCTCTAAGCTTGTAACGTGTTTGAAACGGTTAGGAATTACCTGACCGCTTTTTTTATCTACTTTATCGGGTGAAGAGGATTCTCTTACCATAAAGGCGTTATTGCTAAGAGGCTGAATTTCAAGATAATCGTAGTAATCGGCAATTTCTAATAATTCCTCATCGCTTTTGCCGTCAATTATAGCCTTGTAAAGCTCGCCTAGTTCACAGGCAGAGCCTATAATTAAGCCCTCTCTTAGTTTGTCTAGTTTGCTTCTTAGAGTAATTGGTCTTGCTGAAAAATCGTCAAGGTGTGCGTATGATATAAGCTCATAAAGGTTTCTAAGGCCCTTTAAATCCTTAACCAAAATTATTTGATGTGAGCGAAGCTTTGCTAACTGCTTAGGGGTTAAATCGGCTATGTTGTGACGGATATCGTCAACAAAATAAGCTTCAACACCGTAAATCGCTTTAAATTCAGGGTCCTTTTTCCTGATTTTTGAAACAGCGGCGGCAACAGCGGGGTAGGCTTGCACAACACCGTGGTCGGTAATGGCAACGGCTCTGTGTCCCCATTTGTGAGCAAGGCTTATAATATCGCCCGCGCTTGATACCGCATCCTTTGCCGACATATTGGTATGGCAGTGAAGCTCTACTCTCTTTAATCCCTCAAAGTTATCGGTTTCCTCGTATTTTTTAACGGTGGCCAGCGCCTTTACATCAACTATAAAATCCTTTGTCCAGTTATCATAGCCATAGTCACCGTTTACTATTACTATAGCGCCGTCTTTAAGCGGTGATAGGGATTTCTTGAATTTGTGGGCATCGCCCGCCATGTCCTTTGAATATTTAGGGTCAAAGAACTTTTTAACATTAGCTGCAAAGGAATTTGTACCGTCGCTGAAAAAGAACTTGGCGGTAACCATCTTTTTACCGTTTTTGGTGTCCTTATCGGCAATTTCACAGCCGAAAACCTCACCCCAAGCGGCGATTTTAACCGACTCGTTTTCGTCCTGATGGGGTGCGATTTCCTTTAGCGGTTTAATATTTTTATCCACTTTTCTGCCTAAAAATACCTCAGCAGAATCAAGGTATATAGGAAGTGAATCCTTAGGTGGTTTTGAAAAGTCAATTTCTACCTTAGGCTCTTCCTTTTTAGGTGCATATACAGGTGCGCTTTCGTACTGCTCAAAAACAGGGGGAGCCTCGGGGAGAGGTGGAAGCTCAATTTCTACCGCCGCGGTCTGTCCTGTAAATTCAATTTCAGTATTCCTGCTAAAATGTTGCTTTATGTAATTTTTAAGCTCGTTGTCAAATCCGCAAGCAGTAATGGTATCTAAACCGCCGTGGGCAAGCTTAATGCTAATTACATCGCCCTCTAGTGAATATTCGGCGCCTGTAAAATATCCGTTTACCGCCGCTTTTTTGATTTTAAGGGTATCTACCGCATCGGATATAGCATCACGATTTAGAGATGCCGCATTAAAGACGGTGTTAAGTGAAATAGAGTTTAGCTTAAGCGCTGATTTTATTTTATTTTCAAGTGAAATTATAGCCTTTCGGGGTATGTAATCGGCGCAAAGCAGAGATAATTCTAGGCTGCGGCTTTCGTTCTGAAGAGCGCAGTTTTCTACTGCGGCGCCGGAAAATAATTCTAGCGTCGAAGCGTCGATATACTGTCCAAAAAGGTCACCAAGTGAATACATTTAGTTTACAACTCCAAGTTACATTTTTAAAATCTCTTGCTCTAAAACATCAAGTAGTTTTTCTTCGGGGATATTTTTATATAGGATTTCTCCGTTTTTAAATAACACACCGCATTCCTTACCGCCCGCAATTCCTATATCGGCGGCAGTAGCTTCGCCAGGACCGTTTACAACACAGCCCATAATGGCAACGGTTATGTTTTTATCTATATTCTGAAATCTTTGTTCAGCCGCCTTTGCAAGCCCTATAAGGTCAATAGCTGTTCTTCCGCAGGTAGGACAGGAAACAAACTTAATACCGTCTTGTCTTAGTCCTAGTGCCTTTAAAAGATTTTTAGCTGCTATGACCTCTAAAACAGGGCTATCGGTTAGTGAAATACGTATTGTATCGCCGATATCCCTTAATAGTAAACCGCCAATACCTGCAGAGGATTTAATTGTTCCCATATCACGAGTTCCCGCCTCGGTAACGCCAAGGTGAAGCGGATAGGGGCATACCTCTGCCGCCTTTACATAGGCTTCATACATACGGCGAGTATCAGAGGATTTAAGCGATAAAACTATGTTATTAAAATCGAATTTTTCAAGCAGTGATATGTGATATAAACCACTATCTAACATCGCCTCAGGGGTAACTGCGCCATATTTTGCGAGGATATGCTTTTCAAGCGAGCCTGAGTTTACACCAATTCTAATGGGTATGTTTTTTTGGTTGCAAATTTTTGCTACCTCTTTAATATGCTCGTCATCCCCGATATTACCGGGGTTAATTCTAACCTTATCTACACCCGCATTAACGCTTTCAACTGCAAGCCGCCAATCAAAATGTATATCGGCTACAAGGGGGATTTTTATGCTTTCTTTAAGGGCGTAAACTGTTTTAAGTGTTTCTTTATCAGGCACCGAAATTCTAACAATTTCACAGCCCGCTTTCTCTAGCTCTAATGCCTGATTTACATTAGCCTCAATATCGTGTGCGGGTGCATTTAGCATAGATTGTATGCTAACTCTCGCACCGCCGCCAACCGTTATATTTCCAACCTTTACAGGCTTTGTGGTTTTATTTGTATACATCCTTTTGTCACCCCTTGAAAGTGATTTTATGTGAAGAGCGTCCATATATCCTTTGCGGTTATAAGAAGCATAAAGGCAAAGAGTATAGCAAAGCCTATTCCGTGAATTAGTGACTCATATTTTTGTGGCACGGGTTTTCTAGCTATCATTTCTATTAGTATAAATAAAAGTCTGCCACCGTCTAGGGCGGGGAGGGGGAATAGGTTAAAAAGACCTAGGTTTATAGAAATCAGCGCCATAATGGGTATTAGCGATAAAAGATTTTGCTTTGCAACGCTACCTATCGCAGAGGTAAGACCAACAGGTCCCGATACGGCGCTTATACCGTATTTACCGCCTATAAGGTCGATAAGCGAGCGCCAGATTACAGCGCAGTAAGATGTGGCGGTTGCAAACACATTTTTTATATATGTGCCAACCGTTTTTTTCTCGCCGTAAACGTAAAAATCTACATTAAGGTAGGTAATACCCTCGGCCTTACTTGTTTTAAACTTAACATCCTTTAGCTCTTTTTTCTTGCCGTCACGCTCTACAGTGATGTCAATTTTACCGTCGTCTATATTTGTAAAGGCATAGCTTAAATCATAGCTTGAAAAAATTCTTCTGCCGTCAACCTTAACGATTTTATCCTTTTCCATAAGACCGTACTGACTAGAAACCGAGTTTTCTCTGAATTCGGCAACGGTGGTGGTTGTAAATCTATCCCCAGGTATCAGGGAAACAGCAACTAAAATTAAACCTAAAATAAGGTTAAACACCGCACCCATAACAACGATTAAAAATCTGCGCCAAGGTGCTTTGTTGCAAAAGGCTCTATTGTCATCACTAGAAGAGTCCTCACCCTCCATAGCACAGTAGCCACCAAGGGGGATTAAGTTTAGCGAATATTCGGTCTCGCCTTTTTTCTTTTTTAAAAGCTTTGGACCAAAACCAACTGCAAACTCGTTAACCCTAACACCGAGCAATTTTGCCGATATAAAATGACCGAACTCGTGAATTATTATGAGTATTAAAAATAGCAGTATCGCCACTAAATAGGGCCAAATATTATTAAGAACATCTAAAAAAGAAATATCAATCACTTTCCTTTTATGAGTTTATAGTTTACTTCTAACAAATTCTCGAGCGGCTTTGTCTGCCTCGAAAATATCCTCTAAGGTAAAGTCTTTAATGCTAGGCGCATTATCTAAAGCCTCGTTAACCAAATCACCGATTTTAAGGAAGCCTATTTTACCGTCAAGGAAGAGCGCTACCGCCTCCTCGTTAGCACCGTTTACAAAGGTTGGCGCTAGATTTCCTTTTTCGATAGCCTTTATACAAGCGCTAAGACAGGTAAAGGTTTCAAAATCAGGCTTTTCAAAGGTTAAAGTGCCTATTTTAAACAGGTCAAGCCTTTCAAAAGCGCCAAGCCTATTGGGGTAGCTTAAAGCATACTGAATAGGAAGCTTCATATCGGGGGTGCCAAGCTGTGCTATAACAGCACCGTCGCTAAGCTCCACCGCAGAGTGTAAAATACTCTGTCTATGCACTAAAACCTCGATATCAGAGGGTTTTACACCAAATAGGTGCACCGCCTCGATAACCTCTAAGCCTTTGTTCATAAGTGTTGCAGAGTCAACCGTAATTTTAGCACCCATTGACCAATTAGGGTGATTAAGCGCATCAGCTACAGTTACATTTTCTAAATCCTTGCGGGTTTTATTAAAGAACGGACCGCCCGAAGCGGTGAGCAAAATCTTTTTAAGACTTCCCTTAGGCGCACCCTGTAACGACTGAAAAATAGCCGAATGTTCACTGTCAACAGGAAGCAGCGCTACACCCTTTTCCTTGATTTTGCGGTTTACTATTTCACCGCCTGTTACCAAGGTTTCCTTGTTTGCAAGGGCTATAGTTTTTCCCTCGTCGATAGCGGCAAGTGTTGGCTTTAGTCCTGCAATACCAACAATAGAGCTAAGTACCGTGTCGCCCTTTGTTCTTGCGGCTTCTATAACACCCTCTTCGCCCGATAAAACCTTAATATCGGTGTCAGCAAGGCGTATTTTTAAGTCCTTTGCCACCGCACAGTCACTCATAGCCACAACCAAAGGCTTAAACTCTCTAGCCTGTTTTTCTAAAAGCTCACTATTTTTATGGGCGGTAAGCGCAGTAACACGAACGCCCATTTCCTTTGCAACGGTTAATCCTTGCGTACCTATTGACCCTGTAGAGCCTAAAACGATTAGTTCTTTCATTAAATTACCCCAAAGCAGATGAATATATACAGCACAGGCGCTATCATAAGGATAGAATCAACACGGTCAAGCACGCCGCCGTGACCGGGGATAAGTGCGCCGTAATCTTTTAGTCCAACACTTCTCTTGATAGCAGAGGCAAAAAGGTCGCCAAGCATTCCTAAAATACAAAGCGGTATTGTTAAAATAAGTGTTGCTATAAGGTGTTCTACTCTGCCAAACGAGAAGATAAGAATAAGACCTACTATTATGCTAGAGGCTATACCGCCCAAAGCGCCCTCAACCGTTTTCTTAGGGCTGATTTCAGGGCATAGCTTGTGTTTGCCACAGGTAACGCCGACAAAGTAGGCACCTGTATCGCAGATAGCAGAAAAATTAAGCAGTAGCAATAAATAGTATATTCCGTCTTTTTGGTTTATAATACTGCCGAGTGTGCTAAAAGCATAAGTGAGCACTATGGGCATAGCGCAAAATACGGCAATTTTTGCGAGCGAAAAGTCCTTGTGAAGCTTTAGTATCATAATAACACAGAAAACAAAATATAAAACCGTTAACACAAAGGGGAAAAAGCTCCAATAGTTTGCCAAAAAGTCTAATATAGAATATTTAAGTCCCCATTTTTCAGCATAAAAAGATGTTGAAAAATGTTCGTTATAGCAGTTATATATAAGCTTTGTGAGTGCGCTGTCACGCAAAATTATCATAAGTCCCGCATAAATGCATGAGCCGATATATGCAGTTTTTTGTGTTATTCCTGCGGCATTTTTTACAAGCTCTAAGGTGCCGATAACACAGGCTATAACGATAAAAGCGGTTAAAAAGAAGGGACTTAATGTTTTGCCAAGTACCAAAAATGCAGATATTATAGCGATTAAAACAGCGCCTGAAATAATTCGTGTTTTCATAATAAATCTCCTAAAAGTTTGGCTTATATACCGCCAAAGCGACGGTTTCTTTTGTTGTAATCATCAATAGCTTTTTCTAAATGCTTTGGTGTAAAATCAGGCCATAAAATATCGGAAAACCAATATTCAGCATAAGCCGATTGCCATATAAGGTAGTTAGAAAGTCTGTATTCGCCGCTAGGTCTTATAATAAAATCGGGGTCGGGCTGATTAGCAGTGTAAAGATTTTCGGATATTAGCTCTTCTTTAATATCCTCTTCTTTTATACCGCTTGCTATAATTTTCTTTACAGCGTGCACGATTTCATCTCTGCCGCCATAGTTTATAGCGATATTAAGGGTAAGACCTGTGGCATTTTTAGAATCGTTTTCAGCCTTTAGCATAAGCTCTTTTATATCCTCGACCAGCGGTGTGCGGTCGCCTATAAAATGCACCTTGATATTTTCGTCCTTAAAGCTTTCGGTGTTTTTAAGGTAATCACGCAAAAGGTTCATTATATTGTCAATTTCGTCCTTAGGGCGCTTCCAATTTTCAGTTGAAAAAGCGTAAACCGTTAAATATTTAAGCCCTATTTTATTGGAATACCTTGCTATTTCCTTGAAGGTTTTAGCGCCTGCAGAATGTCCCGCTGTGCGAGGTAGCGAGCGCTTCTTTGCCCATCTGCCGTTACCATCCATAATAATAGCAATATGCTCAGGTAATACACGTTCGGTATCTGTTTTTTTCTTAGCGAACAACAACTTTGACCGCCTCCTTGTTACACTTGTGAAAAAAGGGCGCACAAAGGATTTTTGTGCGCCGCAAATGGAATTTTTTAAATCTCCATAATTTCCTTTTCCTTGATTTCGCCAAGAGTATCAATTTCTTTGCAAGCCTTATCGGTTAGGTTCTGAATCTTCTTTTCACCGTTTGCAACATCGTCCTCGGTGATTTTGTTATCCTTCTTTAAAGCCTTTAGCTTATCAAGTGCATCTCTACGCTGATTTCTAACAGCAACCTTTGCATCCTCTGCCTTTTTGCGAACATCCTTAACGATTTCCTTACGGCGTTCCTCGGTTAGAGGTGGGAAGTTAAGACGGATAACCTTACCGTCATTCTGAGGGTTGATGCCGATATCAGATGTGAGAATAGCCTTTTCAATTTCCTTTAAGGTGCTAGCATCCCAAGGCTGAATAACAAGACTGCGAGCCTCAGGCACCGATACTGCCGCCATCTGCTGAATGGGGGTTGGAACACCGTAATAGTCAACGGTGATACGGTCAAGCACTGCAACGTTTGCTCTGCCTGCTCTAACACTCTTATACTCTCGCTCAAGAGAAGCGATAGATTTATTCATTTTTTCTTCGGTATTTTTAATTAGTTCGTTCATAGTATCAGCCTTTCAAAATTATTCTACAAGTGTGCCGTTGTGGTTGCCGAGCATAGCTTCGGTTATATTCTTAGGATTGTTGAGGTTGAATACCAAAATTTTGATTTCGTTATCCATACAAAGAGAAGCGGCGGTGCTATCCATAACGTGAAGCTTCTTCTTTAAAACCTCGTAATGAGAAAGATTGTCAAACTTTTTAGCGTCGGGATTAAGCTTAGGATCGCTGTCGTAAACGCCGTCAACATTAGTAGCCTTAAAGATTACATCGGCACCAATTTCGGCAGCCCTGAGAGCCGCTGCAGTATCGGTAGAGAAGAAGGGGTTACCCGTTCCGCAACCGAATATTACAACCCTGCCCTTTTCAAGATGGCGGATAGCCTTGTTTCTGATATAAGGCTCTGCTATCTGACGCATTTCAATAGCGGTCTGTACTCTGGCGGTTACGCCTAACTGCTCAAGCGCATCGGCTAGAGCTAATGAATTTATTGTGGTTGCAAGCATACCCATATGGTCGGCTCTGGTTCTGTCCATATCGCCTGAGGAACGGCCTCGCCAGAAGTTACCTCCGCCTACAACTATGGCAACCTCGACACCCATATTAACGCAGTCTCTAATAGCCTCGCAAACACTATTTACCTTGCTAAAATCAATTCCTGTGCCTTTTTCTCCTGCAAGCACCTCACCCGAGAGCTTGAGGAGTACACGTTTATAAACAGGCTTCATTTTAAACACTCCCGATTAGTTTTAATTATATTTATTATATTATAATGATTGTTGTTTGTCGAAACGCAAAAACGTTTCGACAGCCGATTTTATCGGCTGAGCACAATAAAATTATTAGAAAATTTTATTGTGCACGACACTCATTGAAATGGGTATAGTCGAATTTTCAAAGAAAATTCGACACCAAATCTTTGATTTGGTGTCGAAACAGTAAAATTTTTTACTGTTTCGACTAACTATAACCATTATAAATTATATAACCGATAAAGTCAATTAGAAATCATATAAAATAAAATTGACTATTGTAGGGGAGGGGTCGGTGGTGTCCGGTGGACACCTCTGCTAGAAGTAAGCGCCGACCGAGGCGGCAGCCGAGACCCCCTCCCGAGAGGATAAAAAACAAACGGGAGGCGAAACGCCTCCCCTACGAATTTTATATTTTGAGTTTTGCATTAATTGCTATTTTAATGTTCCTTTTTTGCTTTTGGATACGGTTCTTTTTGGTCGGTTCTGCCCGCAAGGTAATCCATACTTGTATCAAGCGCATCGGCAACCTTAATGCATTGTTCAAAGCTTAAATATCTTTTTCCGTTTTCAATTTTCGAATAGTCGCTTTGGTCTATTCCTGTAAGCATTTGCATTTTTATCTGTGTAAAGCCTCGCTCTTTTCTTAAATCTTTAAGCCTACTCATAATATCACCCAATAATATTATGGCAGATTGACCTATTGACTTTAGGGTGAAATTGACCTATAATTTATAAAAAAGGGGTGATATTATGGCAGATTATAAACAGATGTATTTAACGCTGCTTGATTTATTGTGAGTGCTGTGATATACTAAACTCGCCAGACAAATTACATATATTTTTAAACAATGGTTGGTTTTCATGCAAAGGGGTTATTATACCCTTTTTTGAACACACTACAGTTTATGGATTTGGTAAAAGCGCAAATTCCGTCAGGCTGTTGTGTGGGAAACCTATCATTGCTTGTAATTTGTTTGGCGACAATCGGGGTTTGCGTTTTTCGGTGCGCTTAACTTCGGTTGGCGCACTTTTTTGTTTTAGGATAAAAAAGATTATTGATTTAAGAAAAAAGCAGTAGCTTGTTGTTAAAAAAAGGGGGTAATAGCATGGCAGATTATAAACAGATGTATTTAACGCTGCTTGATGCGACCGAAAAGGCAATAAATGAGCTTGTCTCGGCACAGCGCGCCTGTGAGGAAATTTATATTCATTCTGTTACCGAAGAAGAAAAAGCGGGAATGGCGGAAATCATTAAAATTAAAAAATAATGAATACATAACAAAAAAACGGGAGGCGAAACGCCTCCCCTACATATTTATCAATATATTTTCAATTTTGCACTTTGCATTTATAATTTTTCCGCAATATCTAAAATCAGCTTTTCGGTTTTTGACCAGCCAAGGCAGGCATCGGTGATAGATTTTCCGTATACATGACCCTCTGCACCCTGTGAGCCGTCCTCAATATAGCTTTCAATCATAAGGCCCTTAACCATAGCTTTAATATCGTGATTACCGTTGCGGCTATGGACAACATCCTTGGCAATTCTTATCTGTTCAAGGAAGTTTTTGCCTGAATTTGCGTGGTTGGTATCAACAATAACAGCAGGGTTTACAAGACCTGTTTTTCCGTAGAGCCCGTGTAGCTTTACAAGGTCTTCGTAGTGATAGTTTGAAACATATTTGCCCGAAAGGTCGGTATAGCCACGAAGAATTGAGTGGGCTAGCGGATTACCCTTGCTGTGAACCTCCCAGCCTCTGTAGATAAAGGTGTGACCGTGCTGTGCCGCATTTACGGAATTAAGCAGTATATTCATATCGCCACTCGTTGGATTTTTCATACCCACAGGGCATTTTACACTGCTTGCAGTAAGACGGTGCTGTTGGTCCTCAACCGAGCGAGCGCCAACCGCAACATAGGATAAAAGGTCGGATAAATAACGGTGGTTTTCAGGGTAGAGCATTTCGTCTGCACAGGTGTAGCCATAGTCTTTTAGTGCGTTCATATGCAGCTCTCTAATTGCCACAATACCCTTTAGCATATCGGGCTTGCTTTCGGGGTCGGGCTGATGAAGCATACCCTTATAGCCTGAGCCTGTTGTACGTGGCTTATTTGTGTAAATTCTAGGGATTATTATTATCTTATCCTTAACCTGCTCGTCTATCTTTTTAAGTCTGCCTATGTAATCGAGTACAGCCTCGCTGTTATCGGCAGAGCAAGGGCCGATAACAAGGATAAATTTATCCGATTTTCCTGTAAAAACATCGGCTATTTCATTATCCCTTTTTACCTTAATTTCAGCTAGCTCCTCGCTTACAGGGTATCTTCTTTTAATCTGTTGCGGAACAGGTAGCTTTCTTGTGAATTCTGCGTTCATATTATTACCTCTTTTAAGCCAAAGCATTTAAACTCGAATCAGATTTTGAAACAAGTATTTTCCGCTGTGGCTTTGTTAAAATACTCGTGAATCCGACAGGATTCACTGCGTTTTTGCCTCGCACACCAAAAAATCCTTTGTTTACAAAATTCTGCGACCTTAAAGGTGCGGTTTTTTGAGGGAATTTTGGTGAAGCGAAGCCCATAAGGCTAGCGCCTATGGGTGATAATGAGCCGAAAGACATCTAAAAACCGCCCTTTAAGGCTGGTTTGAGTTTAAATGCTTTGGCTAAAATTGCGTCGGCGAGTGGTGGATAGCTTCATCATCTCTCGCATGGTGGTTGTATCGTTATTTTTTATAGCTTCATAAAGGTCTTCAAAAGCCCTTCTGTAGTTATCCATTTCATTAAGTAGTGCTTCACGGTTGCATAAAAACAGCTCGCTCCACATTCTATCGTTTATATCGGCGATTCGTGTTAGGTCTCTAAACGAGTCACCTGTATACTTTACAAGGTCTGGATTATCACTAGCACACATAAGCGATACCGCTATACAGTGGGTTAGCTGTGATAAAAAAGCAATCATTTTATCGTGACCTTCAACCGATAGCTCTGAAATATTTTCAAAGCCTAATATTTCGCCTAAATCTTTGCAAAGCTCTATGGCATCCTCGCTGTTTTGCTCGGTCGGGACTACTATGTAGTTGGCGCTTTTAAACATTTCGGTATTTGAGTTTTCTATACCGCCTGTTTCTCTACCTGCCATAGGGTGTGCCGCAATAAACTCTACACCTAAAGGCAAATTTGAATTGATTTTTTCTATTATTGCGCCTTTAACACCCGTAACGTCGGTGATTATAGTGCCGCTTTTAAAATACTTGCCGTAATTTTCAACCCACTCACAAAATATATGTGGATAAAGGGCAAAGATTATAAGGTTTGAGCTTTCGATAAGCTCTTTATTTGGCGTTGTCACTGCTAAATCTACGATTTTGTTTTTTATTGCATATTCTACCGTTTGGTCATTTACATCAATAGCCGACACCTTAAAGCCTTTTGCCTTTAAAGCTAAGGCATAGCTGCCACCTAAGAGACCTAAACCCACTATCAAAATATTGTGGGATTTATTAAGCTTCATTAAAATCAAGTCCAATCTCAAGCTTTTTTATATCGTCAAAGAAGTTAGGATAGCTTTTATTAACAGCCTCGGCGCCCGAAATGGTGCCGCCTGTTATACTGCATAAAACAGAAAGGGACATAACTATCCTGTGGTCGTTGTGAGAGCATAAAATTTCGGTGGGCTTATTTAAAATGCCGCCCTCAATTATAACCTCGTCATCGTAAACCTTAGTGTTAATTCCAAATTTTCCAAGTTCCTCTTGCATAGCTGTAGCTCGGTTGCTTTCCTTAATTTTAAGGCGCCGAGTACCCGTAAAGGTGGCGCCGCCAAGGTATGCCGCTAGGCTAAACAAAATGGGAGCTAAATCGGGGCAATCGGATAAATCAAACTGCTTTTTGCCGTCTTTTAAATCAGAGAAAATTTGTTTGTAAACATAGTCGCCCTGTGTGGTGTTAGGGTTAATACCGTTTACAGAAACACAGCCGCCTAAAAGGTTAAAGCTATCAAGGAAAGCGGCATTTGAGCAGTCGCCCTCAATAAAGTAATCCTTTGTGCAAAACTCGTTGCCGCCCTTTATGTAAAAACTATTACCCGATACCTTAATATCTATTCCAAAATCCTTTAAAATAGCTATTGTAATATCAATATAAGGTCGGCTCTGCAAATCACCTAAAATGGTTAATTTGCTATCGCTTTTTAAAGAGGACAGAGCTAGCAAAAGACCTGTAATAAACTGGCTTGAAACATCGCCACGAATGGCGTATTCACCCTCTTTTAGAGGGCCGCAAACCGTAACGGAATTTTCATTTTTTTCAAAATATAATCCCTTATTTTCGCACATTTCCTCAAACACATCAAGTGGGCGTTCAAAGAGTCTTTTTGTGCCCTTAAGGGTTATTTTTTTATTGGATAGCAGAGAAATAGGCAGCATAAACCTCAAAGTGCTACCGCTTTCATTACAGTTAATTTCGGTATTTTCTTTGAAGCTTTCAGGATCTAAACCGCCTAAAAACACCGAGCTTTCGTTTCGCTCAACCGTAGCGCCGAGAGCTTCAAGGCAGTCTAGCGTTGCGTTTACATCGTCCGAATAGGCAACATTAGATACCCTACAGCCCTTTGAAAATGCCGCACAGATAAGCGCCCTGTGGGATACGCTCTTTGATGGCGGCGCAGTGATAGTGCCTTTAGCGGTTGATTTATTTATAGTAACAGTCATTTTTTATCACCAAGATATTTAATAGCCTCAATATAACCTGCAAAGCCTTTGCCGCAGATAGTTTTCACACAGTAGCTTCTAATAAAGCTTATTTGCCTGAAATCCTCACGGGTAGAAACATCCGAAATATGTACTTCAACTGTGGGAATGCCTACCGATTTTAGCGCATCGAGCAGTGCTACGCTTGTATGGGTATAGGCGGCGGGGTTTATTACGATACCGTCAAATTTTTTATAAGCCTCTTGTATTTTGTCCACTAGCGCGCCTTCGTGGTTAGACTGAAAAACTTCTACCTCGATTTGCTCTTTTTCGCAGTATTCGTTTATCATACTACATAGGTCAGCGTAGGTGTTTTTGCCGTAAATATCGGGCTCTCTTATACCTAACATATTAAGGTTTGGTCCGTTTAAAACTAGGATTTTCATTTAAAAAACTCCTCTAAAATCTCTTTTGCTACCGCTTCTATACTGCCTGCACCGTCTATACAAGCATCGGCATATTTTTTATATAGCTCATAGCGCTCGGCATACCTTTTATAGAGGTCTGCTTTATTGTTTGAAAGGGGACGGTCGGATGTTGTTATTAACATTTCAAGTGGACGGTCAAGGAAATAAACTCTGCCGTTTTGTTTTAGCAAATCTATATTTTTTTCATTTAATATAACCCCGCCGCCTGTTGAAATAACGGCACCGTTTTTGGTTGATACCGAGGCTACAGCCTCGCTTTCAATTTCTCTAAACTTTTCTTCCCCGAAAGCCTTAAAATAGTCTGCAATCGGCATACCGATTTTTTCAATAATCAGTTCATCAGTATCTATAAACTCTCGGTTTAAGGCTTTAGCTACTTTCTTGCCAACCGTAGTTTTTCCGCTTGACGGCATACCGATTAGCACTATATTTTCTTTTGTGTTTAAAAGCTCTTTATAAACCTCGTCTATCTTTTCTTGGCATACGGCAGTACCTGTAAACTTTTCGCCTGCGGCGGCAGCTTGGTAAACTAGCATATAAAGGCCGCCTATTGCCTTAACACCCATTTTTTGAGCAGTAGTCACAAGCTTTGAGCGAAGCGGATTATATATTACATCGCAAACCGCCTCTAAGTTTTTAAAACGTGTTATATCAATGGGCATCTCGTCAATATTAGGATACATTCCGCAAGGGGTTGCGTTAATTATAACCTCGGCATCGGAATAATCGGTTTCGGCTATCTCATAGCTTATAAATTCATCGTGAGCAGTTCTTGAAACCCTTAAAATTCCTAAAGCGCCAAGCTCACTTGCAACAGCAAGGGCAGTTTTAGAGGTGCCGCCTGAGCCTAGAATTAAAACCTTTTTACCTTTAATTTCGATACCTGTTTTTAAAATTAAAGCCTTTAAGCCTTGAAAATCGGTATTGTAGCCGTATAGCTCGCCGTCCCTATTAACAACGGTATTAACCGCACCGATTTCTCTAGCTTTATCGTCTATATTTTTAAGATATGGAATAACCGCCTGCTTATAGGGAATGGTTACATTTATTCCCTTAAAGTCTTTATCACTCATAAAGGCATCAAGGCTTTCTTTTTCAAGCTCTTTTAGTTCATATTTATAATCAAAAAATTTAGGATGCAAAAGAGATGAAAAGCTATGCTTTAGCGGCATACCAATTAAGCCATATTCCATTTTAAACCAACCAATCTGTGCCGAATTTAAGACTTAATATATCGCATAGGGTGAGGGCTGTTACAGCGTCTACAACCACCCTCGCTCTGTGTACAATACAGGGGTCGTGTCTGCCTGTGGCAACTAATGTATCTACTGTGTTTGTTTTAAGATTTACCGTTTGCTGTGGTTTTGAGATAGTAGGTGTGGGCTTGACAGCACAGCGGAATATAATAGGCATTCCGTTAGTAATTCCGCCGTTTATACCGCCTGAATTGTTGGTGGTGGTAACTATTTTACCGTCTTTAATATCAAACGGGTCGTTAGCATTAGAGCCTAGCATATCAGCGAGGGCAAAACCGCCTCCAAACTCAACACCTTTAATTGCGGGAATAGAGAAAAGTGCGTTAGCGAGCACTCCCTCTATTGTACTGAACCAAGGCTCGCCAACTCCTGCGGGAATACCGATAACAGCGGTTTCGAGTATACCGCCAACGCTATCGTTATCAGCCGCTGCCTTTTTAATGCTTTCTTGCATTAGCGACGCTTTTTCGCTATCGAGTGCGGCAAAGGCTAACTTATTTAAAGCGGCAATATCCTCGCTTAAATCGTCAAATTCACGATCCGAAACACCGGCACATCGTGCAAGGTGGGTACCGATATATATTCTTTTTTTGTTAAGAGCGGGGATTACAATTCCTGCGGCGGCTACAAGCGCTGCTGTTAGTCTGCCACTAAAGTGTCCGCCACCTCGCTTGTCCTCAAAGCCTTTGTATTTAACAGAGGCTGTAAAATCAGCGTGTGAGGGGCGAGCTAGGTCTTTAAATTTATCGTAATCCTTAGATTTTGTATCCTCGTTTGGAATAATTATGCAAATCGGTGTGCCTGTGGTAAAGCCGTTATAAACACCGCTTATTATTTTAAATTGGTCTTTTTCTTTTCTCTGTGTTGAAATGGCGCCTACAGGACGTCTTAGCGTTAGCATCTCGCTTATAAAATCGAGATTTACGCTAATTCCTGCGGGTACACCGTCAAGAGTAGCGCCTATAGCCTCGCCGTGACTCTCACCAAACAGCGTTACACTAATACTTGTTCCCAATGTGTTTTTCATGAATTCACAGCCTTTCTAACCGTTTTTTCAAACTCGTTAAAGCTTAAATCTTCAAGTATAAATTCGCCGATTTTCTCAACCCGAACGATAGAGATTTTATCGCCCGATTTTTTCTTATCGTGTGAGCAAAGCTCGATTATTTTATCTGCATTTGCCGAAACCTCATAAGGTAAATTCGCTTTTTTAAGTACAGCCTTTAGTCTTGGCAGAATTTCTTCGCTTGTAAAAAAGGTCATACCAAGTGCTACACATTCGCCGTGCAACAAATCCTCAAAATCTCCCATGCTCTCAATAGCGTGGCCTATTGTGTGTCCGAAATTAAGGGTTTTGCGAAGACCGGCTTCTTTTTCGTCTTTTTCTACAACCTGTTTTTTCAAAAGTAAACTGCGGTAGATAATTTCGTTTATATCCTTTTGTATATCGCCATTTTCTATGAGAGAGAAAAGCTCGCTATCAAAGGTTAGAGCCATTTTAATACTCTCAGCAAGACCGTTAGAAATATGCCTTTTGGGGAGTGTTTTTAGCGTGTCAGGGTCTATAAGCACACACTTTGGCTGATAAAAAGCGCCAACAATGTTTTTAACACCGCAAAAATCTATAGCGGTTTTACCGCCTATTGAAGAATCAACCTGAGATAGCAGAGTTGTAGGGATATTATAAAAATCAATACCCCTCATATACGAAGCGGCAGAAAAGCCTGCCATATCGCCAATAACACCACCGCCTACTGCTACTACACAGTCACTTCTTGTAAAGCCGTTTTCCACTAATGCCTTTAAAATAAGGGCAAAGTTATCGATGTTTTTTGATTTTTCGCCCTGTTCAATTGTAATAATAATAGGCTCTTTGCATTTTTTAGCTACCGTTTGCGAATACTCTTTCGGCACACCGCTATCGGTTACAATTGCTACCTTGCGGTTAAGGTTTAGATATTTGTCGGCGTCATTTAAAATGCCGTTTTCAAGCTCAATATTATAGCCGCCACCTAGTGTTTTAACACTTATAGTCACGTGTTGTCACTTCCCCTTATTAATTGTTTGAATAATCTTCAATAAGTGCCTTGAAGGCGGGTAGAGAACGCTTAATCATTTCTTCGGTTACACAGTAAGAAATTCTAACGTAGCCCTCAACACCGAAGCCGTTTGAGGGAACTAAAAGCAATTCGTGCTTTTTAGCTCTCTCGCAGAATTTCACAGCATCGTCCTCTAATGCTTTTACAAATAGATAGAAAGCACCCTGAGGCTTTACGGCGGTATATCCCATTTCGCTAAGCGAATTATAAAGTAGTTTTCTGTTTATGTCATACTGCTCTATGTTAGGCGGTGTACCGTCACACTCAGCGGCGGTATACTGTAAAAGACTAGGTGCACAAACATAGCCCATAGCTCTAGCGGCTCCGCAAACTGCGGCAAATACATCGCTAGCTTCACTTGCCTTTGGACTTACTAAAACATAACCTATACGCTCACCCGGAAGTGATAAGGATTTACTGTAGGAATAGCAGATAATTGTATTATCGTAATAACAGGGGATAAAGGGTACAAAGCAGTTATCATAAACTATTTCTCTGTAAGGCTCGTCTGCAATTATGTAAATAGGTGAGCCGAATTCTTTAGATTTATCGCTAAGCAGTTTAGAGATTGCCTTTATATCGTCCTCTGATAATACAGCACCGCTTGGATTGTTAGGTGAGTTAATTATAATTGCTTTGGTTTTTTCGTTTATAGCAGAGGAAATAGCATCAATATCAGCCGAAAAATCCTCTTTGCATTTAACGGGGATGAGTTTTGCGCCCGCATTAGCGGTGAAAACATCATATTCGGGGAAGTAGGGTGCTAGTGTTAACACTTCGTCACCTTGATTGCAAAGTGCTTTAAGTGAAGAGGTTAGCGCTGCTGCCGCACCGCAAGCCATATATATAAGTTTAGGGTCAGCCTCAAATCCGAAGCGTCTTTTTATGTTTTCGGCGATTTTGCTTCTAACGCACATATCACCCGGTGCTGAGGTATAGCCGTGAAGCGCTATACTATCCTTATTTTCTATTAAATTGCTCATAACCTCGTTTACAATTTGAGGAGCTGGGATACTAGGGTTGCCAAGGCTAAAATCAAACACATTTTCAGCTCCGATTTCTGCCTTTCTCTTATTTCCGTATTCAAATAATTCTCTGATAACCGAGGGCTTTTTGCCGAGCGTTAACATTTCGTTTGAAAGCATAATACCATTCCTTTTGAAAATTTTATAAATAAAAAAATCCGCTTACTACTTGCATTTAATACAAGCAGTTGCGGACCGTTCTAACAATATAAAAGCTGATTTTAAGCCTTTACAGTGCACGAACAGTCCGTCTTAATAAAGTAATAATAAAAGTAATTGCCAGCAATAATAGACATTACGCACACTCCTTTGTAAAGCTTAATTTATAATACATATATAATTTATACACCAAACAAAACCGCTTGTCAAGTGTTATTTGCAACTTAATTCCTTTTCTAAAAAGGGAACCACCTCTTCGGGCTTGATATTTAAAACTAAAGCTAGTTCACCGTAAAGCAAATCCTCTGCCTGCTTTAGTAAAATCTCATCGGAAACAGCTAGCTTCTTTTTTTCTGCCTTTCGGCGCTGTTGCTCGTTATAAAGCGACTTGATAACCGATGCCACTGCCTTGCGGTCACCTGAGGAGAGTGCTTCTCTGAATTGTTTGCGGCGCAAAGAATCATCAGCTATCCATTCGTATTCGCTTTCGGGAAGAGTTTTTATCAGTATCTTAATTTCCTCTAGGGAAAGAAGACTTTTTATTTTCTCTAGAAGCACAGGGTTTTCTTTGGGTACAAAAATAGCAGAATTATCCCTTGAAATAGGGTAGAGCACATAATACTCCTGAGATTTTCCTTTAATAACCTTTTGGGCGGTTTTACCTACTCGGCAAACACCCTGACTGCCATAAACTACAATATCATTTTCCTTGAACAAACCGACTCACCTCAAAAAACTATATTTAAATTATACAGTATTTTTGAATTTTTTGTCATAGGCTATTTTGTACAAATATCCGCACCGTATATATTGTACAAAATTACCATAGCAAAAGACGCCTTAAACCCGTCCTTTTAGGCTGGTTCGGGTTTAAATGCTTTGGCTACCACAAAATTTTATAAAAAATGCTTGACAAAGATTAATTTTTAGTGTATAATCCCATTGTTGCAAATCCAAAGACAGCAGGTGGCTGCGGCCGTAAGTTTAACGCCTGCCGAGGTATGCGTGAAAATTTAAACTCAAAACGTATGTTTTATTTTTCATGTCTGCCTTTTCTTTGGGCAGATATTTTTTTATTTCTTCTGGAGGTGAAAATCTTGCCTAACGCAAAGGTTCTAGAACAAAAGCAACAGCTCGTTGCAGAGCTTTCTGAAAAGATTGCAGGTTCGGTTGCAGGTATAGTAGTTGACTATAAGGGTACAACCGTGGCTGACGATACCGCTCTCCGTAAGGAGCTTCGTGAAGCTGGCATTGAGTATTTTGTTGTTAAAAACACCCTTTTAGCCCGTGCTATTGAGGGTACCGATCTTGCAGATATGAAGTCTGTTTTAGAGGGAACAACCGCTATTGCTCTTTCTAAAGAAGACCATACAGCAGCTGCAAGAATTTTAAACAAGTTCGCAGAAGCACACGAAAACTTCTCTATTAAGTCAGGCTTCTTAGACGGTAAGCTTATCGATAACGATACAATTACTGCTCTTGCAAAGCTTCCTTCGAGAGACGTTCTTCTCGCAACAGTTCTCGGTGCATTCCAGGCACCAATCGCAGCATTTGCACGTGCTGTTCAGGCTATCGTTGATAAAGACGGTTCCGCTACTGATAGTGCAGAATAATTATTAAAAAAACAAAACTAAACTTAAATTAAAGTTAAATGGAGGAAATTAAAATGGCATCTGAAAAGATTACAGCTATGATTGAAGAGTTAAAGACTCTTACCGTTCTTGAGCTTTCTGAGCTCGTTAAAGCAGTAGAAGAGGAGTTTGGCGTATCTGCAGCAGCTGCAGTAGCAGTAGCAGCTCCAGCAGCAGGCGGCGCAGCAGCAGCTGAGGAGAAGACCGAGTTCGACGTTATCCTTGCTGAAGCAGGCGCAGAGAAGATTAAGGTTATCAAGGCAGTTCGTGAAATCACAGGTCTTGGTCTTGCTGAGGCAAAGGCTCTTGTTGATGGCGCTCCTAAGACCCTTAAGGAAGCAGTTTCTAAGGAAGACGCTGAAGCTATGAAGGCTAAGCTCGAAGAAGTTGGCGCTAAGGTTGAGCTTAAGTAATTTATTACTTAAAGAAACTTTAAAAGTTAAAGGCAGTTCATACGAACTGCCTTTTTTCTTTTTGTGTTAAATTATATTGTTTTATCCGTAGGGACAGGCGTCCACGACTGTCCATTTGCTATGGGGTGATGTTTGCGGACAGTCGTGGACGCCTGTCCCTACTTCCTTTTAATCGTCTTCCGTAAATTTTATTATATCTTGAACTTGGCAATGCAGAATAGAGCAAAGGTCATTTAGAGTAACCGTGCTAATAGGTTTATTATGCTTTAGACGGTCTAAAAGACTCCTGCTTATACCATATTGATTTATCAATTTGTATGTGGAAATATTTTTTTGTTTTAATGTTTGATAAAAGGGCTCATAAGAAATCATATTTACACCTCATTCTTATGATAAATTCTACTCTTTATCTTGACAATGCTCTATAAATCGAGTATAATGCTAGTATGCTCGGTTTATAGAGTATAAAAAGGAGAGGAAAAGAAAAATGAAAAAAACAGTTTTGATGTTTGTTTGCTTAGTAATGGTGTTAATTATGTCAGCGTCGTTTTGTGCTTGTGGTTCTTCGATAGAAGAAGATTGGTCATCGATTATAATAGGACAAAATTTGCCCACTCCACAAAAAGGCAAGCTTAGAAGTGGTTCAAATTTGGATAATGGTTTTTATGGCGCAATTGAAAAAGTTGATGCAGACTATTATTCAGAGTACAAAAAAGCTTGTATCAATATGGGATATATTATTGATAGCGAGGAAAGTGAGAATAGTTATAAAGCTTTTAATTCCGATGGATATGACCTCTCATTATATTTTTATGATAATAAAATTAGTATTGATTTAATTGTTCCTGAAGAGTTAAGTGAGTTTTCATGGCCTATAACAGGAATTGGGGCAAAACTACCAGCACCTGCTTCTTCTTTAGGAAAAATTACTTCGGACAGTAGCAATTGCTTTAGAGCGACTATTGGCAATACATCAATCAATGATTATAATAGTTATGTAAAATCTTGTGAGGAAAAAGGATTTCTTGTGGATTATATCAAACAAGATGGTAGATATGAGGCAAAAAATGCAGAAGGCTATAGACTAAATGTGAGTTATTTAGGATGTAATCGGATTGATATAATGATACAAATACCCAAAAAAGAAAACCCTACAACATCAGCTGAAATAACAACCTCAAAAGACAAAACTACAAACGAAGAATTGAGCAAAGATTTCAAAGCTGCAATGGACAGCTATGAAAAGTTTATGAATGAATATGTTGCTTTTATGGAGAAGTACAAAGCAAATTCTAGTGATTTGAGTCTGCTTACCGATTATGCTGATTATATGAGCAAATACGCAGAGTTTGTGGAAGATTTTGAGAAGTGGGAAGATGAAGAAATGAATACCGCTGAAACTGCTTATTATATTGACGTTCAAGCAAGGGTAAGCAAAAAATTGCTTGAGGTCGCGCAATAGGGTTATCCAAAAAGATCAACAGCTCCCTTCGATAAGGGAGCTGTTTGCTGTAGAATATTGAATAAAGAAAAAATGGTGTTTCGCTTAAGCGAAACAATATAAATAATGCCGTGCTATTCGCACGGCACATTTTTTATTATTTTTTATTTGTTCTTTTTTCTTTTTGTGTTAAATTATATGTTATATTAGTAGGGGAGGGGGTGCGGGTGTCCGGTGGACACCTCTGCTAGAAGTAAGCGCCGACCGAGGCGGCAGCCGAGACCCCCTCACGAAAGCAAAAAAACAAACGGGAGGCGAAACGCCTCCCCTACATATATTGAATTATTATTTTTTTATTCTGTTTTCATATTTTAAATATATTTTATCAATTATAAAACAGGAAAGAATTGCGATAGCGGTGCCGAGTATTATACTAGCTAATACATCGGTCGGGTAATGCACATACAGATATAGCCTTGAAAAAGCTATGAGTGTTGCTAGTATTAGCGCCGCTATTCCGAATTTTTTATTCCTTATAAAAAGCACCACAGCGCCCTCAAAGGAGGCGAGTGTGTGACCTGAGGGGAACGAAAAATCTGAAAGCGGACTAATTAGTAAATTAAAATCTGTGTTTATATCATAAGGCCTTATTCTGCCAACAACATTTTTTAAAAACAGATTGCCAACTAAAAAACCTATAAGTAACGCTAGTCCCATAGAAAAGCCCCATTTGCGAGTTTTAGGAATTATCATTAAAACAAGGGCTAAAAGTATCCAAAAAATACCGCCGTCAGCAAATTTGGTTATAAAGGGCATAAAAATATCTAAGAATTTACAGGAAAAATGCGCGTTTATAAAATCAAGTATACCTATTTCAAACAGGTTCACTATTTACACCCCCGATAAATCAAAATTGGGTATATATTCCTTAGTAGCACTACTCAGTTCTTGAATATAACAGTTTTCAAAACCGCTGTTTATTATATAATCCACAACCTTGTTATACTCTCTTTGTGTTATCTTGCGGTTTATCTGCGGTACGGTTTCTGCCTTGCCCATAGGAACATATTGTGACATAAGGCTAAAATAAGCATTAGGCATATTTTCTCTTACAAAATCAAAAATGGATATAGCATCATTAGTAGCTTGAGGCAGTAAAAGGTGTCTAACTATTACACCCTTTTGCATTATGCCGTCCTCATTAAAAATACAGCTTGGTTTTTGGCGGTAGGCTTGCTTTAGCGCTAGCTTTGCTATTTCGGGGTAATCGGGTGCTTTAGATAAAAGAGCCGCCTTTTGAGAGCTTAAATACTTAAAATCTATTAGATAAATATCAATATACTCTTCTAACATTTTAAGTGTTTCGATATTTTCATAGCCTGAACAGTTATAAACTATCGGAATATTTGGCTTATGAATATCGAGAGCCTCTATAATACTATGAGAATAATGTGAGGGTGTTACAAGGTTTATATTGTGAGCACCTTTTTGCTCTAGTTCTTTAAATATTTCTGCTAAGCGGTTTACCGATATTTGTTTACCGAGTAACTTGTGGCTTAAATCATAGTTTTGACAGTAAATACAATTAAGTGGGCAACCCGAAAAAAACACCGTTCCCGAGCCGTTTTTACCGCTAATAGATGGCTCCTCGCCAAAATGAAGTGTAGCCTTAGCGAGTGTGGGTAATAGCGGCATTTTACAAAAACCGCCTATATTCTCCTGCTCGGTGCGCTGTGCGTTACATTTTCTCGGACAAAGGTTGCATATCATCCGACTTTTTCTCCTTGATGCGACAAACTCGTTTTTTTACAACTACATCGTCATAGTTTTTCCTGAAACAAATTCTACCGATAAATTCGCTATCACAGTTTTTACAGTAAAAGGTAGCTGAAAACCAACGGTTTTTATATCTCCAGTTGGATGTTCTTTTAGCATTACTGCCACACTCATCGCAACAAAATTTAAGGTGAGCTTTATCAATAGCCTTATCGGAAATTTTGCTTATATAATACGGCTTAAAAAATAACTTTTTATAAAATTCGGGGTTTTCGGTGTCCTTAATTAGCGCCTCGAAGCGCTCTTTATTGTAGCATTTTTTAAGAAGATTAGCACAAACAAGAGAATCATCCTTAGCGGTGTGAAAATCAATGCCCTCGGTTGTAACAGATAGCATCTCGGCGGCATTTGAAAGAGATATTTGAGAGTTTATCTCAAATCCTAAAAGACGCATTTCGTTCTGTACAAAGCTTTGAAGGTCAAGATATTTTTCAAGCTTAAACTTTACACCGTCTAACAAATGCTTTTCGTTTTCCATTATTGAATAAAGGTCAGAATTACTCCAGGTCATAGTAACGGTATCGGTACCCGACCACTCATTATACCTTAAAACTGCATCCTTTAGAGGTATTCCTGCCCTCATCATATCGCTTGTAATTCCTGTAAGACGGGAAAATCTGCCCGTAACCCTTTTGGATATTGCTGATTTTACGGTCACCTCAAAGGTATCTACAATATTGAAGCTTTCATCAAGCTTTACAGCGCCTATCTGTATAATCTGATTTATAAAGCTTTTAAGCTTTGGAAAATAGGCGCTATCCCATTCCATATCAAGTATAATGTAGTTCATTAGCGGTTTTTAGCCTCGTGCTTCATACGAAGCTCCTTGTTTAGAATTCGCTTGCGAAGTCTTATATTGTTTGGTGTGATTTCTACAAGCTCGTCATCCTTTATGAATTCTAGCGACTGTTCAAGACTTAAAATGCTATGGGGAATAAGACGTAAGGCATCGTCAGAGCCTGAGGCTCTGGTATTGGTCATCTGCTTTTTCTTGCAAACGTTACAAACTATATCGTCATTCTTTGGGTTTTCGCCAACTATCATACCCTCATAAACAGGGGTGGAAGGACCTATAAACAGTCTGCCTCTACTTTGGGTGTTGAAAAGTCCATAGCCTGTGGCTTCACCTGTTTCGTGGGCAATAATAGAGCCTGTGTTTCTCTGCTCAATATCGCCCTTGTAAAGCTCATAGCCGTTAAATACGTGGTTCATAATACCGTTTCCGTTGGTATCGGTCATAAACTGTGAACGGTAGCCAAGCAGCCCTCTTGCTGGTATTAAAAATTCAAGATGCGAGGTGCCGCCCTGACGTGTTCCCATATTCTTAATTTCTGCATGGCGGGAACCTAGTCTCTCCATAACAGCGCCAACATATTCCTCAGGCACCTCAATCATTAAAAGCTCGATAGGCTCAAGCAGTCTGCCTTCCTCGTCACGCTTGTAGATAACCGATGGGGGAGAAACCTGAAACTCATAACCCTGACGGCGCATGGTCTCAATAAGAATAGATAGGTGCAATTCGCCTCTGCCCGAAACCTTAAAGGTGTCTGCCGAGTCGGTCTCCTCAACCTTTAAACTTACATTGGTCATAACCTCTTTGAAAAGGCGGTCACGAAGATTACGGGAGGTTACAAATTTACCGTCCTTTCCTGCAAATGGAGAGTTGTTTACCATAAAGTTCATAGATAGGGTTGGCTCATCAATCTTTACAAAGGGAAGAGCCTCTTGTCTTTCGGTATCGCAAGCGGTCTCACCGATTTCGAGGTCTGCAATACCTGCAACCTGAATAATATCGCCGACACGGGCGCTCTCAACCTCTACTCGCTTAAGTCCCTTATACATAAATAGCTTTGCTATCTTAACATTTGAGGTGGTGCCGTTTTTATGGCATAAAGCCACAGTTTGACCTACCTTTACACTACCACGAATAACTCTGCCTACACCTATTCTGCCCATATAGTCATCATATTCAATGTTGGTAAAGAGTATCTGTAAAGGACCGTCAACATCGCCCTTTGGCGCCTCAATCTCTTTTACTATCTCTTCAAACAGCGGTTTCATATCCTCGCCCGCAATGTCAGGAGAATAGGTAGCATAACCGTCACGACCTGATGCAAAAACAACAGGAAATTCTATCTGGTCCTCGTCAGCGCCTAGCTCTATAAATAGGTCAAGTACTTCGTCAACAACCTCTAGCGGTCTTGCCATAGGTCTGTCAATCTTGTTTATAACAACAACCGCTTTTTTGCCAAGGGATAAAGCCTTTTTAAGCACGAAGCGTGTCTGTGGCATACAGCCCTCAAAGGCATCAACAAGAAGTAAAACACCGTCAACCATCTGTAAAATACGCTCAACCTCGCCACCGAAATCAGCGTGTCCCGGTGTGTCAACTATGTTGATTTTTATATCCTTATACATTACGCTTGTGTTTTTAGAGAGTATTGTAATACCACGCTCACGCTCAAGGTCGTTAGAGTCCATAACCCTGTCGTTTACAGCCTCGTTTTCCCTGAAAATACCGCTTTGCTTAAGCAGTTGGTCAACAAGGGTGGTCTTGCCGTGGTCAACGTGGGCTATTATCGCAATATTTCTTAAGTTTTCTATTCTAGTTTCTGCCATTATTTTAATACTTCCCCTAAATAATAAATTATATATTAACCAAATAAATATTATACGGCAATAAAGTGATATTGTCAATTAAAAAACGGCCAAGAGTTATCTTGACCGTTTGGTTTGAATTATTCAAGCTCGTCCTCTAACGATTTGGTTGTTTTTGGAACGCTGAAGGTATAAACCCAAATTATTATAAAGGTGATAGGTCCTCCTGCTACTGCGGCAAGGAAGGTGCCTAAAAACTGATTAAGTCCTAAGGTATTAAGGGTGATAAAGCCCATAAGGAAGTAGATTATAAAATTGGGGATATACGCAACCAGGAATTTTATATACCTGTTAAATGTGGGCGGCGCCTTAAAGATTAGCTTGCAGGTTATGAAAAATGCAATGGTGAGACCGCATAAATAACCCACAATCTGCGCCATATTTTTCTGCATAAAATATTCGGCAATCCAAGAGAATAGGCTATCGTTAAAACAGTTTATGCAACCCAACAGGCAAAATTCCAAAAACTTTTTGCTCACAAATATCTTTTTTAAATTTATAAAAACTTTAAGGGCAAATTTGCCCGTTTTTTTAAGAGTAGTCAAAAAAGCAGAATCCTTCAAGAAACCACCTACCTTACATATCACTTTAAAAAGTATACCATAAAAATCTTAAAATTACAAGATTATTGTTGACAAGCATTAGTTTGTGCGATAGAATTATAGGGCACCAAATTTACGCCCCCTTAGTTAAATGGATATAATAAACCCCTCCTAAGGGTTAGTTATGCGTTCGATTCGCGTAGGGGGTGCCAAAAAAGCACTGCGAAAGCAGTGCTTTTTATCCAATCCGACAGGATTGGTGTGTCATCACGGCAAAGCCGTGTATGTAATTGCCGTAAGGCGCATGTTATCAGCCACAAGGCTGTATTTACTTCTGTCGGATTGATGACATGCAACACTTCGTGTTGATTACATACCGCCGTTGGCGGATTACATACAATGCTTCGCATTGATTTGGAGGCAATAAACTTGAAAGAAAATTTACTAATGAAATATTCAGAGCAATTAGCAATTGAAATTAATATTCTATGCAAAAATATTAAACAAAATTCTAACACTGTTTATCAAATTAAAAAGTCTTCTTCAAGTGTTTTTGCAAATATAAGCGAAGCGCAATACGCCCAAAGCCTTGCCGACATGCTTTCTAAATTTAAAATAGCACGAAAAGAATGTGTCGAAACTGAAAGTTGGTTGAAACTTTTATTCTCAAATTCAACAATTGACGAATTTGCTTTTAAAAAATATAGAAATCTATGCGGAAGAATACAACGTCTGCTAACTTCTTCGTGTATTACAATCGAAAGCAAAATCATCAACAAGTAACGAGCCTTGCAAAAATATGCAAGGCTCATTTTTTATGCCATCCATAGACTTTTTCTTATTTTTTATTGAATTAAAGCAAAAAGTGTGCTAAACTCTAGGTAAAGAAAGCTTTTAGCTTTTCAAAATAAATAGAACGGGTGATTTTATGGATGTTTCGATTAGTTTAAACACTGTTGCTCTGCCTTAGGTTTTGGTCTTGATAAGGCGGCACAGGTTATGGCTCAGATAGGGTTTGATGGCGTTGATTTTCAGTTTTGTGCTCAAGGCAGAAAGGAACTTATTGGAACTCCTGAGAGCGAAGCGAGAATTTTAAAGCTTGCTGAGGATATAAGGGCTGCAGGTCTTACAATTCCTCAAAGCCATTTGCACTATCTTCCTGGCGATTTTTACGGCGACGGCTTATACCCTAAGCACGAAAGCGAATTTTTGCCCGCATACATAAAGGAAATAGAGTATTGCGGTAAAATCGGTTGTCCTACTGCTGTTATTCACCTTTATTTCGAGGATAGCAAAAAGGTAACGGTTGAGTCTAACAAGATTTTACTTAATAAGCTACTTCCTCACCTCGAAAAACATAATGTTGCACTTTCTATGGAGAACGTTTTCGCCGGCGGTGAGGCTTATGCCGATTGTCACTACACCACCGCAGACGATATTATGGAATATGTAGATATGATGAACCACCCACTAATCGGTGTATGTCTTGATACAGGCCATGCGGTTGCAACCAAGCAAGATACAATACAGATGATTAAGACCTTTGGTAAGCATTTAAACGGTCTGCACATTAACAGTAATGCAGGCAGAGATATGCACCTAATACCAGGTTATCTTGATAGCTGGCTAGATCCTAACGATTATCCGCTAATCTCTAAAACCTTAAAAGAGGTAGGCTATAAAGGACCTTACAATCTCGAAATTGGTGCAGGCAACTGGCCTAACAAGCCAATGTCCGGTGTGCACTATTTACAGTTAGTTCATTCGGTAGCAGCAGGCTATGCCGCTATGGCTGAATAAATTTGAAAATATAAAGTATAACAGGCACCCTCAAAATAGGGTGCCTGATGTTTTTAGTGATATTCCGACTTCGTCGGAGTGATATTTTCTCTTCAAGAAAGTGATATTGAAACCTACGGTTTCAGTGATATTACATTCGCATTAAAAACTCTCAAAGCGAATATCACTTGCGAAGCAAATATAACTGAGCAAAGCTCAATACAACTCGACGTCAGGCGAATATAACTGAAAAAGACGATTGCTTTTGCAATCGTCTTTTTCTGACGGAGTAGGAGAGATTTGAAGGTCTAAAGACCCCTCTTGCGGTGCCCAAAACTTTTTACGGCTTGGGGCGCCTAAAAGTTTTGACCGCTGCGCCAAACCCTGCTCGCTTCATCGTCCACCGGACGCGCTCACAGGCTTTGCCCGCGCCGTACCGTCGCTCGAGTTCAAATCACACCGAGAATAACAAAAAGCACCCTCAAAAGAGGATGCTTTTTGTTTTGGCGGAGTAGGAGAGATTTGAACTCTCGCGCCGGTTACCCGACCTACGCCCTTAGCAGGGGCGCCTCGTCACCACTTGAGTACTACTCCAAATGCTTACGTTTTTAAAATAATATTAAGTTGTAATTGAAGGTTCCTCGGCTGCCCTCTTGCGGTGCCCAAAACTTTTTACGGCTTGGGGTGCCTAAAAGTTTTGACCGCTGCGCCAAACCCTGCTCGCTTGATCGTCCACCGGACGCGCTCACAGGCTTAGCCCGTCACCACTTGAGTACTACTCCAAATGTTCACGTTAATTTAAAATATTAAGTTAGCTTTTGTTGGCGCACAAGCAATTAAAAAAATGGCGGAGAGGAAGGGATTCGAACCCTTGTGGAGTTGCCCCCAAACGGTTTTCAAGACCGCCTCGTTATGACCACTTCGATACCTCTCCGTATGTGACTAGGTTATTTTATCATAAACAAAATAAATTGTCAACACTGATATTTAAAAAATTTTAAAATCTTGAAATTTATATGAAAATAAAGGGCAGTAACAGGAAAAATATTACTGCGGGTAAAGAAAAAAGTGCCGAACCTAAAACAGTGTAGTAATTAAGCGCTATTGAAAAACCTGTAAAGCGTGATAATAGATTAATTACTGTGAGTGTTAAAAGACCTAGCAAGGCGTTTAGTATTAGTGATTTAAAAAACTTTCCGCTTCTTGCCGCTAAAAAAAGTAAAAAAAGCTCTGTTAAAATTAAAAAAACAACAATTATAATTCCAAAAATTTTCATAAATCAAGCCCTCCGCATAAAAGAATATGCGAAGGGCTATCTGTTTATGAATTATTCCTTCTCAAAGGCATCCTTTGAAAGACCGCAAACAGGGCAAACCCAATCTTCAGGTACATCTTCCCAAGGGGTGCCCGGTGCTATACCGTTTTCCTCATCGCCGATTTCGGGGTCATATTCATAACCGCAAGGGCATACATATTTATCCATTTTTATTCTCCTTTCAAGATTTATGTTTTATTTAGTTTAACACATTTTATTCTTAACTTCAATAAGTTTTTAAATTTTCGGCACTGCCTCAAGTATAATAGCAAGCACCGTTATATCGTCCTTATGCTGACCGTTGTATCTTCGTTCGGCACTTTCGCATAAAGCCTCAGCAATTGTTTGCGCTGATTCATCCGAAAAGTGCTCAAGCTCTTTCCGCAACCAATCGGTATTATCCTGACACACACCGTCCGACATTAAAATTATAATATCCTTTTCCTTTAGTTTTATTCGGGCGGTATCAAATTTAACCTCCCTTAAAATTCCAATAGGCACCGAATTGCTTTCAGCCTTACCTACACGGCCTGAACGTCTTATAAGCGTCGGTGCGGCTCCCGCTTTATAAAGTATTACCTCGCCTGTAAAGAGGTCTATTGATGCAATATCGAGGGTTGCTAATGATTCGTCGGTTGATTTAAACAGCATAGAGGAATTAAGTATTTTGAGGGCACAGTCAAATCCGAAGCCCGCCTTTAAAAGCTGTGACATAAGCCCCGATGCCATAGCACCGTCTACTGCGGCTCTGCCGCCCGTACCCATACCGTCGCTAATCATTGCTATAACATGGCCTTTTCCGTCGTGAAAATAACAGTAGGCGTCACCGCACATAGTATTTTTTGAGGCGCATATTTGATTAACACCGATATCCGCCTTGAAAATTGGTTGTTCGGTGAGTGTTAAAAATGTATCCGACCCTACCTTACTTATTACAGGTGCGCCGAAATTTCGTTCACAGCAAAGTGAGAGCAGGCGCATAATCTGCATACGGTTTATAACTGTTTCAGGCGTTTTTTGTATCTGCATTTCAAGTGTCAATCGACCGAACTTATCCATACGGGCAGAGGACTCGCGTGTTAAAATTCCTAGATTTCTAAGCGCCGCCGCCGCATTTAAAGCAGAGGTGTTATCAAATTGTTCATCGCCTAAAATATCGTTTGATAGGCTATCTAGCATATAGGAAATACCGCTGAATTGGTCAGAGATAACGCCTCTAACCTCTTCTATTCTATTCTCAGCGGAAACTGCCGAGGCGTAGCTTATATATCTTGCTCTAACGGCTGAGGCTACCGAGCTTAGTCTGACACATCTGCCCTTGAATTCGTCGGGGACATAGTTTTCGGCGTCGGTATTGCCAAGACGTAGGGTTTGTGTCATTTTAAGTATTGCCGCTACGGTTTGCTCACGCTTTGATTCCCAACAGTGAAGCCTTAGTTTACAGCCGTTACAGGCATCCTGTTCCACAAGGTTTATCACCTTGCTGAAATCGGGAGCGTTGATTTTAGAAAGCTCTTTTGATACCTGTTCTATTGTCTGCGAAACATCACCTAAGGCATCAGAGGCTAGCTTTAATCTTAAATTCAGTGCAGTTTTAAGGCTTTCGGCATTTGAAACCTTAGGACAGCTACAAAAAAGCTTGCTAAGAACAATACCTGCAGACCTTGGTATAAAAAGAAACAATGTGCAACCAATTAGCAGCTCTGCGAGCATTAGTGATGCCGATTTTGTAAAGCCTTCAAGCGATAATGACAAAAGTCCCGAAACGATTACTGCCGAAATCTGCGCATAGCGGCCAAGTGACGAAAAAAGACCTGCAGCTAGTCCTGAAAAGGAGTAAACCGCCGAAAGCGACGATGTATCACCGCAAAGCACAGTAGTAAACGAAACGGCTATTCCGCTGATTGCACCTGATAGTGTGCCACCGTATTTCGAGGCAATCAGTATTAAAACAACGCTTAAAATTTTTGAAAGCGAGGCGCCGAAAAGTGCAATACCGTCAAAGCCTAAAATGATGATTGCGGCAACAAGTAAAAGACAGGCAAGCTCCTCACCTGAGAGTCCCGCCTTTGTATTTATAACCGCCGTAAAAGCCTTTGCTACAAAATAGGTTGCTGTGGTCGCTGTCACTACAAAGGCAAAGCATGTCCAAATAGAAGAGGGGAGTCCGTTTAGTGTTACAACCGAGGTAATACCCGAGCTTAAGAGTACAATAAAACTTAAAAATATGGGATTATGCAACAGCTTTTTATATGATGAAAGCATAACCTTTATTGCAACTATTGCGAGCAGTGCCGCTATGTATCTAAACCCACCTTCGCCTATTGCGGGAATAAAGTATCCTAAAAAGGCACCGATTGCGGCGGATGGTGTAAATTTTCTCGGCATACCGCCTACAAAAGAAAGTCCAAAGGGTACAGTATTTGAAATTATAGCAGCCCTAGATGCTATAAAGCTTAAAAGCGCCACGCTTAAATGCTTTGAAATACCGGTTATAAGGTCCATACTTCCTGAAAGCTCGATTTTTCGTTCCGTTTTTATAAAATCCTTCATTTTATCACCGCTTGTCCTTAACTATAATTATTCCTTTTTATTATATCGCTGGCGGTGGGAATATTTTGTCACATTGCAATTAAAAATAATACAAGGTTATGTCATTTCCTGTTTTAAAAATTTTTGCATTTTATTCAAAAAAAGGGAAAAATAAAGATAAAGGGAAGTGTATGTAAAAATGAATCAAAGATTTATAAAAATTTTAATAATAACCTTTATACTTGCCGCTTTATCGGTGATAAGCGTTACTGCGCTGTCACAAATCGGCTCGAGAGGTAACGAGGTTTCTAAAATACAAAAGGCATTAAAAGAGCGAGGTTACTATACGGGCTCGGTAGACGGGGTTTTCGGTAGTGCTACAAAGCGTGCGGTAGAGCAGTTTCAAAAGGACAACAATTTAAAGGTTGACGGTATTGCAGGTAAGCAGACACTTAAAGCATTAGGTGTGGAGGGAAGCAATCAGTATAACGGTTATGATTCTTCCGATTATCAGCTGCTAGCTCGCCTTATATCTGCAGAGGCTAGGGGAGAAAGTTATCTCGGTCAGGTAGCTGTGGGGGCTGTGGTGATGAACAGGGTAGAGCACCCATCCTTTCCCGATACATTAGCGGGTGTTGTGTATCAAAGGGGTGCATTTTCCTGTCTTGACGACGGACAGTTTTATGAGCCGATAGCCGACAGCGCCTACAAGGCGGCGACCGATGTTATAAACGGTATGGACCCATCGGGCGGCGCAATATACTATTATAATCCCAAAACCGCCACTAATAAATGGATAAGAAGCCGACCTGTTATAGCCACCATTGGCAACCATATTTTTTGCGAATAAAAAAGACAGAGGTCACCCCTCTGTCTTTTCCTTTATTCTTTATTTAAGCTCAATTATTGCGGCGAGGTTGCCTCGGTTTACGCCTTGCTTTCTATGGGAATAAAGCTCGTCGCAATTGCAGGCAGTACATATATCGCAAAGCTCGATATTTTCTTCTTTAAGTCCTGCATTTAACAATATCTTTTTATTTACAAGCTTTAGGTTCAGCATATAATGGTCGTTATCCTTTTGCTTGAAAACATCCTTTAAATCTATTGGAAGCTTTTTAAACTCGTTATATACAGGGGTATCGACCTCGTAACAGTTTTCACAAATAGAGGGACCTATAACTGCTAAAATATCCTGAGGGTTACAACCAAATTCGCTTTTCATTTTTTTAATAGTTACGGCGCCGATTTGTTTAACTGTACCTCGCCAGCCTGAATGTGAGGCGGCGATAACCTTTTTTTGAGGGTCTAGGAAAAGAAGTGGCGTACAGTCAGCATACTGTGTTACAAGCGCTACATTAGGCTCGTTTGTTATAAGACCGTCAATATCCTCAAACGACGGTCTTGTAAACCCTGTGCCTTTATCCTTAGCCGATACGCATAAAACATTATTGGTATGGGTTTGTTTTGAAAAAACGAGGTCTTCTGTTTTAATGCCAATAGCATCGCAGATAATCTCATAATTTTTTTTGACCTTTGTTTGTTCCTCGCCTCTGTTTAGTCCCATATTCATAGAAGAATAAAAACCTTCACTTACACCGCCTATTTTTGTTGTGAAGGCATGGCGCACTAGTCCTGTGTTAGTGAAGTTTTTAAAGGTAATATATTTTAAATTGTTTTTTGAGTTTATTAAGGATGTATTACTTTTTAACATAAAAATCCTTTCAGGTAATTTCTTTTTGGAATGCTTCAAGGTTTTGAAGGAGATGGACCTTATAGCTTTTTCCCAAATTGGTTTCTATTGCGCTAAGAGCACGGCTGAACATTGGTGGGCGGTGCTTAACAGAGTGAGTATCGGTTGCTATAAAAGAAATATACCCTTTTTTAATAAGTTTATAAGCCGCTTTTCTAAACATAGGCAAAAATAGAGAACTAGCGTTTAATTGAGCATAGCACACACCGTTATCTACAAGCTTTAAAAGCTTTCTAAAGCCTTTTTCTTTGGTATAGCGTTCTATGTGAGCTATTATGGGTATAATATCAAGATTTGAGCGAAGATTTATTATATCCTCAATAACATACTTATTTATTTTACAGGAGGCTAACTCTAGCAATAAAAACTTCTTTTTGTTAAGACACAGGTGTGTGATTGCCTTGCTTTTTCCGATGCCTACAAAATAATATACCTCGCTGCCGACATATATATTTGGTAACTCTAAATTTTGTGTTGCGGCGGTGAGCTCTTCGTGAGCCTTAGAAACCGATGTTAAAAATTCCTCAAGGTTGTGTTCGCTCGCTATAAAATGAGGGGTTGCAATAACATCTGTTATGCCCTGCTCCTTCATAGCTTTGAGAAGCTCAATAGATTCCTCTAAGCTTTCGGCACCGTCATCTATTGCGGGCAGTATATGCGAATGTATATCTATTAAACTCAAAAAATCACTGCCCTTCTAAAAATTTAAAATTTCAAACTCAAACCGCCGTAGCCAATCGCTTGTTACGGCGGTTAAAATTAATGCTTTTCGTTGCTTTTATGATGTGTTGTTTTTCCGTAACCGCCGTAACGATAATGATTGTCGAATGTCGAAACGCTTATCAGCGGTTCGACAAGCCGATATAATCGGCTTTGCCAATTCAAATTATATTTAATTTGAATTGGCTCGATATTCATTGCAACGGGTAAAGCCAAATTTTCAAAGAAAAATTGTGACCAAATCGTAGATTTGGTGTCGAAATAGTGATTTTTAACACTATTTCGACTTTCTATAACCGTTATTGCCGTAACCGTATTTATAGTATTGGCTGTAATAACGGCTTCTGTAGGAATATTTACGGTAAATGTATTTACCGCCTGATTTTGGATTAGCACCGTTCATAACAGCGCCCAAAATCTTGTTTTCGGTAAACTCAAGTGTTGAGATAGCACGCTTGATGGTGTAGTTTGGAGTATAACCGTCTCTTAGGACGAATACCATACCGTCGGTATGAGGTGCCAGCATAATTGCATCCGAAACGACATTAAGCGGTGGAGTATCGATTAAAACATAATCGTAGATTTCACGCACCTTACTGATAAGCTCGGCAAATCTCTTGGAGCTTAACATTTCAGATGGATTTGGAGGGGTTTGACCTGCAGGTAGCACGTGGAAATTATCGCTTACCTTTTCTACTGCGTTTTCAAATGTGTCAAGCCCTGCAAGCACATTTGAAAGACCGCGCTCGTTTTTAAGCTTTAGCTTTTTATGTACTGAGCTACGGCGCATATCGGCGTCGATAACTAAAATTTTATCCTCAAGCTGAGAAAAGGCAACGGCTAGATTAACAACGGTGGTTGATTTACCTTCGCTTGCATTAGAACTTGTAACCGCTATAACATTTCCCGTTTCGGCTTTATCAAGCAAAAACATAAGGTTGCTTCGTATAGTTTTATAAGCCTCTACCACGGCAAAAGGAGCAGCCTTTTGTGGTTTATCCGATGTGTTGTTATAATCGTCATATTTATTTTCGTCAGAAAGAGCATTTAACTTCTTTCTGAAATAATATTTATTCTTTTTGTAATATTTACCTGAAACCTCATCATTTTCAAAATCAGGAACAGAGCCAAGCAGTGGGATTTTGTATCTTGAAACGAAGTCATCTTCGCCTCTGATTGACTGATTAAGAGAATCGGCTATAAATACTGCAATAAAGGCAAAAACAATACCCAAAAGGCCTGCTATTGCAGTTACGGTTGTGGTTTTAGGGTAAACTAATGAAAAGCTTAGTGCAGTTGAGGCAACGTTTGCTTTTGCATAAGGAATGAATTTTGTAACATAATCACAGGAAGCTTCAGCGAATTTGTTTGCTAACAATTTTGCCTCCTCACCATCGGTTGAGGTGGCGGTTATGTCTATAAACAAGGTGTTGTTATCACGTCTGGCAACACTAATAAGACCTTTTAATTCGGAATGAGAATGTTTACCGCCTAAGGCGTCTGCTATTTCAAGATATATGTCAGGTGTTTCCAAAATATCAACAACGGTGTTAGCAAGAGAAAGGGAAGCGCTGATATCTGTACCGCTAACCGAATCGTTACGGTTTGAATCGGTTTCGTATTGAGTAACGATAGCACCGTTTGTTACAAGTATTGAAGATGTCGCTGTATATCTAGGTGTTGCAAGAAATTTGCAATAGCAAAAGGCTGCTACAGCAAACACAACCATAGCAAGTAATAGTGCCCAAAGCCTTTTCCAAGCAAGCTGTGCAAAGTACATTAAAGAAATATCGCCCATAATAAGCCCCTTTTCAAATAAATATATGAGAAATTAAAGCGTAATATATAAAAAATATAATAGTATTACAATATATAATAACATTTTATAGATTAAATATCAAGGGAATTTTTCAAATTGATAAGGCAGGCGCTAAGTTCATCGTATTCCTTGTAGGCGTTGCGGTAAACCTCAATAACACCGTCACCCGAAAAACCGTTTGCCCATGCGTGCTTTAAAAATTCTTTAAAATTAAAGTCACCTTGTAGCGGTAACAGGCAGTCTTTATACTCATTGTTATCGCTTAAATGCAGGTGCTTTACGGAATCTTCTAAAATTTCCATAGCGGCAAACGGGGAATATCCGTTTCGCACACTCTGTTTAATATCAAGGCAAAATGCGGCTTTGTTGCCCAATTTTTTCTTCATAATTTGTAAAAATTCAAGGCTTCCGCCTCTAAAATTTACAACATTTTCCTGTAAAAGTGTGGCACCGCTTATAGCTGTCGCATCTGAAATTTGTAGAAAGCGCTCGCAGTAACCGTCATCGTCTAATACACCGTTTGGTTTTCCGCCGTGCAAGATAACATATTTAGCACCGAGCTGTGTCGCAATTTCGCCGTAACGGCGGTAGGTATCAAGACCCTCTTTAAGTCTTCGTTCATAGGCAGAAAATAGCATAAAGGAATCTGCAAGCGAAGCGGTGGGGTGGATAGAGGTTATATTTATACCGTAATAATCCTTTATGGTTTTGAGCTCATTTACAAAGTCCTGCTCAAGCTCTATTGAAGCATTAAAAAATATCTCGGTTGTTTGGATACCCGCTTTGCCGATCTCTATTAAAGATTTTTCGGTTTCAAGTGGGTAGTAACAGGCGGTGGAAACTCCTATTTTCATAAAGCAGCCTCCTTTGTTGGATTTACAAATAAGGTTTTGTTATCGGTGTATATAACCATACCCGCTTTAGCGCCTGAGGGCTTTTTAACATACTTTACAAAGGTATAGTCAACAGGCACCTTTGAGGAATATCTTGCCTTTGAATTTTTAGCGGCTAGCGTTGCCGCAAAAAGTAAGGTTTCATTGCTAACGGGTTTACCGTCACAAAAAACTATAACGTGTGAGCCATGAATATCCTTTGTGTGAAACCAAAGGTCAAGCTTTGAGGCTAGACGAGTGGTTAAAAGGTCGTTTTGCAGATTGTTTTTGCCTACCGCGATTCTAAAGCCTTCCTTGCTTTCGTATTCCTCAAATTTTAAGGTAGGCTTTTTTGCTTTTTGTTTAGAATTTAACTTTATATAACCTTCTGCTGTAAGCTCGCTTGTGATTTCGGCAATTTCTGCAGAGGTTGAAGCTCTGTTAATAGAGTCAAGCACCGACTCTAAATAGTCAATTTCCGCAATATCCTTTTGTATGAGAGCCGCTAATGTTGTAACTGCGGTACAGCTTTTTTTGTAGTCTTTAAAGTATTTTGCGGCATTTTGGGCAGGGTTTAAGGCAGGGTCTAGCGGAATTGTAATATTCTTTAAATTTTCATCGTAAAAATCGGTTACGGTAACCGATTTATCACCCGATGAAATTAGATAAATGTTTGCCTTTATAAGCTCACCGTATTTTCTGAGAGTTTCTCTGTTTTCACAGTCCTTAAGCTGAAGCTTTCTGCCCTCCATACGCTTAGCGGCACGCTGAATGAGATTGGTCGTTAGCTTTAAAATATCATTTGATAATTTCTTTAGGCGGAATGCATTTTCTCTATCGCTGTAAAAGGCATCAAGCAGCTCGCTAAAGGTGGAATATTCTTTAAGCGTATATCTATCGCCGTACTGTTTTATGGGTAAAAAACTAAAATCTACGGGTGTTTTATCAGCATCTAACAAAAGATACGGTTTTCCGCTTGTAAAAGCGTTTTTTAAAGCCTCTAGCTGTAAGGAAAGGTGCGATAAACTACTATCGCTTATCTTTAATTCGGTGTCTTTTCCAATAGAATATGCTATTTCTCGGGCTATCAGCGGAGAAATACCACCGATTTTATTTAATATCGCAGAAGATAGAGATGTTTCTTCTTTTTTTGGTATTGAATTTATAATTTTTTCTGTATCGGTATTTAAAATATTAAGCTTATCCTGAGGCTCGGGATATTCGTAAACAGTGCCGGGCTGTAACATTCTGCCTTCCTTTAGAATGTCACTGCGGCGAAGCACGTCTATTATTCTGCCCTCGTTGTTTACAAGCACAATGTTACTCTTGTTGCCTATAAGCTCGCATATAATTTTAGGGTTTACTATATCGCCTAATTCGTCGGTAGTGTTAAAGGTGAATTCTATAATACGTTCAAATTCCTTTTGCTCTACCGCAATTATTCTGGCAGAGGAAAAGTGCTTTCTGCAGAGCATACAAAACATAGGTGGCTGTGCGGGGTTTTCGGTTGAGTGGTCGGTAAAATGCACCCTTGCAGAGCCTTGACGGGCTGAAATAAGCAGCTTTTTTGTAAAACCTTTTTTGCGTAGCAAAAATACCAGCTCGTCAGCTGACGGCTGGTAAAGCTTATCAATATGGCAGTCTATAATACACTGTAATTCTTTTGCAATATTTGAGGTAAATCCACCGTCAAATGCCATATTATTCCTCCGTTAAAGCCTTTAGTTTTTGCGCTGTGTCAGAAAAAGATTTAGCCTTTAAAGCATCGTGCTTTTGAAGGTCCTCAGCACACTTTTTACAGATTTTAGCCTGCTTTTCTATGTATTTTAAAGTCTGTTTACTGCAAGGTTTTAAAATGCCTATCTTTGAACGCACATCGTCAATAAAATAGGGCTTGCCACAGTATCTGCACATCATTACAGAATAAATTTTTTGGTTTTCTTCGAGTGCTTCTTCTGAGGTAACCTCAAAACCGTTATCGGCAAGGTATAGCCTTAAAGAATCGGCAGCGGTCATAGGCTGAAGAATAAGGGTAACGCTTTTATCTCGTACAAATTCGGCACGGGAGAGAATACCACTTATAACGTCCCCGCCCATACCGGCTATAATCACCGTATCGGCTTTGTCTCTTGTAACACCCTCGAGCCCGTCACACAGCACTAAATCCACCCCGTAAATGCCAAGCCTTTTAAGGTTAGCCTTGGCATTTTCAAGGGGTTTCTTACCTATATCTGTAGCGGTTATTTTTCCGTATTTTCCTGATAAAAAAAGGTGTGCGGCAAGATAACCGTGGTCGGTTCCTACATCGCACACATTATCTCCCAAGGGGATAAGGGATGCGATAAGGGATAAGCGCTCACTGATAGGACGCATAATTATTTGTTCTTAAAATGCTCGTTAAGCTTTGCAACTAGCTCGTCACAGTCGGTTCCGTGAACGGCGCACGCCTGTTCAATGCTTTCGTTTCTTGAAGCAGGGCAGCCAAGGCAGTGCATACCAATAGCAAAGAAATACTCTGCAGCAGAGCTATCAATGTCCAAAATATCGCCTATTAACATATCTTTTGTGATTTTCATTTTTATTTCTCCTTTAATTTGTTCTTTTTAATTATTATGCCCTAAAAAAGCTTAGGGTCTAATTTTAAATCGGTTCTTGAGTGGTTAAAGAGCTTGCGATTGTCAAGCGACCAAATTCTAGCTGAAAAATCCTCTTCAGTCGTAGCGGTAAGAGCCTCTTTTATCTCATAAACCCTTGAATCCATAAGGTCAAGCTCGGATAACAGCTCTGCCTCTAAGAACATAGGTCTCACAGCGGCACCAAAGTCAGGCTCGCCGTGGTGGGAAATAATCATATGCTCTACGAGGGTAGCAGTTCTAGGACTAAGCTTTAGTTTTTTAGCATAATCGCCGATTTTTTGTGCGCCCATTACAAGATGACCTAAAAGGTTACCGTCCACCGAATATCCCTCGGCAATACCGCTATCGTTAACTATAAATTCTTCAATCTTTGAAATATCGTGAAGCATAGCGCCTGTGATAAGCAGCTCGCTATCCACAAACGGATATACATTGCAAACATTTTGTGCGAGTCTAACTATCGACAGGGTATGTAGCAACAAGCCGCCCCTTACGGCGTGGTGAAGCTTGTATGCCGCAGGCCAATAAAGAAGCTGTAGGCGGTGGTCTTCATAAACGGCGGTTACTAATTTTTTTAATTCTTCGTCCTTAAAATTTTGCGCGATATTTATAATCTCGTTATACATCTGCTCGGATGAATATCCCGCAGAACGAACAAAATCCTCAATTTTAACATTGTCTTGCTCGATAGTAGGACGAATACGCTCAATTCTTAATTGGTCGGTACCGTTATATTGAGATACTGTACCTCTAACCTTTACAATATCTCCTGATTTAAAGCTACCAAACTCGGCTTCTGAATAGCGCCAAAGCTTAGCGTTAATTTCGCCGTCGGCATCACCTAGGGTAAAATCAAGATAAAAATCCCCTTTAGAAGAGGTTTTTTGCTCTACCGTTTTAACAAGGCAAAAACCGTCCACACGGCCCTGATTATCAACAGGTGTGAAATTCATAAAAATTTATCCTTTACAATTTGTTTTTTAAAACGACACACGGGTCATTATTACGCATAAATATATTTTTAATATTATACTATATTTACACACCAAATTCAAGAAGTATTATAATGTCTATTATTTTAATCTCAAAATTTGCCTTTTGCTTGCGAAAATTAGCGGTTTGTGTTAAAATGAATATATTAATTTTAATCTTGCCGAGTAGGAGGCAATAAAGATGATTAAAAAATATTTAAACAGGGTGTTTATTGACGGACTTTCGGGTATGGCACTAGGCCTATTTTCAACCCTCATAATCGGCACCATTATCTGCCAGATAGCAAGACTGGTTGGCAATAATGTGGTTGCAGATTATCTTAATGCTATGGGCAGTATTGCCAAAACAATAACGGGTGCAGGTATAGGTGTTGGTGTTGCCTGTAAATTAAAGGCTTCTCCATTAACAACTGTTGCCGCCGCTGTTACAGGTATGATAGGTGCGTTCCCCGATGTGCTTAAGGAAAGCTTTGCTTTGGGCGCTCCGGGTGAGCCTCTCGGTGCTTTTATAGGCGCATACATAGCCGTTGAAATCGGTGCGCTTATTGCGGGTAAAACCAAGGTGGATATTATCGTTACACCTCTAGGCTGTATTTTAGGCGGTGCGGCGGTAGCCTATTTGGTAGGCCCGTATATCACTATCGCTATGCATTGGCTTGGCGAGCTTGTCGACCAGAATGTTAAGGCATATCCGATAGTTGGCGGTATGATAGTTTCCGTTCTTATGGGTATAATTTTAACATTACCTATTTCTTCTGCCGCTATAGGTATTTCGATGAATATAAGCGGCCTTGCCGCCGGTGCTACAACGGTTGGCTGTTGCTGTCATATGGTAGGCTTTGCGATTATGAGCTACCGTGAAAACAAGGTAGGCGGTTTAATAGCACAGGGTCTTGGTACCTCTATGCTTCAGGTGCCTAACCTTATGAAAAAGCCTATCCTTTGGGTACCTCCGGTACTGTCAAGCGCTATTTTAGGTCCTGTTTCTGCAGCACTTTTAAAAATGCAGAGCAATCCCGTAGGCTCAGGTATGGGCTCATCGGGACTTGTCGGTCAGTTTATGGCTTATGATACAATGGTAGCAAACGGAACCGAGCCTGTAATCGTTTTGCTCGAAATTCTGCTTATGCACTTTGTATTGCCTGCACTTTTAACACTTGGTATCGCCGAGGCTATGCGTAAGCTAAAGCTTATTAAATACGGCGACTTAAAGCTTGATAACATTTAATTATGAAAAAAAGAGAAATAGCAATTAAGGCAATAGAAGCACTTGAAAAGCTCTACCCTGACGCAATCTGCTCACTTAATTATTCTGATGCTTTTCAGCTACTTATTGCTACAAGACTTTCTGCTCAGTGTACCGACGCTAGAGTTAATATTGTAACGCCTAAGCTTTTTGAGGCTTTTCCCACGGCTAAGGCCATGTCAAAGGCTAAGGTAGAGGAGATAGAGGAGCTTATTAAAACCTGTGGTCTTTATAAAACAAAGGCTAAAGATTTAAAGGAAATAGCAAGGGCGATAAGCGAGGAATACGGCGGTATTGTGCCCGATACAATTGAAGAACTAACTAAGCTTCAGGGCGTTGGCAGAAAAACTGCAAATTTAATTTGCGGTGATGTTTACAAAAAGCCTGCTATTGTTACCGATACTCATTTTATAAGGCTTTGCAACCGTTTAGGTTTAGTTTCTACTTTTGTTCCGTTAAAGGTAGAAAACGAGATGCGAAAGCTACTGCCGAGTGATAAATCTAACGATTTTTGTCACAGAAGCGTGCTTTTCGGCAGAGATATTTGTACTGCACGAAAGGCATATTGCGAAAAATGTCCTTTGAACGAGTTTTGTCCAAAAAAAATTAAAAAAGGAAAAAAATAAATGGAACGCTTTTTAAGAACCAAGGCACTTATAGGTGAAGAAAATTTTTCATTACTTCAAGGTAAAACCGTCGCCGTTTTCGGTGTTGGCGGTGTGGGTTCTTATGCGGCTGAAAGCCTGGTGCGAAGCGGCGTGGGGAATATTTATATCTACGATAATGATACCGTAGCTAAAAGCAATATTAACCGTCAGTTAATAGCCAACGATAAAACTGTGGGCGATAAAAAGGTTGAGGTTGCAAAGAGCAAGTATTTAGAAATAAACCCCGAGGCTAATATAACTGCAGTTTGTGAGTTTGTAACACCTGAAAGTAAAATCCCTTTTGAAAAGTTTGATTTTATAATTGATGCTATCGATAATGTTACAGCAAAGCTTTTTTTAATTGAAAATGCTGTGCAAAAAAATATACCCATTATAAGCTCAATGGGAACGGGCAACAAGCTATTTCCCGAAAGGCTTAAAATAGGCGATATTTATAAAACCGATACCTGTCCTTTGTGTAGGGTTATGCGTACAGAGCTTAAAAAAAGAGGTATAAAAAAACTAAATGTTGTCTGGTCGGACGAAAAACCGATAGAGCCTGAGAATATATCCGAGGAAAACAAAAAAACGGTGGCATCGTGTGCCTTTGTTCCGGGCTCTGCTGGACTTATGGCGGCGGCATTTGCTATCAGAACGCTATTAAATCTTAATTAAAGAGGGTTAAACATGGGAAATACACAGGGTATGAAATACCACAAGTTTTTAATATATTTCGGATTGTTCTTTATAGCAGTATTAAACAGTATATCCGCTGCACTTTATTTTTCGGGTGTGATGTATAGCTGGTCAGGCGACCCTACTATTGATGCTACAGTGATATATTCGATTTACGGAACAGCCCTTAAGGTGTTAGATATAGTTTATGCCTGTCTTTTAGGTGCGGCAACCATAATCGCTTTTGTTGCAAGATACCGCCTTGTAAAAGGCTTTAAGGACGGTGTGTATACGCTTTGCGGACTGCTTATCTTTGAGGCTGTATTACCCTTTGTTTACTCAACTTGGGGGCATTTTATACTAGAAGAAGCTTCTATTATAAATCTAAAAGATGTGTTTTTTGCAATCGCTTATATAGCCGTTGCAATACTCACCTTTAAGTATTACAAAAAAAGAGAAGAAATTTTTAAGAGTTAAATAATTACTATTTAAAAAAGGGCGACCAAAGGTCGCCCTTTTTTTAAATTCTCCATTATGTTATAATTCAAACTTTCTATTGTTTTTTGCGGCGTATTGGGTGGGGGAGAGATTTTCGTATTTTTTGAAAATTCGGCTGAAATAGTGCACCGAATTAAAGCCTAGATTATAGGAAATCTGTGTTATACTTGTACCGCCGCTTTTGAGTAGCTTTTTAGCTTCGGCGATGCGTTTGCGGTTTACATAATCTATAACGGTTGTCCCGTAATGCTCCCTGAAACGGTTGCAAATGCTCGTTTTATTGGTGTTGAAAAGAAAGCACAATTCGTCAAGATTTATAGATTTGCTATAGTTTGCATCAATGTATGAGTGAAGCTCTTTTATTATTTTTTCGGGCTCGGCGTGGCTTAAATTTTTGCTTGATATTTCGGTTTTATCCCTAATTAGATTTATTAAAAATTGCTCAAGCTTAAGCTTAATCATCTGGTCAGCACCAAAGGGATAATCGTCTCGCTTTTTCATGTTTTTAAGGTTTGGAACATCGTAAGGCGGCAAAAAGACCGTTCTGCCCTCTTTTATTACCTCTGTAAGCTGTATAACTAGCTCATGGGTTAGACTGTGCGGTTGTTCTGAAAAGGGGTCAAGACCCTCGCAGTCACATTCAAAGCCGATTATTATAACATTCGGCGGTGTTGGAGCGTTGCAGTAGATAGAATGAAGTTCTAGGCTTTTATGTATTATAATTTCATTCTTTTTAAGCTCGCCCGAATAGTTTTCGGCGTTGACAAAAATTGCACCGTTATCTACATAAATTAGCTCTCTGAAAGCATGACGGTCGTTAGCGGTGTGATACTGCTCGTTAAACTCAAAATAATGGATATTGGCAAGTCTTGTAACCGACAAAACATTCTCAAAACCCTTTAAACTAAACTCCAAAAAATCACCTTTTTTAAGTTTTAATTTTATTTTACCTTTATTGTAGCACAGTATGGCGGTTTAATCAATATTAAAAATATTTAATATTGTGCAAAAAGTATTAAATATTTACTAAATACAAAGGGGATAAATAATGATATTTTTAGTACAAAGGGATAATTATATCCCAAAATTCAAAAGGAGTGTTTTAAAATGGGAAGAATTTGTATACCCGATTATGAGTACAAAGAGAGAATTGCAAGAGCAGCTAAGCTCGTAAAGGAAAAGGGCCTCGACGTAATGGTAGTTTCCAGTACCGAGTCTGACTATGCTAACGCTAGATACTTCAGCGGCTTCTGGCCACTATTCGAGCGTGCAGGCGTAGCTATCGCTGCTAACGGAGACGCTGCATTAATGGTAGGTCCTGAGTGCATTATCTTCGCACAGGACGTTGCTAAGATGGATAAAATTTTCTGCTTAAAGGAATTCAGAGAGTCTGCTGACCCTGCATATCCAGAGCTTAAGCCCAGCACCTTTAAGGATGTATTTAAGGCTATCGGTGTAACAGGCGAGAACATCAAAATCGGTCTCGGCAGTTATGTTGAGTGCACATTACCAATCTTTGAAGGTTTAAAGGAAAACTTCCCTAAGGCTGAAATCGTTAAGTGCAACGAAATCATGGTTGAGCTTCGCAAAATCAAGAGCGTTAACGAGCTTGCTTGTATTAAAGAAGGTTTCCGTATTGTTGACCTTGCTACCGATGAGGTTATCCGCAACCTAAAGCCAGGCGTTACCGAGCTTCAGATGGTTGGTATTGCACAGAGAGTAATCTACGAAGAGGGCGCTGAGTACGAGGGTCTTCCAATGTATGTATTTAGCGAGAAGTCAACAAGCCACGCTATCAGCCGTTCAGGCTACAGAACAATCAACAAGGGCGATATCGTTCAGCTTAACCTTTCTGCTAAGGTTGACGGTTATTCTCCTGCTATCGGTTTACCTGTTGTTATGGGCAAGCTCGAGGGTGAGAGAAGAAGAGTTGTTGAGTTCTGTAAGACTGCTCACGATTGGACAGTTGATCAGCTCAAAGCAGGCGTTGTTGCTAGCGATATAGCTAAGGATTTCTACAAGATGTATGTTGATAACGGTTTCGAGAAGAACTTCGTTTACGGTCCTTGCCACGGTACAGGTATGATTGAGGTTGAGGCTCCTTGGATGGAAACCATCAGCGATTACAAGCTTGAAGAGAATATGACCTTCCAGGTTGACACCTTCATTTCAGGTGACGGCTTCGGTGTTAGATGGGAAAAGGGTATCGCTATCACTAAGGACGGCTGTACCTCTATGACTGATTATCTTAAGAAGGGTCTTATCGAATTAGATTTCTAATTTAAGTAATATACAAAGGCAGAGCTTTTCTGCCGTTGTTGTTTAGAAAGGTTTAGATTTAAAATGGCTATAGGTAAAAAAGTATGGATAATCCCTGATTGCGAGCTTCCACCTGAAGGTTTAGGAGAGGCAAAGGGTCATGAGTCGGTTATCATTGTAAATGATACAGACAAGGACGCTGAAATCGATGTTAAGCTTTACTTTGTAGATAAAGACGCTTATGAGGATATTAAGTGGACCGTTAAGGCAGACAGAGTACGCTGCTTCCGTACAAACAATATTGAGGATATGTGCGGATATAAGGTTCCGATTGGCGTTCAGTATGCTATGAAGCTTACTTCAAATACCGAGATAGTTGTTCAATATGGCAGACTTGACAATACTCAGGCAAATCTTGCCTTCTATACAACTCTCGCTTATACAGAATGAGGTATAAATTATGGAATATAATATGAGTTTCCCAAGGGAAATGGACCGTGTTAGAGAGGAAAGAATTCCTCTTGTAATCTGCGGTGGTACGGTTGAATATCACGGACCTCACTGCTCTTACGGTTGCGATTCTTTAGTTGCAGAGGGTCTTATCAAGAAGCTAGCTGAGAAAAAGGATATTATGATGGCTCCAACCATTTATTACAGTCCTTCAAGCTATGCAGTAGCTGACGAAACAAGCGGCACAGTACATATAGAGGAGGATGTTTTTGAGGCATATCTTTTCCAGATATTTACAAATATGCTTGACGCAGGCTTCCGTAACATTTATGTAGTTATCCACCATCAGTTTGAGCAGGAAAACTACAAGCCGATGACACTTTCATATATGAAGGCTTCTCAGCGTGCAATTATGCGTTATCTTGAAAAGACTCAAGGCAGAGGCTGGTGGGGTAGCGAAAACTACGCTAATTATTATGATGACCTCGGCGGCGGTGATGACCCATTCTCTTGGATTAAGGTTATCCCAACAATGAGCACAGAGGTTCAAAACTCCACAGGCTACGACCATGCAGGCGAGTTTGAGTGTTCAATCCTTATGTCACTCTATCCTGAGGCTGTAAAGCTAGAGCGTCTTGGAGATATCAATCACTGGTTCACCAAGAGCGCAGCTAAGGCTAACAAGGAGCTTGGCGACCGTATGGTAGCAGAATCTCTAGCTTATCTTGAAAAGAAAATAGTATAAGTTTATTACGTAAAAAACGCTTTGCCAATTTGTGCAAGGCGTTTTTTGTTGCTGTTATTGACAAGTTTTAAGGGCTATAATATAATAAAAGCCAAACAAAGACAAGCCTAAGAGGTAAAGTTATGAAAAAGACTTATGTTACATCAATGCCAAATCACATAGGCGCATTTTTAAAAGCAAGCAAATGTTTTTCTGCTTTGGGAATTAACATTACCCGTGTAAGCTATAATAAAGCGGTTGATTCCCATATTCTGTTTATTGATGCCGAGGGTACAGAACAGCAACTAAAAAAGGCTGATACAGAGCTTAAAAAGATAGGATATTTACAAAGCAGTACAAACAAAACAAGTGTTGTTCTGATTGAATTTCGCCTTAAGGATATACCGGGTAGTGTTACGAATATACTGACACTTATTAGTGATTTTAATTTTAACATTTCGTACATCAGCTCACAAGAAAACGGTACAGATTATCAGCTTTTTAAGATGGGTTTATATGTAGATGATTCCGAAAAAATATCTAAATTTTTAAAGGAAGCTGAAAAGCTATGCCGAGTTCGTGTAATTGATTATAACAGCTCGGAAAAGGTTTACGATAACAGTATTTTTTACAGCACTTATGTTATGGGACTGTCGAAGACGATGGGGCTTTCAGAAGAAACGAGCAACGAGCTGTTAGTTCATGTAAACCTTGCGATGCAAACCCTTGATGAGCAGGGACTTTCGCCGTATAGAACCTTTGATAGTATAAGCAAGTTTGCCGAACTGCTCGGCGCTTCAAAAGGCAAAGCTTTTATGCCAAGAATAACCACTCACAAAATTTCTGATAATACAGAAATCACCCTTATAGAGCCGCCTTGCGGTAGCAATACTATCGTTATAAGAAGTAACGGTAAGGTGCTGTTTGTAGATAGCGGATATGCCTGTTACAGCGATGAAATGCTTGGCATTTTTAAAAAGGTTGTTCCTGATTTTGAAGAGATAGAAAAAACTATTCTTTTAACACACGCCGATGTTGACCATTGTGGATTGTTGCCTTTGTTTGACAAAATTATAGCGAGTCCAAAAACAGCCCTCTGCTTAAAGAATGATTATCTTGGAAACGATGGATATCGAGAAAAGAATCCTCTTCATAAGCCGTATATTAATATTTGTAAAATTCTCACTTCTTATAAGGCTGTAAACCCTGATAAAATTATAACCTTGGGAAATGATATTGAGAATTTAACAGAACCTCTGACACAAATAGGCTTTTTCACCTTTGAGGAATTGCATTTTGAGGTTTATGAAGGAAAAGGCGGACATTTACCGGGAGAAATAGTTTTGATTGACTATGATAAGCATATTGCTATTACAGGAGACATATATATCAATATGCATGGACTAACGCCCGAACAAGCCGAATATAATCAATATGCGCCGATTTTAATGACCTCGGTTGATACCGACCCGAAATTATGTGCAGAAGAAAGAAAAGCGATAATAGGACGGTTGGGTGTTGGAAAATGGCAGATTTTCGGTGCACACGGCTTTAAAAAAGACTATTCTGTTGGTGACTAAAAAAATTTTTTAAAAAACTCTTGACATTTTCACTTTATGGTGCTAAACTATATGACAAATTTGAATATCACAAAGAACGACTATGATGAAGACGGTCGGAATGTGAAGCTTTACAGAGAGTTGCCGTATGGTGCAAGGCAATAGCGAATCTTTCTAATGACCTATCACTTCTGAGTCGGAGGACCGAAAGGCTTTATGCTTAGTAGACTCCTTCCGTATTGCTGCGTAAAAGCAAAGGGCTTGTCAGAGCCCGGAAAGTGACGGAAAATTATTTTCCGTAATTTGAGTGGTACCGCGGGTTTACAACTCGTCTCAAAGTTTTTTGAGGCGAGTTTTTTGTTTTATTCAAATTCGTAACCATTAGCTAAACAGTCTAAATTGAAAGGAGACAACAAAAATGGATTACAGTTTGAAAGAGGTCGCAGGCAGAATTAAGGACCTGCGCGAAGCAAAGGGCTTTACACAGGAGCAGCTTGCAAAGCTCACAGGTGTATCGGTTGAGGATTATAAGGTTTTGGAAATGGGCGAAACCGACTTCAGCTTTACATTTATTTACAAGTGCGCTAAGGCGTGCGGTGTTGAGGTTGTAGACCTGCTTGAAGGAACAAGCACAACGCTTAGCTCCTTTGCTATTACAAGAAAGGGCGAGGGCCTTAAAATCTTAAAGCAGCACGGTGTTGAGTATAACAACCTAGCTCCTAAATTCAAGGATAAGCTCGCAGAGCCTTTCTTGGTTAAATTCCCATATATACCCGAAGAACAAAATGCTCCTATGAAGCTCAACTCACATAACGGTCAGGAATTTGATGTTATCGTTAAGGGCTCACTAAAGGTACAGGTTGGTGACCGTGTTGACGTACTTCACGAGGGCGACTCAATATTCTATAACAGCCTTATCCCTCACGGTATGATTGCGGTAAGCGAGGGCGGATGTGAGTTCCATGCTGTAGTTCTTAACCCGCAGGACGGTCTTGTAAGTGAGGAATACCCTGAGGCTCCTTATGTTGCCTCAAAGGTAGTTGAAAAAGAAAAGAGTGCGGCTACCGTTGCCGATAATTTCGTAGAATCGTTTTATGATGAGAAGGGCGTTTTCAACGGAATTAAGTTTAAAAACGACGATAAATTTAACTTCGCTTTTGACTGTGTTGACGCTATTGCCCAAAAAAATCCCGATAAGCTCGCAATGATGTGGGTGGCAAATGATAAAACCGACCGCAGATTTACTTTTAGCGATCTTAAAAAATATTCTGCTAAAACCGCTAACTATTTTGAATCTCTCGGCATTAAAAAGGGCGATACAGTAATGCTTGTTCTCAAGCGTCACTATCAGTTCTGGTTCTGTATGCTAGCGCTTCATAAAATCGGTGCTATCGCAATCCCTGCAACAAATCAGCTTGTAGAACACGATTTCACCTATAGATACAAGGCAGCCGAGGTAAAGGCTATCGTTTGTACTGCCGACGGTGATGTATCAGCCGAGGCAGAAAAGGCAGCCGCAGAATTCCCCGAAATGATAAAGGTTTTGGTTGGCGGCAAGAAGGACGGTTGGAACGACTTCAATGTTGAAATGGAGCGTTTTAGCACCCACTATTTCCGTAATGAAAACACACCCTGCGGTAATGATCCTATGCTTATGCTATTTACGTCGGGCACAACAGGATATCCCCGTATCGCAACCCATTCTTATAAATACGCTTTAGGTCATTATCCAACCGCAAAGCATTGGCATAATGTTAACCCTGACGGTCTTCACTTCACCATCTCCGATACAGGCTGGGGTAAGGCACTTTGGGGTAAGCTATACGGTCAATGGCTGTGCGAGGCGGGTGTATTCACCTATGATTTTGATAGATTCCATTCAGAAGACATTTTGCCGATGTTTGCAAAATATCATATCACAACCTTCTGTGCTCCGCCTACAATGTACCGCTTCTTTATAAAGGAAGATTTATCAAAGTATGACCTTTCTTCTATCGAGTATGCAACCACCGCAGGCGAGGCGCTAAATCCTGAGGTATTCAATCAGTTTAAGAAGGCAACAGGACTTACCATTATGGAGGGCTTCGGTCAAACAGAGACCACCTTGTCTATAGCAAACTTTGTTGGCTCAACACCTAAAATCGGCTCTATGGGCAGACCAAGTCCGCTATACGATGTTGTTATTCTTGATCCTGACGGTAATGAGTGCAATACCGGTGATACAGGTGAAATCTGTATTCGTGTTAAAGACGGTGAATCACCTTGCGGTCTCTTTATCGGCTATTATCTTGACGATGAAAAAACAAAGGATGTTTGGCACGACGGATATTATCACACAGGCGACCAGGCAACTATGGATGAGGACGGATACCTTTGGTATGTTGGCCGTATCGATGATGTTATCAAATCTTCGGGCTACCGTATAGGACCCTTTGAGATTGAAAGCGTTATCATGGAGCTCCCTTATGTTTTGGAATGTGCTATCACACCTGTTCCCGATGAGGTGCGCGGTCAAATAGTAAAGGCTACCGTAGTGCTCGTAAAGGGAACTACAGGAAGTGATGAGCTTAAAAAGGAAATACAGGAATATGTTAAAACACATACTGCTCCTTATAAGTATCCTAGAATAGTTGAATTTGTAGACGAGCTACCTAAGACCATAAGCGGTAAGGTTAGACGTGTCGAAATCCGCAAAAACGATTTAGAAAAATTGCAAAAATAAGAAAAATAAAAGCGCATCACCTTAAACGGTGAAGCGTTTTTTAATGAATTGATGTTAGTACATCATGAATTGGCATACGCCATGAATTTTCGTAGGCTTCGCCTTCTCCATGAATTGAATTGCAACAAATGTTGCAATTCATAGAAAGTTATCATTAGATGGCTTTCTATTTTAATAGCTCTAGCACCTTTTCTTTTGGCATAAAGCCTACACCTGTATTGGTAACAACACCGTTTTTAACAACTATTAGTGTTGGAATGCTAGCAACATTAAATTTTATTGCAAGCTGTGGCTGTTCGTCCACATTTACCTTACAAACCTTAATATCCTGCATCTCGTTTGCTATTTCTTCGATAATCGGCGCTATCATACGGCAAGGACCGCACCAGGTTGCCCAAAAATCAATAAGCACTGTTTTGTCTGAATTCATAACCTCTATATCGAAATTATCTTTTGTTAAGTTTATTTCACTCATATTATCAATCCTTTTCTTTATAGTATAGCATACAATGGCAAAAGCCTTCAAAATCGGGGTCGGCTATCTGTGTTCTAAACTGCTTGCACATACACTTCGTATCCTCAGACTGCTCTCTAATACAAGGACAGTAACCGCCTGTGCGCTTTAGCCCCTCTTTTACAATTTTTACCATTTCTTTATCGGGATTAAGCTTAATAGCCATATTTACACCTCTTTTTATTATTCAATATCTTTGCCGCAGCAACGCTTATATTTTTTACCGCTACCGCAAGGACATAGCGCATTTTTACCTACAACACCCTTACCTCTAACGGTTAAAGGCTTATCGCCTGTGGAGGTTTCCTCTGCAACCTTTTCACGCTTTACCTCTTCGTCCTTACGAACACGAACGGATAAAATAAGCTTTGCAGTCTGCTCTCTTATAGCGTCGGTCATAGCCGAGAACATATCGTAGCTTTCATTCCTATAAGCAACAACAGGGTCGTGCTGACCATATGCACGAAGTCCTATACCTTGCCTTAATTGGTCCATATTGTCGATATGGTCCATCCAGTTGTTATCAACATTACGAAGAAGGATAACTCGCTCTAGCTCTCGCATTGGCTCTTTGCCGATTTCAGCCTCACGCTCTGAATATAGTGCGTGCGCTCTTTCCTTAATATGCTCGGCTATTTCGTCGCAATCTGCGTTGCCTAGCTCTTCTACTGTAAAGTTTAGTATATCCGAAATATCAAGCCAAGCAGCAAAATATTCCTTAAGACCTTCTATATCCCAATCATCGTGGATTTCGGAGCTTAAATAAATCTTGCAGTAGGACTCGATTGTCTCGTCGATCATCTTAGAAATAGTGCCGCTAATATCCTCACCGTCAAGCACCTTGTTACGCTGAGCGTAAATTAACTCTCTTTGCTTGTTCATAACGTCATCGTAATTTAGAACGCTCTTTCTTGCGGCGAAGTTCATACCCTCTTTGCGCTTCTGTGCGGTTTCTATGGTGCGAGAAAGCATATTAGCCTCAATCGGCATATCCTCTTCAACCTTTAGAGTGTCCATCAGCATTGTAAGGCGCTCGCCGCCGTAAAGACGCATAAGGTCATCCTCTAGGGACAGATAGAATTTAGTGTTACCAGGGTCACCCTGACGGCCTGCACGACCACGAAGCTGATTATCAATTCGTCTTGAATCGTGGCGCTCGGTACCTAAAATGCAAAGACCGCCCGCCTCTCTAACCTTTTGTGCCTCAGGTGCTATTTCAGCCTTGAATTTGTCTAAATACTCTTTAAATTTAGCACGGGCATCAATGATGTTTTGGTCCTCAGTTTCGCCAAAGCCTGTAGCTTCAAGTATCATTTCCTCGCTAAGTCCGTCGTGACGAAGTGCCGATTTTGCAAGGTATTCAGCATTACCGCCGAGCATAATATCGGTACCACGGCCCGCCATATTGGTAGCGATAGTAACGGCGCCGAATTTACCTGCCTGAGCGATAATTTCAGCCTCTTTTTCGTGGTGCTTAGCGTTTAATACATTATGCTTTATGCCGCACTTTTTGAGAAGTGTGGATAATAGCTCTGATTTTTCGATGGTTACAGTACCAACAAGCACAGGCTGACCCTTTTGGTTGCACTCGGCAATTTTTCTTATAATTGCGTTAAATTTAGCCCTTTCGGTTTTGTATATTACATCGTTTTCGTCAATACGCGCAATAGGCTTGTTAGTTGGAATTTCTATAACATCAAGCTTGTAAATCTGTTGAAATTCTGCCTCTTCGGTAAGGGCAGTACCTGTCATACCCGAAAGCTTGCTATAAAGGCGGAAGAAATTCTGGAAGGTGATGGTAGCGAGTGTTTTTGATTCTCTTTCAACCTTTACACCCTCTTTAGCTTCAATTGCCTGATGAAGTCCCTCATTGTAACGACGGCCGAACATAAGACGACCTGTGAATTCGTCAACAATGATAACCTCACCGTCTTTAACAACATAGTCGACATCACGCTTCATAATACCGTGGGCTTTGATTGCCTGATTTACATGGTGTGAAATCTCAATGTTTTCGGCATCGTTTAGGTTTTCTATACCGAAAAAGCGCTCTGCCTTTTCAACACCCGACGGGGTAAGGGTAGCGGTTTTTGCCTTTTCGTCTACAACATAGTCGCCGTCATAGTTGGTAACCTCGTCACTCGCCTTATCGTCCATTTCCTTAACCTTTGCCATTTTAAGAGATAGGGCAAAGCGGTTAGCGGTGGTGTAAAGCTCGGTAGATTTAGAGCCCTGACCTGAAATAATAAGCGGTGTTCTTGCCTCGTCTATAAGTATTGAGTCAACCTCGTCCACAATAGCGAAGTTATGCTCTCTTTGCACCTTATCCTGTTTATAGATTACCATATTATCTCTAAGGTAATCGAAGCCTAGCTCGTTGTTGGTGCAGTAGGTAATATCGGCGTTGTAAGCGGCTCTTTTATCGTCGGTGGTCATACCGTGAATGATAAGGCCTACAGACAGTCCCATAAAACGATACAATTTGCCCATCCACTCAGAGTCACGCTTAGCAAGATAATCGTTAACGGTTACGATGTGAACACCCTTGCCTGACAATGCGTTAAGATAAGCAGGAAGTGTTGCAACTAAGGTTTTACCTTCACCCGTTTTCATTTCACTTATTCTGCCCTGATGAAGTACTATACCGCCTAAAATCTGAACAGGGAAGTGGCGCATACCGAGAACTCGGTCGCCCGCCTCTCTACAAGCGGCAAATGCTTCGGGTAAAATATCGTCAAGCGTTTCGCCACATTCTAGTCGGTTTTTGAATTCTTCGGTTTTAAGCCTTAGCTGTTCGTCCGACAGTGCACGGTATTCTTCCTCTAATTCCAATACTTTATCCTTAAGCGGAAGTATGCGCTTTATTTCACGTTCGCTATAGCTTCCGAAAAGTGCTTTAAAAAGTCCCATAAACTAACCTCACAAAAAATTCTTAATAAGATTATATACTAAAATTGTTAATAAATAAAGAAGTTTTATTTTTTAAATAAAATTTGCTCGGCTTCAAGATATAAACCGCTAGAGTATGAAATACTGCCGTCCTTTAAAATTAACACAGCCTCAAAGCCTTTGGTGTTATTTATAAGCTCTAGCGCTCTTTCGCTACCGAGTAAAAGGCAGATTGTAGAAAGAGCGTCGCAATCAGCAGAGGACTTTCCCAAAATAGTAGCGCTCACAACATCACTTTGTGCAGAAAAGCCTGTTTTGGTATCTAAAATATGGTGGTAGGTTTTCCCGTCTATTACCATATTTCTCTGATAGGTGCCCGCAGTTACAAGGCTTAAATTTTTACACTCAACCGTTAAAATAGCCTCGTCTGTGTTTTTAGGGTCAGATATTCCTAAAACGGTTTTTTTGCCAAAGGTGTAGATATTGCCACCGAGGTTTATAATTCCGTTTTTAACACCTTTTTCCTCAAAAAATTCCTTTAGCCTATCTGCGATATATCCCTTTGCAATACCGCCTAAATCTATCTTTTTACCGTTTAAATTTATTTTTTTATCCTTTATTTCTATAGCTTCATAATCGACATTTTTAAGTGCTTCGGCGATTTCTTTTCTATCGGGCAAAGTAGTACCCTCAAAATCCCAAAGGTCAGATACAGGGGATATGGTTATATCAAAGGCGCCGTTTGACAGCTTTGAAAAGTAAAGACCCCTTTCAATTAACTGCAAAAGCTCCTCATCGCACGAAACAAAGCCCTTAGAATTGTTAATACGGTAAAGCTCACTGTCTTTATTTGTTTTACTAAAGAGCTTATCGTATTTCTCACACAGCAAAAATGCTTCTTCCAGGGTTTTATCGTCACACTCAATATCAAGCTTTACAACCGTATCAAATATAAAACGGGTATCAAGCCGAGTTTCCTTGGTAGCACAGCCGCTAATAAGAAGTAAAACCGCCGCCGCTACACTAAGAGAAATAATTTTTTTCATAATATATATTATACATTGTCTTTCTTTTTTTGTAAAGATGTGTTAAAATAGAATTTATATTAGAGAATTTAAGAGGTGCTTTATGAAAAAAGGTGATTTTATAGCAATTGGTATAATTTCTGCCTGTGCGGTTTTATCTCTTTTGTTGTTAAGCTTTTTTTCTGCCCCCTCGGTTAGGGTTAAAATCAGCCAAAACAACAAAATAGTTTATGAGGGGAAAATAAACACCGATAAGCAAATTAAACTTGAAAATAATACTATAGTTATTAAAAACGGTGAGGTTTTTATGAAAGAAGCTAACTGTAAAAACCAAATCTGCGTAAAGCATAAAAAAATTAAAAGGTCGGGAGAAAGTATAGTATGTCTGCCAAACAAAGTTATAGTGGAAACAAGGTAAGGCACATTTGCCTTTTGGCGCTATTTTCGGCGGTATGCTTTTGCCTTAGCTATCTTGAAAGCTTAGTACCACTCACATTTATAGCACCCGGTGTTAAAATAGGTCTTGCAAATACGGTGTGCTTAATATTAGCGATAAAGGGCGATATAAAGGGTGCATTTTTGGTAAATACCGTTAGAATTCTTTTATCAGCACTTCTTTTCGGCTCGGCTATGAGCCTTGCGTTTTCTTTGTCGGCAGGGCTTGTATCACTCGGCTTTGTATGTATACTTAGAAAATTTAAAAGCTTTTCAACCATCGGAATTAGCGCTATATCTGCAGTAGTACATAACATAGTTCAAATGGCGGTAGCGGTGCTTGTAATGGGTATTGGCGCCGTGTATTATCTGCCTGTTTTACTGCTTGGCGGATTGGTATCCGGAATAGCGGTTGGAATAATTTCCCGAATAATTTTAAAAAAACTAAAGACAAATGGAAATAAATAGTGTATAATAGATAGTTGTGTAAAAAAATACTCTAAAAGGAGTTATTAAATAATATGTGCGGATTTGTAGGCTTTACAAACAAAATAGGGGATAACGGAACGGTTCTTGAAAAAATGATGAACCGCATAGTTCACCGTGGCCCTGATTCTGACGGTAAGTTTTTTGACCAAAATATAGCATTAGGCTTTAGAAGACTTAGCATTATCGGTCTTGAGGACGGCGACCAACCTATGTTTAATGAGGACGGTAGCTTAGTGCTTGTATTCAACGGTGAGATTTACAACTACCCCGATTTAAAAGAGGAGTTATTATCTTTAGGTCACACCTTTAAAAGCCATGCCGACTCTGAGGTTTTACTTCACGGCTTTGAGGAGTGGGGAGAGGAGTTAGTTGCCCGTCTTCGCGGTATGTTTGCGTTTGTTATCTTTAACAGAAATGATAACTCAATGTTCGGCGCCCGTGATATGTTCGGTATCAAGCCTTTTTACTATACCGAAATGGACGGTAGCTTTATCTTTGGCTCTGAAATTAAGTCCTTCCTAGACCACCCCGATTTTAAAAAGGAATTAAACGAGGAGGCGCTAGCGCACTATCTTTCCTTCCAATATTCTCCAACCGAGGAGACCTTCTTTAAAAATGTATTTAAGCTACCCCCCGCACACTATTTCACATACAAGAACGGAAATATGTGCAAAACACGCTATTTTAGACCTAATTTCAATGAGGAAAGCGGTGTGCTTGAATATTTTGCGGATAAAACCGATGCCGCTGTTAGAGAGTCTGTAAAGGCACACAAAATTGCCGATGTTGAGGTAGGCTCATTCCTCTCAAGCGGTATAGATTCAAGCTATATTGCAGAGGCAGCACAGGTTGACAAAACCTTTACAGTAGGCTTTGAAAGTCCTGATGGGGACCGTTACAACGAAATCCACTTTGCAAAGGAATTTGCCGAAACAATAAAGGTTGAAAATATCGCTAAGGTTATAACACCTGAGGAATATTGGTCTACATTCCCTAAAATTCAGTATCATATGGACGAACCCTTAGCCGACCCTGCCGCTATTGCGCTTTACTTTGTAAGTAATCTAGCATCGCAGTATGTTAAGGTTGTAATGTCGGGCGAGGGAGCAGACGAGCTGTTTGGCGGTTACAGAATTTATCAGGAGCCTATAACCGTTACAGCTTATGATTCTCTGCCTTTCTGTATTCGCAGATTTATTAGCAAGATTTGTTCACATCTTCCTCAAAAGCACGGTATTAACTACCTTGTAAGAAGAGGTAAAACTATAGAGGAGCGCTTTATCGGTAACGCTAATATTTTCTCACTTAAAGAGCGTAATTCTATACTTAAAAGTGAGACCGCTAAAAAAGCCTGCTCACCGCAAGAGCTTTGCAAGAAATTTTATAAAGAGGTTGAGGGTAAGGACGATATTACCAAAATGCAATACCTCGATATAAATATGTGGCTAATGGGTGATATACTCTTAAAGGCGGATAAAACAAGTATGGCAAACTCATTAGAGCTTAGAGTTCCGTTCCTTGATAAGAGTGTGATGAAGCTAGCCGAGACCATTCCGCTAAATTCGAGAGTTAGCACCGTATCCACCAAATTAGCGCTTAGAAAAGCGGCAGAAAAAACACTTCCGAGAAGAACCGCCACTAAGGACAAGCTAGGCTTCCCTGTGCCTATCAGGGTATGGCTTAAAGAGGATGTTTACTATAACACCGTAAAAGAGGCGTTTACAAGTGAAGCCGCAAACAAATATTTTGACACCGAAAAACTAGTAGCGTTGCTTGACCTTCACCGAAGCGGTAAGGAGGATGTGAGCCGTAAAATTTGGACGGTTTATACATTTTTAGTATGGTACAAGCGCTTTTTTGAGATGGAAGCTTGTTGACAAATAAAATTTTCCGTTATATAATTATTTAGTTAGTTCTTAAAAGAAAGGAACATCTTATATGAAGATTATTTATAAAGACGGTAGCGTTGTAGAATGTGCCGAGGAAGAGGAGCTTCAGGTCATAAGACATACAGCGGCTCACATTATGGCACAGGCTGTAAAAAGACTGTTTCCACACGCCGATTTTGGTTACGGTCCTGCAACCGAAAAGGGCTTTTTCTATGATATTGATTTAGGTGATACCAAGCTTACCGACGAGGATTTAGTTGCTATCGAAAACGAAATGAAGAAGATAGTTAAGGAAAATCTTCCTATCAAGCCATTTATTCTTCCGCGTGAAGAGGCTATTAAGCTTATGCAAGAGCAGGGTGCTAAATATAAGGTTGAGCATATCGGAGACCTTGACGAAGATGCAGAAATCAGCTTCTTTAAACAGGGCGATTATATCGATATGTGTACAGGCCCCCACCTTTGCTATACAAAGGCGTTAAAGGCATTTAAGATTACACAGCAGTCGGGCGCATATTGGAAAAACGATAAGGATAACAAGATGCTCACCCGTATTAACGGTATAGCTTTCAGAACTCAGGCCGAGCTTGACGATTATCTAAAGCTCATGGAAGAGGCAGAGCGCCGCGACCACCGTAAGATAGGCAAGGAAATGGATTTGTTTATGCTTTGCGAGGAGGGTCCAGGCTTCCCATTCTTCTTACCAAAGGGTATGAAGCTTAAAAATGCGCTTATCGATTATTGGCGCGAAATTCATACCAAGGCAGGCTATGTAGAGGTTCAAACCCCTCTTATTATGAACCGTCACCTTTGGGAAACAAGCGGTCACTGGGACCACTATAAAGATAATATGTATGCAACCCGTATTGACGATGAAGACTTCTGCATTAAGCCTATGAACTGCCCAGGCGGTGTTATGGTTTACCGCAGCAAGCCACATAGCTATAGAGAGTTACCTCTTAGAGTGGGCGAGCTCGGTATGGTTCACCGTCACGAGCTTAAAGGCGCACTTCACGGTCTTTTCAGAGTTCGTTGCTTTACTCAGGACGATGCTCATATCTTTATGCGTCCTGACCAAATTAGCGACGAAATTATCAGCGTTGTAAACCTTATTAACGAGGTTTACGAGAAGTTCGGCTTTGAATATTTCGTTGAGCTTTCAACCCGTCCTGAAGACAGTATGGGTAGCGACGAGGATTGGGAGGCAGCAACTAACGGCTTAAAGGCTGCTCTTGAAAAAATCGGTCTTCCTTACATAATCAACGAGGGAGACGGTGCTTTCTACGGTCCTAAGATTGACTTCCATCTAAGAGACAGCATCGGCAGAACCTGGCAGTGCGGCACAATTCAGCTTGACTTCCAGATGCCGATTAACTTCGAGCTTGAATATATCGATGCGGACGGTACAGCTAAGCGTCCTATCATGATCCACAGAGTTTGCTATGGTTCTATTGAACGCTTCATCGGTATCTTAACCGAGCACTTTGCAGGTAAGTTCCCGCTATGGCTCTCACCTTTACAGGTTAAGGTTTTAACCCTACCCGGTCTTGACGAGGCTTATGCTGAGAATATTTACAATGTTTTAAGAGATAACAATGTAAGGGTTGAGCTCGATAACAGAAACGAGAAGATTGGTTATAAAATCCGTCAGGCTCGTCAGGAGGACAGAGTGCCTTATATGGTAATCATCGGCGCTAAGGAAATCGAAACAGGTACCATTTCTGTTCGTGACCGTGAGACCGACCAGACCGAGAATATGACACTTGAGGCTTTCTGCGAAATACTCAACAAAAAGATAAGCGAAAGAATTTAAGTTTTAAAATTTTAGGGACTGTCTTGAGGAGCCTTCCATACGGAAGGTTCCTCAGTTATATTCGCCTAAAGGCGAGTTTTATTGCAGAAGCAGTGATATTCCTTTGGAATACCTCGCCAACGGCGAGATATTTCAAAAAGAGTTATATTGTCCTTCGGACAGTTTAAAGCGAATATAATATCACGAAAACCGTAGGTTTTCATATAACTTTGCCAAAAGGCAAAATACCACTGTGAGACTTGTCTCACAATACCACTTAAAAGAGGTAAGAAAATGTATACTTCCTTTGCCGAAACCTACGATCTGCTTATGCAGGATGTGGACTATGCTAACAGAACTAATTATCTGTTATCCCTTTTTGAAAAATACGGAAAAAAGCCAACCCTTCTGCTCGACCTTGCCTGCGGAACGGGTAGTTTTTCTAATGAGTTTGCAAAGCGTGATATTCAGGTAATCGGCGTTGATATTTCCCCCGAAATGTTAAATATCGCAAAGAAAAAAAGCGAAAAAGAGGGAGTAGACGTTTTATATCTCTGTCAGGATGCTTCTGAGCTTGATTTATACGGCACGGTGGACGGCGCTGTCTGCTGTATGGACAGTATAAACCACATAACTGATAAGGATATTTTAGAAAAAGCTTTTAAAAAGGTTTCTCTTTTTTTAGAGCCTGATTGCCTTTTTATATTCGATGTAAACACACCCCATAAGCATAAGGAAATATTAGGAAATAACACCTTTGTTTTGGAAGAAGATAATATTTACTGCGTTTGGCAAAACGAATATTTTGAGCAAGAAGCTCTAACCGAAATAGCCCTTGATTTTTTCACTAAGCAAAAGGACGGTAAGTACACTAGGACAGAGCAGTTTATTGAAGAAAGAGCATATACAACAGTAGAACTTATAAATCTACTTGAAAATGCAGGATTTAGTATAGAGGCTATACTTGACGATATGAGTTTTGAGCCTTTAAAGGATAATAGCGAAAGGGCAATTTTCATAGCCAAAAAAATATTTTAAAAATTTTTAAAAAAGTGCTTGACAAAGTGAATGGTCGGTGATATAATGGCATCGTTGTCCGAAAAGATAACAAAATAGTTGGTGTTGATTGCGGTGAGGGTCCACCCGTTCCCATTCCGAACACGGAAGTTAAGCTCACTTGCGCTGAAGATACTTGGCGGGCAGCTGCCCGGGAAAATAAGTAGATGCCAACATAAAAAACACGCTTCATTCGAAGCGTGTTTTTAGTTTTATTCGCTTTGCGAGTTCTATTGCTTCGCAGTGGTATTCGGCTAACGCCGAGTGGTATTTGCTCCGCAAGTTTTAGAACGAATAAAATAACACTAAAATCTTAGATTTCAATACCACTATTGACGCAGTCAATAATATCACTCCGACAGTGTCGGAATAACACTTGAAGAACTATAAATTCTGCACAAATTATATTTAGAGGTGATAGTTTTGGCTGATAGTATATTAAGAGATAAAGCAAAAGAGTTTGCAAAAGCTATTGTTTTTATCAGCAGGGATATGAGGGTGGCTCGTAAAGAATCTGTTTTGATAAATCAACTTCTTCGTTCTGCAACTTCAATAGGTGCAAATTTACATGAAGCACAATATGCACAAAGTTCAAATGATTTTATTTCTAAACTTGAAATAGCGCAAAAAGAATGCTATGAAACTGAATATTGGCTTGAACTTCTTTTTGAAACAAATTGTATGGATGAAACTACTTATAAAACATTACACAATGATTGTGGCGCAATACGCAGAATGTTGATTTCTTCTCTTAAAACTATTAAATCCAAATAAAACAATAAATTTAAGAAGCGTGTTTTTAGTTTTATTTGCCAAAAGGCAAAATTTATGCTAAAATATATAAAATTAGGGTAAAAATGCATAATCGTAACATTTTTACCGTCTTTAAAATGTTGAACTATTACTAAATTTGTAAAATTGCTACAAAAACTCTTGACTTTTTTTGACATGTATATATAATTAAAGTGGTAATTTTCTCAGAATTACATATTCGGGAGGCTGTATGTTGGGATGCAGTCTCCCGAAAGGGCAATTAAAAATGCCGTCTGAGAACTAACTTTAATCCTTAGCACGAAGTATCCAAAGGCACTTCGTGCTTTTTTAGTCCTTAGATGCTAGACTCTAGACACTAGACATTAGATATTAGACACATATAATATATAACTCTGCATAGCCTCCCAAGCCTTTAGGGAGGGGGACCGCTTGCGGTGGAGAGATAGCAATCCATATCTAAAAATAATAAAGAATAAAATCGTGCTTTGCGGTGCAAAACGAAATGTATAATTGGTCGTGCCGAGCACGACACAAATTTTCTTATTTCTTCTTTTTTCTTTATTCTTTAATCAATTTTGCACTTTGTACTTTGCATTTATATATAAGGTAATAAACTTGTACAATAACACATATTATATATTGAAAGTTTTTATTGTCCGAACAAATTTTCGTTTTATTTTAATTTCGCACTTTGCATTTTGCTTTTTTAAGTAAATTCTGCCATTTTTCTTTTAAATACTCTTTTGTATTTCGCATTTTACATTTTTTATTTATATAACTTGAACATTGTAACAGTTGCTCTCTTGTGCAACTTTACCCACAACATGTTTTTTGTAAGAAATTTTTCATTAGTTTTAATAATTTTTTTGCAAAAAGGCTTGATTTTTATATTTTAAGGTGCTATAATTAAGCAAACCGCATACTAGCGGTATAGTTTTGTTTACCCCAAAAGGTGTTTTCGCAGCACCAAAAAAATCTTCGGCTAAATGCCGGTTAGGAGTTTTTATGATGAGAAAATTTCCCCAAATTTTAGCTGTTGTTTTGGCTATTGCTATTCTCATTTGCCCAGCAATAA
>JAZNJD010000049.1:0-10481 GCA_045577835.1 Acutalibacteraceae bacterium | reverse complement strand
AAGCCGTCATCATTAACGAAGTGACATCATTTGCCGAAGGCAAACATCATTGAAAAAAGTCCTGTTCTTTCGAACAGGACTTTTTTCTGGAGCTGATAACCAGAATTGAACTGGTGACCTCATCCTTACCAAGGATGCGCTCTACCGCCTGAGCTATATCAGCATATTTGCGACTTGATTATTATATTACTTCAAGTCGCTTTTGTCAAGTTAAATTTTAAATATATTTGTATTTTTCAAATTTAATTTGCGCTTTCAGGATATACTATCTTCTTTGCCTTGAATCTATCAACCGCATAATTGCTAACATCTGCCTTTAGAGTCTTAACAAATTTATCGATTTCCTTTTCGTACTCTTCGTCCTTAAGGTCGTGACGAACAGTCATATCATAATTTTCAAGATAGTATGGGTCTGCCATAATATCGCCCTTAATTAAAATGGTAATAGCAGACTCGTCATCCTCTTTTATAACCTTAACCTCGCCTACTGCCATCTTTTTAGCTTCATCGTAGAATTCGTCCTGATAGCTTTCCTGAGTTTTGTCGCTACCCATAACGGTTGCCCACTTATCCTTTTGAACAAGCTTATCCTTATCGGTTTCGGTTGTTGTAGTTGTATCCTCTTTTTTCTCGGATGGGTGCTCTTTGTAATAAGCTTCCTCAAAGGTTAGAGTTCCTGCTTTTAATTGGTCAGCATAACCGTTGATTGTGTTTATCTTTTCGGTTTTTTCCTCGTCCTTTAACTGACTTAAATCGGTATAAAGAACATTAGCGATAAGATAGTTCTCGCCTAAGAATTTCTTAATATCCTCCTCTGAAACGGCATTTTTGCCCTCTTTGCCGTAAAGGAATTCGAAATATTCCTGTGAGTAATAGGAATCAAGCATAAACTTCTTATAGGTATCAAGACTAACACCGTTAGGCTCGTACATTGCGCTGTAACCGTTACTCCAATAATATGAAGCATACTGCTCTACACCAAGCTTATCATCATTAGAAATCTTAAGCTTATTTTCATCGCACTTAATTTTATAAGCAGCGATTTTCTTAAGTGCGGCAATAGCGGTATCCTTTACCCATTCCTGATACTTCTTACCATCAATCTTCTGTGAATAGTAATAGCCCTCTTTTGAGGTATCGATACTATCGTCTTCCATAGCCTTTTCGTCTATCTTAGTTCTGGCCTGAGAATCAGCATCAATAAAAGCACACATATAGTATGCAGATGTGAACTCAACGCCGTCTACAGTTACTGCTATTTCGTTTTTCTCATGGCAACCTGCAAAGGTTAAAAGAATTGCAAGAGCGCCTATAATAGCAGCTGTTTTCTTTAATAGCTTCATTGTATTTTCCTCCGTATAGTGCTTTAAGCACAAAAATATTTAAGCATTTAGATAATTATATACCAAAAAGAATAAAATGTCTACAAAAAATTACAATACTTTTGAAAGTTTGGTTAAAAGGTCGTGTATACTTTCGTTTTTTGTAAACTTTATCACATAGGCGGTGGTGCCTGTTGGCGATACAGTAAAACGTTCTGCAAAGGCATCAGCTAACTTTTGGCCAACATCCTCACGAAGCTTATCGGTTTTGAGTATTGCCGCATTTGCAGTTTGGTTAATTTCATATATGCCCGAATGAGAAGCCTTGTTTCTAACAAGTGCAATATTTATAAGCCCCATAACAGCTGTAGGCGGTTCTCCAAAACGGTCACAAAGCTCATCTACCACATCCTCGGCATCCGACTCATCGGTTATATCGGCTATTCGCTTGTAAATACCTAGTCTTGCAGGCAAGGATTCTATATAGCTTTCGGGGATGTGCGCTGATATGTTAAGGTCAACCGTACATTCAACTAGTGTTTTTGCCTCAACCCCGTTTTCTTCGTTAACCGCTTCAGATAGAAGTTTTAAATACATATCATAGCCAACGGCTTCCATATTTCCGTGTTGTTCGCCGCCTAAAATACTGCCGGCGCCCCTAATTTCCAGGTCACGCATTGCAATTTTAAAGCCTGAACCGAATTCTGTAAACTCTCTTATTGCCTCTAGGCGTTTTTGTGCCACCTCGGACAAGGATTTATTACCGTTAAAACAGAAATATGCATAAGCACGCCTTGAAGAACGCCCTACCCTACCTCTTAACTGATGAAGCTGAGAAAGTCCCATTCTATCGGCATTTTCAATAATGAGCGTGTTGGCATTTGGAACATCTACACCCGTTTCGATTATTGTGGTGCATACAAGCACATCAAGTTCATAATCGATAAGCTTTTGCCAAACCTCAGTAAGCTCATCCTCACTCATTTTTCCGTGTGCTACACCGATTCGAGCTTCGGGCAACATATTTTTAAGCTTTGCCGCACAGGAAACTATACTTTCAACCCTGTTATGAAGATAATAAACCTGTCCGCCACGTCTTATCTCCCTATTTATAGCATCAACAAGCACACCTGTATTTTGTTCTAAAACATAGGTTTGAACTGGGTATCTATCCCCCGGTGCCTCGTCAATGCTAGACATATCTCTAAGTCCCGACATTGCCATATTAAGCGTTCTGGGTATCGGTGTTGCGGAAAGGGTTAATATATCAACGAAGGGATAAAGCTCTTTTAGTCTTTCCTTTTGTGCCACGCCGAAGCGTTGTTCTTCGTCTATAATAACAAGGCCTATATTTTTAAACTTAACATCGCTTGAAATCAGACGGTGTGTACCCACAACCATATCAACTCTGCCGCTTTTTAGACCTGCTACTGTTTTTTCCTGTTCCTTTTTACTAACAAATCGGTTTAAAAGTTTTACAGTGACCGGTAGTTCACCAAATCGGCGGATAATGGTTGTGAAGTGTTGCATCGCAAGAATAGTAGTAGGAACGAGTAAGGCGCACTGCTTACCCTCTGCTATACACTTAAAAGCGGCTCTAAGGGCTACCTCGGTTTTACCAAAGCCTACGTCGCCACAAAGCAGACGGTCCATAGGAACTTCCCTTTCCATATCCCGCTTAATTTCGTTAACACAACGCAGTTGGTCCTCGGTTTCCTCATACTCAAAGCGGCGTTCAAAATTGTTTTGTAAATCGGTATCCTCGCTAAAGGCATAGCCCTTTGTGGACATACGTTTAGCATACAAAGCGGTTAACTGCTTTGCCATATTCTTAACAGCGGCTTTTACTCGGCTTCGTGTTCTCTCCCAACTTTGTGTACCGAGTTTATTAAGCTTTATTGTTCCGTCCTCAGCGGCGCCGATATACTTTGAAACCAAATCAAGCTGAGTTACAGGCACATACAAAACATCGGTACCTGCATACTTTATTTTTATATAATCCTTAGTAACGCCTGAATTGGTTATGCGGTTGATACCGTCAAAAATACCGATACCGTGTCCCGAATGGACAACATAATCGCCTCTGTGAAGCTCGTCAAGCGAGCCTATTTCCTTGGCGTTTTTAGGACGTTTATACCTTCTTTTTTCCTCAGGTGGAATATATTTGTGGCTTATAAGGACAAAGTTTATTGAGGGTATTTCCATACCGGCAGATAGTCCGCCTGTGGTGACATACACTCCCTTTTCGCCTACCGCATCATCATTAAGGGCAAGCTTTGCAGATATACCCTTATCATTTAATTCCTCTGTTAGCACCTTGGCGGCTTTTTGCTCACCTGCAAGAATAACTGCAAGACCTTTGGTACGGGTAACAAGTGCCAAATCCTCTTTTAAAAGCTCTATATCACCGTTCCAAGAGGAAAGTCGCTTTAAATTAAAACCGTAATAGCCTTTAAGCGCTAAAGAATAGGATGAGCGCGGAAAACTTTCAAGATAAACCGAGTTTTCGGATTTTGAAAAAAACTCAGCCTTATCAAGATATATATCGGCGGTTTTTTTGCTTAAAAATCCGTTTTCTAAAAGATTTTTTATATCTTCTGAATGGCCTAACTCTATCGTTTTAATGCGGTCCGCCATATTACCCGATTCACAAACTACTTTAAGGCAGTCGCTTACATAATCAAAAACGGTTGCCGTTTTATCGTATAAGAGTTTCAAATATGGGTCGGGAGAAATCTGCACGCCGCCACCTATTAAATCTATATCCTTGTAGATGGTTGTTTTTTGCTCGTCGGTTAATTTCTTTTCGTTTTTAAGATAATTTTCAAGCTTTTCTTTTAAATCGTTAGCACTTATAGGAAGCTCACAGGCGGGTGAAATTTCTATTTTTTCAACCGATTTTACTCTTCGCTGGCTTATAGGGTCAAATTCCGAAATAGAGTCAATTTCGTCACCCCAAAGCTCAATTCTCACAGGGTTATCACAGTTTACAGGGAAAATATCTATTATTCCGCCTCTAATTGAGAACTGACCTGCACCCTCGGTAAGCTCACTTCTAACATATCCCGCCTCTACCAAATTAGCGGTTAGCTCTATAGTATCAATAACCGAACTGCTATCTATCTTAATAGATACTTTCTTTAAAATTTCGGGTGGAACAGTATACAAAAATGCCGACTCAACCGATAATGTGAGCACGTCAAAAGCCCCGTCAATTATCTTTGACAGGGTGTTTATTCTCTTATGTTCATACTCTCTTGAGAAGCCTGAAACTCTAAGCAAATTGTAATCTCTAAGCGGCAAATTAAGTGCTGTAAGACCTAAAGATGTAAGGTCATTACAAAGGGTTACGGCGCTAGCTTCGTCGGGTGTGAAGACTACGGATTTTTTGTTCGTGTGCTCACAAAGCGACGAAATAAATGCCGCTTTATGCACCGCTGACAGACCCGTTGCGGCTATTGGAAGATTACCGCTTTTTGCATCATTTAAGAGCTTTTTATATTCAGGCTCGCCTAAAAAAACACGATTTAAAAACTTCATATACTACTTACTATAGGCGTTCATAGCCTTATCTATACCACTGGTTACGATAGTTTTTACGGCTTTTTCGGTAGTTTCAAGCGCTTTTTGGAAATTATCCATCTGCTCACTTGGAATTTTGCCTAAAACCCATTTAACTAAATCGTACTGCGGATTAGGTTTTTGTCCCACACCTACCTTAACTCGCATTATTTCCTCAGAGCCTAACAGCTCGATTATATCCTTAACTCCGTTGTGACCGCCTGCACTTCCCTTTCTTCTGATTCTGATATTTCCTACATCAAGCGAAATATCATCAAAAATAACAAGAATTTTATCTAGCGGTATTTTATAAAACGAGGAAGCAGCTAAAACTGCACGACCTGAATTATTCATATAGGTTTGCGGTTTTAAAAGGAGTATTCTTTTATCACCAATTTGACAATCGGCATAGAGAGCTTCAAACTTATGTTTTGCAATTTCTACATTTAAAGTTTTAGCTAACAAATCAATTGCCATAAAGCCCGCATTGTGCCTTGTTCCCTCATATTGTAGCCCTGGATTACCAAGGCCTACAATCATATAATCGAATGTGCTTTTTTTCGATTTAAAAAACATCCTTACACCTTAATTCAATTTAAATATTTAATATATAATAACATATTTCAAGCGACTATTCAAGCATTTAAAAGCCTACTTTTTTCTTGCTACCAATTTACCGCTTTTTTTACATTTTTTGCCTTCTGTTAACGACATTTTGTTAAGCGATTAACGAGTATAATGTTAATTATAAAGTTGCTTATAAATTGGGGGTGAGAGATACGGTAGTTTATGCAGACATTTTGGTTGCAGTTAACCTTATATGCGACTATTTTCTACTAAAAGCCACCTCTTTTTTCGCAAAAGAAAAGGTAAAGCCCTTTAGAATTCTTTTAGCGGCTTTTTTGGGCGGTATCTCTTCCCTTTGGATTTTTTTACCTAAGCAAAATGTTTTTGTTAACATACTTTACAGGATACTTGTTAGCTCTGTTATGATTTTTGGCTGTTTTGGATTTAAATATTTCAAGCGTTTTTTAAGACTAACTATTTTACTATTTTTAGTAAGCTTTGGATTTGCAGGTGCTATGTGGGCTCTTTTTTACATATTTAAGCCAAACGGTATGGTGGTTTACAATTCGGTTGTTTATTTTGATATTTCGGCACTTTTTCTAACTGTATTTTCAGTTTTAGGTTATCTCGGCATAACGCTTATTTCAGGTCTTATAAAGAAAAACGCTTCGGTTGCAGAAAGATACCCGATAGATATTTATATAGATAATAATAAGCAATCAATAACCGCTATTTCGGATAGCGGTAACTCTCTAAAGGATGTTTTCGGTGTTTCCGAAATAATAATAGTGGAAAAAAAGATAATAGAGCGTTTTAAAAACGAATGTGTAAGCTCACGTTACAGAGCAGTTCCCTGTAATACTGTGTCGGGTGAGGGTTTGCTTGACGGATGGCGCTTCGATAAGGCTGTTATACATATAAACGATAAGCAAAAGACTTTTGAAAATCCTATCCTTGCTGTTTCAAAAACAAAACTTAGCATCGAATGTGATGCAATAATCAATCCGGAAGCGGTGTTATAATTGAAATTTTTTACTGTATATAGACTTAAAATCACAACACTGATTTTTAAACTTATTGAAAAATTAAAATTCATAGGTCCTACGCATTACATAAACGGTCCCGAAACTCTGCCACCACCTTTAAGCTTTGAAGAAGAGCAAGAGCTTTTAAGAAGTTCTGACGAAGCATCCCGAGAAAAGCTTATAATTCATAATCTTCGTTTGGTGGTATATATTGCGAGAAAATTCGATTCATCGGGGAATAATATTGAGGACCTTACCTCTATAGGCACTATAGGTCTTATAAAGGCTGTAAACACCTTTTGTCCTGATAGGAACATAAAGCTTGCAACCTATGCCTCACGCTGTATTGAAAACGAAATTCTTATGTATCTTAGAAAAACCTCGTCAAGAAAAAACGAAATTTCTATCGACGAGCCACTTAACACCGATTGGGACGGAAACGAGCTACTGCTCTCTGATATTTTAGGCAGTGACGGTGACGAGGTTGGAAGCAGTATAGAACAAGAGGATGAAAGATGTCTTTTGAACTCATTCGTAGAAAAGCTCACCGCAAGAGAAAAACAGATAATGCAGATGCGATTTGGTATGGGCGGATATAATGAGTATACTCAAAAAGAGGTTGCCGATACGCTCGGTATCTCTCAATCCTACATTTCAAGGCTTGAAAAACGTATAATATTAAAGCTTAAAAAACAGATTGAAAAAGCGGTTTAAATGGTGTAAAATATACTCGGTGATTTTATTTGGATAAATATTTTATACCTTTTTTATGTGTATATCTTTTACTAATAAATTTTATATCCGTAATCGTTTGCCGAGTGGATAAAGCTGCCGCAATAAAGGGTAAGCGAAGAATACCCGAAAAAACATTGTTTATGCTTTCCTTTTTAGGCGGTGCAACCTTTATGTATATTACAATGCTTAATATCAGGCATAAGACAAAACATCTGAGGTTTATGCTAACTCTACCGCTTATAATATTACTGCAAATGATAGCACTTATCTTTATAGTAAAGGCAAATATTTAAAATATAAAAAAAGTCTTTACTTTTTGACTTTGTTGTGTTATACTTGTTAGGCTACCGAATTCTGTGCTTTCGGCGTCTGCCGCTTTTTGCGGATTACTCAAGGCCTTTTGCTCGGATTTTTGGCGGACAATATAGAAAGGGAGTAAATTATAATGACTAATGAATTAAAGCAGCAGATTATGGCTGAGTATGCAATTCATGAGGGCGACACAGGTTCTCCTGAAGTTCAGATAGCTGTTCTTACAACACGCATCAACGAGCTTAACGAGCACCTAAGCGTTCACAAGAAGGACCATCACTCACGCAGAGGTTTGCTTAAAATGGTAGGTCACAGGAGAAACCTTCTTGCTTACCTTCAGAAGAACGATATTGAAAGATACCGTTCAATCGTTAAGGGACTCGGTCTTCGTAAGTAATTTAAACTTTTGGCAAACCGTACTAATAAAGTGCGGTTTGCTTTTAGTTTTTAAAAGCATTTATGCCCTGTGAGATTTTTGCTGTTTAGCGGTAAATCGGGTGCTTTTGTCTTAAAAAACATCCGATTTATTGCTAAAACAAAAATTCTCCGAGGCTAAAAATAAAAAACAAGGAGATTTTAAAATGTTTGACAATTTCAAGGTTTATGAAACCACCATCGCAGGCAGACCTTTTAAGCTTGAAACAGGTAAAATGGCAGGTCTTGCAAATGCCGCATTTATGGCAAGCTATGGCGAAACAAGTGTGCTTTGTACCGTAACTGCATCGGACAAGCCACGTGAGGGTGTTGACTTCTTCCCTCTTTCTGTTGACTATGAAGAAAAGATGTATGCAGTAGGCCGCTTCCCTGGTTCTTTCCAAAGAAGAGAAGGCAGAGCAAGTGAAAAGGCTATCCTTTCTTCACGTTGTATTGACCGTCCAATAAGACCTCTATTCCCTAAGGATATGAGAAACGATTGCTCGGTTGTAGCAACCGTTATGTCGGTTGACCCCGACTGTTCACCTGAAATCACCGCCGCTATCGGTGTATCTGCAGCTATTGCTTGCTCCGATATTCCTTGGGACGGTCCGATTGCAAGCACCTCTGTAGGTTTAGTTGACGGTCAAATCGTTATAAACCCCACTTTAGAGCAAAGAGCGGTATCTGACCTAAATCTTACCGTTTCCTCAACAGCAGACTTGGTTGCTATGATTGAGGCAGGCGCTAACGAAATTGATGATGACCTTATGTTTGACTGCATTATGGCAGGTCACGAGGTTAACAAAGAGATAGTCGCTTTCATTAACGGCATTGTAGCCGAAATCGGCAAGGAAAAGTTCACCTTTGAATCAAGCAATCCTGACCCCGAAATTATGGCTGAAATCGAAGCTTTCTGCATTGAAGATGTTAAAAAGGCTCTTGATACCGACGATAAGAACGTTCGTGACGCTGCTTTACTTCCTATCTACGATGCAGTTCATGAAAAATTTGACGAGCGCTTTGAAGGTAACGAAGCTAAGCTTGACGAGATTATGTATCTTGTTCAAAAGCACGTGGTTCGTGCTTGGCTAAAGGACGAGCACAAGCGCGTTGACGGCAGAGGTATTGACGATATCCGTCCTCTCGACGCTCAGGTAGATCTTCTCCCCCGTACTCACGGTTCAGGTATGTTCACAAGAGGTCAGACTCAGGTTCTCTCTGTTGCTACACTCGCTCCTATTAGCGAAGCTCAGAAGCTTGACGGTCTTGACGAAGACGTAACCAAGAGATATATCCACCACTACAATTTCCCCTCCTACTCTGTAGGCGAAACAAAGCCATCTCGTGGCCCCGGCAGAAGAGAAATCGGTCACGGCGCACTTGCTGAAAAGGCTTTAGTTCCTGTAATCCCAAGCATTGACGAGTTCCCATACGCTATTCGTGTAGTTTCCGAGGTTTTATCCTCTAACGGTTCTACCTCACAGGGCTCTATCTGCGGTTCAACACTAGCTCTTATGGCTGCAGGTGTTCCAATTAAGGCTCCTGTTGCCGGTATCTCCTGCGGTCTTATCACAGGCGACGAAGGTGTTTACGGCGACTTTATGACAATGGTTGACATTCAGGGTCTTGAAGACTTCTACGGCGATATGGACTTTAAGGTAGCAGGTACTCATAAGGGTATCACCGCTATCCAGATGGACTTAAAGGTTCACGGTTTAACACCTGAAATCATTAAGGAAGCATTTGCTAAGACACATAAGGCTCGTCTTTACATCCTTGATGAAGTTATGTTAAAGTGTATTGCAGAGCCTAGAGCTGAGCTTTCTAAGTATGCTCCTAAGATGCTTACAACCGTTATCAGTCCTGATAAAATCGGTGATGTTATCGGTAAGCAAGGCAAGGTTATTCAGTCAATTCAGGAACAGTGCGACTGTACTATCAACATTGAGGAAGACGGTCACGTATTCGTTTCAGGTCTTGATATCGAAAAGGCTAAGCAGGCAATTTCTATTATTGACCTTATTGCTAATGACCCTGAAATCGGCGCTATCTATTCAGGTAAGGTTACCCGTCTTATGACATTCGGTGCCTTTGTTGAAATAGCTCCCGGTAAGGAAGGCTTAGTTCACATTTCAAAGCTTGATGTTAAGCGTGTTGAAAAGGTTGAAGATGTTGTAGCTGTCGGCGATCAGGTTATTGTTAAGGTAACAGAGATTGACGATCAGGGCAGAATTAACCTTTCTCGCAGAGATGCTTTAGTAGAGATTAACGGCGCTGTAGTTGAAGACGGTGCTGACGAGGAAGCTCCTCGCAAAGACCGCAAAGGCTTCAAAAAGCGCGATAGATAATAAGAATTAAAAAGTCAGGACCTCCGGCTAAGCCGGAGGCTTGAATAGCCCTTCAAGGGCATTATACAGACGAAACCCCTAAAGGGGCGCCGAAAGGTTTGCCGACTGCATTACTTTTTCGGGCTACCCCTCAAGGGGTTTTATTTATGCCTTCTTGTTCTCGCTACCCGTAAACGGGTCAATGTATTCTTTGA
>JAZNJD010000048.1:0-27365 GCA_045577835.1 Acutalibacteraceae bacterium | reverse complement strand
GGCGGAAGGCGACAAAGTGGGGGCCGACGAAACTATGAAAGAATTAGCCGCCGACACCAAAAAACACGCCCCCGAACGTTCGGGGCGATATAAAAAAGCGATCGCAAGCAAGGTTCGTTTCGAAGACAATTACGAAAAGCGGGTTACGTGGTACGTAAAAAAACCGTTTTACGCTTTGTCGCACCTACTCGAAAAGGGCCACGCGAAACGCGGCGGCGGCCGCGTGAAAGCGTATCCGCATATCGAAAACAATCGAGAAAAAGCGGAAGCAAGATTCACCGAACGCGTAAAGGAGGTTATACGGAATGCCGGAAAGTAAAAAAGACGTTTACGTCGAAAACCTGATCGCCCCGGTGGGGCTTCCGGTGGCTTATCGTCAATTTATCCCGTATAAGAATAAGCCCGTACCGAACCCCCCGTATCTTATTTACACTATCACCCCCGAAAACGCCGGGGGTGCAGACAATAAAAATCTTTACGTGAAAAAGCGCGTAACGGTCGAACTTTACACGGACGCACCGGACGCCGCTTTGGAACGCAAAGTCGAAGACGCCTTGACGACGGTTCAATGGACGAAATATGAAGACTATATCGAATCCGAATCGTTGAATATGGTATCTTACGAATTCGAAATTATCGAGAAAATCAGGAGGTAATGAAAATGCCCGATACTGTAACAGTAGATAACAAGCCGATCGTTCTCGGCAGCGGAACTTTTTACGTAACGGAATTCACCGGGGAAATTCCCGAAGATTCCGTAATCGAAGTCGAAAGTAATATTTTGGGCTTGGTTCAGGGCGGCGCGTCCGTCGAATACAAGCCGACCTATTACACCGCAAAGGACGACTTCGGCAAGAAGCAGAAAACGATCATCACCGACGAAGAAGCGCTGATGAAGTCCGGAATTTGCACATTCAACGGCGACACGCTGGCGAAGATTTCTTCCACCGCCCGCGTTACTACCAACGGAAACAAGCGCATTGTTAAGATCGGCGGCGTCGGCAACGACAACGGCAAAAAGTATTTGATTCGTTTTCATCACGAAGACAAGGTCGACGGCGATATTCGCGTAACAATCGTCGGCCGCAACGAAGCCGGATTTTCCCTTGCTTTCGCAAAGGATAAAGAAACCGTCGTTGACGCCGAATTCAAGGCAGCGCCCCACGATACCGAAGGCACATTGATTCTTTATGAAGAGGAAATCAAGACCGCGGCGGCAGCAGCGGCAAACGCTGATTAACGGGAGGGTTTTATATGCTGGATTATACAACCCGCGAAAAAAAGGTGCTTCCCGTCAAACTGATTGACGGCCGAACCGCGCTTCTTTGCCCGCCTAAAAAAGCGCTTTATACCAAACTGACCGCCCTTGAAGACAAGTTAAAGAATACCGACGACGTGGGCGAACTGTACGACGAAGTTTTGCAGTTAACCGCGGATATTCTTTCTTCCAACAAGAGCGGAACACAGTTTACGGCGGCAGACGTGGACGCGATTATGGATATTGAAGATATGGCGTTACTTATCTTCGAATATTCCAAATACGCCGGACAGATCGTAAAAAGCCCAAACTAAAAATACCGTATTACCCGCAGTCCGACGGTAACACGGTATTGCGCTATCAAACAACGACGATCGGTGAAAAATTAGTCGCGGATTATACCGGGCTGAACTTCGTTCAAATCGAAGAATTACCGATCGACGTTTATATGCTTCTTATGCGCGACGCCTTTATTTATGAGAGAAACCGCACCGAAGAAGGTCGGAAGTATCTTGAAAATTGCTGGCGTATGGAGCAGACGAAACCGGACAGACAAAAATTACGTGAAACATTCGGAAAGGAGGGGTCGAAGAATGGCTGACAATGTTATAAAGGGAATCACAATCGAGATCGGCGGCGATACCGCCCCGTTAAGTAAAGCGCTTTCCGAAGTCAACAAAGAAAGTCGCAGCATACAGAACGAATTAAAAGCGGTCGAAAAATTGCTGAAACTCGACCCCTCCAATACCGAACTTGTCGCACAAAAGCAAAAATTACTTGGCGACGCCGTGAACGCCGCGAAGACCAAACTTGACGCCCTGAAACAAGCGCAAGAAGAAGTCAATAAAAAAGTAGCGTCCGGCGAAATCGACAAGGGTTCGCAGGAATACAGAAATCTTCAACGTCAGGTAATCGAAGCCGAACAAGCGTTGAAGAAGGCGGAAACGGCGCAATCCGATTTCGCCGAAGAATGCGAAAACGCCGGCAAAGACGCAAAGCAAGCCGGCGAAGAATCCGAAAAGGCCGGTAAAAAAGCGAAGTCGTCAGGCGACGACGCAAAAGAAGGCGGGAGCGGGTGGCAGAAATTCGGCGAACTGGCACAAAAGGCCGGTAAAGTCGCCGTCGCCGGCGTTACCGCGATCGCGGCCGGCGCAACCGCGGCGGGTAAAGCCGTTTGGGATATGGCGCAGGATACCGCAGCCGCAACCGACGCAATCGACAAACAAAGTCAAGCGGTCGGCCTTTCGCGAACCGCATATCAAGAGTACGACTATATTCTTTCTCAAAACGGAATGAGTATAGAAAAAATGACGGGCGTTTCAAAAACTCTTACGCAGCAAATGGACGCGGTAACGGAAGGAAATAAAAACGCAACCGCGAATTTTGAAAAGTTAGGGTTATCCGTTTACGACAGTACCGGAAAACTGAAATCGCAAGAACAAATGTTGGCCGAAAGTATCAGCGCGCTTCAAGGTATGGAAGACGGAACGGAAAAAGCCCGCCTTGCGACCGAACTATTCGGAAAACAAGGTCAATCGCTTATGCCACTTCTAAACGGCGAAGCGGGTTCGTTTGAAGAATTAAGACAAAAAGCGCACGATTTGGGAATGGTGCTGACCGACGAAACGGTTAACGCTGGCGTTCAGTTTACAGATTCGCTTGATACGTTAAAGCGTACGTTTTCCGGCGTCAAAAATTCCATTATGGGAAATATGCTTCCGGGCCTTACGCAATTAACGACCGGATTTACGGAATTGATTTCCGGAAGCGAAGGAGCGGGCGACACGATCAAAGCGGCCGTTTCCTCTATGCTTTCAAGTTTTGGCGAAGTTATCCCGCAGTTTTTGACCGTTGTTCAAGTATTGATCGAAGCGATTATCGGTATTCTTCCGGACGTGCTGACAACCCTTGTAACGTCAATAATTGGCTGGGTGCCGTCGCTTCTTGAAACCGTCCTTCAGGTTTTGCAAAGTTTAATTTTGGCGATAACTGGTAACGTGCAGATGATCGTAAATGCGGTTTTGCAAATATTAACGACCGTCGCGACGTTCATCATTCAAAATATACCGCTTATTGTAAATGCCGCTTTGCAGATCGTCGCAGCGCTGATTCAAGGAATCGCGGCCGCGATACCGTCAATTATTGCGGCGATCGTCGATATGATACCGAAACTTGTTCAGGCGATAACGGATAATTTACCGCTGATTATCGACGCGGGAATTACCCTGATTCTTTCACTTGTTCAAGGATTGCTGGACGCTATCCCGCAATTACTCGACGCTTTACCGACGATTATCGACGCTTTGTTGAACGGCATTCTTTCGGCTATCCCGTTACTTATCGACGCCGGTATTCAACTTTTAACGTCGATCGTGGCGGCGCTTCCCGAAATTATAAACAAGATCGTTGAAGTATTGCCGCAGATCATAACAAGCATAATCGACGCGCTTATGTCAAATTTGCCGTTGATTATTCAGGCGGGTATCGACTTATTGATCGCGCTTGTAAAGGCGCTACCGACGATTATTACGACGATCGTAAAAGCCATTCCACAGATTATAACGTCGATCATTAACGCGCTGGTCGGAAATATCGACAAAATTATAATGGCGGGCGTTCAAATCTTCGTCGCGCTGATTCAAAATTTACCGACGATAATCGTTGAAATCGTGAAAGCGATTCCGCAGATCATCAAGGGAATTATCGACGCGATTATTTCGTTCGTTCCCAAACTGGCCGAATGTGGCCTGAACCTGATAAAAGGTTTATGGAACGGTATCAGCGACGCGGGCGCGTGGCTATGGAATAAAATTTCGGGATTCTTTGGCGGCGTTGTCGACAAGATCAAAAACTTTTTCGGCATTCATTCCCCGTCAACATTGTTCCGGGATATGATCGGTAAAAACCTTGTAAAAGGTATCGAAGTCGGCGTCGACGTCGAAACGCCGAATCTTCAAGATAACCTTGAAGAAAACCTTTCCGCAGCGACGAAGGGATTAAAAGCCACCGTCGAAGCGGAAGAAATGAAACTAAACGCCGCCGGACGTTCAGGCGGGCTTGCTGGTGTTTCATTGGGCGGGCTTCATTTCGAAATCGGTACGTTTATAAACAACACCGAAAAAGACTTACAACAGTTAGTCGAAGAGGGAATGGAAATCGCCGAAGAATATATGAGAAGACGCGGGGGTGCATTTGCGTGATAAACTTAAATCAATTTACATATAACGGCAAGCGTTCGTATGATGATTTCTGTTTGATTATCACGGAAACGCCCCCGTTTGTCTTTGCTGAACGCGACGTCGAATTTACTTCCGTCAGCGGTCGAAGCGGCGATATTATCACCGATAACGGCCGTTACAAGAACGTTCAAAAGGAATACAAAGTAACGGCTTTAACTGATACGTACCCCCTTCCGCTTTTGGTGCAGAAGGTGGCGGCGTGGCTGGAAACGACCGCGAATTACGGTATTCTTACGGATACGTACGACCCGAATTATTTTCGGTATGCGTGCTATACCGGCAAAATCAGTTTTTCCGATAAATTGTTAAAACTGGGAGCGGCAACGCTGAAATTTGATTGTAAACCGTTCAAATACAGTTTTGAAGGACAAAAGGAAATCAGGATTTCCACCGCGACGCGGTTATGGAATCCCGAAGATATAGCCAGTACGCCATATATAAAGATCGTCGGTAGCGGCGACGTAACGTTGACGATCGGTAATTCTTCTTTTGCCTTTACGGGTATCGAAGATTATATCGAGATCGACGGCGATTTAATGGCGGCATACAAGGCGACGGAACTTCAAAACAATAAAATTTCGTTCGTGGATTTCCCGAAATTCGCGCCGGGCTGGAATCATATTTCATTCACGGGCGACGTTAAGGAAATCGCGATCGTTCCCCGGTGGTGTGCTTTATGATTCCTATTCTATACAAGGCAAACGAAAAGGATTTCGAACATAACGGAATCGGGCCGCTGGTCGACGCGCTTTCTTGTATTGTTACAGAAAACCGAAACGGCACGTATGAAGCCGAATTCGTTTACCCCACAAATGGGGCGCTTTATCCGCAAATAACCGAAGATTGTTTGTTCAAGGCAAAGCCGAACGAAACGTCCGAACCGCAGATTTTCCGTATCTATAAATCATCTAAACCTATGAACAAAAAAGTAACGTTCTACGGTGAACACGTTTCGTATCGCCTGAAGGGTATTCCGATCGAAACGGTAGAGATTAAGAGCGGCAACGCGCAAACGGCGCTTTCGAATGTTCTTGCGGCCGGTATCTTTGAACACGACTTCACCGGACAAAGCGATATTGAAACGCTGAATTCCACGTCGCTTTCGCTGGTATCTATCCGCGCAGCGCTGGGCGGCGTTGAAGGTTCTTTGCTGGACGTGTACGGCGGCGAATACGAATTCGATAACTTTATCGTAAAACTTCACGCCCACCGCGGCCGCGAAACCGGAATCCGTATCGCATACGGAAAGAATCTTACCGACTTAAAACAAGATCGGAGCATATCGGAAGTATATACGGCCGTATATCCATACGCGAAATACACCCCGGAAGCGACGGACGCAAACCCCGAACCGACGGAAATTACCGTAACACTTCCCGAAAAGGTTATTTATAGCCAGTACGCCGATCGTTACGCGCATTCGCGGGCATATATAAAAGACTTTACGGAATTGTTCGAGCAGGGCGAAGAAATCACCGTCGAAAAGTTGCGTGCAAAGGCGCAATCGTGGGCGAAATCGAGCGGCTTTGACGTTCCTACGGTCAGTATAACGGTATCTTTTAAGACGTTGTGGAATTCCCCTGAATACGCAAAATACGCCATTTTGGAGCGCGTGGCGCTTTGTGATACGCTTTCCGTCTATTATGAAGATTTAGGCGTATCGGCCACGGCAAAGGTTATAAAGACCGTTTTTGACGTCCTGAAGGAACGTTATAATTCCGTCGAACTGGGCGACGCCCGTTCGAATTTCGCCGATACCATAAATCAAAACACCGCGGCGATCGACAATGTAAAGCAGGAAATAAAGACGCAAGCAACCGCAGCGAACGTCAAACTTGCGGCGGCAATCGCAAAGGCCACGGCCGCGATCACCGGGCAAAGCGGCGGTTACGTCGTTTTGAACCCGTCGAACAACCCGCAAGAAATCCTGATTATGGACGCGCCCACTATTTCCGAAGCGGTCAATATATGGCGCTGGAATTCGGGCGGCTTGGGATATTCAAACAACGGATATAACGGGCCTTTCGAACTGGCGATCACAAACGACGGCGCAATCGTGGCGGATTTCATCACCGCCGGAACGCTGAAGGGTGAATTACTCGAAGCGGATTCCGTACGCGCGACCGCTATTTCGAGCGGCTACAAAGCCGAAGTAACGGACGAAATCACAAACGCGACGAATTCCGTTGAACAAGCATTCGTCGCCGCTGACGAACAGTTACGAAGTCTTATTCAATCGGTATCCGATACGTTTACCGGTGATATAGAACAGACCGAAAAGAAGATTTCGCAGATCTTACAGACGGTCGAAAACCTGACATTTTCGTTCACGAATCAGTATTCGGGCGGTATAAACTGTATCGCGAATTCCTCCGGCTTGAACGGCGTTTCGGACGATTGGACGTATTCCGGCACGGTTCAGGCGTTGCAGAATTCCGACACGAAGGGCAATACGCTTTCCGGCGCTTGTTTTTGGCTGGGAGCGGGTACGCTTACGCAGGAAATCGCCGTTATCGCCGGTTCGACCTATACTTTAACGTTCAAAACGAAGAAGTCGGCCGTTCGTGGCTGGGTAAAGGTTATTTGCGCCGGAACGGAATATGAAATCATCAATTCCGCCGACGCCGAAGAATGGACGGAACATTCTTTGACCTTCGTTGTACCGTCGAATATTATCACGATCGAAGCGTATTCGTACGCCGATTATCTGTATATCGCCGATATGATCTTAACCGAAGGCGCGGTAAAGCAGCGCTGGACGCCAGCGCCGAACGAAATATACACGACTGACGTTAAGATCGACCGAAAAGGAATTCATATCACGAATACCGAATCGGAAACGTCGACGATTATAAATAACGTCGAATTTGCCGTCCTTTATAAAGAAACAAAGGTTATCACGGTAAACAAAGACACAACAATTCTAAAAAAGACGGTCGTTCAAGATGAATTGACCGTCGGAAAATTAAAAATCGTTCCCGTCGCCGGCGGGGTCGACGAAGTATTACTGGATTAAGGAGGTACACGGGTGGCGTTAAGTGGTAATTTTTCAAATTTATGTATGTCAAAAAACCGTTGCGGCCTTTATTGTACGTGGAGCGCAACACAAAGCATAACGGGCAATTATTCCGACGTTACATTAAACGTATATCTTCGAATCTACGATCTGTATTTAGGTTCACGAAACCTAAATATGAACATAAACGGCGATAGCGCCGACACAACGATACCGAAAATAAGCGACAGTTCGCAAGCGTTACACGACGTTCATTTGGCGTCGCGCACCGTGCGCGTTTATCACAATTCAAGCGGAGCGGCGACGATAGCGCTTTCGGCGGCTTATTCTTATAACGGCACTTATTCCGACGTTTATTATGGCACGATCACGGCTTCAACGACGGTAACGTTAAACGGTATAGACCGCGTCGCGCCGACGGTAACGATTTCGACGTCAGGCGTAACGGAATCCGCGGTTACGGTATCGGCCGTCGCTTCGACGACTTGCGACGTATGGCAGTATTCAACGGACGGCGGTTCAACGTGGACGCAGTTTTCCACGACGGCCGGAACGTCGGCAAGTAAAAAAATAACCGGGCTTTCGCCGAATACGTCATACACGATCAAGGTTCGCGCCCGGAAGAAGTCAAATCAGGTTTACGGAACGTCGAGCGGGTCGGCGATAAAAACGCTTGGTAATGCGATTTTGAATAGCGTTACGGCGGTTACGGCTGACGCCGCGACGGTATCGTTAAAGTTTAACTGGACGGTATATTCAACGTCATTTACCTACAAACTGGAAATCAAGAACGGTTCGACGCTTGTAACGACGATCACAATTCCAGCGCAAAGCAGCACCGGAACGTCGGATAAAACAATTACGTTGACCGCGGCGCAGCGAACGGCGCTTTTGAACGCGATTCCTTCGAATCCGTCTTTTACCGGAACGTTTGTATTAACTACGTTGAGCGGGTCGACAACAATCGGCAGCACGTCGAGCAAAACGGCCACGGTGCAGACGACGAAGGCGAATAGCGGGCCGACGTTCAGCAATTCGGCGGGATTTACTTATAAAGACAGTAATTCCGTAACGTCCGGCGTAACGGGCAACGATCAATTACTTGTTCAGGATTATTCCACGCTGGCGGTTACGGCTTATGCGGCCACCGCCCGGAACGGCGCTTCTATAAAAACGTATGAAGCAACGATCAATGATACGACCGTTTCTTCTGCTGGAACGGCGCTGAATCTTGGAAAAGTCAGCAAGTCCGGAAATCTTACATTGACGGTAAAAGCCGTCGATTCCCGCGGTTATTCCGTGGAGGTAACGAAGACGATTACCGTTATCGCGTATAAGAAGATCGACGTTTCGGACGATAATACCACAATGCGCCGCGTAAATGAAGTCGAAGCAATTACGCAAGTCGATTTCGAAGCGGCAATATCGAAGATTCTTGTATCTTCGGTAAATAAGAACGCCTTTCAGGTGTTGAAATACCGATATAAAAAGACGTCGGAATCTTCGTACGGTTCTTACGTGGTTATATCATCAGCGGCCACCGCGACGGATACGCGCGTTACGTATGAAAGCGACGAATTCGTTTCGCTTGACCCCGATTATTCATATCACGTGGAATTCTACGTTTCCGATAAAATCACTTCCGATACATTCGTTATAACGCTTCCGGCCGGAACGCCGCTTATTTCTAAACGGCGAAAAATGGTCGGTATTAACAATCGAAATCCCGTCAGGGCTTGCGACGTAAACGGCGCGGTCGGTATGAATGGATATAACGTTATGGGATTTGTTAAAGCGTTAGGCAATACGGAAGATTTGAACAGTTTAACCGAACCGGGCATATATACGCAAGCAGCAAACGCGAACGCAAGCACCGACAGACACTATCCGAAGGCCGTCGCCGGATATTTGGAAGTTATGTGCAACCCGTCCGGGTATGTGTTGCAAAGGTACACCGCGTACGATTGCAGCGGCCTTTATATCCGTTATCGGTATCAAGGTTCGTGGGGTTCGTGGAAATCGGTATCTTTATCGTAATTAGGAGGTTATGAAATGCAGTATATCAAAGAAATCACGGTCGATCTGTCCGGCGAAATGTATTTCAGTTACATAACGGCCGTTCAGGGCGACGAAAATTCGCGCTTTGTAAAAATCACGCTTCTTTCCGGTGGCGTTGCTTTTGTTCCACCTGAAGGCGCGATCGCGGCTTTGCGTTGCAAGAAGCCCGACGGAACATTCGCATTTAACGACGCGACGATCAATGAAGACGGCACGATCACCGCGGAATTAACCGGAAATATGCTTGCGGCGGTCGGTAATTGCCGTTGCGAAGTAACGATCTACGACAACGGAAGCGCCCTGACAAGCGTACCTTTTATCGTAAAGGTTACACCGGGAGCGGTTGACCCTGACGTCGAAAGCACCGACGAATATACCGCTTTAACGGCCGCGCTGAAAAAGGTTCAGGACGTGGACGGCGTTTCGGCGGCAGCGCTGGCGGAAGCGACAAGCGCTTTCGAGAAAATGGCCGACGTTGAAGCCAGCGTCGACGAACATACCGCGGCCGCGGCAAGCGCCACAGAGAGGGCAAACACCGCAGCGGCGCAAGCCGAAGCCGTCGTGGAGCAGGCGGGCGAACTCGTTACAAGATACGGCGTTCGCTTCGGAGGTTCGGCGAATAGCGGTTCGACGGTTCAGCGTCTATATAACGCCGTGGGTCTTGTTGCTGGCGTTGGTACAGACACAGACGAAGCGGAAAACAACTTCGACAATATTTATCCGTGGTCGGATATTCGCCGTTGTTGTGGCTACTGGGGCGACGACGGAAACTTCGTCGTAAATGCTTATAAGGGCGAACCCGGTTACGCCGTCGACGGTTCAAACGGTGAAGTTTGGGTCGAAATTCCCTTGTTCTATTACAAGCATACTTACACCGAAGGCACGGAGGAAATCGTTATTTCCGCGTTCAAACTTCCCGGCTTTATGCCTTCCCCGATCAATCGCGATCAGGGTACGGAAGACGCACCGGCCGCAAAAGCATATTACCCCGCTTATCCTATGGCGTTAGTAGATGATAAGCCGACTTCCCGTTCCGGCGTATTCAACAAAATTTATTCGTTAAATACCGCTATGACGGACGCAAGAAAGGCCGGCGAAAATTACACGGTAACAACTACCGCGGAACGTTACGCGATTTGCCTTTTAATGTGGGTCGAATTTGCTACCCGCAATATGCAAAGCGTAATGCAAGGCGCGGTCAGTATGCCGTATTCCGCAAACGAAGTCGCAACGATCGCCGAAACCGGCGCGAACCGTATTATCGTATCCACCGCGACGGCCGCGAAATTCGTTGTCGGACAGACAATCGGTATCGGCACGTCGGCCGGTTCAACCGGAATCGCAAATAACCGTATCGTTACCGCAATCGAAGATTACGACGGAAGTAACAAGGCGATCTGCTTTGACGGCGACCCCGTAAACGTGGCGGTCGGTAACGTTGTCTTTACGCTGGCGTGGAAAAACGGTTCTTGCGATAACGTTATCGCTTCGAGCGGTTCGCCCGTATCGAATATAAGCGGTAAATATAACTGTATGTACCGCGGAATCGAAAGACCGTACGGCGATTCGTTCGAACAGATTTCCGACGTTCTTTTCAAGAGAGAGGGAGCGGGAACGGCCGAAGACCCGTACACGTACGACGTATATTTCTTGCCCGACCCGACTAAATACGCAAACGGCGCGATCACGGACGATTACGTCAAACTGAATTACGGTATTCCCGGCGCTGACGGTTACGTTAAAACGCTGGGGCTTGATTCCCGTTATCCGTGGATACGTATTCCCGACGCGATCGGCGCTTCGACTACCACGTATTATTCGGATTATTACTACTATCCGCGCAGCGCTATTTGCGCGGCGCGTGTCGGCGGCAGCTGGAACCTCGGGTCGTCCGGTGGCCCGCTTTACTGGCTTTGCGACAGCGCGCCTTCGTACTCGGGCGTGCACTATCGCGCGCGCCTTTCTTACCACCGTTAAAGCGGGGGTTTGGGGGCAGCCAGCCCCCTTTATCATCTAAAAGCAATAATTAAATATAGGGATACGGCGTGCCGTGCGCGGCGCGTGTCGGCGGCAACTGGAACAACGGGTCGAACGCTGGCCCGCTTTACTGGAATTGCAACAACGCGCCTTCGAACTCGAACGTGAACTATCGCGCGCGCCATTCTTATAGCAACATTACAGTTATTATGCACGCCGTATTCCTTGCCGCTTGGCAAAAATTGTTGTTACGGCGGGGTTTAGTAGGCGAACGCACAACGACCCCGAAACTATAAGAAAGAAGACGAAATATGAAGTCTTTTAATATCGACCGTAATATGAAAGACAAGGCATATATACGCCTTGCAATTACGAAAGTATGCAAAAACAAAAAGAAGCGTAACGGCCGCCCGACGAAGAAATATCGTCAGGCCCGGAAGATTCTTGCGAATATCGAAGAGTATATCGACCTTACGTACGAAATCGTATGTCAAACGGAAAAGAAGCAAGAAGCAATCCGGCGCGGAACATACCGTCCGGGCGAATATCCGCTGGCGTTCACGCCGAAGATTTCGGGTTCTTTTTCCCGCCGTTGCGAAAACGGGAAGGTTCGGAATATAACAAGTGTTCCGGTATTTCCCGATCAGGTTATACACCAACTTGTCGTCCTTGCCGCTGAATCCGTATTTATGCGGGGTATGTACCGTTATTCTTGCGGGTCTATTCCGAAACGCGGCGTACATAAGGGCAAGAAATATATTCAAAGGTATATCAATCATCACAAAGCCGGAAGCAATATCAAATATACGGCGCAACTTGATATTACGAAGTGTTATCCACACGTCCGGCACGACATTTTGAAGGATATGTTACGAAAGAAATTCCGCGGCCACCTTTTCGTCGATATTTGCTTCGCTATAATCGACAGTTACAACGAACCGGATAAACCGGGCGTCGGAATTCCGATCGGCTTTTATACTTCACAATGGCTTTGTAATTTCCTTTTGACGCCCGTTGATAATTTCATCAAGCAGGAATTAAAGATCGAATGTTATATCCGTTATATGGACGATATGGCGTTCTTCGGGGCGAATAAAAAGAAATTGCACCGCGCCGTCGAAGCCATTATCGAGCGGGCCGCCGCGATCGGTCTTCGCATTAAAGATAATTGGCAAGTATTCCGGTTCGACTATATCAGCAGAAAAGACGGCAAACGGAAAGGGCGGGCGCTGGATATACTCGGTTTTCGGTTCTTCCGGGATAAAATCATCTTACGAAAGCGAAACGCCTTGTCAATACGACGGGCGGCCGTGCGATTGAGCAAAGCGAAGCGTATCACGCCGCACGCGGCACGATCTTTTATGTCAAAGATCGGAGCGCTGAAACATTGTAATTCGCGGCGCTTTTGGGAAAAGTACGTCAAGCCGTACGTAAATATACGAAAATTGAAAGGGGTTATCCGAAATGAAGACAGAAAGCAATATCAAACCGTCGGCGGTTGTTGTTGAAGAACACGGCGACAATGCGGAAGTGATTTTCCGCGAAAACATTACGGAGGAAACACGGGAGCAGGACGGCGAAAATACCGTCGTTTACGTTTACGACGAATACCGCCTGAACGTTCCAAACCGCGCGGGCCTTTTGAAAACCGTAAAGGCCGCGAAGAAAAACTGGCTTGAAGCGGCAAAGTCCGCCGAATACGACGCGCTGGCCGCAGAGATTCGCGAAAAGCGAAACAAACTTCTTGAAGCGACCGACGCCCGTATGTGCTTCGATCGAATCGGCCTTGACATTCCTTCCGGCAGCACGTTTTCCGCGTGGCTGGCATTCCTGAAGGGTATCGCCGCCGCGATTTCCGGTGAATGGGCGAAGTATCGTCAACAGTTACGCGATATTACAAAACAAGAGGGATTCCCGTATAACGTGGAATTTCCGAAGCCCCCGGAGGATAAAACGCTATGAATGAATTTGTAATGGCCGTTTCTATTGTCGGCGGTATCGCTGGCGTTGTGTTCGGGTGCGTAACGTTCTTTCGAAATAAGAGAAGCGACGACGCAGCCGGCGGCAAGAAGGACGGAATTATCCTTACCGAATTAGGATACATAAAATCGGGCGTTGACGATATAAAGCATAAGCAGGAAAAGCAGGACGAACAAAATATTACTTTTGTTTCCCGCTTATCGGCCGTCGAAGCGTCGACAAAACAAGCCCATAAAAGAATCGACGGGCTGGAAGGCAGAGTAAATCACGACGAACATTCGTCGTAAAATAAGGAGGAAGCAAAATGCAGATTATCACCGCATACGCCACAAAGAACGATTGTTACAAAAAGGCGCAAAAAATGACCCCGAAGGGAATCGTCGTTCATTCCACCGGGGCAAACAACCCGAATTTGAAACGTTACGTCGACGCGCCCGCGGAAGTCGGCGTCAATCAATACGGGAATCATTGGAACAACCCCGCGTCCGTTATGGGCCGTTCCGTTTGCGTTCATTCCTTTATCGGTTATGCCTTGAATAAGGAAGTAAAGGTCGCAAACATTCTTCCGTATGATATTTGTTGCTGGGGCGTCGGTTCGGGTTCGAAGGGTTCGTACAACTATAATCCCGCGTACATTCAGTTTGAAATGTGCGAAGACGATTGCAAGAACAAGGAATATTTCGAAGCCGTGTATAACGTGGCGGTCGAATATTGCGTTTATCTTTGCAAAAAGTTTAATATTCCGGTCGATAATATCGTCAGCCATAAGGAAGCGCACGCGCTGGGCTATGGCAGCAATCACGGCGACCCCGATAATTGGTGGCGCAATTTCGGCCGCACAATGAACGATTTTCGCGCCGCAGTTAAAGCGGGCCTTGCGGCCGGCGATTCCGCCGAAACACCTACCGAACCCGCAAAGCCCGAAGCGAACGTCCTTTACCGCGTGCAGACCGGCGCTTTTAAGCAGAAAGCGAACGCCGACAAACTGGCGGCCGACCTGAAGGCGGCGGGATTTGATACGTATATCGTGATCGCGAACGACCTTTATAAAGTGCAAGTCGGCGCATATTCCGTAAAGGCGAACGCCGACAATATGGCCGCAAAATTGAAGGCCGCCGGATATGATACATATATCACTACCAACGGCGGCAAGGCAGCGGGAGCGGCTACAACCGCACCGGAAGCAAAGCCCGCCGCCGACGTCTTTACCGAAGCCGACGTCGGAAAGAAGGTAAAATGCAAGCCCGGCGTAACGAAGTTTTCGAACGGTGCGAAAATGGCGTCTTGGGTGCCTTCGACCGCGCTTTATATTCGAGCCGTGGAGCAGGGCGGCAAGATTCTTCTTGTCAGCACCGAAAAGACAAAGAAAGTATATACCGGCCGTGTGAACGCGTCGGATATGCAAAGAGTATAAAGGAGGGCTGAAAAATGGATAAATTCAAGAAGTGGATTAAGGCAGCGGGCGTTCGCGCGGTTAAGACCGTCGCACAGACCGCCGTTGCAACGATCGGAACTTCCGCCGTGATCGGCGACGTCAACTGGGTTATGGTCGTCAGCGCTTCCGCGCTTGCGGGCGTTCTTTCCTTGTTGACTTCCGTTGCGGGTATTCCCGAAGTCAAAGAAGAGTGATAAAACAAAATAGCGGGCAGGGCTTACGCCTTGTCCGCTATTTTTGCAATCAAACCGAACACCCCGCCGGGCATAAAGAAAATTACGGTGTTCGATTTATTAAAGTTTGGTGGAGGCGAGGAGAGTCGAACTCCTGTCCAAAAACCTATTCCTTTAGGTATCTCCGAGCGCAGACATTTGTTTAAAATTTCCTTATATAGCCGCCAAATGTCAGGCTGCTATACTTGGTAGCTTCCAAGTCATGATACGGACAGAAGCAGGCCCGTATTCACGTTCACCACTAAAATGACACCCTAGCCCGACCGTGGTGCTTCGGGGTCGGATGAGCAGCTTAAATTAAGCTGCTAAAGCAACTTTATTAGTGTTACTTAATTTATAATGCGGATTTTAAAGAGGTCCCGCACCTCTGCTCGCTGCCGAAAGTTCAAAGTCCCTGTCGAAACCTTTACGCCCCCGTATTTAAAGTAAGAAGTAAGAGGTAATAGTGAAGAAGTAAGAGACAAGTGGAGAAAACTATCTGTTTTGCTCCTTTAAAGCACGGTCGATAGCACGGTTTGCATCCTTTTTGGCGGCAACCGCACGTTTATCGTGTAGCTGTTTACCTCTGCAAAGACCGAGCTGCACCTTAACAAGCGAACCCTTTAAATATAGCGATAGGGGAACAAGTGTTAAGCCCTGTTGTTTAACGGCTCCTAGCAGGCGCATTATTTCACGCTTGTGCATAAGTAGTCTACGGTCACGCTTTGGGTCCTTGTTGAAAATATTTCCGTGGTCATAAGGGCTTATATGCATCTGTTTTATGATCATCTCGCCGTTTTCAACGTTACACCAAGCCTCTTTTAGATTAACTCCACCCTGACGGATAGATTTAACCTCTGTGCCAACAAGAGAGATACCTGCTTCAAAGCTCTCTAAAACAAAATATTCGTGATATGCTTTTTTATTGGTCGCTATTGTTTTAGTATTTTCCAAAGTAACTCCCTCCTCGTGAGAGAGTATTATACTATAAAAAACGTGTAAGGTCAAGCAAAATAGGTCGAAAATAAAATCAGCAGTCCTTAAAGTAGAAGATAAGGACTGCCGATTTCGTTTTAATGTGCTGTAACAGAGGTTTCGTTGTGCTCTCTGAATAACAGAGAAATACACCAAATACCTGCCAGAGCGATTACTACATAAATTATTCGGCTGAGAATTGCGGCAGAACCTCCGAAAATCCAAGCAACGAGGTCAAATTGGAAAAGACCTACAAGACCCCAGTTTAAACAACCTATTATTGAAAGTATCAAACAGAGCTTATCTAACATATTTTCACCCCTCTTCATCAATAATATTTTTCCCGTTTTGCTAATTTTTATACCTTGCCTAACAACAGAGCGTCTACCGGCTATGCCGACAGACGCTCTGCCTTAAGAAAAATCAAATACTCTAGTAATTAAATTGGCTTAACAAAGCTATTGATAGTTTTGTGCGTCAATCGTTATTACTTAATGCTGTTTTCATAAGATTCGATCATTTTCTTAAAAGTGTGTCCCGTACGGCAGTCATTGACAATACCGTTATCGGAGGACTCATTTTCATCGGTTTTTTCAGCATTTTTAATAGATTTATGGCGTTTTCGTAAGCTTGACAAATGTTTCTCAACCGTCTCACCGGAGAAAATTTTTACCGAAATTTCAACAGTGCCTTCTTCAATAGGAGTTACATAAATCTTGTCAATATACCTATTTATAAATGCAGAGTCAATCATATTTTGACTTGCTTCATTTTCAGCCTTTAGTAAAATGTTACGTATCTCTTCAATCTTCTGCTTATATTCGGAGCGTGAATTGATTTCATATTCTATTTCCTGAATGGTTGAGTAAACTTCGGTAGATTCATCGGTGATTTGTTTATTCATCTCAACAAAATCTCTATCGCTGATTTGCCCTGCAATATTATACTCAAGCAACTTTGATTTTTTCTTTGAAAGAAAAGCAAGTCGGTCTTTTAACTTTTGCAGTTCGCCCGATGAACTATCTTTCGCTAAAACTTCAGCATACATGTTTGTGTATTCTTCAATAATCAGCTTTGCATCCTCGGCGGTGTCTTTAAATACCTCGTAAAGAACTTCTTTAATTTCTTCTTCATAAATCGTAAAGGAAGGGCAAGAGTCGGTTCCGTTGTTGATTTTGCCGCTGCATATCCAACGGGATAGCACATTTCCTTTGCGGTCTTTACTGTCCTTGCGGTAATATAACTTTCCGCAATGAGTGCAGTACATTTTGCCGGTTAAGAGATTAGGGTGGTTGCATAGATTCTGTCTGTTCTTTACATCACGGCTACGCCTTCTAAGAACAGCATTGGCTTTTTCCCATAATTCTTCATCAACAATAGCAGGAACAATTTCACCCGTTTCATCCTTAAACATAACCCATTCCTCAGGCGGTAAAAACTTTTGCTTTTTGGTAAACATATCAATAATCTTTACTTTGTTGCCTACATAATAACCCTTGTATTTTGGGTTAGAAATGGTGTTAGACATTGTACTGTGGCATATTCGTTTACCGTTGTTGTTGCGGTATCCTTTGTTCCAAAAGATTTCCTCTATCTGTTTCATACTATATTGGTCGGTGGCATAAAGGGTGAATAATTCACGCACCATTTCAGCTTCTTTTTCATCAATAACTAATCTTTTGTTGTCTTTGCGATAGCCAAAAATACGGCTGTTACCAAGGACAACATTTTTCTTTATAGCTTCTTGATGACCGAACTTAATACGGGAAGATAGTTTACGCAACTCGTCCTGAGCGATACCCGACATAATAGTAAGACGTAGTTCGCTATCCTCATCAAGAGTGTTAATGTTATCATTCTGAAAAAACACACCAACACCATAGGAGAGTAGGTCACGAGTATACTGAATACTGTCAAGCGTATTACGTGCAAAACGGGTAATTTCCTTTGTGATTACAAGGTCGAAAAGTCCTGCCTTTGCGTCACTAATCATATTATGGAAATTCTCACGCTTTTTGGTACTCATACCCGAAAGACCTTCGTCAATATATCCCTCAACAAACTCCCAATTAGCGTTCTGTTTAATAAAGTTTCGGTAATAGGATATTTGGTTATCAAGAGAGTTTAACTGCTCGTCCTTCTCGGAAGATACACGTGCATAAAAGGTAACACGCATAGGTATTTCATATATACTTTTCACTCTCATCATCTGACGGACAGAATGTACATCCATAAATTCAAATCTCCTCTCAAAATTTTCGTCAATAAAATTACTGTTGTTCATTGTCAAATCACGATATTATATTACCACAACCAATTATAAAAATCAATACTTTTAGTTTATAAATAATTTAAAAACAAAAAGCCCAAACATTAAAAAATGTTTAGGCAAAACGTTTGTAATAACAAAGTATTTATTATTGCTTTATTACAAGTTCTGATTTAATACTCACTTCTTTAGATTGTTAAGAATGATATTTTTTTGCTATTTCTTTTTATTTTTGCAGAAGTTTTCTTTAATTATTGGCTTAAGCATACCTATGAGATGTAATATTAAAAAAACAATTAAAGTAAGATAATAAGCAGGATGGAATAAATGCAAACGTAATATTTACAAAAGCCGATAAACACAAAAAGATTAAAAGAAATTATTGGATTATAAAGCCCAATGCCCCTATCTTTTTCAGGTAGGGGCTAAATTAAAAAACGAATTATATTAAAGTTGACAAATCAAATCAGTTGTAGTATAATAACTTTGCGATCGAGCATAATATATACAGAAAGGAAGGTGCGGTTTGATGAATTTATATGAGTATCTTTTGAGTGCATTCGGTAAAGATGAGCCGTTTTATACTACCGAAATAAATTGTGGTGAATATTCAAAGCCTTGGCTTTATAAGGAACTTAACAAGCTTTGTGAGGACGGAAAAATTATTCGTTATGAGCGTGGATTATACTATATCCCCACTCAAACTATTTTTGGTCCAAGTATCCTTGACCCTAACAAAGTAATCGTTAAAAAATATATAAATGACGGTAAAGACACGGTTGGTTTTTATTCGGGTGTTACGTTCTTAAATCAGCTGCGCCTGACTACGCAATGCCCTAATGTTATTGAGATTTATACCAATAATGAGCCCTCAAACGTCCGTGATGCAATAGTAGGAAAACAAAGAGTGCTTTTGCGCAGAGCAAGAACCACCATAAATGTACGTAATGTCGCTGTGCTTAGCTTCCTTGAAATGATGAATACCATCCCATCTAAATTTGTGGATGAAGATAAAAAGCCGTTAATTGAAAAATATATTTCCGATAACCGCATTACGAGAAAAGATATTTTACAGTATGCACCCTTATTCCCGGACAAAGCTATCCGAACCTTAGTTGAAAGCGAGTTGATTTACAGTGTTGCACAATAATAACGAATTATTTAAACAAATTATCCTTAGAACCTCTGAGGATACAGGCATTAAAGCCGCCATTATTGAAAAGGACTACTATGTAACTCTTTTCTTAAAATCTATCGTTAAAGAGTTTCCCGATATTATATTTAAGGGCGGCACTTCACTTTCCAAGTGTTACAAGCTCATTGACCGCTTCTCTGAGGATATCGACCTTAATATTGATACCGAGAGCAATCCCACAGAGGGTCAACGGAAAAACTTAAAAAGAAGCATTGTTTCGGTTATTGATTCCTTTGGATTCACTTTAACCAATGCCGATGATATCCGCAGCCGCAGATCTTATAACAAATATATTGTGGATTACCCTTCGGTTTTCGGTACGGAGTATTTGAAAGAAAACTTAATAATTGAAACTTCCGTATATCTTCGCGCCTATCCGACTAACAAAATGACGGCATCCAGTCTTATTTATGATTATCTCCATAATAGCGGCTACGATGAGCTTATTTCTGAATATGGTCTTGAGCCGTTTGAACTGAATGTGCAAACGGCAGAACGCACCTTAATTGATAAGTTATTTGCGTTGGGTGATTATTATTTGGCCGATAAGGTTACCGAGCATTCAAGGCACATCTACGATATATACAAATTACTTGACATGGTTGACCTAAACGACCAACTGAAAGCATTGGCGGTAGAGGTTGCCGCCGAGCGCAAAACACACCTCGCTTGTCTTTCGGCACAGGATGGTGTAAATATTGCCGACCTACTACAAGAGATAATTGATAAAAAGGTTTATAAGGAGGATTATGATAGCATAACCTCCGCCTTGCTTTTTGAACCGGTGGAATATGATACCGCAATTAAAGCATTAGAAACTGTTTTGGTAAGTGGAATATTTGATAAAGCCGATATTCCAAATATAATTACTGCCGCCGCAATTAGTGAAGGCAGGACAATAGCTACTGATACACAAACCAAACCAAGTAAAAGTATGGAGGAACTAATGCATTCTTTGGAATAAAACATGGAACAACCTCTGTATTAGAAGGTGGAACAAAAGTTTTTAAAACTGTGGTATAGAAAGTGGAATAATCAATTTACTGCCGTTGGAACATAAAGTGGAACTTTTGGATACTTCAGTATTGGAATAAAAGGTGGAATACCGACTGTTAAAATAGTGGTATAAAATATGGAACAATTTGTTATGTTCAAGGTGGTTTAAAATGTGGAACATTTAGACTGCTCGTGGGTGGAATAAAATGTGGAACACCGGGACTCTTTGCGAATGGAACAAAAGGTGGAACACATCTAAAGAGTGACAGCGGTATAAAAGGTGGAACGTCATTTTTCTATTACCAAGGGCGTTTTGCAAAAATTGACGTTTATGAGTTACAGACTCCTCCTTAAAGGTTAATTATTGAATTAATCTTTAATTCGTTCAAAACGTGTGCAAAAGAAGCAAAAAGCGGTATGATTACGGTGGATTTTCTCTTTAAATCGCTTTAAATGATTATTTTCGTTTAAATATGCTCAATAATTAAAATTCTTTAAAAATCAGCTTTCTTTTCGATATGATTAGAGTTTGATAGCTTTTTTGCGAGATATTTTCCTTTTGAAATTTCTCTCATTTTGAGCAAAAAAGTATCGCTCAGTTTTTGATATTATTTTCATTTATTTATAATTGTCCTGAGCGATATATTTTCGGTTTAATATGACAGAAAAATTATTATCATTTTGAGGTTGACAAGAGGGTTTGAAATCTTCTGTCATATCAAAGAGAAAAGTTATCACTCATTTCAAAATGAAAGCCCGTAAAATCATGCCGAAACGAAAGCGCCGAAGTCATATCAAAATGAAGTAAACCGCCCTCATTTCAAAACGAAAGTTTTGCCCCCAATTAATCTCCTATTAATCTAAAAATAATCTATGACTGTCATTTCTAAATGAGTGTCATATTATCATTACAAAAAGAGAAGCATAATCATTTTCAAACGACACTCATACAAAAATAATTCCAATAAAAAGTGAAAGCCGAGCCCTAAAAAAGTTTACATTTTCCTACTTGACATTGGCAAAGTCCAGTGATATAATCAATCCAAACTTAATAATGAAAATTGCTTTACAAACAGGCAAACCGGTTTAGTACAAATAAAGTACTTTTGTTTCTGACAGGTGATGTATAGTTACATCGGATTTCGGCAATTACCGAAGAGAGTGTAATTATATATCATTGTCATAGTCAAGCAATAGATTTTCAGCACTCATCTTCGGATGGGTGCTTTTGTTATTTTAAGATTATGACCGAATCTTATCATAGCAATATACAGCACTAACCTGATAGTCGGTTGTTGACTCTCCACAACATTTGACGATTCAGGATTATTAAGTTTTCAGAATGAATTTTCGTACAGAGCGTTACTTCACCTATATAATTCTCTGAACGAAAATTCTGAAAGTCTTGGTCCGATGACGGCGGACTGGGATGCTAAAAATAATGAAGGAAGAATTTAAATTGACTACAATATCCTGCTGACGAAAATATGCGAGATTGATATATAGGGACAATGGGAAAGCAAATGTCGGTAGCAACTCTGCCACCGACAATAAGGAAAATATTTATGTTATATGTTTTGAGTATAAGAAGTAAAAAACGTCCATACTACTAGTGAGTAGAAAGGAAAATATATGAAAAAAGATAATAAGCTCGAAGTTGAGATTATGACAAGCGAGCTTAGACTGCTTTATTATAATGATTATCTTTTTAAGAACGGCGTTATAACTAAGCGTGAGCATGACAAAATGAATCTTGCTATAATCTCAAAATATGGAAAAAGACGCCGTAACGAACGCCACGAAATTTCGTTAGAGGATCGTCTTTCTTCCACACGGCACATTTAAATATGTGCCCCTACATAAATTTATGAGAGTTTATTATTTCTGATTAATTGGCATCATATTAAAATTACGATAGAACAAATGTGAAAGGTGATTTTATAGTAGCGATTAGGCGCAGTTCTGATTTAAGTTATGTTTTCTATCGTGTGGGCATGACGTACTGTAAGATAGAATTATTTCAAGATATGATATGGCATTTAACTTGATACCCGAACTTTCGTAAAGCGTAAGTTCGGGTATTTTTAATGGATTATTAAATTAAATATAAAGCTAAAATGAAATGGTGTACTTGTTTAGCAGGTCAACCATTTTTTCTTTGCTTTCGCATTTACAACAGTTTAAAAGCTTGTTGATTCTGTATATCAGTGTTGAACGCGATATAAACAGAGATTCAGCTATTTTTGAGGTAGATTGATCATCAAGTAACATTTTTATGATTTTTTGATCTATTTCATCACAATCGCTGAGAAGCGACTCTAATTTGTTGATTTCTTTCACCTCGATATCTTCGGCAAAATGGTCAGATTCGGCACCCAATACGGTTGTGAGCGTTTTGATATTGATATCAGGCATTTCTTCGTTGTTGGTGGTTGTTCTGCTTTTAAAAATACAGGGAACTTTTATGGTGAGAGAGGTGTTTTTATTTGCGTGAGGGTTGTCAAAATACTCGCAAATGAACATTGTCGCCTGACCGAATTCCTGAAAATTCATACTAAAGGTAGAAATGCTTGGGGAATATAGTTTTGAAGTCATAAAATCTGAATAGCTTACTATAAAAAGTTCGCGAATTTTCTTAGGACATATTTCCTTTAAATGGTTAAGTAACGATATGGCGGAATAATCATTTGCACATATAACACTATTGTATTTGTCGAGATTATCAGCAAAATCATTAAAGCAGGCTATAAGATTTCCTTTGTTGTAATAAACGTCTTCAGGCTTAATAAATCTGCTGTAAAGGTGAAGTAGATATCCGTCTGCGGGTGAACGGGGATTTATTGCGTATAAAGCAGTTGAGGTGCGGTTGTGGGCTTTGAAAAAAGATATTGTTTGTGAGACTGAATACGCAATGTCGGAAGAAACAACATTGCAACGAAAATCAAAATCTCGGTTGTTGATATTTCCGTTACTGTAAAGAATAACATTTGAGTTCATTTTCTCACAAATCTTAAGAGCGATATCGAGCCATTTTGAGTCCGTTCCGATAATTACCAAATGAGAAATCTGTTCCTTTTCATTTGTCAGATCTTCAAAGCTATCGTATCGTTTGTATGAAACACGCTTGACTTTTGCTGTTTTAATCAGGTTGTTATAGATGCGGTTAAACCATGAAGACGACGAGTAAGATGGTTCTATTAAAATACCGAGATACATTTTTAACCTCCGTGCAAAATTCTAAGGAATATCATACTACTGTTTATGATTTTATTTTATATTTTACTCAACATATTGTCAATGTTTTTATTTGGTAAAAGCCTCGTGTGGCTGTTGAAAAAACTTGTGAAAAACACAAAAATTTTAGACGACACGGCGGCATGCTTTTGTGCTATAATTACCTCGTAATATCAAACGTATGCAACGTATTTTTATTAGAGGAGAGGCATTATGGATTTTAATATATTAGATTACGGTGCTATATCTTGTGGAGAAAATCTTAACACAAAAGCTATTCAGTCGGCTATAGATGCTTGTGCAGAGGCAGGCGGCGGAAGAGTAATAATCAGTGACGGTGTTTATATGACAGGCACCATAATTTTAAAGAGTAATGTTAATCTGCACATTGAAGAAAGCGGAGTGCTTTTAGGCTCGCCCAACTGCGTCGACTATCCCGAAAGAAACGATGTGAAGCACGTTGCCAGCGATAAGCTTCCCCGAAGAAGAAACGCCTGTCTTATTTATGCAGATGAATGTGAAAATATCTCAATAACAGGTATGGGAAAAATTGATTGTAACGGTCTTTCGTTTGTCAAGAAAACCGAAAACTTTAAAGGTGGTTGGCACTATGAGAGAATAGATGCACCTACCCCTCCGAGGGTGGTTTTCTTTGCCGGCTGTAAAAATGTAAAAATTCAGGATATCACTATGATAAATCAACCTGCCGGATGGAGTTACTGGATACACGACTGTGATTTTGTTACCTGTGACAGACTTAAAATTGATGCTGACGTACAGTATCCTAATAATGACGGTATACATATCAATTCCAGTAGAAACGTTACGGTTTCAAATTGCTCGATTGCATGCGGTGATGATTGTCTGGTTATCAGGGCCAATAATGCCTCTCTTGAAAAAAATAAGGTTTGTGAAAGAGTGGTTATTACAAACTGTAATTTGACAAGCTATGCCTCCGGAATAAGAATAGGCTGGCTTAATGACGGCGTGATCAGAAACTGTGTGTTCTCAAATATTGTTATGACCGATACTAATACAGGTATATCAATAAGGCTACCGTATGCCGGAGATGATGAATATGAGCCTGGAAACTGTCCGGCAGATCTTCCGCTTCATCTTGTTGACCGCGGAAGAGAAGATACTCTTATTGAGAATTTATCTTTCAATAATATCGTTATGGACGGTATATATGCCACTCCGATAGCGATCACTATTGCCGATTGCAAGGCTACAAAATGCAATGAAATAAGGAATATAAATTTTAGTGATGTTCGCGTAAGAGGTCTTGAGTTCCCATGTTTTAGAGGAAGAAAAGAAAACACAATAAAAAATATTACACTTAACAATTGTTCCTTTGAAAAGCTGTCTGATAATCAACTCCCGAATTATAAAGAACATGGAGCAGCTGCTTGGGATAGACCGCTTAACAACAATATTTTTACATATGCGGAGAATGTTGTTATAAACTGTACATCCTTCACGAATAATTAATTTTACAAATCAATCGATGGCAAAGTATAATTGCAGATTGAATTTAAAGAGGTGAATTTAATTGAATATTGCAGATAAAAGACCGATTGATGAAAGAAAAGGCTATGACGTAGTGGTCGTAGGCGGTGGAATAGCGGGAATTTCTGCGGCGGTATCTGCCTCACGAAACGGTGCTACAGTATTGCTTATTGAAAAGCAAATAAATCTCGGTGGACTGGCTACGATGGGACTTATCAGTTGGTATGAGCCTCTTTGTGACGGTATGGGAAATCAGATAATATACGGTATTGGAGAAGAGCTTATAAAGCTTTCGGTTAAATACGGATTTGAAAACCTGCCTAAGAAATGGGGCGGTGAAGGAAAAAACCCAAGCCGTTATGACCGATATGCAACCTTCTATTCACCTACGATTTTTTCACTTGCTTTAGATGAATTCGTAAGAGAAAACGGAGTAGACATAAGGTTTGATACCATGGCAGTTTATCCCGTTGTCGAAAGCGGACATTGTTACGGTGTTGTTTGTGAAAGCGTGTCGGGAAAAGAATACTACCCCTGCAAAAGCATCATAGATGCAACGGGCGATGCCTCGGTTGCGGCGGCGGCAGGTTTACCGCTTGAGTGCGGTACAAATTATTATACATATCTTTGCCATAGTTATTTCCGTAAGGATTTAAACGAGTTTGTAAAAACAAACGATGCCGCAAAATTCAGAGTTTGGTTTTGGAACGGCTCCGATTTCAGCGGTAATAACCAGCCACGTGATAAAAAGTTAATGAACGAATATAATTCGGATGCAGAAAACGAATTTATCAAATGGGGAAAAACTGCGATGTTTGAAGCTATAAAGAACGTAGCGGATAAGAACGACAGAGATATTATGATGCTACCTACAATGCCTCAATACCGAAAAATAAGAAGGCTTATAGGCGAAGTAACCTTTGATGCAACCGTGCTAAAGTATGAGGACAGCATCGGCAGATGTCCCGATTTCAGAAAATCAGGTCCCGTATACGAAATTCCACTAAGAGCGCTATACAATAAAGCGGTTGACAATCTGTTTGTTGCAGGAAGAATAATATCTGCATCCGGTGAAGGCTGGGAAATAGCAAGAGTAATACCTGTGTGCGCCCTGACAGGCGAAGCCGCAGGAAAGGCGGCTGCCGAGATAGCCCACAGTAGCATAAAGTAAATTTGTTTATAAAACCTGTTAGGTTTTTAAAAATATTTTATAAAGGAGAAGCGCATATGAAAACAAAGTTTTTTGATTTCAGAAAAACACTATCAATTATCCTATGTATAGCGATAATTGCGGTGTTGGCTCCGACTTCTTTGGCATTTGCTGAAGTGGCTGGAAACGAGGCCTGGAAAGGAAGTGTTACTGAACCGGTTAACGGAAGCGGTACCGAATCAGACCCCACGCTTATTTCCACGGCAGAAGAATTAGCTTACGTAGTTGTTAAAGGTGGCGGCGGTAAGCACTACAAAATCACAAAGGATATTTATTTAAACGACGTATCCAAGGTTAATTGGACTGACGGAACAGTAGCTTCCGATTATTCTGTTAACAACTGGTATACAAGCGCAAACAGTGCAATCTTCGAGGGCACAATAGACGGTGACGGACACGCTATATACGGTCTTTACGTAAACACAACCGAAAACGTAAACTCAGGTTTATTGCCTCGAGTTAACGGTGCCGCAGCAGTAACGGTTAAGAATATAGGAATAGAAGCTTCCTATATTTCTACTCCTGCCCGTGTAGCTGCTATTGTTTGCGATGCAAACGGTACAGGCGGTACGTTAAATATCAGCCAGTGCTACGTTGGTGAAAACGTAACATTAAAGGGTGACAGAGCTGCGGCAATTTACTGCTACGGCGGTGGAATTGCTTACAAGATTGATAAGTGCTATAGCTTAGCCTCTGTTGCAGGAACAGGCAAAGACGGTATGGTTGCTGAAACTTGGGGTGGCTCACGTGAAATACGTGATTCATATATTGTAAACGCTGGAATTACCGACCACGGTACTAT
>JAZNJD010000047.1:0-1776 GCA_045577835.1 Acutalibacteraceae bacterium | reverse complement strand
CCAATTTAGAGCATATCAGTGGGATATATTTGAACCTCGTTTAGAGGAAACAAAACACCATAAAACAAAGAAAGACACCTATCACGAAAGATAAGTGTCTTTGTTTGCTTTATCGTAAGCTTTACGAAAGAGCACACCAATACACTTAACCTTCTGGGTTTAATGTATTATTTGAATAACTCCTTCATTATTTTAAAGCTCGTATATATTATACTGTATAGAATTTACCTTGTCAAATTGCTTATTGGCCTCTTATTTGGGATTACAAGCGATTAGAAGCGATTACAAGCGAAAAAGTGGTCGTTTTAATATCGGTTTTGGTCTTTTTATATACATTTTGATACCATTTTTGGTCTTTTTAAAAATTTTGTGTACATTAACTTTTCTATATGTTGAAAAAAACAGCGAATATTTGCTCATACAACACGCTTTTTTGAGCGAATATAGAAAAACACAGCTTAATCTCAACGAAAAAGCTGTGTTTTAACTTCTATCGGAACAAATCTGAATGACTGCCAACTCTATATAACATTAAGACAAGAACATCGTCAATAACTTCGTACACAAGTAACCAGTCGGGTTCTATATGACATTCTCGGCAACCTTTGTAATTACCGCTTAAATCGTGATCGCGATATTTTTCTTCCAAAGGTTCGCCATTGGCCAACTTTTCAATTACTGCAAAAAGTTTTTCCGTATCCTTTCCTTGCTTCTTGGCTAGTTTCAAATCCTTTTTGAACTGTGTCGTGAATCTGACTTCGTACTTCATACTTCAAGTGCCGCCCTTAAATCTTCCATATTGCCGTAACCGGTTGCAGTTCTATCATAGGCAATAGTTCTGCCCTCACGGATAGCAGCGGCAGTAGTCTCGTTAGGAACATTCAACTTTACCTCAAAAGGAATTCCGTTCTCTCTGATAGCCTGTCTTAAAAAGATATTAACAGCAGTAGTCATATTCAGTCCTAAAGCATCAAAAATCTTTTCAGCCTGTGCTTTAATCTCCTTATCCGTCCGAATATTCAAATTAGTGGACTCCATATAATACACCTCCGTTATTATTCTATGCATATTGTAACACATTATGTGCACAATGTCAATACAAATAGTTTTTATGTGATTATCTTTAGCATATAACAGATTGAATAAGATTCTATTTTATGGTAAAATGAAATAAAAAGTAAAATTTTACATTTTACTGAGAGTTTTTATATCCCTCCTCGTCTAATAGACGAGGAGAAAACAAAGAGAGGGATACCAAATGGATAACGGTGCAAGTAGCTACCGCCGTTTCCTTGATGGTGATGATGAGGGTTTAACCTTAATCATTAAAGATTATAAAGACGGTTTAATTCTTTATTTAAACGGTTATGTAAGTAATATTTATGTAGCCGAAGAGATAATGGAAGAAACCTTCTTTAAGCTTGCGGTTAAAAAACCTAAATTTAACGAGAAGAGTTCATTTAAAACTTGGCTTTACACCATTGGGCGAAATGTTGCAATAGATTATACAAGGCATAATTCTAAATTTTCTATGTCTTCAATAGAAGATATGGAAAATTATTTAAAAGATGAAACAGACCTTGAATCTATATACATAAAAAACGAAAGAAAAATCATTATACATAAGGCTATGTGCAGTTTGAAACCTGAATACCGTCAGGTTCTGTGGCTTTGCTTTTTTGAAGAATTTACAAACGAAGAAATAGCACAGATAATGGGAAAAACCAAACGCCAAATTGAAAATTTAGTGTATAGGTCAAAACAATCTCTTAAATC
>JAZNJD010000046.1:0-30320 GCA_045577835.1 Acutalibacteraceae bacterium | reverse complement strand
TTTGAAAAACCTCCTGTATTTTGGTAATGCGGTCGCCAAACCACTACCATTATACTGGAGGTCTTTCTCTTTTTGTAGTCTTTTTGGGCTTGGCTACGCCTCGCCCTTTTATTGTAGCTTCGCTCGCTTTTCTTCCCCTGGTAGAACCAGGGGTTTATTTCCACACCTTAAAAATATGCACCTCCAAAAGTGTCTAACTTTTGGGGTGCATATCACTTTGAGTCCTTGGGTTTTTATTTTTTATTAAAAACTTTCCTTGCATTAACTGTTTTATTTTGTAAGATAGCTTGACACGGCATATACCGTTTGTCCATTATAATTTAGTCTTGACCAACCGTTTGTGCTGATGCCAGTACGGGTTATATATTCGCCGTTTTTGAGTGTGTAAACAACCGTAGAATCAGTTACAGACGGACGTGTTCTGAGATTTGTTTCACTTTTGGCTGTAACCTGCTCGTTTACCGACTGAAATTCTGTCTTTATTCCGTCATCAACAGGCGGTTTATGCGAAAGGTCGGTTGTAAGGTAGCTGCTAACTGCATATACTGTCTTGCCCTCGTAAATAAGTCGTGACCAACCCTTATTGCTCGTAGCGGTGCGCTGTAGTACTGTTCCATTTTTAAGAAGTGCTACGATTTGTCCTGATGTTGTAGGAGAAAGTCTCAAATTCACTTCTTCTTTAGCAGTTACACTATCGCTAGTTGGGGTAAAGGTATTACCGTCAACTATATCAGGCGGAGCTTCAGGTTTACTACTTAAATCGGTTGTAAGATAGCTAGTAATTGCATAAACTGTCTGTCCATTTAAACTGAGTCTTGACCAACCGTTTTTACCAATGCCTGTTCTTTTAATTACAGTACCATTTTTAAGTAGCGACACAACATCAAAATTAGTGCCTGCGCCCGAGCGCAAGTTAACCTCGTCCTTTGCTGTGACACTTTCGTCGACATCGGTATACAAAAGCTCGTCTTGAGTTTTAGGAGGCTTAGCTGTTGTAATTTGTGTATTGCTATCTTTTGGTGGCTGAACTGTTTTTTCAAAATATGAAACCACCATATCGCAGTTACCCTCAACACCCGAAACTATACCCTTATTGGTATACTGCCACATATCATATTCACCAGTATAGTCAGGCGCTTGGCTTTGTGGATAAGGCGGATTTTTGTATTGTGCTATCCATATCTTAAACTTCTTCTCAATTTGTGCTGTATCAAAGGCTGTATTATCGGTAAGATCGGCTTTTGAGCCGTAAAACATACCCTCATAGCCCGCCTTTGTTACCGTATCCAAGAAGGCTATTGCATTTTGTGTTCGCTGCTCTGCGGTTAAAGAATACATACGGCTATCGGCATTTTTAAATCCTTCACAGTCGTAAACGACTGGATATGATATTTTATAACCCTTTATGAGCGAAATAGTCAGCTGTGCTTCCTCGATAGCTTCTTGTTCGTTTAGAGCAGTAGAAAAGAAATAAACGCCTACAAGCACACCTGCCTTTTGCGCCTGTTGTATATTGTAGTCGGCATTACTGTCACGATAAAGCTGACCGTTTTCAGCACGGTATCCTATACGGATTATTGCAAAATCTATTCCTGATTTTTTAACCTTTTGCCAATCTATTTTTCCTTGCCATTTTGAGACATCTATACCGTTTTGTACACCTTTTTTTGCTTTAATATCTGAAATGTTTACCTTTTCACCGTCTGTTTTGGTGTTTTCAATGTTTTCAGGGTCTTTTGTATCGTCCTCATCGGCAACATTAAAGTTATTATTTATAGGCTTACTGCTTTCGTTTTTAGGTTTTGCTTCTTCCTTGCAACCAACTATTAAAAGCAATATCGACAGTGACAAAAATATTGTAATTATTCTTTTAAGGTTAAACCACATTAAGTTTCTCCCCTTTTTGTAAATAATTTTTGTTTGAATTATATCTTAAATTCAATGTTTTCAAATGCGCATGCATTTCGGCGGCGTTCCACTGCCGTCGGTTTGAGGTTATTATAGCATAAAATCACATAAAGTTCAATATAGTCGGAGTATACAACTAATGAAAAGCTGAGGCGCATTTCTTCTCGAAATGCGCCCTCATTTTATAATCATTAATATTTGATAAAAGGTATTATAAGAGAAAGCCATAGTCTGCGACGTCTTCGTAAATAAAATTGCCTCTTCTTTCCCCTAGCTCTGCGAATCTCAATGTTTAGATATTTAAGCTCATCTAAAAAATCATTTATATCGCGAGCACAAATTACCATTGCAGGCAAAAAGAAAAAAATTGCTATAATTATAAAAGGATATAACATGGGATCAGCTCGCTTAATTTTTTAGTCCTCTGCTTTTAATTTCTATATTAAACCTGCATATCTTATATAACGATTACTTTTACTATATATACACAAGGTTTAACCGCAAAAAGTTTTGAGTAGAATAATTATACTCAAATTTTGAGTAATTGTCAATACTCAATTTATGAGTATTGTATTATAAATTAATAAGGCGGTGATTTTGTGAATTACAGAGAACGCATGCGAGCTTTGCGCGAGGATAATGATATCACTCAAGCACAAATTGCTAAGGTGATAAACAAATCACAACAGGGATATAATCATATTGAAACAGGCCGTGCCGAGCTTAAAATTGATGATTTAATAAAGCTATGCGATTTTTACAAGGTTTCAGCAGATTACTTTATAGGTAGAAAAGAAAAATAGCACCTGACTTTTAATTTAGTCAGGTGCTATTTTTGTTTGTGAAAAGGAAATTTATAAAAATTGCAGAAAATATCAAATAGCTACATATTTTAGCGATATTTTGTGCTAACGCACAAAACGATATATTTAGCTTGCGCAAATTCCGTTAGAAATTTATATCGATGAAAACCGACTTATATAATACAGGTCGGTTTTTCTAGCTGTTACGAACTATTATGATACCACTTGGGGCAACTCACTTACAATACCGCTCAACAAATTCAATTATTGGTGCGTTGTCTATAAGCCCGTGGGGGTGATGACCACAGTTTTCCTTCCCAATAGTAATAATTACTCCGCTATTCTCACGATAATATTTTTCAAGAATCATACCGTTCTCTTCATACGGAACAATATCATCCGAATCCCCATACACCAAAATAATGGGTATTTTATTTTCAAGAAGCAGGTGCATTTTATCAATAGGATGTTCTCTATAGCAAATTAGCTGCGACATATTAATACCGGTTGCTTCCATAAATTCCGCCATCATCCCGCCATTTGCCTTTCCTAAGTCCGCAGGGCACGAAAGCAAATTTAATACTGGTGCGTCCAAATATAGCGCTGAAACCCATTCGGGATATTTTGCGGCAAATTTACTACCTATTAGTCCTCCGCAACTCATTCCAACAAGAACACACTTTTTATAAAGCCCATACTCCTCCGATAAATATTCACAAAAACGCTTTTTTAGGTCAATATCTTCATCCAAGCACCAACGAGTAGTATTTTTTACAAACGCAAGATGCCAACCTCTTTTGAGCATTTCTATTTCAAAATTTGGGAAAGCATCAAAATACTCAGTTTTGAATAACCAGTTTTTATTTTCGTTTGCTTCATCTGGGAAAACAAGAATTGCTTCTCTGCCTTCAAAAACGAAATCCATTCGCTTAAAACCATTCCAAATTGATTCTGTCAATTTTAACACGCTCCCTATTTACTTATCCTAATTATATTATACACTTAATAGGAATTCAACATTTTTTGGTCAGTTAAAGCAAAAAAATATTTATTATATATTACAAAAAACCGCTCTCTTACGAGAACGAAGTTTTATATATCATTGATTTCATAATGGATAAAAAATCGACAAGTTTTGTTAGTAAAGCGTGAATAGGTAATAGTGGAAAAGAAAAAATCCCCGTACTTTCGTACGAGGATTTTTGGAATGGACGTACAATTTAGATGCCTTTAAAAAATTCATTATAAGGTATTAACCATTGCATATCATCGTTGCGAAAGCATTTTTATATACGCTGATGCGTGATGATATGCAGTCCTAACGGACTGATAAGATACAACGATAGCAACGCTATCGTCGATGATATACCATTGCTTTCGCAATGGATAAAAAACGACTTGTCGAAACAAGTCGTTTTTTGGTGGGAGATGGTGGATACTCTGCGCCCCTTGATTTTTCGACCGTTCCGAACGGTTGCGAAAAATCTGCGTTGCTCGAGACTTCACAGTCCCGAAAGGTTATCGCACCTTTCGGGCTGCTTCGACTGCCCCACCTTCGGCGGTTCTCATCCTACCAACTATTTCTAATCAAAACAAAAAAGACACCGCTCTGGGTGTCTTTTCGTTTTGGTGGGAGATGGTGGATTCGAACCACCGAAGGCATAGCCAGCAGATTTACAGTCTGTCCCCTTTGGCCGCTCGGGAAATCTCCCATATTAAAATATTTGTATAAGTCCGTTTTAGCGAACTTAAAAAATGGAGCTGGTGGACGGACTTGAACCCCCGACCTGCTGATTACAAATCAGCTGCTCTACCAACTGAGCTACACCAGCGAATTTTCAGCGCCAGATTAATATACCACATTTATTAGATAAAGTCAAGAGCAAATTTTGAAAAAATCGCTTTTTTAAGTATTTTTTTCATCTTTTGCGGAAACATAGTAAAAGAAATTATTTCTGGAGGTTTTTACTATGCAAAAAAAGCTTATTTCATTATTTTTAGTAATCGGCATTATTTTGTCACTTTTCCTTTCAGGCTGTGGCGAAAAAAAGAATTCAGTATATTTTTTAAACTTCAAACCTGAATCTGCCGAAGCCTACGAAGAGCTAGCAAAAATTTATGAAAAGGAAACAGGAATTCCCGTAAAGGTTGTAACTGCGGCGGCTAACACCTATGAGCAGACACTTAAATCAGAAATTGCGAAATCAAATCCGCCTACTATCTTTCAGGTTAACGGTCCTATCGGTTTTCGTTCTTGGGATAACTACTGTGAGGATATAAAGGATAGCAAGCTATATTCATATCTTTCAGATAAAACACTTGCCATTCGTGGTGATGACGGTGACGGTGTTTATGCGATACCTTATGTAGTAGAGGGTTACGGTATTATTTATAATAAAGAGCTTACTGATAAATATTTTGCTCTAAAGAATAAAAAGAGTCCACTTTCTTCTATGGATGAGGTTAAGAGCTTTAACGAGTTAAAGACCATTGTTGAAGATATGACAGCAAATAAAAAAGCTTTAGGCATTGAAGGCGTTTTTGCCTCTACCTCACTAGCATCCGGTGAAGACTGGCGTTGGCAGACACATCTTTTAAATGTACCGTTATATCACGAATTTAAAGACAACGAGGATTACAACGACCCCACCATTGCAGGACTTAATTCTAAAGAAATTGCTTTTAGATTTTCAGATAATTACCGCAATTTATTCGATCTATATATCAACAACTCTATAACCGAAAAGACACTTCTAGGCTCAAAATCCACTAACGATTCTATGGCTGAATTTGCGCTCGGCAAGGTTGCTATGGTACAAAACGGAAACTGGGCTTGGAGTCAGATAGCATCGGTTAATGGTAACACAGTAAAACAGGAAAACATTAAGTTTTTACCGCTTTACACCGGTATTGACGGCGAAAAAAATCAAGGGCTTTGCATTGGCACCGAAAACTATCTTGCTATAAACAAAAACGCTTCTGATGAGCAAAAAAAGGCTTCACTTGATTTTCTTGACTGGCTATTTTCAAGCGAAACAGGTAAAAAATATGTAACCGAAAAATTAAACTTTATAACCCCTTTCAACACCTTTAAAGAGAACGAGCTACCAAACGACCCGCTTGCCAAAGAGGTAGTTAGGTTTATGAACGACGAAAATCTCACTACTGTTCCTTGGATTTTCACATCTTTCCCAAGTGACGCCTTTAAAACCGAGGTTGGCAGCTCTCTGCTTGACTACGTTCAAGGAGATGCCGAATGGGACGACGTATCTAAAAGAATAAAAAACAAATGGAAGAGTGAAAGATAACAATGCAAAAAACTCTTAAACGGTGGTTCCCCATTTTCACACTACCCACCGTAATAGCCTTTACAGTAGTATTTTTAATACCGCTAATAATGGGCTTCTACCTGTCTTTTTGTGAATTTCGCACGGTGACAGATGCGGTGTTTGTGGGTTTTCAAAACTATATTAGAGCATTTAGCGAGGACAACAAATTTTTATCTTCACTATGGTTTACTGTAAAATTTAGTATAGTTTCGGTTATCACCGTTAATATTTTTGCTTTTGCGTTAGCACTGCTTCTGACACGCGGTATAAAGGGCACCAATCTTTTTAGAACGGTGTTCTTTATGCCCAACCTAATCGGCGGTATTGTTTTAGGTTATATATGGCAGCTTATTATTAACGGTGTTTTATACAGGTACGGTTACTCTGTGACCTCCAATGCCGATTATGGCTTTTGGGGACTTGTTATAATGATGAATTGGCAGATGATAGGTTATCTTATGGTGATTTATATTGCAGGAATTCAAAATATTTCGGGTGATATTTTAGAGGCAGCACAGGTTGACGGAGCTGGAAAACTACGTACACTATTTAATATTACTATACCGTCGGTTATGCCCTCTATCACTATATGTTTATTCTTAACCATCACCAATTCATTTAAGCTTTTCGACCAAAACCTAGCCCTTACAGCAGGCGCGCCGAGTGATAAGACGCAGATGGTAGCACTTGATATTTACAAAACCTTTTACGGAAGGGTTGGCTTTGAGGGTGTAGGTCAAGCAAAAGCGGTTGTGTTTTCTTTAATTGTTTCGGCAATAGCGTTATTTCAATTATACCTTACACGTTCTAAGGAGGAGGAAGGTTAATGACAGGCAAAATATCAAAAGCCTTCACCTTCATCATTCTGCTAATTTTAGCAGTGGCTTTTTTATCACCTATTTTTATAGTTTTGCTAAATTCCTTTAAAAACAGATTTTCAATAAGCCAGACACCTTTTTTATTACCCGATGCAGAGACCTTTGCGGGAATAGAAAACTATATAAGTGGTATAAAAAACACAGGATTTCCCGAAGCGTTTTTTTGGTCACTGTTTATAACGGTATTTTCGGTTGCGGCTATAGTTATCTTTACCTCAATGACCGCTTGGTATATCACAAGGTTAAAGTCAAAAATAACATCTTTAGTCTATTATCTGTTTTTATTTTCGATGATAGTGCCGTTTCAGATGGTTATGTTCACGATGTCCAAGATTGCCAATATTTTAGGACTTGACAACCCTGCCGGTCTTATAATAATATATTTAGGGTTTGGTGCAGGACTTTCGGTGTTTATGTTCTCCGGTTTTATAAAATCGGTACCCTTAACCATTGAAGAAGCCGCCACAATAGACGGTTGCAATCCGCTTCAAACCTTCTGGCAGGTAGTTTTTCCCATATTAAAGCCTACAGCCATAACCGTTGCAATACTCAACACCATGTGGATTTGGAACGATTATCTTCTTCCCTATCTCGTTATAGGAAGTGATTACAAAACCATTCCTATTGCGGTGCAGTATCTCAAAGGTGGCTATGGCTCTATTGATATGGGCGCACTTATGGCTATGTTAGTCCTTGCGATTATACCGGTAGTTATATTTTATCTAACCTGTCAAAAATTCATTATCAAGGGAGTGGCGGCAGGTGCTGTTAAAGGATAAAAAACAAAATAACAATAGCGGCGTGCTTATGCACCTTTCTGCCTTACCGTCACCGTATGGTATAGGCACACTAGGTTACGAAGCATACCGCTTTGTTGACTTTTTAAAGGATAGCGGTCAAAAGTATTGGCAGATGCTTCCTCTAGTACCGCTAGGCGAAGGCAATTCACCCTATAAATCGCCTTCTTGCTATGCGGGTGAAATTCTTTACCTTGACCTTGATTTACTAGTGCTTGCCGATTTATTAAAGCCCGACGAAATACCTGACGACCCTTTTATAGACGGTGAACGAATAAACTTCGATAAGGTAAAGGAATTTAAGCTTCCGCTTATAAAAAAGGCTACCGAGCGTTTTAACTGCGATAACGAGGACTATATCCGTTTTGTAAAGGACAATGCCTTTTGGCTTGAAAATTACGCAATTTTTGCGGCTTTGCTAGAAGTTTTTAATACCGACTCTATATTAAGCATACCGATAGACCTTAGAAAGCGCAAAACTAAAGCAATAGGAAATTTCTGCAAAGAAAATAGCGATATAATACATTTTTACACCGTTTCGCAATACCTTTTTTATGCTCAGTATTACGATTTAAAGCGATACGCTTTAAAAAACGGAATTTCTTTTATAGGCGATATTCCTATATATGTTTCTCCCGATAGCTCAGAAGTTTGGACCACACCCGAAAACTTTATGTTAGAGGACGATTTAACACCAAAGCTTATAGCAGGCGTACCGCCCGATATGTTCTCAGAATTAGGTCAGCTATGGGGCAATCCAATTTATAATTGGGATTATATGAAAAAGGATAATTTCAGTTGGTGGCGTGGCAGAATTAGGCGATGCCTTCAGATGTACGATATAATAAGAATTGACCATTTCAGAGCCTTTGCTGATTATTACACCATAAAGTATGGCGCTAAAGACGCAACTAAGGGTGAATGGGTAGACGGTCCTCAAATGGCTTTTTGGGATAAAATAACCGAAGAATTTGGTAAAATTGGCATTATAGCAGAGGATTTAGGCGAGTATACCGATAATGTTGGAAATCTTCTTAAAGATACCAATTTTCCTAATATGAGGGTGTTGCAATTTGCCTTTTCGGGAGAAGATACAAACTCACACCTACCGCAAAACTATAACGGCAACTGTGTGGCCTACACAGGAACGCACGATAACGATACTACACTTGGTTGGTATCAAACGGCTAGCGAAGAAGAAAAAGCTCAAGCTGATTCCCTCTTCCCTGCTACAAATGAATTACCCGTTCCGTTAAACCTTGTAAAAGCTGTTTTATCTTCTAACTCAAAGATCGGGATAATTCCAATTCAGGATTGGTTGATGCAAGACAGTAGCGCTCGTATGAACATTCCTGGTGTACCCAAAGGAAATTGGGGTTATAGGGTTAAAAAGAAAGACCTCAATAACGAGGTTATCGAGAGAATTAAATTTGTTTCAAAGAATAATAACCACTAGTAAACTAGTGGTTATGTCCATATCTTATAAGGTGCGCTTACTGACTAGATTCCTAAAAGCAATTTAGAAAGTTTAGTAAGCGTTACCATTTTTTTGCAGTCGCTCTCGTGCGACTGCCTTTTTTGTATAACGAAATTGAAAGCAACCAAAATAATTTGGTTGCTTTCAATAGCTTTTAAAAAAATTAGTTGTTATAAATCTTAGCAATAATACCCTCAAGATACTCTCTTGATTCAAGAATATCCTTTAACTGCTGGTCACCTGAAATCTCGCGTTCGATAGTTATGTAGCGGTCATAGCCTAAATCGTGAAGCCCCTTAATAACGCCTTCAAAGTCAACCTTACCCTCACCGATTTTAGTTTCCTCACCTAAATCGTGACCGTTTACAGGGAACCTACCGTCTTTAGCGTGAAGATTACGAACATACTTACCGAAAACATCAAGCGCATCAACAGGGTTAGCTCTACCATAGAGGATGCAGTTTGCTGTATCAAGGTTAACACCTAAATTATCAAGGCCTGTATATGGTGAGCCTGAAACATCATTCATAACCATTTCAAAGCAACGAACTAGTGTTACAGGTGTCTCCTGTCCTGTTTCGAAAAGAAGATACTGGTCATTCTTCTTGCAGTGTGCTGCAACATGACGAACAGCATCACAGAAAGGACGGAAATTTGGATCATTAGGATTTTCAGGGATAAAGCCCATATGGGTTATAACATCACTAACACCGAGCATCTTTGCAAAATCAGAGCCCTTGCAAAGCATTTCAACACGCATCCAACGATATTCTGTTGGAACAAGACCGAGTGTTGTCTGACCTTCGTAGAAATTCCATATAGCAGGGCCTTCCCAACCGCACCAAAGAGCAGATATTGTTATACCATATTTTGCTAAAAGGCCTTTAATTATTTCAGCATTCTCCTCGGTCATTAAAGCCTGTTTCCAGCAAAGGAACTGACAGTTATCAAATTTATTGTCAGCCAAAACTTTGAATTTTCCGTCAAGACTCTCAATATCATTAAAGTCTACACAGGTACCAATTTTAATCATAAGTGAACAAATCCTTTCGGTTTTTTTATACATTATAATTTTACAAGATTTTACTCTAAAAAGCAATAGCAAAAGTGGTTTTTTTCGGAAAATATTAGGTTTTTATTTCACATCTCGTCCGTAAACCTTACCCTCACATATTACCCTTTCTTCTCCTCTAAACTCATTTCTTGAAACCATATTACCCTCGCAACTATTAAGAAAAGCGATAGGTTTTTTAAAGGCAAAAAGATAGTTATCTACTATTCTGTTATAGGCACCGTCGAGTAAGATACCTGAAGTTATTGGCTTTAATTGGTGCAAATTTTTAGCGTAGTTAAGAGCATCGCAAGAACCGTCGAAAGCGCAGCTTTTTATGGTGTTACCGAAAACACCCCTTGTTTTATTAAACTCTCTCCAAATTTCAGGGTCCTCGTTAGGAATAGTGTTAGCCTGCATTCTAATCGCCATACCACTAGCCTTAGTCTGACAGCGTATAATTTTATTAAAGGCAAGCACACCGACAGAGATTGCCTTTGTAACGGTCTTTTCATAGCCTGCATTTATAAGCAAATCCGACGAAACATCGTTATAAAGATGATATGATTGAAAACGTATGCCTGCAGAAAGTTCCATACAGTGACCTGCAACAACATTTTCAAAACCGCATCCCCAAACAAACTGTGAATGACCGTTTGATAGCGATGTGTTATTATCAACCCAAAGGTTATGGTGTGTACCGAAAAGAATTGAAAGCGCTGATGTTTCATCTGGGATAACATCCCAGGGCTTATCAAGTATCAAACGCTTCTTAGCACCGTCTTCAATTACATCCTCTATCTTCCTATACTGTGAGAAGCCTCTACCGTCAAATATAAACAAAAATCTTTGATAATGATAAAGTCTTTCCTTATAATCAACGCCACGACTTAACTTCATTATATCATAATTACATTCAATATCTACAAAGTCAACGCCAAAGGCTACACCGTGACCCGACCATTCGCCGTTACCGTGCTCTGACATATAAGCTTCCAGAGCACAGTCGGCACGGTCTACACCTGTACTGCGATTTTGATAAATCCAATTATGAGAAAGGCCCTGATTGCCTACAAAGGAACGGCGACCGTCTGCAAATAGGTTGTTTGAAACAATAGAATATCTAAGGCCTGCTATCATAGACTCATTTAACTGTCTTGGTCTGCAATAGAATTCATTATTTATTATCTTTGCAAAGGTGTGTCTTGCAGGGAATACGGTGATAGGCTGTAAAGCCGAGCCTTTGCAGTTCCATATTACCATATCTTTTGTAAGTGCGGCACAAACTATACCCGCATTAGCGGCACCAAAGAAACCGTCATTTTCAAGCTCGGTAAGACCGCAACCGTCAACCTCAACCTTATTTATAAACACATTTTCTGCTAGTTGTTTTTGGTCGTCAACAACAAACACACCGACATTAAGTCCGCCGCCGAGTTCGATTTTTAGGCTTTCTACACCTGCACCCGAGCAAAGTCTTACACCAATTCCAAGCTTGTGACGAGCCAAATGTTCGATATAATCGTTTGCCCAACCCCTAAGACCGTTTTTCTTAGCGGCAAACACTGCATCCTGTGGTATACCGTCCTTAAAAATTTTGCTTTCAGAGGCTCTTAAAACAGTAGCATTTCCTGCACCCATAAGCACAACATTGTTTCTTATTTTAAGCGGTGCAGAAATAGGAAATGTACCGTAGCCTAGTGCTACTATTCTGCCGTCAGTAAGGCTATCTAAAGCCGACTGTATTTTGTCGGTATAATCAGCAATCGGCGATGGGTCATCAGCGGTTATTGTGATAATATCACACTCAGGCATTTTAACATCCAAGCCTGATTGACGGTTCCATTTGGTACGGAAATAATGATTTAAGCTATTATCGTTTTTAATTTCTATTAAAAACGGCTCACTCCAACCGTATCTTCCGCATCTTCCCAAATTCATATAAATATTATATTTACCCTCAGGTACATTCTCAGGTATTATAAACTCTGTGAGATACTTATTAACATCAAATAGGTAACCTGTTTCCATTACTCCTTCAAGCTTAAAACATTCGCCTGTTTCAATATTCTTAATGGCACCGAGTTTTGACATATTTGTTCCGTCACTAAAATGGATGGAATCACCAAAAGCATCATCAAAAAGCATAATATGCTCTCCGGCGCCTATAACATCATACGATACATTCCAAACTTGCGGACGGTTAGCTATGCGGGTTTCGACATACCCTTTTCGTTTTCAAGCCAGAAAACGCTAGTGCCTCCCGGAATTCTTGGTCCCCACTTACCATCTATACATTCGGGTTCTTTATCGCCAAAATATATACAGTGTTCAAAAACTTCGTCAGCGTCAAAGCATTTTGCATTTTCGGGTGTAATATCGTTAAGGGCAGTTATAACGGTATCGAGTTCATCGAAATCTATCGTTCTGTTTTTGTGGAAATCTTCCTTTTGGCCTCTTCCACCATCACCTTTAGAAAAATCCAAAACCTCGTTAACAGCTTCGCTATCGTTTCTTCCTTGCCAAACATAGAGCTTGGTGTCCTTCGTGAAATTTTCACCAAAAATTTGAACTACATCTTCGCCTTCAAAAAAGTTAATTCTTGATATTTCAGGAACATTTTTAACAGACATATTTTTACCCCCAGTTTTAAAAATATTGTTATTTTAAAAATACCATATACTATTTATAAAAGCAATATAATTTTCGGCATTATTTTAAAACTATCGGGCGTTTAAGAATATGAAAAGAGCCAATACTAAAAGTATCGGCTCTTTTCTTTTTTAAGGGGTTTGAGGAGAGAATTCCCTTTAAATAAAGGGAATAATACAAAAGCGGGTGCGGCTCCCTCTTTTGTATGTTTTTATATTACACGAAACTTTTTAAATTTCTATGAACGCTTTTTGAATTTTTAAGGAAATTTTTTTAAAGTATATGTTTTTATATTTTGACAATAATAAATTTGTAATTAAAAGCGAAAGGAAATTATTATGGAATACAACGAATATAATGAAAACAAAAACCCTAAAAAGAGCAGTTCAATAGGATTTTATAGTATTATTGCCTGTTGTTTAATAATTTTAGGTGCAGTTGCTTGGTTTGCAGTATCGAATTTCACAAGGGATAAAACTCCTGCCGAAAACAGTTCTGACAATCAGAGCAATTACAGTTCAAACAATCCTGATAATAACGACAATAATCCTAACAAGGACGATAACTTTTCAAGCGACCTTTTAGACCCACCCGCTTCACAGACAACCGCGGGCAACGAAAGTAATGTTCCTTACTCTTCACAAGAAAGCACCGTACAGCAAAAAACTTTTATATTACCTGTTGAAGGACAAATCACAAAGGGATATAGTGATTCCGCTTTACAGTTTTCTGCTACATTCGGTGATATGAGACTCCACACAGGCATAGATATTAAATGTGAAAAGAATTCACAGATAAAATCCTGTGCTTCGGGCAATGTTACTGATATTAAGGACGATTCATCATACGGCAAGGTTGTAACTATTGACCACGGTGACGGAATAACATTAAATTATTGCGGATTAAACAGTGTTTCTGTAAAGATAGGACAAAAGGTATCTTCTGCTGACATTATCGGTACCGTTGGAAGCGTACCAAGTGAAAGCTCAGACGGCATTCACCTACACCTATCCGCATTAATTGAAGGTAAAATTTGTTCGCCTTTAAAGGCTTTAGGACTCGAATAGCCTGCCCTCGACAATTTATCGTTTAGGGGCAAAAACACCGCACATCGTAAATCTTTATACGATGTGCGGTGTTAATTTATTTAATATATGCTTCTAATCTGTATATCGGTTGACCGAGTGCTAGAAAGCGAGCCTCATATTCGGTTATGATATTACCCTCAAAACCGCTGTTATGCAAATCAAGTGTTACATTTTTAAGTGCAAAACCGTTTGATGATAATTGCTCTATGGAAAACTCAAACAACTTCATATTGTCGGTTTTTTGATGTATTTCGGCGCCATCTTTTAAAAGGCGCTTGTATATTTCAAGAAATGTGTAGTTTGTTAGACGATGTGAAGCGTATTTCTTTTTAGGAAAAGGACAGGAGAAATTAAGAAATATTCTTTCAACGCTTTTTTCCTTTAGATGTCTTTCAAGATACTCGGCTGAGCATTTCAAAAATTTAAGGTTTGTAACACCCTCTTTTTTTGCCGCCTCGCAAGCTAAGACAATAACATTTGCTTCCTTTTCAACCGCTAAAAGATTGATTTCAGGATGCCTCTTTGCATACTCAACTGCAAATTTACCCTTACCGCATCCGATTTCAAGATATAAAGGTCTATCAGCGCCAAACCACGCTTTAAGGTCTATATAATCCTTATCGTTTATAGCGGTGTTAAAGTTTCTGTCTTCACTTTCGCTGATATAAAGATAATCGGTTACCTCAGCTAGTCTTTCCTTGAGGTATTTCTTTTTTCGCATTCTCATAAGTTAACTATTTCCTCTGCTGCAGCTTTTAGAAAATCCTTATCAAAATGCTCTATACAACCGTTATCAACCATATGGGCAAGGTCAACGTCAATCGGCAATTTTGCAAGAAGCTTTGTCCCTGTTTCCTCTGCAACGCTTTCACTGCCACCGCCGAATACACTAAACTCTTTACCGCAATCAGGGCACTTAACATAGCTCATATTCTCTACCATACCGATAACCTTAACGTTCATCATTTTCGCCATATTGTATGCCTTTTTAACGATTAATGATACAAGTTCCTGGGGAGAGGTAACGATAACGATACCGTCAAGCGGCAAAATTTGGAAAACAGTAAGCGGTACATCGCCCGTTCCTGGAGGACAGTCAACGAGCAAGTAATCAAGCTCACCCCAAACGACATCCTGCCAGAACTGTTTTACAACACCTGCAATAATAGGACCACGCCAGATTACAGGCGCATCCTGTTCCTGTAATAACATATTGACAGACATAATTTTTATGCCGTTTTTTGTCTCGGCGGGCATTATACCCAACTCTCCCTGTAAAGCCTTAGCGTTTACACCAAATGATTTTGGTATTGAAGGACCTGTAATATCGGCATCAAGAATACCTACCTTATAGCCCATCTTGTTAAGTGTTACGGCAAGCATAGAGGTTACCATTGATTTACCTACGCCGCCTTTACCGCTTACAACGGCTACGACGTGTTTTATATTATTAAACTCACCTGTTGGCTCTAATAGACTTACCTTTTCTCTTGAAGAACAATCACTTTGACAGCTTGAACAATTTCCGCTGCATCCTTGTTTTTCTGACATTTTTTCATCACCTAAAAGTTTTATAATGATTATGGAATGTCGAGACGCTAAAAAGTATCTCGACAAACCTAATACATTATAACCCCAAACTGCTTTAAAATCAAGTAAAATGCGATGTTATTTTTTTATCACAGCATTCGGGAGAATATATCCATTCGTCTATATGTAAACCGTCATAGTAATAATTAGATTTTGTTCTAGCCTCACTGTCAAAGCTATCAATTATAATAAGCTTTATTTTCATTTTTTCAGGTATTATGCTTTTTATATAAACACTTGCACTCTGTCCTACCTTTACACCGCTTTTTAGTTCTGCAAGCCCTGCTAGATTAGAGGTTAGCTCAACAAAAATTCCATAATTTTCTATACTTCGCACAATACCAGAAACGGTCTGACCTTGAGAAAATTTTTGAGCATTTTCACTCCACGTGCCAAGAAGCTCTTTATGTGAGAGCGTTATTCTTCCGCTTGGCTCTATATTGCTTATAACTGCTTTAATATTTTCGCCTACGTAAAATCTGTCCCTTGGATGAGATATACGAGAAACCGATATAGCGTCAATAGGCAAAAGCGCTATATTACCGCATCCCACATCACAAAAGGCGCCAAAGCTTTCAAGATGGGTAATTTTAGCATCAATTATATCACCCGGTCTATAGTTGGCAATTATATAATCAAGGCATTTTTGCTGAGCGGTTTTTCTTGAAAGCAAAGCATACAGCTTTCCAAATTTATCAGTTTTAAGTGCAGTAACAACAAAGCTTACAGGTCTGCCCACACGAGAAATTAAGGCAATATCACGTGTTGTACCCTCGCTTATTCCAAGTGCACCCTCGTCACGAGGAATAATACCTCGCATACAATCTAAATCCACCGTCATATTATGCTCACTGTCACACATAATAACATTTGCTTCAAGTATACTTTCATTTACCTGTGCTAGTGCTAATGCTGATGGTGTTACCATATTTTTATGGTTTTCACCCGTATCTCTAAGCCATCCTTCAGGATAATATTCTTTCATTTTTATCGCCCTTTCCCGTTCTTATTTAATATCCTGATTTATTTATATGCGGCGGTGAGTTATAAAAAGAACAAGCGTCCGCACAGAAAATTCTATGCGGACGCTTTAAAACATCTTAAACTATTTAATTGTTATCTTATTAACAACCGAAACCTCAGGTGTTACAAATTTTTCGCTTAGGTTTGCATATTCTGAAGCTTTCTCATCTACCGAGAAGAGACAGTCTCCAGCCTTCGCACCCTTCTTAACCTTAAAAACAAGGGTTGCAGCTGTTCCTGTTTTTGTTATGTCCTTGCTATCAGCTGTAATATCGGTCATTAAAAGACAGGTTGCTGTGCCGTCTTTAGCGTTTACTGTGTTGTCGGTGAAAAAACCGTCTTCACATTCAACATAATCAAGGATAGAAGCATCGTAGTTCACAACGGTTTTGGCGATTATCATACCTGGGTTTTTTGTCACCTCAATCGGTATTCTAACAATGTCACCTTCTGAATAGATGGTGGACGCAGGGTCATTTTTATCCTTTGTATTACCGCCCATACCAAAAATAAGCACTACTACCAAAACAAGTGCGATAAGACCAATGCCTAGACCTAAAATAAGTTTTTTGTTCATAATAATTTCTCCTTACATTCCTTTATATTCGCCGTTTTGAATTTTTTTATTTATTGCCTCAACTACAGATTCTTTATCCTCTTTGTATGTAACACCGTACCACTTATCCTCTGCAACAAGCACTTTAACCTTTTTCTTGCCTGAGGTTATGAGTTCTGATACAACATAGGGTAAATAATATTCAGACTTTGGAACATTTATCTTTTCGTCAAGGAATTTTTTGAGATATTCTGTTATGTGCTCGAAAATATCAGGTGTAAATCCCCACATATTCATAGAAACCACAGTATCGCTTGGTAACGCTACCCAATTTTCGCCGTCCTCAGTATACTTACAGTCTACTATCTTGGTGCGCTCGGTAACGCTATCAAGAAAACCGTCCTTTATCTCACAAACGCCGCGAGAAACCGAGCCATTTTCGGTTAATGTGTTGGCAAGACGAAAACCTACCATACAATAATTTTTATGGTCACTTATAAGGTTTTCGTAAATCTGTTTATAAGCAGAAGGACCATAATAATCGTCTGCATTTATAACTGCGAAAGGAGTTTTAACAGCGTCCTTGCAGCAATAAACCGCATGGGCTGTACCCCAAGGCTTTTCTCTATCCGAAGGACATATATATCCATCGGGGAGCATATCGGTTTCCTGAAATACATATTCGGTATCGATAAATTTCTCTATTCGTTTACCTACTGTTTCCTTAAAATCCTTTTCAATTGCCTTTTTTATTATAAAGACAACCTTATTAAATCCTGCTTTTTTAGCATCGAAAATTGAAAAATCAAGTAATGCCTCGCCGTTTGGGCCTATCGGCTCTATCTGCTTAAGTCCTCCAAAACGGCTACCCATACCCGCTGCCATAACAACAAGTGTTGCATCGGTTTTCATATATCTTCCTCCGAGTTTAATTTTTTATTAGGTTTTTTCACATTAGCGTTTGCTTGCTTATCAAAGCCCTCTGTACTCTCACGCATAAATAAAACCTTTACAGTTAATATAAGCAGCTTTAAATCGTGAAGCAAGGAATAGTTTTCAATATACATAAGATCCATATTAAGCTTATCCTCAGGAGATGTATTGTACTTTCCGTAAAGCTGAGCAAAGCCTGTAAGTCCCGCCTTAACCCTGTGTCTTAACGCAAACTCAGGATAAGCGGTTGTATATTCATAAACATTTTCTATTCGTTCAGGACGCGGACCTACCATAGACATATCGCCCTTTAAAATATTGAAAAGCTGTGGAAGCTCGTCCACACGGCAGGCTCTTATAATTTTACCAACCTTTGTTATGCGGTCGTCATCATTTTCTGCTTTTTTAGCACCGTCCTTATCGGCATCAACTATCATTGAACGGAATTTAAGTATATTAAATATCTTGCCGTTTTTGGTAATTCTGTTTTGACGGAAGAAAACAGGACCGCCGTCATTAAGCTTTATTACGATAGCACAAATAAGCATAATAGGACTTGAAATTATGATACCTAAAGCCGAAATGGCTATATCGCAAATGCGCTTAACAAGCTCCTGCTCAAAGGTAAGTCCTCTATTACGGCTCATAAGCACAGGTGTATCACCTATTTGTATCTCGTATGCATTATTCATTATAATATCGGTTATATCGGGGAGTAAATAGGTTCTTTTTTGATTTGTATAGCAATAAGAAATTATTTCCTTTTGCTTGTTTTTATCTATATCGCAGATTACTACAGCATCATTTTTATCGATCAGCTTCTTTATCTGTTTCATATCGGTACGTTCGGCGTTAACACCACATTCAATGCTAAAGCGCTCGGAAATAACGCCCATTTTTTTAATAAGGTTAAAGCCGTAAATTTCATCACTAAATATAGCAACAACCTTTCGTGCCTCATAAAGCTTGAAATAAATCATATTGGCACAGCAAGAGCCGATAAACACAACCGCAATCTGATACACCACGCCTAATGCTAAAGGTAACACAGCTACCATATTTCGTGCTATCAAGCTAAGCTCTAGATACATAACTATATTAGTAAATATTGTAGCAAGCGAAAAGCTATATATAATTTCGTGTATGCGGTATATGCCTATATTAAACGCCCCATAAAGCGACGAAAAGGTTATAAACAAAAACAGATATGAAAAGATAACAACATAGTTACCCTTGTTGCTAAAAAGGGATTCAACATAATTATCATTCCAGGTTTCAACGAAGCCAAGTGTTGCCGATAACACAATCATAATCTTAACAAGCAACATTATTGATTTGCGTATTTTAACCAAATATTTCATTAAAACCCTCCCTTTCGAGCAGAATACTACGAATACTAGTATATAATTATTATAGGTGAATTGTCAAGGAATAATTAAAAAAGGCATCACTTTATGAATAATGTTTTAATTAATTAAAAACAATAATTAAAATATGTTTACTGTTTTACTTTAATATGCTATAATGGTAAAAATTGTTTTTTCGGAGGTAATTTCTTGAAACCACACAATCTTTCACACGAACAACTTCTTGAAACCCTTTCGGTTGACGCTTCTTTGGGTCTTAACGACAAAGAGGTTTTGTTAAGAAGAGAAAAGTTTGGAGAAAACCGATTAAAAGAGGGCAAAAAGAAATCCACTTTTACCCGATTTATTGAACAGTTCAAGGATGTTATGATTATCATTCTAATCATTGCCGCCTTAGTTTCATTTGGTATAGTTTGTTATGAAATTGCAAATGGTCACGGCAGCGCAAAAGAGTTTTTCGAGCCGGGACTTATTATATTAATTGTTATTCTTAATGCAGTAATGGGTGTAGCACAGGAAAGCAAGGCAGAAAAGGCACTTGATGCGCTAAAAAACATGTCTGCTCCGCACGCTAGGGTTATAAGAAACGGCACACAGTCTATAATCGATGCCGCAGAGCTAGTGCACGGTGATATTATATGTCTTGAAGCGGGCGATTTTATACCTGCCGATGCACGCCTTATTGCAAGTGCTAGCCTAAAATCAGAGGAATCTGCCCTTACAGGTGAATCTGTACCCTCGGAAAAGGATTTTTCAGCTACTATAGAGGAAAATGCACCTATCGGCGACCGTACCAACATGGTATTTTCGGGTTGCTCTGTAACCTACGGTACCGCTACAGCAGTTGTTACCGCAACAGGTATGGATACCGAAATGGGCAAAATCGCCAATCTTTTAAGCGGTGCAAAGGATACCGCTACTCCCTTACAGCAAAAGCTATCACAGCTTGGCAAATATTTAGGCTTTATAGCACTTGGTTGTTGTGCTATAATTTTTGCTGTCGGTCTTCTTAACGACCTTAATCCTATGGATATGTTTATGACTGCGGTATCCCTTGCAGTATCTGCAATCCCTGAGGGACTGCCTGCTATAGTAACAGTCGTTTTATCTATCGGCGTTCAGCGTATGGTTAAGAAAAATGCGTTAATTCGTAGTCTGCCTGCGGTTGAAACACTAGGTAGTGCTTCTATTATCTGTTCTGATAAAACAGGTACGCTAACACAAAACAAAATGACCTTGGTTCAGGCCTATGTTGATGACGGAGATATTGAAGAAATAAGCGAAAACAATAGTGAAAGCGTTAAAAAACTACTTGATATTGCAACCCTTTGCTGTAATGGTGAAGTTGTATTTAGTGAAGATGGTGAAAAGCACATAGGCGACCCAACCGAAACCGCTATAGTTTTAGCGGCGTATAAAAACGGAAGCACCAAAGAGGCACTAAACACCGCCTGTCCTCGCCTTTTAGAAATTCCCTTTGATTCTGACAGAAAGTTAATGTCAACCGTTAACAAGATAGACTCAAAAAATATTCTCATAGTTAAAGGCGCCTTTGACATGATGGCAGAACGTTGTATAAAAGGCGATGTCGAAAAGGCTAGACTTATAACCGAGCAAATGAGCAAGGATGCCCTAAGGGTACTCGCTATCGGCTTTAAGGAATTATCAGAAATCCCCGAAAATCCAACCGCAGAGGCACTTGAAAAAGACCTCACATTTATAGGTCTTGTAGGTATGATAGACCCACCAAGAGCCGAGGCTAAAGCGGCGGTAGCAGTATGTAAAGAAGCAGGTATTCGTCCTGTTATGATTACGGGTGACCATGTTGTTACCGCCTCTGCAATAGCAAAAGAACTTGGTATTTTAAATGAGGGTGATACCGCTATCACAGGCACCGAGCTCGATAATATGAGCGAAGAAGAGCTTGATAATAATGTAGAAAAGATTTCAGTTTATGCACGTGTATCCCCCGAAAACAAAATCCGCATAGTTAAAGCTTGGCAGAAAAAGAATCAGGTTGTTTCTATGACGGGCGACGGTGTTAACGACGCTCCCGCACTTAAAGCCGCCGATATCGGCTGTGCTATGGGTATTACTGGCACCGATGTTGCAAAAGGTGCCGCTGATATGACACTTACCGACGATAATTTCGCAACCATAGTTGATGCCGTTAAGGAAGGCAGAGGCATTTATGCCAATATCAAAAAGGTTGTAGGCTATCTGCTTGGCACCAATATCGGCGAGGTTATAACTGTATTCTTTGCTATGATACTTTGGAAGCAGACGCCACTTCTCTCGATGCAGCTTCTCTGGATTAACCTTGTTACCGATTCACTCCCCGCTATCGCACTCGGTATGGAAAAGGTTGAGGGCGATATTATGAAGCAAAAGCCAAGACCTAAAACCGAAGGAATATTTGCAAACGGCTTTGGCGTTAGAATTGTTTTACAGGGCGTTATGTTTGCCCTCTTAACCCTTGCGGCATTTTGGATTGGTTGCGGCTGCTCATTTAGTGAAATCGCTACCCTTTCTGCCGATTCACACGCACTGCACCGAGGCGAAACAATGGCATTTTTGGTATTGGCACTATCCCAAATTGTTCAGGCATTTAATATGCGCTCTGATAAGTCACTCTTTAAAATCGGTTTCTTTGGCAATAAAACTCTAAACCTTGCAACACTCGCTACAGTGCTTTTAACCGTACTTGTTGCAACGCTGCCCGGAGTTAGAACTGCCTTTGCACTTGAGCTTTTATCACCGGTATACTACCTTATTTGTTTAGGTCTTGTTTTCATTCCTTTAGTAATTATGGAAATTGCTAAGCTCACAGGACTTATTAAGGATAAATAAAATATTGTTAAATATAAAAGCAGAGAAAGCACTAATTAGAGCTTTCTCTGTTTTTAATGTTATATTTAATTTAATGGCGCTGTTCAAAATTATCGTAAGTTTCGCAAAAGCGAGCTGCAAATGCAGGCTCTTCGTTTTCTGAGTAAAGATGCGAAATATCACCGAATGCACTAACCCTAAAATACGCTATACCCTTTTCCCTTTCCTCTGTTACTATGGTAGTTACAGAACTGGGTGCGGCACAAAAGCCATGCCATAAAAGCATAGGTGATATACCTAAAAGGTGGCTAAGCAATACACACTCTACTCCAAAATGGCAGAAAAGAACAATTGTATCTTCATTTGGATTTACTGCTTCATAATAACGGTATTTTCTTTCATATCCGTGATTTTTGATTATATTATCAAGTTCGGTTACAACCCTTTCATATTCTTCTTTAACATTACCTTCAAGCATAGCGGGCGTATTTAGCCAATCATCAATACTATAAAATCTATCGTCCCCCGTCCAATCCTTAGGTAACCAATCCCAAGTTATCGAGTTTTGTTCGTCAGGCTTATTTATTACAGCAGAAAATTCTTTTAGCCACTCGCATACAACAGGCTTTCTGCCTAGTTTATTTAGTGTGTAATCAGCAGTTACCCTTGCTCTACCAAGTGTTGAAACATAAAACTCTTTGACATCTAGCTTTGTAATACGCTTTGATAAAAGCTCTGCCTCACGATGCCCTTTTTGTGTCAAAGAATCTATGGAATAATCGGGGTCCGCATGCCTTACAATTAAAATTTTCATAAAATCACCGCCTAAAATATTTCAACGCACACAAATTATAACATTTTTCAATTTTATTCGCAATATAAAAATCCTGACCGTTCCGGTCAGGATTTTTTGCTTTTTTAAAGTTGTGGTAAGCTTGCGGCTGCTACCGATTGGCCTACTCTTCTTGAATTTTCATCAGGAATATGTAGCTTTATTTTCTTTGAAAGCTCAGGGAATTCCTCGTCTAATACCTTTTGAGCAAACTCTAAAATCAAGGCACCGCCCTCACCTGAGGTTACTCTGCCCATAATAAGCACGTGCTTAATATCATAAAACTCGGTATAGAAAGCGATAGCGTGGCCAAAATATACACCTATTGTTTCATATATATCTTTAGCTCTTTGATCGCCGTTTTTCATAAGCTCCTGAACTACCTTTAGCTTTTCAGCAGGAGATAGCTTTTCATCAAGCTCGATTCCTGCAAAAGGAGCAAGCTTAATAACGCCGTCTTGTGAGAAATATTTAACACCGCAACCGTAATCGCCTGACCATTCGTCTACCATAGCATTCTTGCAAAAATCAACAGGAACGAATGCAAGCTCGTTAAGCCAGCCTGTGATATTACCGTCGGTATCAACATAGCCGCCGGCTTCCGATGTACCCATAGCAACACCTAAAACGCCATCGTCCTCTAAATCCATAGCGCCGGCAAGGGCTGTAACGTCACCGTCGTTTGCAACCTCGATAGGAATATTTTCGCCTATCTCCTTTGCAACGTCGAGATACATATTCTTAACCTTTTTATCAAAGTCCTCATCGCTTACCTTTAAGAAAAGGGATGCAACCATTATTCTGTTATCAACATAAACACCCGCACTTGAAACGCCTATAGCATCAACTCGAGGCATGTGTGAAGCAGCAGTTTTCATAGCGTTTAGAATACCCTCATAGTGATAATCGGGGTCAGAATTGATTTTAGGGAACCAAACAACCTCTTCGGAATAAACGCTCTCGCCGTTTACAACAGCACTAACCTTACGGTCACTTCCGCCTGCGTCGAAGCCTATTCTGCAACCGTCAAGATGTCTGCCAATAGGAGCTGCAGAGGATTTATCCTTAGGAGCATCTTCGAGTGAGCATACGAAAACCTCAAATGGCTTTTCATAAACTCTTTCCATAAAGCACACATCAAAATCTCTAAGACCACCGTGGGTATAAGCCTCTTTAATCTTGTTACCGATTAACTCGCTACCTGCAATATAAATCTGATAGCCGCCCGAAACCCAAAGGAGAGACTTTGTAATTCTCTCTATAAATTCAAAGTTTTCAATATCATAGCCTGTATTGTCGGGGAAAACCCTTGTTTTATATGTGGTGGTATAGCCCTTGTTTCTTACAATGGCAATAATAATATCCTGACCGTTTTCCTTTGTCTGCTCACGCATTTCTTTGCAAACTAAAGATAGTGGTGTGAACTGTTTGTCAAGTTTAGCCTCGATTTTAAGCTTCATATCTTATTTCTCCTCCAATAATTGTTTTTTGTACATTAAATTCGCTATCGCAAATAATTATATCCGCATCCTTGCCAACATCAAGCGAGCCTTTTTTATCGGCTAGACCTATTGTCGTGGCTGGGTTAAGAGAAGCGCCGTTTACACATTCCCAAAGAGGAATATTTGAATTTGTATACACATTCCAAACACCTTTATTAAGAGGCAGTACGCTACCTGCTACCGTGCCGTCCTCTAATCTGCAAACGATATCGTTATAGATAATCTTTGTACCGCCGAGGGTATATTCACCGTATGGCAGACCGCCTGCGGGCAAGCAATCGGTAATAAAGCAGAGCTTTCTGCCCTTTATCTTCCATAAAATATCATAAAGTGCCGGAGATACGTGGAAGGTATCAACTATAAGCTCACAGCTAACATCCGAATTAAGCGCCGCTGTTACAACACCGGGGGCTCTGTGGGCTAGCGGTGTCATAGCGTTAAAGAGGTGGGTTGCGTGCTTAACACCGTTTTTGGTACTATTCATAGCAGTTTCGTAATCTGCGGAGGTGTGTCCCATAGAAATTACAACGTCGGTTTTAGCACATATTTCCCTGATGGCGCTGAAATCTTCTGTATCTTCCTCTGGTGCTAGAGAGATTATCTTGATAATGTCTGCATATTCCTTTACGAAATCTGCATCGGGCTTTAGCACATATTCAGGATTTTGTGCACCCTTCTTTGCAAGAGAAATAAAAGGACCTTCGGCGTGGCAACCGAGAATTGCACTTCCCTGCCAACTTTTGCTTTCTTCCTTTAGATTTCTTACAACCTCTAAAGCCTTTTTAATTACCTTCATATCAACCGTCATAGTAGTAGGAAGATAACCTGTAACGCCGTTAGCAATTATGCCCTTTGATATTGTGCGGATGCTGTCTTCTTGCGCATCACAAACGTCCTTACCGAGATAGCCGTGAATATGTATATCGATAAGTCCGGGAGATACAAAACCGCCCTTAGCATCAATTATTTCGGCATTTTTAGGTATATCGTTTTCTGAAACAATGCCCTTAATAACATCAGAATATAAAAGGACGCCGTTTTCAACAATTCTATCCTTTAAGATGATTTTGCCGCCTTTAATTGCCTTCATATAAAATCCTCCTTTAGCTAAACTTTCTGATTTTATTATATAATCCTCAAAACCTCTTGCATATAATTTTTTTGACTGTTACTATAACAATTTTGACTTGATTATATTGGTGTTTTAGTATATAATAGTTTACATCAGTAAATATCAACAAAGGAGTTTTCCCTTTTTTATGAAAATTGATGCCTACAAAGAAATAACACCTGTATTTTTTAATGATTCTTCGGTAAAGGTTATGCCATTTGACATTAAAGCTAATGAGGACTGCTTTCCTCTTCACTGGCACGAACGAATGGAAATAATCTATGTTACAGAAGGCTCGGTTAAGCTTTTGATAAACGATGAATGGGACGAGTTTTCGCAAGGCGATATAGCAATAATCTGCCCTAGAGTGCTTCATCAGGGACAGACCGAGAAAACCGGTACAAAATACCACTGCGTGACCTTTGAGCCCTCATTACTTATCAACGGTACACCCTCTACAGAAAGATATATAAAACCCATAGTAAATGGTAAAATAGTATTTAATCATAAATCTGCAAACAAAGAGATGGGTGAAATTTTATTAAAAATAGTTGAGGCGAATAAAAACAAAGAGCCCGCCTCTTCGATAAAAACCCTCTCCCTTATATATGACCTTATTTTCCTTTTATATCGCTGTCAAACCGTTTTAAAGAAAACTGATAAAACCACCGAAAATAAATTTGATTCTGTAATAAAATACATAAATGAGCATTTTTCAGAAATTGTTAATACCAGTTTAATAAGCGAAAAATTTGGTTACGATGAAAGTTATTTCTGCCGCAAATTCAAAGCGGTTACAGGACTATCGGTTATGAAGTATATTAAGGTGCTTCGCCTTGAGCACGCACAGTTTTTACTAAAAAACACAAACGAAAATATACAGGCTATAACAACAGCTTGCGGCTTTAATGACCATTGCTACTTCACACGAAGCTTTAGAGAATATTTTGGATTCACCCCCTCTGAATACCGAAATAGATGTTTAAAAAGTAAAAACAGCCATAAAATTTTTTAAGAGTGCCTATAGGCACTCTTTTTTAATCTTGAATTAAAATGAAATTTATGTTAAATTATTTATATAACTAAACTTTAAGGGGTGTTTTTAATGAAATTCAGCGTAAACAGTCCAATTCTCTATATTTTGGTTGGATTAGTTATCGCAGTTGTTTTGGCACAGTCGGTTTATTTTCTAGTAAAAGCTATCCGCCGCGCTAAACAAATCGGTATGGATAGCAGTGTAATAAAAAAGACGGTGTCTTCATCTGCTGTATTCACAATAGCGCCTGCCGTTGCTATTCTTGTGGGAGTTGTAGCCCTTTCAAAGAGCTTGGGTGTAGCACTTCCTTGGCTCAGGCTTTCTATTATAGGCTCTATTACATACGAAACGGTTGCCGCAAATAACGCCTTACAGGCTTTAGGCCTTGGCGCCGGTGAAAAAATTACCGATGCTGGCGTTTATGTTACTGTGCTTTGGGTTATGACAATAGGTATTGCTCTAGGCTTAATACTTGTACCTTTTGTTACCAAGAAAATACAGGGCGGTATGAACAAAATCGGAATGAAGGATAAAAAATGGGGAGAAATATTTAACAACGCTATGTTTGTTGGTATGATTTCTGCATTTTTAGGTTATGTTTTCTGTGATGTTGGTCTTGTTTTTAAGGGCGATACATCGGGTCTTGTTCCGTGCTGTGTTATGTTCACATCGGCGATAGTTATGGCCATTTGCGGAATTATTTCAAAGAAATATAAGGTTAGATGGATTACCGACTATGCACTACCTTTAAGTCTTGTAATCGGTATGGCTTCTGCTATTCCTTATACAAATTGGTTAGGTTAGGAGGGTAAAAAATGAAAAACAATAAAAATCTTTCTTACCTTGAATCAGTTCACCGTGACGGACTTATTTGGGGCATTATAGTTTGCTCTATCATCATTGCTTTTCCGTTAGCAGTTTGCCTTATATTCGGTGCTGCGCCTGAGTGGAAAGCCTTAGCACAGGGCCTTTTTGCTACTATGCCTATGTATTGGGCGGTAGGTCTTGTAGAAATCTTTACCTATGTGCCAATGCTTGGAGCCGGCGGTACCTATCTTTCTTTCGTAACAGGCAATATTTCAAATTTAAAGCTTCCCTGCGCTGTGGACGCTATGGAGCGTGCCAAGGTAAAGCCTACCAGCGAAGAAGGCGAGATTATATCTACAATTTCTATTGCCGTTTCAAGTATTGTTACAACCTTTATAATAATTATCGGTGTTATTTTGATTATTCCTCTAACACCAATCCTTGAAAGTCCCGTTTTAAAGCCTGCCTTTGATATGATTTTACCTGCTCTCTTTGGCGGTCTCGGTGTAGTGTTTATATCTAAAAACGTTAAAATTTCCATAGCTCCTATTATCCTTATGTTAGTGCTATTTATATTTGTTCCTGCACTTAACGCTTCAACGGTTGGAATTATGGTGCCTGTTGGCGTTCTGTTTACCATTATCGTTGCAAGAATTATGTATAAGAAAGGTATGCTTTAATATTTATGTGGTGGATTATTTTAGCCGTTGTAGTTATATTTATTGCGATAATTGTTATTCGCACCCTTTTGTTCACACCTAAAAAATCGGTGGGCGTTTCTGAAAAAGAAATAACTTTTGAAAAGGATGCAGCAGTTGCGGCTTTAAGAGAGCTAGTAAAATGCAAAACCGTATCCTATAAGGACAGTTCACTTGAAGATAACTCAGAATTTCAAAAACTAATAGATAAGCTCCCCTCTTTATATCCTAACGTGTTTAAGGTTTGCTCATTTGAAACTTTACCTGATAGAGCCTTGCTCTTTAAATGGTCGGGCAAGGAAATGGGCGATGCCGCTGTTATGATGGCGCATTATGACGTTGTACCCGTAAACGAGGATATGTGGCAAAAACCTCCCTTTGAGGCTATTTTAGAGGACGGTGTTTTATGGGGACGAGGCACTCTTGATACTAAGGTTACCGTAAACGGTATACTTTCTGCCGCAGAAAACCTTATTAAACAAGGCTTCACACCTAAAAATGACATTTATTTCGCCTTTTCGGGCGGTGAAGAAGTAAACGGTAACGGTGCTGTAAACATTGTGGATTATTTTGAAAATAATAATATAAAATTATCCCTTGTAGTAGACGAGGGCGGCGCAGTTGTTGAGAATGTTTTCCCCGGTGTTAAGGCGCCTTGCGGACTAATCGGTATAGCTGAAAAAGGTATGATGGATGTCGAATATAAAGTGTTATCAGGCGGCGGTCACGCTTCGGCTCCTAAGCCTAACGCTCCGATTGATAGATTGTCAAACGCTTGCTGCAGATTACTAAGCAAACCGTTTAAAAGCCATATTACAAAGCCTGTAAAAGAGATGTTTGATACATTAGGCAGACATTCAAGCTTCCTATACCGTATGATTTTTGCAAACCTATGGCTTTTTAAGGGTGTTCTTGATATACTCTGTAAAAAATCAGGTGGAGAGTTAAATGCTTTAATGCGTACCACTGTTGCCTTTACACAGGCTAAGGGCAGTACCGCTTCTAATGTTATTCCACCCGAAGCAACATTTGTTTCTAATATTCGTTTAAATCCAAATGATACTATGGACAGCGCATTAGAATACATAAAGAAAACAATAAACGACCAAAGTGTTATCGTAACTAAGCTTCACGGAATGAACCCAAGCAGAATTTCCGAAACCGATTGTGAAGCATACAATAAAGTAGCCTCGGCTGTGGCTTCTACCTGGAAGGGCTCTATTGTATCCCCCTATCTTATGGTACAGTGTTCGGATAGCCGCCATTATGGCAGAATAAGCGACAAGGTTTATCGTTTCTCTGCTATGGATTTGACAAGTGAAGAGCGTGCTACAATACACGGAAACAACGAAAAAATCCGCATCGAGACACTACATAAAGCGGTTGAATTTTACATAAGACTTATGAGTGAGTGTTAAAAAGCATATAAAAAACCTCCCGATTTTCATCGGGAGGTTTTGATTTTTATTACATCTTAGCAAGGTTTGCTTTGAGTGTTTCGAGCTGTTCTTTGAGCTCTGCTGGGAGCTTATCGCCGAACTTCTTATAGTGCTCTTCGATTTCCTCTGCTTCCTTGGTCCAAACATCTTTATCAACCTTAAGGATAGACTTTAAGGTTTCGATATCCATATCGAGATCGGTAAGGTCAATATCCTCTGGCTTTGGAACATAACCTATTGCGGTTTCGGTAGCGTCTGCCTTGCCTTCACAACGGTCAATAATCCAGTTAAGAACACGAGCGTTATCGCCAAAGCCTGGCCATACGAAGTTGCCTTCATCGTCGGTTCTGAACCAGTTAACGTTGAAGATCTTAGGAGCCTTGTCACCGAGCTTTTCGCCCATTTCGAGCCAGTGAGCCCAGTAATCGCCCATATTGTAACCGCAGAATGGAAGCATAGCCATTGGGTCACGTCTTACAACGCCTACTGCACCTGCAGCTGCAGCTGTTGTTTCTGAAGCCATGATTGAGCCTACGAATGTACCGTGAGCCCAGTCAAATGACTGATATACCAGAGGAGCTGTCTTTGCACGACGGCCGCCGAATACGATAGCT
>JAZNJD010000045.1:0-3402 GCA_045577835.1 Acutalibacteraceae bacterium | reverse complement strand
CCCCTCAATTTTATTAACCTGAGCCAAGGACTTGCCAAAGCGTGTGTTGATCTGTGCCAATTCCTTATACTTAACATCATTTGCTCGGACAGTGATAACATTACCGGTAATGGATTCTATTCGATTATATACTTTATTCACTCTCATTCACCGTCCTTTAATAATTTTTCGGCAGGTGCGGCTAATTTGCCGTCACCCTTGCGATACAATTCATCGATCTCAGATTCTGCTTTTTTAAACGATTCGCTCTCAAACTCGGTGTAATTCCAGTCGATGAATTTCTGACGCATACGGTTAAAGAAGCCTCGCGCATCATCTTTATTTTGAAGAGCATAATTACTACCTAAAATATGCACGAGTTTATCGGTAACATAGCGTTGACGCTGTTTTCCGCAGTTTGCCTCAACCAAATCAAAGGAGTTCTGCTGCAGATAAACGGCATCGAGCATTTCAGATTTTAAATAGGTAATGTAATCTAAAAGAGTAGTACCTTCTTCACCGACAACCTTCATCATTGAGCCGATCTCGTCACCGTGATGAAGAATGTCTTTACAAAATTCCAATTTTTCGCCGTCAATAACGCTGTTATATTTTGACCAAGAGATAAGTGGGTCAATGGCAGGATATTTTCTTGCATCCGAACGTTCACGGGAAAGACCGTGGAATGCACCTACAACCTTTAAAGTCGCCTGTGTTACGGGTTCCTCAAAGTTGCCGCCTGCAGGGGATACAGTGCCGCCAATGGTAACGGAACCGGTACTGCCATCGAGGAGACGAACACAACCTGCTCTTTCGTAGAATGCCGCAATATAGGATTCCAAGTATGCAGGGAAAGCCTCTTCACCGGGGATTTCTTCAAGTCTGCCCGACATTTCACGCATCGCCTGTGCCCAGCGAGATGTTGAGTCTGCCAACATAAGAACATCAAGTCCCATTTGGCGATAGTACTCAGCAAGTGTTACCGCAGTATAAACCGAAGCTTCACGGGAGGCAACGGGCATAGAGGAAGTATTACATATAATAATGGTTCGTTCCATAAGTGAACGACCAGTTTTAGGGTCGGTCAGTTCGGGGAACTCAGTCAGTGTTTCAACAACTTCACCTGCACGTTCTCCGCAGGCGGCGATAATAACAATATCTACATCCGCATATTTCGATGTGGTATGCTGTAGTACCGTTTTACCTGCGCCGAACGGTCCGGGAGTGCAATAGGTTCCACCTTTTGCTACAGGGAAGAAAGAGTCGATAAGTCGCACCTTGGTTTCCATTGTTTCGGCAGGTGCCAATCTCTCACTATAACATTTTACCGCACGTTTAACAGGCCACTTGAAACTCATAGATACGGGTATTTCACGACCACGCTCATCGGTTAAAACTGCAATCGTTTCCTTAACGGTATATTCGCCCTTTTCGGCAATGGATTTTACCGTATAGTTTCCAAGAAGATAAAAGGGAACAAAAATTTTATGTGTAAACGGGCCTTCGGGCACGGTTCCGATGTATTCGCCCGCACGAACAATGTTGCCGACTTGTGCAGTCGGTGTAAACTCCCATTTCTTTTCCGTATTAAGTCCGTCTGCGTAAATTCCTCTTTCCAAAAACCAGCCTGCCTGCTGAGCTAAAACAGGAAGTGGATTTTGCAGTCCGTCATATATCTGACCGAGCAATCCGGGGCCAAGATCTGCTGAGAGCATATCTCCCGTAAATTCAACCGTATCCCCACACTGAATACCATCGGTCATTTCATAAACCTGTACTTGAGCAATGTTGCCTTTTATACGGATAACCTCGCTTTTAAGGGCGGTATCACCCACAAAAACATAGCATATTTCGTTCATAGAAACGTTGCCGTCAAACTCTACCGACACCAAGTTTCCGTTTATGCTTACTACCTTTCCTTTATTTTCGGTCATTGTTTTACCTCCAACCTATCTCCGTTTAAAATGGAGTCGTATATATTTTTGTATGCTTTTTCTCCGCTCTTTGTATCAAACTTCCTTATGCGAAGAAGCAATTTTAATTTTAGTCCGTAATAGAAAATATAATCCTCAGAAAAACTATCCATAGGTCTTAACGTTTCTAAGATTTCCAAGCGGTAACTGTTTAGATATTTTTCTGCTTCCATTGGATTTTCAATTTCTATTGCTGCACTCGCTGCCTTGATATACTCCACTGGAAAAATTCTATTCTCTGTATCGAATGGCTTCTTCATTTTCTCTGCCCGAACTTTGCCAAGAGCGAACCGAAGGTTTCGCTCGCTTTCGTTCCAGGCATCAATCAATGCAGAGCCGGAGTCCTCGCTGTTTTTGGGAGGTGATAGGGTAAGCTTACTCAGCATTTCCTGCGCCCTTTTTCCTAAAAAACGGTTGCAAAGCTCTGCAAATCGTTCTTCGGTAATCGGAAGGGGAGTATTTTCACTTATCCCATCCAAAGACGGCAACTGCGATATTAAATAATATTCAGCCATAGTTATTACTTCGCCTCTTTCAAAAGCTTGGTAACCTTAGGGCTAAGATAATTTGAAAGCATATCCACAACCGCCTCTGTCGAATAATCGTAATATGCGCTGCCGTCATTGACAGCGATGCGGAATCCACCGTCAAAATTATCATTCGCCTTCAAAGTGATACCCTTTAACATTTTTTCTTTAAGTGCTGCCAGTAAGGCTTCTTCCAACTTATTAAGGTCTTGAGTATTCAAAATCACTGCGATATCTTCTGCATCCGGCTTGTTTGCCCAATTTTCAACAATGCTGATAATCAGCCCTTTGAATACATCCGATGAATATACAGCAGTAACATTTTCGCTAACCATAGCATTAATCTCTCTCGTTACACTTTCTCTGAAAGAAATAAGCAGATTGCGACCCGCCTGACGAATAGCATCCTCGCTTGATTTCGTCATTCGCTCGGTTTCAACTTTTGCGCCGGCTAAGATTTTATCTGCCTGTGCCTGTGCATCGGCAATAATCTTTTCGGCATCTGACTTTGCCGCTTCAACAATAGCCTTAGCTTCTGCTTCAGCGGTTTCAACACCATCCTTCTTAATCTGCTCAATAAGCTCCTGAAGTTGAACTTCCATAATTGTATCTCCTTTTATATTTAGTCAATTTTGCTGCAAAAAACAAAATGGATCCAGCTTCCTCTGCAGACAGCTGGATCCATTAACGTCATTTTAAATATTTAATTTTAATCATTATAACACACTTATTGTTTTACGTCAATATTTTTTATAATTATTATCGTTTTTCTTTTATGTGATTTCATGATTTTTACTCCGAAACATTATTTGTCCATCCTCAATTCATCTATTTTGCAGAGGGATATACTCGTTTTCTTCTTTCACATTTATATATGCGGGACGAATAATTTTTCCTGCGTTTTGTATTTCTTCCATACGGTG
>JAZNJD010000044.1:0-55803 GCA_045577835.1 Acutalibacteraceae bacterium | reverse complement strand
GATTGCCGCTGCTGGTTACGACGGACTAATTGGTCTTTTTAAAAAGGAAAAGTATAAATATACGCTAACTTCAATACTTTGCACAATGTTTACAGGAATATCATTTTATGTGTTTATGAATGTGTATTTGCCGACTTAATACAAAGTTGAATTAGTATTCCTCACTAAAACGAATAAAAAAGACAAGGTTTTTAAACCTTGTCTTTTTTGGTGAAGCATACTGCACAGCACCCGAACTCACATCCCGTGGTACAAACTTTAGATTTGCACGAGCTTGGGTGGATTGGGTGTGGCAGCTTGCCACTGGTGGAGTAGCGTTATAGTAATCAAGTAGAAAACCGCATAAATACTGGGTTTTTCGCAGCTAAAAACAGTACATAGCCCCTGATTATTATATATTTTGTTGTTTTGAAAATCGTAAAAGACATTTAATTAACTCCAAAGTTAATTGCTTGAAAGTTAGTTATTTGCATCAATGTAAAGTGACCCAATCGGTCAGATTTCCGGTTTTCATTCGGTCAGATTTTCAAAATTCATTCTGTGAGATTTTCAAATTATTCATTATTCATCAGCGAAGCGGCTGCATCATTCATTATTCATTACGGAAATCCGTTTTAATGAATGATGAATATTGAATAATGAAAAATGAATAATACAAAATCAAAAATCCGCCGATTTTCATCAGCGGATTTCCGATTTTGGTGGAGATGATCGGGATCGAACCGACTACCTCTTGAATGCCATTCAAGCGCTCTCCCAGGTGAGCTACACCCCCGAATATTAAGTAAGTGGGAATAGTGAAAAGTGAAGAAGTAACAGATAAAATGTTACCCTACTTTTAACAGTAAATATCATAGCATATAGAAACTGTTTTTTCAATATTTTTTTAATTTTTTCAAAAAAATCCCGATATTTTGATATTTCTTGTTGACATCTTGGTGGGTTTTAGGTTATAATTCTATATTGATAGGTTGTGTGTTGGTTTTAAATTTTTTGTTTTTACCGCACAACAGTAAGATGTCCTAGAGGGAGGTTTAGAATAATGAAAAGAACATACCAGCCTAAGAAGCTTCACCGTAAAAAAGAGCACGGTTTCTTAAAGAGAATGGCAACTGCAAACGGCAGAAAGGTACTTGCCCGCCGTAGAGCAAAAGGAAGAAAGCAGTTAACTTACTAAAAGCCACTTCCATGTGGCTTTTCCTTTTATTTGGCGTTTTGTCTTAAATGGGAGGAAGGCTATGCAGCAAATTGAAAGCCTAAAGGAAAACTATGAATTTAGGCGTGTATACCATAAGGGTACTTCCCATGTAGCGCCGATGTGCGTTTTGTATTCGGTTAAGGGAAGGAAGGGCAGGTTGCGACTGGGAATTACTGTATCAAAAAAACTAGGCGGTGCAGTAGAGCGCAACCGCGCAAAGCGTGTTATAAGGGCGGCATTTAGAATGTGCGCGCATAATATCCAGCTCGGTAATGATTTTGTTATTGTTGCAAGAACAAAAATTTTAACGGTAAAAAGTACCGAGGTTGCTTCCTTTTTAGAAAAGCAACTAAAAACTGCAGGACTTTGGTGTGAAAATGAATCCAATAAGTAATTTGCTTATAAAGATAATCAGGTTTTATAGAAAAAACATCTCACCTACAAAAATTTCGTGTTGTAGGTTTACACCAACTTGTTCTGCCTATGCCATTGAGGCTATAGAAATTCACGGATGTATAAAGGGTTCTGCTCTGGCAATTTGGCGAATACTTAGATGTAATCCGCTTTGCAAGGGTGGCTATGATCCTGTACCCGAAAAGAAAAAATCAAAAGCAACACCGAAAGGGTGACAAGATATGAATTGGCTATTTGACATTATAAATATACCGTTTGGTCATATTATCCGTTTTATAGCAGGTATCTTTGGCGGAAACTTTGCAGTATCCGTTTTAATGTTTACTCTGCTTATAAATTTAATTCTTATTCCACTTAGTATTAAAAGCCAGAAATCAACCGTTCAACAGGCTAGAATTAAGCCTAAGCTTGATGAGCTTAAGAAACGTTATGGCGACGATAAACAAAAATATAATACCGCTATGCAGGAGCTTTACCAAGAGGAAGGCGTAACTATGTCGGGCGGTTGTTTGCCTATGATAGTTCGTCTAGTTGTACTAATGAGTATTTATTGGCTTATTATGTCTCCGCTTACCTATATGGCGGGAGCAGACAAAAACAAAGTAGAAGCTGTAAATACCGCAATTTCTACAAGAATGGGTCAGCTTGAAAAATCTAATAAGGCAGAAAATAAAAAGCTTTATACCTATTTAAAAGAGGAATACGGTCTTACAAAAGCTAAATCTAATAACGAGCTTCAGGTTATCCGTGTTATTCGTGCAGAGGATGAAAATCTTATTGAAAAGATTTTAACCAAGAAGCAATATGCAAAGATAAAAGATGATTATTTAGATATAAAAACTAAGGACGATGCTACCAAGATAAGCTATGAGCTTTTTGGTCTTGACCTTACAAAAACACCTAAATTCAGTCTTGATTTTAAGACCTTTGAGCCACTTTGGTTTATACCGATAGGCGCATTCCTGTCGCAAATTTTAACAAGTTATATATCTATGATAATCAATAAGAAGAACAATCCCGAGGCACCTAGTATGGCAGGTATGATGTTTACAATGCCACTTATCACACTGTTCATCGGCTTTGGATTACCAGGCGGTGTTGGTTTCTATTGGATTTGCTCTTCAATTATAGGAGGACTTTTGCAGTCGGCTATTCAGGTGTTCTACGGACCACAGAAGCTACTCGCTGCAACACGAGCTAAAGAACTGAATGTTCAGGCGGATTTTGAACTAAAGCAGCTTGAGAAATTTAAAGGTATAGAAGAATAGTATTTTAGTTCCTAAGGAGGAATTTATTTTGATTAGAGAAGCAAGAGGCTTTGGTGCAGATATAACCGAAGCACAAGAAGATGCTCGTAAAAATCTTGGTGCTGCTATAGATGATGATGTGCAGTTTGAGATTATAACACAGAGCAAGAAAAAGGTTTTGGGACTTTTTGGCGGCTGTAAGGCAGAGGTAAGAGCATTTATAGAATTGCCTGATGAAAAGCCTGCAAAGATAAAACCAGCTCCCAAAAAGAAGGAACAGAAAAAGGAAAAGCCTGAAAAGGTAGAAAATGCTCCAAAGCAGGAAAAAAAGGAAGCCCCTGTAAAGACGGAGGCAGTTTTTGAAGCTATAGATTATTCAAAGGCTGTTGATGAATCCTTGATTGATAAGGATAGCAAAACCGGTAAAGCAATAGCTTATCTTAAAGAAATTCTTTCAAATTTAGGCTGTGAAAATATAACCGTAAAGGCTATTGAAAATGAAAATGCTGCAGTTATATTGCTTGACGGTGAGGGTCTTGGTGTTGTTATCGGTCGCAGAGGTGAAACACTTGATGCGTTACAGTATCTTTCAAGCCTTGCTGCTAACAATGGCGGCGGATACTTTAAGGTTACCGTTAATATAGGCAACTATCGTGAAAAGAGAGAGCAGACCTTAATAGCTCTAGCTGAAAAGGTTTCTGCACAGGTAAAGCAAAACGGCAGAAGCAGAGCACTTGAGCCTATGAATCCTTATGAGCGCAGAATTATTCACACCGCTGTTCAGGGAATTGAAGGTGTAATATCAAACTCTGTTGGTTCAGGTTCGGGCAGAAAGGTTGTTATTTTCCCTGAAGGCGGAGAAACAAACCCCGCACCTAAAGGTAATAGAAACCGTAGAGGTGGTCGTAACTCAAGAGGCGGCAAGGGTAATGACAAAAAGAGTAACACCGTAGCTACTGCTCCAACAAGAGAGCCTAAGAAGGATACTGATATTCCTCTTTATGGAAAGATTAACTGATAAAAAAAGATAATCATATAATAGTATGAAAACTTCAGGGCGGAGTGAAATTCTCCACCGGCGGTAAAGCCCGCGAGCCTTTTTGGTTGATTTGGTGAAATTCCAAAGCCGACGGTTAAAGTCCGGATAAGAGAAGTTTAAACTTTTAAAGTTTATTTTAAAGTTTGCCCCCTGATTTTCAGGGGGCATTTTTTATTGAGGTGTTTTAAATGCAACAAAAAAATGAGCTTAAAAAAATAACCGTTTCTGCAATACTTTGTGCGGTTGCTTTTCTTTGCGTGTTTCTTTTCAGATTTAAGGTGAGTTTTTTAACCTTTGATTTTAAGGATGCGGTGTTAGCGGTCATAGGTTTTTTGTACGGACCTGTTTATGCGCTTATATCAGCCGCCGTTGTATCGTTTGTAGAGTTTTTCTCGGTTAGTGATACAGGTATTTACGGTCTTATTATGAATTTCTTATCAAGTGCCGCATTTGCGGCAGTTTGCGGACTGTTCTACCGTTATAAGCGTACCCTTTCAGGTGCCGTTGTCGGCAGTGTTTTTGCGGTGTTTGTTATGACTGCGGTTATGCTTTTGGCTAACATATTTATAACACCATTTTATATGGGCGTACCAAGAAAGGTAGTTATAGAAATGCTGCCGTCGCTTCTTTTACCATTTAATCTTATAAAGGGTGTAGTTAATGCGGCAATTACAATGCTTATATATAAGCCTGTTTGCAGTGTGTTTAAAAAGGTAGGTTTGGTTATGTCTTCAAGCACCTCAACAAACAAAAGAAACTTCTTAACTATCGCTATAGTTTCGGTTGCGGTTATAGTAGTAGCAACGCTTATAATACTTTTTATTCTCAACGGAAATTTCGAGTTTATAGGCTTAGCTTAATATAGTACTTGTAAAATTCAAAAAAATATGGTAAAATAATTTGTCGATTTTAGAATACATTAAGTTTTAATTTCGGAGGTTATTATGATAGATACCGAGAAACTTTGTCCTATGTGTATGGGAAATAACGAGGGCGAACAGTTTTGCCCAATCTGCGGTTTTGATAAAGCTACACAAAACCCGCAGGATGCTCTGCCAATTAAGTATATGTTGGCAGAAAGATTTATAATTGGTAAAGCTACAGCTAAAAACAGCGAAGGAATAACCTATATAGCCTACGATACCAAGGAAGAAAAGGTAGTAGAAATAAAAGAATATTTGCCTTCAGGCGCTTCAAAGAGAAACCCTGATAAGACGGTGTCGGTTGTAAGCGGATGCGAGTTTGCTTATAATGAAGGTCTTATGGAATTTCTTGAGATAAACCGCACACTCATTGACATTCAGCTTCAATCGGTTCCTGAGGTGTATAGTGCATTTGAAGAAAACGGCACTTGTTACGCCGTAATGGATAAAGTAAGCGGAATAACACTTGCAGACTTTTTAGAGCGCAACGGAAAAACTCTTAAATGGGAGCAGGCAAGACCGTTATTCTTACCACTTATTGATACAATAATTGCGCTTAATGAAAAGCGTATATTCCATTTGGGTATTTCACCTGAAACAGTTATAGTTGGCCGTGATGCAAAGCTTAGGCTTTCGGCTATATGCGTACATAGCACACGCTGTGTAGAAAACGATATAGCACCCGAGCTTTTTGACGGTTTTGCCGCCGCAGAGCAGTATGCCGATATGAATTTAAGTGTTGGCGCACATACCGATGTTTACGGTCTTTCTGCTACACTTTTCAGAACACTTATAGGTATGATTCCTCCAAAGGCAGACGAGCGTATTAATAATGACAGTATGACAATACCTTCAAAGTTTGCCGATGAGCTACCTCGTCAGGTGCTAGTGGCTCTTGCAAACGGATTACAGGTGTTGCCAAACAATAGAACATCAACCGTAGAAGCATTCAAAAACGAGTTGGTATACGGCGAAACACAGGAAAGTGTTCGCAGAGCTGCAGAGGCGCGCAAGGCTGCAAGAGAGGCCGAGCTTGCAAGGGAGATAAGCTCCGATACCAAGATAGCTGAAAAGACCCGCAAAAAAGCAGAAAAGCAAGAAAAGGGAACTTCAAGCGCTAAATATGCTTTAGTATCGGCGCTTTGCACAGCAGGATTTTTCTTGATTTTAGCTTTAATAGTTGTCTTCGTTTTCAGGGATACTATTTTTCCAAAAACACAGCAGGATGATAAAACACCGACTACATCAATGCCGAGCCAACCTGCTATTGGTGATGTTGATGAGGATGCCAACCAAACAATTGCGAAGCTTTATAGAGTGCCTGCTCTTGTAGGAAAGTATTATTCACAGTTAGACGGTGAGTATGAAGAGTTTAAGTTTGAAATTACGGGTCAGGAATATTCTGATAAGGCGAGGGGAACTATTTGTTCGCAGTCAGTAAAAGCAGGCTCTGACGTTGCCAAGGGCACAAAGATAGAACTTGTTATAAGTTTAGGCCCTAAAGAAATTAAGGTCGCTAATGTTATAGGTAAAACTAAGGATGAAGCGGTACTTGAACTGCTAAAGCAAGGTTTTATTTATGAAAATATATCGGTTGAAGAAAAATATGATTCAAGTAAGAGTCCGGCGGTTGTTATAAAGCAAACTCCTACATACGGCTCTACCGTAAATACCAATATAGCAGTTACAATATATGTAAACTCTTATAAAGGTGATGAATAATAAAATTAAAAAAAGACTTGATTTTATTATTTTTTGTGGTATAATTAGTATAAAGAAAGTATGTTACGAAAGGTGAGTGGGGAAACCCACTCACTTTTGTTTAGCCAAAGCATTTAAACCCACCCTTTTAGGCTGGTTCGGGTTTAAATGCTTTGGCTACCACTTCACAAAATTTAAGGGGTGAAAAAATGGGACAAATAACAGAAAAAATTTATGAACTTGTAAAGGATGCTGTTGAAGCTCAGGGTGTGAATTTGTGGGATGTTGCCTTTGTAAAGGAAGGTGCTTCTAAATACCTTAGAATTTTTATTGATAAACCTGAGGGCATCAATATTGATGATTGCACAGCAGTTTCCCACGCTATTGACCCTGTGATAGATGAGGCTGACCCTATAAAAGAATCTTATTTTTTAGAGGTTTGCTCTTGCGGTCTTGAACGCGAGCTATCCCGAAATGAGCATTATGCTGCTATGATTGGCAAAAAAATCAAGGTAAAGTTGTTCAAAGCACTTGACGGTACTAAGGTAATAGAAGGAATGCTTAAAGATTTTGACGGCAATGTATATCTTGAAACCGAAAAGGAAGTAATAACCTTGAAAAAAACGGATATAGCAAAAGCGAATCTTTTAGATTTTTAAATTAGTAAATAGAAGTTTCTTTATTTATATGGAGGTAACAGAAAAATGGCAAAGACTAAAATGACAGCAAAGGAAAAGAAGGACAATAAGGAATTTTTCGAAGCCCTTGCCCTTATGGAACAGGAAAAGGGAATTCCTAAAGAATTTATAGCCGATAAAATATCAGAGGCTATAATAGTAGCTGCCCGTAAGGATTTTGGCGGTAACGATATAGTTTCCTGCCTTATTGATACCGAAAAGGAAGTTTTCCTAGTTTATGCTAGAAAGGAAATAGTGGATGTCGTTGAAAACAGCTACACACAGATTTCAAAAGAGGAAGCTGCCGAAATAGACCCTAAGGCTATTGAACAGGGCTTTATTGATATTAAGCTTGACCCTAAAAAGTTCGGCAGAATAGTAGCACAGAACTCTAAAAACAATTTCCGTCAGGGTGTTAGAGAGGCAGAAAAGGGACAGAGCCTTGCTGAATTCAAGAGCCATAGCAGAGAGCTTGTAACAGCTATTATTCAGCGTATTGACCCAAAGACCGGCAACGCTATTCTATTAATAGGTCATAGTGAGGCTACACTTCCTAAGGCAGAACAGGTTCCTGACGAAATACTTTGCGAAGGCGATCATATAAAGGTTTATATCGCAGGCATCAAGGAAACCGAAAAAGGCTCACGCGTTATGCTATCCCGTACACACCCAGGCCTTGTAAAGCGCCTCTTTGAAACCGAGGTTCCCGAAATATTTGACGGTATAATCGAGATTAAGGGTATCTCCCGTCAGGCAGGTCTTCGTACCAAGTTGGCAGTGGCATCCGATAATCCTGAAATAGATGCTATCGGCGCTTGCATCGGTCCTAAGGGCGCACGTGTTAATAAAATAGTTGAAGAACTCGGCGGCGAAAAGATTGATATTATTAAATATAGCGATGACCCCGCTCAGTTTGTTGCAGAAGCATTATCTCCTGCAAGGGTTGTTTCGGTTGAAATTGAGAGCACCGAGCCTAAGGTTTGCAAGGTCTCAGTTCCCGAATCACAGTTATCCTTGGCAATAGGCAACAAGGGACATAATGTTCGCCTTGCTGCTAAGCTTACAGGTTGGAAGATAGATATTCATCCTGAAAGCGGATTTTTCGGTGAATAATCAATTGTTTATATAAAGCGTGAAGGGAGAAAAAACCTTTGACAAATAAAAAAATACCATTACGTATGTGTATAGGCTGTAGAGAGAAAAAAACTAAATATGACCTTATACGTATTGTTAGAAAACCTGAAGGCGAAATAGTAGCCGATACCACCGGCAAAATTTCAGGTAGAGGCGCATATATCTGTAAATGTGTCGATTGCTTAAATAAAGCCGAAAAAACAAACGCTCTATCCCGTGCGTTTGAAATGAAGATAGACGATGAAATATATTCAGCGTTAAGGGAGGCTTTAAAACAGCTTGAACAATAAAATACTTACCTTATTGGGTTTTGCGTCAAAAGCGGGTAAACTGTCATACGGTCAGGCCGCATCATTTGAAGCAATATCAAAGCGAAAGACAAAGCTTTTGGTTGTAGCTTCTAATATATCCGCAAAAAGTCAAAAGGAACTAAAATTTCACGCAGAAAAAAACAAAATTCCTTTTCTTGTATTAGAAGAAACAGGAATTGCCGAACTAAGTAATGCCGTTGGAAGAAGCTGCGGCGCCGTATCTGTTAATGATGATTCATTTGCCGATGCAATAAAAAACATAGGTTAACGGAGGAAATGCTAATGACAAATAAATATAAAATAAGTGAGCTTGCCAAGGATTTTGGACTCACTTCAAAAGAAATAATTGCTTTAATCTCTGACGCAACAGGTGAAGAGAAAAAATCAGGAGCATCCTTAAACGAACAGGAAATAGGCTTAGTATTTAGTCTTATTACCAAGAAAAACTCGGTTAAGAGCTTTGATGAATATTTTGCTACAGGAGAAGAGGCTCGTAAAAAGGCTGCCAAGGAGCAAGAAGAGAGAAAGAACAAGCAGCTAGCTGATCAGTTAGCTATCCTTGAGCAGTTGAAGGCCGCTGCTGCAAAGCCTGAGGAGAAGGCTGAAAAGGTAGAGAAAAAACCTGTCGCTGAGGTTAAGGAAACAAAGCCTGAAAAGAAGGAAGAGCCTAAAAAGGCTGAACCTAAAAAGCAAGAGGCTCCTAAAAAGGCTGAGCCAAAGAAAGAGGCTCCAAAGACTGAGCAACCTAAAAAGGAAAATAAAAAGCCCGAGCAGCCCAAAAAGGAAGAAAAGCCTTACGATGGCCCACTTGTTGCTCCACCTAAGAAGGAGAAAAAAGGCGGCGAGGCTCCAAATCGAGGACCGGCTCAGCTTAAATACGTTGATACAAGAACTGTAAACGTAAATATCGATAAATATAATGAAAAGTATGAGAGTATTGCTCCTGCAAGTACTATGAAGGATAACTTCACACGCAAGCAGAAGATTAAGCAAAAATCTCAGGATTACCGTCGTCCACAGGGCGCTAAGCGTGAAACTGAGGCAGATAAGCTTCGCAGAATGCAACTTGAACGCATTAAGAAAACACCTATCACAGTAACGGTAGGTGACGAAATCACTGTTGGTGAGTTAGCTGCAGCGCTCAAGAAAACCGCTTCTGAGGTTATTAAAACCTTATTAAAGCTTGGTATGATGGCAACCGTAAATCAGGTTATCGATTATGATACCGCAGAGATTGTAGTAACCGAAATGGGCGCTAAAATTCAGCGTGCAGTTGTTGTTACAATCGAAGAAAAGATTATGGATATAACCGAGGATACCGAGGAAAACTTGAAGCCTAGAAGTCCTATCGTTGTTGTTATGGGTCACGTTGACCATGGTAAAACCTCACTTCTTGATGCTATTAGAAATACCGCAGTTACCAACACCGAAGCAGGCGGTATTACACAGCATATAGGCGCTTATAGAGTAAACTGTAAGGGTCAGGATATAACCTTCCTTGATACCCCTGGACACGCCGCATTTACCGCTATGCGTCAGCGTGGTGCTATGGCTACCGATATAGCGGTGCTCGTAGTTGCCGCTGATGACGGTATTATGCCACAAACCATAGAGGCTATAAATCATGCCAAGGCTGCTAATGTTCAAATTATAGTTGCTATAAACAAGATGGATAAGCCTGAGGCTAATCCGGACCGTATTTTACAACAGCTCACCGAACACTCACTTGTTCCTGAACAGTGGGGCGGCGATGTAATCTGCGTTCCTGTTTCTGCTAAGGCGCATATGGGTATTGATGACCTTCTTGAAAATATCCTTCTCGTAGCAGAAATGTTAGAATTAAAGGCTAACCCAGACCGTAGAGCTAAGGGTGTAGTAGTAGAAGCTCGTCTTGATAAAGGCAGAGGCCCTGTTGCTACATTGCTTGTTCAAAACGGTACATTAAACGCAGGCGATATTATCGTTGCAGGTACTTCGGTAGGTAGAGTACGTCTTATGACCGATGAAAACGGAAAGCAGGTAAAGACGGCTGGTCCTTCTGTTCCTGTTGAGATTACTGGCCTTGCTGAAACTCCAAGCGCAGGCGATAGCTTTGATGCTGTATCTGACGAAAGACTCGCTCGTGAGCTTGTTGAACAGCGTAAGGAAAAGATTAAGAATGAGCAGTTAGGCTCTGCACAGAAGGTAACACTTGATAATCTATTTTCACAGTTGTCCGAGGGCGACCTTAAAGACCTTAACATCATAGTTAAGGCTGACGTTCAGGGTAGTGTTGAAGCGGTTAAGGATAGCCTTGTTAAGCTTTCTAATGATGAGGTTAGAGTAAATGTTATCCACGGTGGTGTTGGCGCAGTTAACGAGTCTGACGTAATGCTCGCTCAAACTTCGGGAGCTATTATAGTAGGCTTTAATGTAAGACCTGATGCTGTAGCGGCTGCCGCTGCTGAGCGTGACGGTGTAGATGTTCGTATGTACAGAGTAATTTATGACTGTATTGAAGAAATTGAAGCTGCTATGAAGGGTATGCTTGCGCCTAAATATCGTGAAAATATTCTCGGTACTGCTGAGGTTCGTAATACCTACAAGATTTCAAATGTAGGTACCATAGCGGGCTGCTACATCACAAACGGTAAGGTAACCCGTGCTTGTCAAATTCGTGTTGTGCGTGATGGTATCATTATCTGCGAGGATGCAATTTCGTCACTTCGTCGTTTCAAGGATGACGTTAAGGAAGTAGCTCAAGGCTACGAGTGTGGTATAGGTCTTGAAAAGTTTGCCGATATTAAGGACGGCGACGTATTCGAAGCCTTTATTATGGAGGAGTATAGAGATTAATGGCAGGATATAAAATAAATCGTGTTACCTCTGATGTTAAACTTTGTTTGTCCGAGCTTTTAAAAGAGGTTAAGGACCCAAGGGTTAGCAAGCTTCTTAGCATTGTAAAGCTTGATGTTTCGGGTGATATGTCATATGCTACGGCCTATGTTAGTGCTATTGAGGGCAAGGAGGTAACCGAAACCTCTGTTAAGGTGCTTAATAAAAGCGCTTCCGGGTATTTAAGGCGTGAGCTCGGCAAAAGAATGAAGCTAAGAAAGGTACCCGAGCTTCGCTTTGTTGCCGATGATTCTATAGAAAACAGCGCTCATATATCCCGTATTATTGAATCCTTTACTGAGGACAAGTAGGGAGGTATTGTTATGAAAACAGTACAAAACGGATGCAAGGAGCTAACGCTCCGCCGTACAGCCTCATTTCTTAAAAAACACGATAATTATGTTATCTTAACCCATGCTTCACCCGACGGTGATACTTTGGGTTCGGCATATGCTCTTTATTACGGTCTAAAAGAGAGAGGCAAGCAGGCGGTAGTTCTTTGCCCTGATGTTATACCTAACAAATATAGCTATTTCGTTACCGAAACCGATCATATTGATAAGGAAAACACAACGGTAATAGCTGTTGATGTTGCTGATAAAAGACTTTTGGGCGATTTTGAAACACAGTTTGGGGATACGGTTGACCTTGTGATTGACCATCATATTTCCAATACTCGTTATTCTAAATTTCTTTATCTTGATGCTAATGCATCGGCTACCTGTGAAATAATTTTTGAGCTTTTGATGCTTTTGAAGGTTAATATAAACGGAAAAACAGCTAAGGCTTTGTATACAGGTATCGCTACCGATACAGGCTGCTTTAAATATTCTAATGTTACGGCAAAAACACATATTATTGCCGCAAGTCTTTATGAATATGATATTGAAGCAGAAGAGATAAACCGACTTATGTTCGATACCAAATCAAAGAAGCTTTTAGAGCTTGAGCGTATGGTACTCGATACAGCGGAATATCATTTTGACGATAAATGTATAATTCTCTCGGTAACCGAGGAAATGCAGATGAAAACAGGCTGTTCAGGTACAGACCTTGAGGGTATTGCGGTTATTTCGCGCAGTGTGGAGGGTGTAAAAGCCGGTATTACACTAAAGCAAGTATCAGATAATAAATTCAAGGTATCTCTGCGCACATATCCACCTTTGGATGCTTCGGCAATATGTAAAAAGCTTGGCGGAGGCGGTCATAAGGCGGCAGCGGGTGCTACAGTAGAGGGAACTCTCGATGAGGTTAAAGCACAACTTATTGCTGCCGTTAAAGAGGTAATGGAGGGCTAAAATGCAGGGGCTTTTATTAATAGATAAGCCTTGCGGCATAACATCCTTTAAGGCGGTAGCTGATATTAGACATAAAAGCGGCGAGAGAAGAATTGGTCATACAGGCACTCTAGACCCTATGGCTACAGGTGTGTTGCCGATTTTACTAGGCAGAGCAACCGCACTCTCAAGCTATCTTTTGGATGCGGATAAGGAATATATAGCTACTATTCTTTTAGGTACCGTAACCGATACCTGTGATGTTACGGGTAATGTTATTTCAAAATCCGAAGTAAATATTACACAGGAAAATTTCGAATCAGTGCTTAAAGAATTTGTAGGCGAAATCGAACAAACTCCGCCAATGTATAGTGCAATAAGGCAAAACGGAGTTCATCTTTACGAGCTAGCACGAAAGGGAATAGAAACAGAAATTCCTAAGAGAAACATTACGGTATACTCTGCAAAATTAGTAGAGGCAAAAAATGAATGTGAATACGTCGTCGATTTTAGTGTGTCTAAAGGAACGTATATCCGTTCGTTAGCAAGAGATATCGGCGAACGCTTAGGTTGTGGGGCTACATTGTCTGCTCTCTGCAGAACTTCAGCTTCAGGCTTTTCTATAGAAAACTGCATATCTCTTGATGATATAAATAGTGATAATATATCTTCATATCTTTTAAGCGAGGAAATAGCAGTTAGCCACTTTAAAGAAATTTCTGTAACCGAAAAACAGGCTATTCGCTTTTCAAACGGCGGACAATTAAGTTATGAACGACTTAAAAGCAATAACTTTTGTGACGGTGAATTAGTTCGCGTAAAGTTCGGAAGTTTGTTTATAGGACTAGGTTTTGCAGATAACGAGAATGCCAGAATAGGTGTAAAGTGTGTGATAAATCAATATATTAAAGAAGGGTGAGGTTATGAAAAATGCGGTAGTGCTAGGCACTTTTGACGGTGTTCATTTAGGGCATAAAGCTGTAATAGAAAAAGCAAAAGATTGCTTTGTTACCGCCGTAACCTTCAAAAAAGCACCCAGAGCATATTTTGATGAAAATATTAAAGCCTTGATGACCTCTGATGAGCGTATAAACCGTCTTAAAGCTTTAGGTGTTAACGATGTTGTAATGCTAGACTTTAATGAGGTAAAGGATATTTCCGCAATAGAATTTCTAGAAGCTATAAGAAAAAAATATAACCCATCTCTTATATGCTGTGGATATAATTACCATTTTGGAAAAAATGCCGAGGGCAATACCGAATTTCTAAAAAAATATTGTGATAACCACAATATAGAGCTGAGTGTTGCAGAATGTGTTAAAATAGATTCGCAAGCGGTTTCCTCAACCTTAATCAGAGAAAAAATTTCTCTTGGCAAGGTCGATGAAGCTAATAAGCTGCTAGGCTATGATTTTGGTTTTAAAAGTGAGGTCATAAATGGGGATAAGCGTGGAAGAACACTCGGATTTCCCACAATAAATCAAGCATTTCCCGAAACTTTGACACCACTGCTTTTTGGTGTTTATGAAACTAAGGTTACGATAAATTCAGCCACCTATAGAGCTATCACAAACATAGGGCACAGACCTACATTTTTGACCGATAAGGTTTTTTGTGAAACCTATATAGAGAATTTTTCGGGTGATATTTACGGTGATGTTGTAGACCTGCGCTTTGTAAACTTTATAAGAAAAGAAGTGAAATTTAGTTCACTCGAACAACTTAAAGATGCAATAGAAAAGGATGTCAAATGTGTTTTTAAGTAATTTGTTGAATTTTTTAAAAATTAATGATAAAATAATTACATAGGAGGTAGTTATTGTGAAATTTAAAAAACTGATTGCAATTTTAATGGTGTTTAGTACCATACTATCTTTTGCAGCCTGTTCACAGGTTGAGAAAGACGATAACCAGTCAACAACTACCGTTGTTAAGCAGGACTATTCTAACATCAAAATCCCCGAAATTAAATCTGAGGACCAGATTATGCCTACCTATGTTGATATAAGTATATATGATGTTGAAAATTATGCTGACCTTTATTTAGGTAAAAATTTTAAATATAAAATTACCTATTCAGGAAGCGAGTTAACAGTTCCCATTTCCTATAAGGAAATTACGGCTAAGGATTGGACATTAATCGAAGAAAACGAAATTACTGCTAGCTCTAATATTATGGCAGGAAAATATCAACAGGTGCGTTTTAAAAATGAGTTTGGTACCGAAATTATCGGCGTTTTCTATAATTCTGATAAATCGTCCAAGGCGCTTAAAAAGTGTAAAATAGTTAAGTTTATTGTTCCTGAAAATAAGGTTGAAAACCCTCAAAGCGTTTACGGCGACTTTTGGGTTAATGGTGTTAGCAACAATTCTGCAATAACCGATGTTATTGAGTGTCTCGGTGCGCCATCCCATTTCTACGCAGTATCGCCTGACGAATATTATCTTGATTATTTCCTTTTTGAAGAGGATAAAAGAAATAAAATTACAGTTTATATAAATCCCGAAGAGGATAGCGTTAAATCAATCGAGTTTGCAAAATTCGAATAGTAAAGCAAAAAAGGAGTCCCTATGAAAACTAATCCCTGTTTTTTACCCGCTGATATACTTTTGCCTAACTGTGACCTTGAAGCTTGGTCGGTCATAGCTTGTGACCAATTTACCTCTGAGCCTGAATATTGGGAAAAGGCTGCAAGTATAGTAGGAAGTGATCCTTCAAGTTTAAAACTTATACTTCCTGAGTGTTATTTGAGCAGTGATAATACCGCTAAAATAAACGATATTAATGCCAATATGGCAGACTACATAAACAAAGGCATTTTCAAAGAGTATAAGAATAGTATGATTTATGTTGAGAGACTGCAGTCGGATGGTATTGTCCGTGCGGGCATTATCGGTAAATGCGACCTTGAGCAGTATGATTATGCTGAGGGAAGCACTACAGCTATCAGAGCTACCGAAAAAACAGTTATCAGCAGAATTCCGCCCCGTGTAGAGATAAGAAAGGATGCACCACTTGAGCTTCCTCACATTATGCTGCTTATTGATGATGATAAAAAGCAGATAATAGAGCCACTAGCAGATAAAAAAGAAAGCTTTAAAAAACTATATGATTTTGAGCTAATGCTTGGCGGCGGTCGTATTACAGGCTACCTTTTAGACGATGAAACAATTAAAACTATAACAGAGGGACTTGAAAAGCTAGCAGAAAAGAATAATGGACTTACCCTTTGTGTTGGCGACGGTAACCACTCGCTTGCAACTGCAAAGGAGTGTTATAATCTAAATAAAACAGAGCTTACACGCTATGCACTTACAGAGTTTGTAAATATTCATTCACCTGCATTAGAATTTGAGCCTATTTACAGGGTAGTATTTGGCACAAATCCCGAGGCGTTACTTAATGCTTTTGTAGATTACTGTGGCGGTGAGTATAACGGTGAGGACGCTCAAAGGTTTGATTGTTATTTTGGCGAAAGCGAAAAAACTATTTCTGTAAAACCCAAATCAAAACTTGCAGTTGGCACCTTGCAGACATTTCTTGATGAATATGTTGCTGATAAAAAAGATATTGAGGTTGACTATATTCACGGAACAGACGCTCTTATAAAGCTTTCAAAAAAAGAAAACACTATAGGATTTTTGTTTGAAGGAATGAAAAAGGAAGAGCTTTTTGCCGCTGTTAAACAGGATGGTTCATTACCTCGTAAAACCTTTTCTATGGGACACGCCGCAGATAAACGATATTATCTTGAAGCAAGAACAATTAAATAAACTTATAGCCCGTATTTTTTATATACGGGCTTATTTATTTCTCAAAACTTTCGTATATTTGTATTATTTTACTAATAAAAATTTTATTAGTATTGAAAAAAGAATTGGACTTATGCAAAATATACAAAAATTAGCCAAAATTAAGTTATAGATAACACTTGAAAACTTTGCTAGAATAATGTATTATATATAGTAAATAATATATTTGTTAATTTGTAAAAATTTAGGGGAGAAAAATATGAATAAATATACTGCTTCTCAGCTAGCCTCAATGCTTGAAACTAAGCTCTCTCATAACTTTGGCGTTACACCTGAACAGGCTTCGGATGAAATTTTCTATAAGGCTTGTGTTCTTGTGTTGCTCGAAATTATGGGCAAGAGAAGGGCGGATTTTAGAAAATCGGTTAACACCCAGGAAGCTAAAACTGTTTATTATCTTAGTATGGAATTTTTGATGGGTCGTTCGCTTAAAAATACCCTATATAACCTAGACCTCACCGATACCATGCAAAAGGCTCTTTCAAAGTATAAGGTAAAGCTAGATAAGCTTTATGATTTTGAGCCCGATGCAGGTCTTGGCAACGGCGGTCTCGGTCGTCTCGCCGCATGCTTCCTTGACGGTCTTTCTTCTGGTAGCTATAGCGCTATGGGCTATTGTATAAAATACGAGCTTGGTATCTTCCGCCAAAAATTAGTTGATGGTTGGCAGACCGAAATGCCTGACTTCTGGCTACCAGGCGGCAGTGTTTGGTTAGAACAGCGCACCTCTTCAGCGGTTGACGTTAATTTTGACGGCTATATTGATGAGTGGTGGGACAATAACTACCATCACGTTGAGCATAAGGATTATCAGACCGTTCGTGCCGTACCTTATGACCTTATGGTAGCAGGTAAGGACGGTAAAACCGTAAACATTTTGCGTCTTTGGAGTGCTGAATGTCAGGACTTTAATATGAGCGCATTTAATCAGGGTGACTATGTAAGAGCACTTGAGCAGCGTGCTACCGCCGAGGCAATTTCTAAGGTTTTATATCCTGAGGATAATCATCCTGAGGGTAAATCACTTCGTCTTCGTCAGCAGTATTTCCTAGTTTCCGCTTCAATTCAGGATATTTTAGCCCGCCATATCAGAGTGTATAATACCCTTGATAATCTTCCTGAAAAGGTTGCAATTCATATTAACGATACCCACCCAACCCTCTCTATCCCCGAGCTTATGAGACTGTTGCTTGATGAGTGCGGTTATTCTTGGGAAAAGGCTTGGGATTTGGTAACAAAAACTGTTGCCTATACCAACCATACTATAATGTCAGAGGCGCTTGAATGTTGGCAGGTTGGTCTTTTCAAGGAAAGACTGCCTAGAATCTATCAAATAGTTTGCGAAATTGACAGACGTTACCGTCAGCACATTATTGACACAACAGGAGACTTTAATCTAGCAGAAAAACTAGCCATTGTTCAAAATGGTCTAGTTAGAATGGCAAACCTTTGCGTTGCCGCTTGCCATACTGTAAACGGTGTATCTAAGCTTCACAGTAAAATAATTGTTGATGAGCTATTTAACGATTACTATAAATTAACCCCTGAAAAGTTTACAAACGTTACCAACGGTATCGCTCACCGAAGATGGCTCTGTCAGGCAAATCCTGAGCTTACTTGCCTTATAACAGAGCTTATTGGTGACGGCTTTATAAAGGATGCTAGCGAGCTTGAAAAGCTACTAAATTTCCAAGACGATGCTACAGTATTAAACCGTCTTGCAGAAATAAAGCGTTCAAACAAGGTGCGCCTTGCAAATTATATCAAGGATAACTGCGGAATTACAATGGATCCTGATTCTATTGTTGATATGCAGGTTAAGCGTCTTCACGAATATAAGAGACAGCATTTAAATGCTTTAAACATCGTATCCGAATATTTATATCTTAAAAACAATCCTAACGCTCCTTTCACACCTAAAACCTATGTTTTCGGTGCTAAGGCAGCATCGGGTTATCTGTTTGCAAAAGAGATAATCCAGATGATTTATAAGATTGCTAAGGTTATAAATAATGACCGTACAGTTAACGATAAATTAAGAGTAGTTTACCTTGAGGATTACAGGGTGACACTAGCCGAGCTTATGATTCCTGCCGCAGAAATCAGCGAACAGATTTCCCTAGCATCTACTGAGGCTAGCGGTACAGGTAATATGAAGTTTATGATGAACGGCGCTATAACACTTGGTACTGAGGACGGTGCTAATGTTGAAATTCACAACGCTGTGGGTGACGATAACATCATAATCTTTGGTATGCGTACACCTGAGGTGCTAAAGCTTCAAAAATCGGGATACAGCCCAATGCCTTATTATAACAATAATCCCGAGCTTAAAGCGGCCCTTGATTTTATTGGTAACGGAATTGACGGTAAGCGTTTCGATAATATTTACGAAACACTTAAAAACGTGGATCACTATATGGCACTTGCCGATTATGCGGACTATTGTTCCGCACAGAAAAAGGCAACCGCACTTTATAACGATAAGCTTCTTTGGAACAAGATGTCACTTAACAATATAGCAAAATCAGGTATCTTTGCGGCAGACCGTTCGATTGAGGACTATGCAAATAATATTTGGCATATAAAGCCTGTTGAGTAAATTTATGAATTATTATCCTTTTGATTCAAGAAATCCAATCTATACAAATACTATCGGTGCTATGGCCTCGGGGGAAACCCTGAGGCTAAGACTGCTTTTACATAAGGACGCTAAGTGTTATAGCGCCTATGTCTGCTTACAAAGAGACGGGGAGACACCTTGGGAAATAAAGCTAGATTCTCGAGAGTGGATAGAGGATTATCAGTTTTTTGATTGCGAGGTAGAGCTTGGCGAGGGACTTTATTGGTATTATTTCAGGTATGAAAGTGCACACGGTCACTTTTTTGTCACCAAAACCGAAACCTCATTGGGAATAGTATCTCAGGACAGTAATGTTAACAGATGGCAAAAAACGGTATACGAAAACGATTTTACAACACCCGATTGGCTGTCGGGCGGTATGATATACCAAATTTTTCCTGACCGTTTTTATTGTTCGGGCGAGAAAAAGGAAAATGTGCCTGAGGATAGATTTATAGTAACCGATGTAAAAAAACAACCCGAACATAAGCAAAATAACGGACCGTGTAGTCTTGGCAACGATTATTATTGCGGTGACCTTAAAGGCATTGAGCAAAAACTCGATTACATTAAATCATTAGGTGTTAATTGTATATATCTAAATCCTATTTTTGAGGCTCATTCAAATCATAGATATAACACCGCCGATTATATGAAGATAGATTCTCTTTTAGGCACAGAGGATGATTTCAAAAGCCTTTGCGAAAAAGCAAGGAAAAAGGGTATTGCTATAATTCTTGACGGTGTTTTTTCCCATACAGGAGACGACAGTATCTATTTTAATAAATACCGTCGTTATGGTGACAGCGGTGCTTACAATGACCGAAACTGTGAGTATAGTAGTTGGTATTCCTTTGGTAATTACGATTGCGGATACTCTGCTTGGTGGGGAGTGCCTAGTCTTCCTCAGGTTAACGAGGACGATGCCGCTTTTACAGAGTTTATAACGGGTGAAAATGGAGTTGTTAAAAAATGGCTAAGGCTTGGTGCTAAAGGTTTTAGACTAGATGTTGCAGACGAGCTTCCCGATGCCTTTTTGGATAATTTAAGAGCGTCTCTTAAAGCAGAAAATCCCGATAATTTCCTTTTGGGCGAGGTTTGGGAGGATGCAACAAACAAAATAAGCTACGGTACACGCCGCCGCTTTTTAAGAGGTAAGCAGCTTGATTCGGTTATGAATTATCCATTTTGCAATGCGATAATAGATTTTGTATGTACAGGTAACTCACAAAAGCTTAACAATACAGTCCTAGATATACTCGAAAACTATCCAAAATGTGCCGTAAAGGTGCTGATGAATCATATAGGCACCCACGATACCGCAAGAATTATAAACCGATTGGCTAAATACAATCAGTTTATAGGGGATAGGCAGTGGCAGTCGGAAAACGGACTTAGTGAATACGAGTATAATAATGCTCTACAACTGCTAAAATTAGCGGCTGTTATTCAGTATACGTTACCAGGTGTACCCTCACTTTATTATGGTGACGAAGCGGGTATGAAAGGCTATTTAGACCCATTTTGCCGAGGCTTCTATCCGTGGGGGGAAGAAAATCTTGATTTGCTTAAATTTTATAAGGATTTAGGTCAATTTAGGGTTAATACCAAAGCCTTTAGCGGAACAGATTATATCCCCGTTTTAGCAGAGCAGGGTGTAATAGCTTATATCCGCAAAAATAATGATAGCCTTGTATTTGTGGCAGTAAATGTGAGCGGCCAAACAAAAGAAATCAAACTGCCTACAGACCTAAAGTTATTCAAGTCTTATTTCGGTAAATTGCCTGAAAATGGAATTGTTACTTTAGATAACAGAGAGTTTTCAATTATTAGAAATTAAAAAATCCGTTTCTTGTTATACAACAGGAAACGGATTTTTTTAACCCTCTAATTCAGATATACTAACTGCAACATTGTGCGGTATCGCCTTCCATTCAACCTTTTTGAAAATTGCAATAAGCATTGATATTTTACCTATAAGGTCAAATATTGGGAATGTAAGCGAAAACCATATTTTTTTATATAATTTAATTTTTTTGATTCTTTTACGTTCGATTATAAAAATATAAGCAGCAGTAATTATTCCGCTTAAATATGAGTTTACAGTCCATCCTATAAAAAACAAAGCCAACCAACCTATGGCGGATATTCCTGTTGCATCAAGAGAAGAAACACCTAAAAAGCTTAAGAAATTTTTTAAGAATGAGGGTGCATAATTTTTCGTTATGTGAAGTCCTGCAAAAATTATTAGGGTGATTCTGAGAAAGAACACAATTATCTTCTTTATCAGATTGAGTAATGACCTAGGGAACACAACCGTTAACATATCAAAACTCATAAATCTAAGTTTTATATTATTAAAAAACTTTTTTAATATGTTGGTTTCTGTGAGTATACCTGTAATATAATTTTTGTTTGCCATACCATTTGTTACGAATATATGTGACAAAAGCGTAGGGCCTGTCTCCCCGAGCGCTTGCAGGTGACCCTTAGCCCATCTGATGCGCTGTCGCATAGCTATTTTTATATCTGTCGGCTGTTCGTCGTAAAAAATAGCCTCATTATTGTATGATATTTTATATCCTCTTGCTACTGCATCGGCACAAAAAGCGCGGTCTTCGGTAAGACCTGTATAATTCCAACCATCAAGTATAAGCTCGTTAGAAAACAAAAATCCTGTTCCTTGAATTCTTGTTGCCAAGTGGAAAAGCGAGCGTGCTCTGTGCTCGTTTCTTATAGTTCTCAACCAATGTATCGCATAGGAAGCGCTAATCCAATTATCGGCAAAATTTTTAGTGTTACGATAGGAAGTTATTATTTTTTCTCCTGCATCAAAGGAATCATTCATTTTAAGAATAAAGTTTTTCTCTAGTAAATTATCAGCATCAAAAATAAAATATCCCTCAAAGGTTTCAATACCATAATCACTTTTAATACATTCGACTAAATACTGAAGAGCAAATCCCTTTGTCTTATGTATTTGGTCAAATCTCTCATAACAAACAGTACCGGATTTTTTTACAATCTTTGCTGTCTTATCGGTACAATTATCAGCTACAACAAATATTTTAATTAAATCCGAAGGATAATTTTGCTGTTTTATACTCTCTATCAGCTTGCCAATAACCGCTTCTTCATTTCGTGCCGCAATTAAAACTGCGTATTTATGAAAGGTTTTTGCCTTCTTGAATTTTCTTGTGAAAAATATTCCTAAAATTTTATAAATTGTGCGATAATTGTAAAGTTTAGAAACGGTATTAGTGATTAAATTTAAAAAGCTAATTATTAATAGTAAGAAATTCACGCCATCACATCCAAAAATTTTAAAGTCCTTTTGATACTCAACAAACAAATAGCACCAAATACAATTTACCCGTATTCGGGTGAATTGTATTATAACAGCACAATCAGGTGTTTGTCAACCCGTATTCGGGTAATATTTGTAAAATTTGCATTTATTATATTATTAACCGTAAAAGGGTAATTATATTATGAGGTGCATATTATGGAATATTCAGAAATATATGTTAAACGAATTTGTTCTCTTTGCAAAAACAGAAATATTACCATCAACAAGCTAGCAACAATGAGTGATGTTAAGCAATCTACACTTGATAACATCGTTAGGGGACTTACAAAAAATCCCAGAGTTAAAACATTGCATAAATTAGCAATAGCGTTTAATATGACTTTATCCGAATTTCTTGATTTTGATACCCTAAACAATTACTGTTTTGAGGACGATGACGAGGATTAAAGCGGACTGTCTGACTTAATGTGTCAGACAGCCCGTTTTTTTAATTTGCATAAATTTTCTATTCTTAAATTTATTCCTTTTCGGTTGACATAATGTGCTGAAAATAGTATAATTGGTATTAGTGAAAATGCGGTTATTTTTTAAAAAGGAGTCGCAGTATGTCAAATTACAAAAGATTATGCAGTTTAATGCTTGCTATAACCGTTTTGTTAACATCCCTGATTTTTCAGGGCTTTAATGTGTTTGCTGACAACCAAGAGGGTATAATTAACGGAACAAGTGTCGGTCTTAGAAGTGAGCCTAACACATCGTCCGTTCGTATAACAAATCTAAGCTATAACGAAACGGTAACAATCCTTGAAACTGTCGCAGGTAACGAACCCGCTTCTGAAGCTGGGCACGGCACTACTTGGTATAAAATCAAAAGGGCAGACGGACAAGAGGGTTACGTTTACGGATTTTACGTTACTATAATCCCCGATGTTAGTGATGAAAATTTTGAAAACTTCCCTGAAAGCTACCGAACTGCACTTAAGCAGTTAAAGGCGATGTATCCTAAGTCTACCTTTGTGCCTCATAACCTTAACATTACATTCGATGAGGCTGTGAATATACAGTTTACTACTGCTCAGCGCAAGCAGGTAACCTCAACAAACGGTCTATCTTGGCGCTCAATGCATTATAAGGCATATAATTGGGACAACGGTACATATTATCAAAGCAACGGCGGTTGGGTTTCTGCCTCTAAATCTATAATTGCTTATTATTTAGACCCTAGAAATTTCTTGGGTTATGATACCGCCTTTATGTTTGTACAGCAGTCCTATAATCCTGCTCAAACTGCCGATATGGTAAAAACTGCCGTTACGGGCACCTTCCTTGCAAACGGATATGGCGGCAATCCCGATGCCTATATAAACGATATTTTAGAGGCGGCAAAACAAACAGGCGTTAGTCCTTTAGTGCTTGCCGCAACAATAATTGTTGAACAGGGTGTAAACGGTACAAGCTCGCTTATATCGGGCACCTATACAGGCTTTGAGGGCTATTACAATTTCTTTAATATCGGCGCATCGGGAAGCACTAATGCCGATGTTGTACATTCAGGTCTTCAAACAGCCAAAAATAACGGTTGGGATACCAGACAAAAAGCAATAATAGGCGGTGCTAGCACCTATGCTGATGGTTATATAAGCGTAGGTCAGGATACCTTCTATTATAAAAATTTCAATTTTGTAAATGAGTACCCATCAAAAATTTACCACCAATACGCTCAGAGTATTTTTGATGCTTATAATAACGGCTTAAGACTTAAAAAAGGCTATTCGGGAATAGCTAACGAAAATATAACCCTAACCTTTAAAATTCCCGTGTTTAAGGATATGCCTGCTACAGCAGTAGCAAAGCCTGTAGAAAACAACAACCAAAACAATTTTTATTTAACACAAATGAATGTTTCGGGACTCTCTCCAGCATTTGATATGTTCACCCAAAACTACAGTCTTTCTGTTTCGGGGGACACCACAATCTATGCCAAGGTGCCTGAGGGCGCAAGCATAATTTCACAGGGAAGCTTTAACCTGTCTGCAGGTGCTAACCGATGTGTTATTACAGTTAAGGCACAAACGGGATATACAAACGATTACATCATTTCGGTTAACGCTACAACTCCTTGTGTTTTGACGGTTACAACTAACGACCCTGGTGCAGCGCCTGATACACCAACTCAGCCAAATCCACCCGTACCCGATACACCAACACCTGATAATCCAACACCTGATAATCCAAATCCACCAACACCACCAACACCTGATACACCCACATTAAAAAAGGGTGACCCTAACGGTGATGGCGTTATAAACGGTATCGACCTTGCAGCAGTTAGATTGCATATTCTTACTCTAAGAACTTTTACAGAGGGTGAGTTAACAGCTGCAGATGTTAACGGCGACGGTGTTGTAAATGGTATAGATTTAGCGGCGGTACGTCTTCACATATTGGGACTTAGAATTATAGAATAAGGAGAAAATTTTATGAAAAAAGCTTTAAAAATTACCCTTTCTCTTTTGATAGTAGTAATATTAACGGTTTCGGCTTTTGGAATTAATACAGTTGCCGCAAGTGCGACAACCCATTTTTCCCCAAGTAAAAGCGAATATGCCGTAGGCGAAGAGGTTACGGTTACAATAAAATTTAATGCAGGCACCCCTGTTTACTCAATAGATGGTGCTATAAGCTATGACAATACTATTGTTCAGTATATTTCAGGCGGAGCAAATCAAGGAAGCTCTGTTAAGGTAGCAGAAAGTCTTTCGGGTGAAACTACAACATCGGTAAGCGTTAAGTTTAAAACAATTTCAGAAGGTAAATGCACTTTTTCTTTCAGTGGATTTTGTACCGATGAAAACCTTCAACCGCATAATGCTAGCACAGGATATTTTATCAATGTAAAAAATCCTGCCCCACCAACTAGCTCTTCAACTCCGTCAACTCCATCTACACCGTCCACACCTACACCATCACAAAATGCAAATCTTGCGTCACTTAAGGTAAGCGGTGCGACACTTTCGCCTAAGTTTAATTCAAATACTACAAGCTATACTGCAACCGTTCCTTTCGATACCGATAAGGTAACTATTTCTGCAGGTGCTGCCGATGCAGGTGCTACCTTTACAGGTGCAGGCACCATAAGTCTTAAGGTAGGCGATAATAAAAGAACTATCACTGTAACAGCTGCAAGCGGCGCTAAAAAGAGCTATACCTTAATGATTAAGAGATTAGCAGAAGACCAAGGCGAGCCTGAGGTACCTGTAGATACCGTAGACCCACTTCTTATAAGTGCAGAGGGTGTAAGCAGAAAGATTATGCAGGATATATCCTCTATGGGTGTTCCTGAAAGCTTTACTGCTACAACCGTTCAGGTGAATGATGTACAGGTAGGTGCTTTAACTGAGCTTGGCGGAAGATATACACTGCTCTATACAACGCTTGAGGACGGCTCCGATGCCGCACTCTATTACAAGGATGATGCAGGCGAATATAGAAGACTTCGTTATATTGAGGTAAACGGCAAGTTTTATATTATAGCAGATACACCTGATGGAGTAGCTCCTGACGGTTGGTATAGAGATATTATGAATATTTCGGGCGGTAGTGTAGCTGCATATCGCTCAGAAAACCCTGAGTTAAAGGATTTCTATGTTCTGTATTGTTATGCTGATGCCGCCTACGGTTTTTACCGTTATGATTCGCTAAAGACCACAATACAAAGAGCTCCTGATTTTAATCTCGAAGCACCCGTTTCAAACGATCAGGTAGTTTTAGAGGAAAAAGAAAGCATATTTAAAAGATTTGGAAATATGAATCCTGTGGGTAAGACTATTATAATACTTATAGGATTGGCAATTGTTTGTATTGCAGCTTTAGTAGTATTGTTGATTGTACGTTTGATAAAAAATAATACTAAAGAAGATGATGACGGACTTTTCTTGGATGACGATAGCCAAGAAGATTTAGTCGAGCAGACAAATCCGTCGGAGTTTGACTTTGTAGTTGAAGATGCCGAGGAAGTCGAAGAATCCGAAGAATCGGATAAAGAATGGTAACAAAAAACACTGTAAGTGAAAGCTTACAGTGTTTTTTACAATTATGCAAAATTTAACGTTTTAGCATCTAAAAGCGCGGCGTCCTCTTCTATATGAGTAATCATTAAAACAGGTTTTCCTTTTAAAATAAACTCACGCTTAATAATATCTGCTATCTTTATTTTGTTTTGTGTGTCTAGTCCGTTAAATGCCTCGTCTAAAATTAAAGCATCGCCGCCATAAGCTATAGCCTTAATTATTGCCACCCTGCGCTTCATACCGCCGCTAAGCTCACTGGGTTTAAGTCTTAGGCTACTTTTAAGTCCTAATTCATCAGCTAGCTTTAATGCTAGCTCTTCTTTTTCTTTAGTGAGCACCAAAAAAATATTTTTTTGAAGCGTTAGGTGATTTAGCAGTCTATCCTCTTGAAAAACACAGGATATTTTTTTAGGCGCTGTAACGATACCTGAATTTGCCTTCTCAAGACCTAAAATGAGTCTTGCTACGGTGGTTTTACCGCAACCTGAGTCACCCTTAAGGCAAACACATTCACCGTCTTTTACTTCGAGTGAGAAATTTTCAAGCACCAATCTATCTTTATAAGAAAAACTAACATTTTCTAATTTAAGCATTATGAGAGACACCCCCTTTAATGTATCTTTCAGATACCGTTTTAAAAAGGATTTCAATAACAAGACTTAAGAGCACAACCGTTAGCGTTACGGCATAAACCGATTCATAATCAAGATTGAATTTTCCTCTGAATATTTCGTGACCTAATGATTTTTCAGGGGTGCAGATAACCTCTGCGGCAACACCCGATTTCCAAGCATAACCGAGACCGCTTACAAGTGAAGAGAGTATCTGCGGTATGCTAAGCGGAAAGCGGATTTTAAATAAAACCTTTATTTTATTAAAGCCAAAAACCTTTCCCATTTCACAAAGCTTTTTATCGGCGTTTTCTATACCGTCGTGTGAAGCCTGCCAAACAAGCGGTACCACCATTAAAAACGATATAAATAAAGGCAGGGTATCGGTGCTCATAAAGAGAAATGCAAGTATAATAAAAGAAACCACAGGAACTGCCCTTATTATTTTAAGGGCGGGGGAGAGCAAAATATATGCTAGTTTTGATAAATTTGTTAATATCGCTAAAAAAATTCCCGTAGCTGCGCCTAAAATAAAACCGGTTATTATTCTCAAAAGCGTGAAGGCGGTTGCCTTTAAATATTCAGGCTCTATAAGTATTTGTGACCAACGCCTTAAAACCGCAAAGGGCGAGGGGAGAAATAGCTTTAAATCCTCCCCTATAAATATGCTTGTTATCTCCCAGACCGCTACCCAAAATATTAAAGCAATAAAAGCCTTAATAAGCTTATTAGAAAAATCTTTCTTATTTAGCATTGTAGTAGAAGCTATCATCTGGTAGCTTGCCGCCTATGGAAGCTTTATCAAAGCTTAAAAGAACCTCAAAATATCCCTTTATAGAGTTCTTCATATCTTCTTTATCAACATAGGTTATATTGCAAGAGGGGATAGCAGCCTTTGCAATAGCGGCTTTTGGAACTATACCATAGGTTTCGCAATACTTTGCGGCATCGTCTATATTGCTGTTTGCAAATTTAATGGACGCTTTATATTCGCTTAAGAATTTGTCAACTGCTGCCTTGTTGTTCTCTATATAGGAATCAAGAGCTACTACACAGCCCATCATAAGCTTGCTGTCAGATACCTTTTCCCAAGCATCGTTTACGGTAAATATTCTCTTAACAGTGTTCTTGTTTATAAGAACTGTGGTAGCAGCAGGCTCCGGAACCATAGCTACTGTTGCCTCTCCTGAAATCATAGCGGCAGAAAGTTGTTCGCCTGTAGGTACAAACTTAATTGTAACATCCTTTTCAGGATCAATGTTATTCTGTTTTAATACATACTTTAAAATGTATTCAGGGTTAGAGCCCTCACCTGCAGAGTATATTGTCTTACCCTTAAGGTCGGCTACTGTTTTAACACTTTCATCACTTGATAAAAAGGATAAAACACCTAATGTGTTAACCGCTAGCATGGTGATTTTACCGTTGGTTTTTTGATGCAGCTTTGCGGCAAGATTAGTAGGAACAGATGCGATGTTAATTTCACCGTTTATAATTTTACCGCTGATTTCGTCAGCTGCATTAGCAACCGTAAAGGTGTAGTTATTGGCGGTCTTTTTAGCTTTTGCATCCTCCATAAGCTTTGCCATACCAACACCTGTAGGGCCTTTAAGACATGCTATATGCATATCTACAGCCTTATATTCTTCGGAAGAGGTTGGCTTAGTTTGTGGCTTTGAGGAAGTATCTGAATTGCCGCAGCCTGCAAGACTAAACAGCAAGGTAATACTTAAGACAATTGCAATAACGGATAATAATTTTTTCATTTTAAAAACTCCTTTAATTTTTATTTATAATAAACACATTGTTTTCACGTGTTATTAACCCTGAAGTTATAAGAGATTCCATATCTCTATAAAGACTTGAGCGACCAATATTTAATCTTTTTGCTAATTCCGACATACCAAATTCAAGTTTTACATAGCCATCATTATCTGCAAGGGATAAAAGAAATTCATAAAGCTTTGATTCGGTATCGTGCGCCGTGAATATATCGAGTTTCTTGTTTAAAAACCTTAAACGGTCGGATAGAAAGGTGATGTAGTTTAATGAAATTTGTGGAAAATCAAAAAGTAAGGCTTTAAAGTTTTCCTCGCAAATATAGGATACTAAACAATTGCACTGTGCGGATATACTGCTAAGACCGTCCTTCCAGCTACCGAATATAGAAACCGAGCCGAAAATTTCGCCTGAGAGTATATTTCTTACCGTAATAAATTTTTCTGCACCGCTTTTACGCTTTATACTAGCTTTACCGTCAAGTAGTATACCTATGTATCCCACCTTATAAAGCTCGTCCCCTTTTATAAAGGATACAGGCGTTTCTAAATAGCTTTGTGCTTTTTTTATTTCTTGTTCGGTTAAACCTTCAAAAAGAAAGCAGTTCATATATTCACTCCTTAAAGTGTACCATTTGGGACACTTCTTGATTATAGTATACATTAATCAAAACAAAAAATCAATAGCAATTTAAAAAAATAAACCGCTAAGTTAAAAAACTTAGCGGTATTAAAATTAAAACTTTAAGCGATTGGCTTTTTCTTAATAAAGAGAATGCCGAGAGTGTCTTTGCCGCAGTGTGAAGAAATAGTACATCCAGCTCTTGTTACGAATACCTCTTTAAATATTCCCGTAGCCTTTACCTTTTCTACAACCGAGTCAACAATTTCCTTGTCGCAGCCTGCGTGGGTAACGAAAACACGGTCATCAACGATATTATCCTTATCGGCTAAAACATCGTCTACATAGGTGCTAAGAACATCACCAAATTTGCCTCTGTACTTTTTGCCTACACCCATAGAGCCGTTTTTAACCTCAATACAAGGCTTTAATTTGAGGAGGTTAGCACCAAGCACCGAAAGTGCCGAGCATCTTCCACCTTTATGAAGATAATCAAGATTATCAATTACAAATGATGCGGTAACATTTTTAGTAAGCTCACGGCAGTTTTCTGCAATGGTTTTAGCGTCCATACCGCTTTTTGCCATTTCGGCTGCGGCGATAACAAGCAAACCGCCGCCTGTTGAAAGGTTCCTTGTGTCTACAACGTGAACATTAGGAAAATCCGATGCCGCAATCAAAGAATTGTTATAGGTTGATGACATTTCACCGCTTATGGTGAAGTGCACAACCTCTGCACCGTCTTTTGTAAGCTCTGCAAAAAAGTCCTCACATTCGCCAACATTAGCGGCGGTAGTTTTAGGGAGCTCACCCGTTTTTCTATGATGCTCATATATCTCATCGGGAGTAATATCAATACCGTCACGAAAAACATCGGTACCAAGAGTTACACCGAGGGGAATAATTCTGATATTATAACGCTCTTTGAGCTCTGTGCTTAAATCGGTTGTGCTATCGCTTGAAATTATTATATTGTTATTCAAGTTAATTCCTCCGAAATTCAAAATTTACAATAAAGATTATAACATTAAAAGCATCTAAAATCAATCTTTAATTTTTTAAAGCAAAATTGTAATAATTTGTAATATAATTACAGTAGAAAAAACTTTTTTTTAATGGTATAATTACAAAAAGAGAGGGGGAGATAGCGTGCATTTTTTTGATAGAAAAGAAAATGTAATTTTTACGGCAGTAATAACGTTGCTTATAATCGCTTTGATAGTTACGAGTTGCCTTTTGATAAATAAGAGTTCTTACGGTAAAAGTGTATCACAAACGGCTGCTAGTTATTCAGAAGAAATTGAAAAATTCAAGGATAACGAAAGTAAATTCAAAAGTCAATTAGACGGTGCCAATGAACAAAACGACCGTCTTGAAAGCGAAAAAAAGGCGCTAGAGGATGAAAACAGCAGTTTAAGACAGCAGATGACCGAGCTTGCCGCCAAAAAGCAGGCGGCAGCACAGGCTGCTGCTAGCGAAGCTGCCAGAAAGCGCACCGAGGCGATTATACAAAGACTGTCCCTCCCCAAAGCCGAGCAACAGGCTATGATGCCGGGGGTATGCTATCTAACCTTTGATGACGGTCCTTCAAACAACACCCTCTTAATTTTAAACACTCTAAAAAAATACAATATTAAGGCAACCTTTTTCGTTACAGGTACAGGTGTAAATTCTTATATCAGAAATATTCACGAAGAGGGTCACGCTATAGGTCTGCACACTAATTCGCATAATTACGCAAAAATATATACAAGTGTAGAAGCCTATCTTACAGACCTCGAGGCTATTTCTAATCTTGTATGCAATTTGACGGGCGTCAAAAGCCAAATAATGAGATTTCCGGGCGGCTCTAGTAATTTAATTAGTGCTCAATATTCTAAAGGTATTATGACCGAGCTTACAAAGCGCCTCCCCGAAATGGGATATTCTTATTACGATTGGAATGTAAGCTCAGGCGATGCTTCAGGTAATAAGGTTCCTAAGGAAACACTAGTTAATAATGTTTTATCTCAGGCAAGGGGTAAAAAGAGTATATGCGTGCTTATGCACGATTCTGCCGTAAAGAAAACAACCGCCGAGGCACTTCCTCTAATGATAGAGGGTCTTGTTGAAATGGGCTTTCATTTCGAGGCTATAACTCCGGGTACATACGGATATCATCACGGTGTAAAGAATTAAGGGGTAATTATGGAAAAGCTAGAACTTTTATGTAACGCTAAAATAAATCTTACCCTTGATATAACCTCAAAAAGAGAAGACGGTTACCACAATCTTGATTCTGTAATGCAATCGGTTTCGATAGCCGATGTAGTTAAGGTTAAAAAATCGGATGCAATATCGGTTAAATGTTCTGTTGACGCTTTTAGCGGCGAAAAAAATATAGCCTTTAAAGCGACAAAGGCTTTCTTTAGCTTTACAGGCGTTAGCAGCGGTGCTGACATTTATATAGAAAAGCATATTCCCGATGCCGCAGGTATGGCTGGCGGTAGTACAGATGCCGCAGGTGTGATTATAGCGCTTGATAAGCTCTATGAAACAAGGCTTTCAGCGGAACAGCTATGCCTTATTGCTAAAACAGTTGGTGCAGACGTGCCGTTTTGCCTTTTTGGCGGAACAAAAAGAGTTCAAGGAATAGGCGAAATAATACTTGATTGCCCAAGCTTTCAAAAAGGTGTATTTTTAATTATTAAAAGAGGCAATAAGCTTTCAACTGCCGATATGTATAAAAAGCTGGATGAGTGCAGTGTGCAAAATCCTAATACCGAAAATTTTGTCAAGCTTTTAAATAGTGGCTCGCTAGAAAAAATTGCAGATAATCTATCAAACGATTTTGAAAAGGTTTGCGATGTGGAATTAGAAAAAGAGTTGCTTTTGCAAAATGGTGCAATAGGTGTCTGCCTTTCAGGTAGCGGACCTAGTGTTTATGGAATTTTTACTAGCATTAAAGAAGCCAAAAAAGCAAAAGAAAAGATAAAAGACCAATGCATTTTTGCAGAAATTGCAACACCAAAAATGCAATCAATCACCGTTATAAAATAAAAATGAACTTCCCAATGGAAGTTCATTTTTATTTTTATATCTTAAACAGTAAATCACCGTAAGAAGGATATGGCCAGTAATCTCTTGCAACTATTGCTTCTGCGCTATCGCTAGCTTTACGTAGCGTATCCATAAGTGCTAAAACCTTATCGTGATAGAAGATGGCTCTGTCATTAAGCTTATCATAATTTGAAGCTGTATTAACCGCTTCCTCTAACAGATTTACATTATTGTAAAGTGTTAGATTATAATCGTTAAGCTTTTTAGCAGTAGCCTTTTCAACCGTATCTGCATTTTTTCCTAAGACCTTCGCATTGTGCTCTGCACAGTTTAAAAGGAATGAGGAATATTTGCTAATAGCAGGGATAATATCACGCTTTAGCATTTCAATTAAGGTTAGTGCCTCAATATGTATAATTTTACAGTAGTTTTCAAGGGAAACATCAGCTCTGCAACAAAGCTCGGTGCGGTTTAAAACACCGTGACGCTCAAACAACTCAACATTTTCCTCTTTTGTAAGATAGGGGATAGCATCAACAGTGCTCTTAAGATTTAACAGTCCTCTTTTGCTTGCCTCTTCACGCCAAGCAGCAGAGTATCCGTCTCCATCAAAAATGATGCGCTTGTGAGCCTTTATTGTTTCCCTAACTATATCCATAGCCTCAGCCTTTGTATCGCTTGCCTTTTCAAGCCTATCAGCAAAAATGCGGAAGGATTCAGCAACTATGGTATTAAGCATAATGTTTGTATCTGAAATAGATGAGCCAGAGCCTAACATTCTAAACTCAAACTTATTGCCTGTAAATGCAAAGGGAGAGGTGCGGTTACGGTCGGTATTATCCTTGCGGATATAAGGTATTACCTCTGTACCAACATTCATCTTAATCTTATGTAAATCGTCGTGATGAACACCGTTTTCAATATCGTAGAGTATAGAATTTAATTCGTCACCTAGATAGATAGAAACAATAGCAGGAGGAGCCTCGTCCTCACCTAAACGGTGGTCGTTACCCGCACTCGCTACCGAAATTCTAAGTAAATCCTGATGCTCGTCCACCGCCTTGATAACAGCCGCAAGGGTTAGTAAGAATAGAGGATTTTCACTTGGTGTCTTGCCCGCTTTTAAGAGATTTACACCTGTATCGGTGGAAAGTGACCAGTTGTTGTGCTTACCGCTACCGTTAACACCCTCGAATGGCTTTTCGTGTAAAAGACAAACAAGACCGTGCTTTAGCGCTATCTTTTTCATCATTTCCATAGTGAGCTGATTGTGGTCAGCCGCAATATTGGTGGTGGTGAAAATGGGCGCTAGCTCGTGCTGTGCAGGAGCTGCCTCGTTATGCTCTGTTTTAGCAAGAACTCCTAATTTCCATAGCTCTTTGTCAAGGTCCTTCATAAAGCTTAAAACTCTAGGCTTTATAACACCAAAATAGTGGTCGTCCATCTCCTGACCCTTTGGAGGCTTAGCACCGATAAGGGTTCTGCCGCAAAAGATTAGGTCAGGACGTTTTTTGTGCATTTCACGATCAATCAGGAAATATTCTTGTTCAGGACCAACAGTAGTAGTCATACTCTTAACGTCGTTCATACCAAGTAAATGAACTATTCTGAGGGATTGCTTGTTAATAGCCTCCATACTGCGAAGCAGAGGGGTTTTTTGGTCAAGCGCTTCACCACCGTATGAACAAAAGGCGGTAGGAATACAAAGGGTATTATCCTTTACAAAGGCATAAGAGCTAGGGTCCCAAGCGGTGTAGCCTCTTGCTTCAAAGGTAGCTCTGAGCCCACCTGATGGGAATGAAGAAGCGTCAGGCTCGCCCTTTATAAGCTCCTTGCCCGAAAATTCCATAATTATATGTCCGTCACCCGTAGGTGCTATAAAGCTATCGTGCTTTTCGGCAGTAATACCTGTCATCGGCTGGAACCAATGCGAAAAATGTGTAGCACCCTTTTCAAGTGCCCACTCCTTCATAGCGGCGGCAACAGTATCCGCAATACTGCTGTCAATGCTTTTGCCCTTAGATACGGCATCCTTGATAAGTGAATACACATCTTCGGGCAGACGTTCCTTCATAACCGAATCGTTAAAAACGTTATTGCCGAATAATTCAATTATATTATCCAAATAAATCCCTCCAAAAAATAGGATAATAAATATATATACTTAAAATATATTATAAATTGAAAACTTCTGAATGTCAATCACTGCTTTTGATCCAAACATATAAAAATTTTTGAGGTGCGACATATTATGACAAATTACGATAGACTATATATAGTATAATAGTGCCAAAGGAGGCGATAATATGAAATATAAGGAAATTTTAAAACAATTATCTATTAAAGAAAATGTTCCTGTAAAGGAAATAGAAAAAGAAATGAAAGAGGCGTTAAAACTAGCTGGATTGAATTGTTCTGTAAAGGAATTTTTACAAACAACCACTTCTTTAATCAAAGACTATATATAGTACTATAGCATAATATATAGTCTAAATATTCCTAATAAAAATAGTAAAATATTTTTGTTAGGAGTGGTAAAAATGAATATCACACAGGCTGTTAAGAAAAGATTTGAGGAATTATGCTATCAAAGGGATATGAATTTTTGCAGACTTGCCTCTCTTTCAGGAGTTCCGTATACAACGGTTAAGTCTATACTTTACGACCAAAGTAAAAATCCAGGCATATCAACCATTAAGAAACTCTGTGACGGATTGGATATTACAATAACCGAATTTTTTGATACAGACTATTTTAAAACCTTAGAACAAGAAATAAAATAATCAAAAGCGCAGTCTCAAACGAGACTGCGCTTTCATTTGCAAATTTATTTAATTGATAACAGTAGCGTTTTGACACATATCCTTTAAATATTCATGCCAATCGAGACAAACGGGAACTGTTAAATCGGTATTGCTGTTTTCAATAACGTATACTAAAAGCTCGGCGTCTATGCCATTTTCACTAATAGTTTTAAATATTGCTTTAGCTATTACAGCACGTATATCGGTAGTATCGGTCTTAGTTGAGAGTATATCGGTTATTTGTACACCCGTATATCTTAATACATTTTCACTTAGTAGCAGGTCTATACCTCCGCAGCGATCGATTATGCCGCTAAGCAGATCATAATCGGCCTCTAAATTATAATCGACCGAATAACCCTTGTATTCTTTTTGCACTAAATCGACATCATCACAAAATAGTGTAGTTATAGCGCTTTTAGTAAAATCGAAATAGACAAGACAACCGCTCTTATCAGGGAATGAAACCAAAACACCGCAATCATCGGGCGCAGTTTGGGTGTAGGGGATTGTAGGGTCCTTGACCTCGGTCTGCTTGCTTTTAACCTCCATATTGAGATAAACGAACGCCGCCGCTAAAAAAACTGCCGAACAAATTACACTTGTAAAAAATACTTTTAATATACCTTTCATATTTTATCACCGAGTATATTATTAGCATTAAAAAAATTTATATTCTAAAAAATATTTGTATATTAAAAAAGAAAAAGCCGCAGACAAAAGTCTGCGGCTAAGGAAATATAAATTAAACTAGCTCATAACCGCCAACAGGGCGGATTTTAAGCGGAACACAGCTGTTTTTACCAAATACAGCCTCTATCATTTGCTTGTAAGCGTCAAGCTTTTCGTTTGGTATGTAACACTGAATTGTGCCTGCAAAACCGCCACCGTGAACACGGCAAGCGCCCTCACCGTTTAAGAAATCAGCGGTAAGTGCTAGGCCTAAGCAAAGTCCCTGCTCTGCAGGATTTGATGTGGGGTAGAGGTTCTGTAAATACTTATAAGAAGAATCGCCAGAAGCGTTAACAAGTTTAAAGAAAGCGCTGAAATCTGCTTGCTCTAAAGCCTTTTTCTGCTTTGCAACTCTATCATTTTCGTTAAAGAAGTGGAAAGCACGAAGCACTGCTCTGTCACCGCAAGAGTTGCGGATAACTGCAAGATTTTTATAAAATTCCTCTTGGTCTGCTTCTCTTAAAAACTCAACGCCTAAAGCCTTACTTACAGCCTTGCATTCTATTGTGATATCGGCATAATCCTGTGTTAAATCAGCATGATTGCCGCCTGTGTCAACAACACAAAGTGTGCAGCCTGAATCGGCAATATCAAGCTCGATTTTTTCTACCTTTGGGTTTGCATTATCGCAAAAATCTGCAAAGGTAAATCCGCCTACAGAGCTTGCCATCTGGTCAAGAAGACCACAGGGTTTACCGAAAAATTCACGCTCTGCAAACTGTGAGTATTTAGCTATTGTTAGGGCATCAACCTTATTTTCGTTGTAAAGACCGTTAACAATATTAGAAACTAAAACCTCAAAAGCGGCAGAGGAGGAAAGACCTGAACCCTTTAAAACATTAGAGGTGGTATATGCATCAAAACCGCCTACCTTGTAGCCGTTGTTACGGAATGCGGCACAAACACCCCTTATTAGTGCGGCTGCCTGTCCATTTTCTTCCGATTTAACAGAAAGCTCGGTAATATCAATTTCGTCCATAGGATAGCCGGCAGACTTAATACGAACGGTATCACTTCCGTTATCGCTTACAACAGCAATAACATCAAGGTCAACACTGCCTGCTAACACCATACCGTGCTGATGGTCTGTATGATTTCCGCCAACCTCGGTTCTTCCGGGTGCAGAAAACAAACGGATGTTATCACGGTCACCGTAAAGGTCTTCAAACTCATCAAGTGCATCTATGTAGCGCTTTTTAGCCGCTTCTACATCGGTGTAGAGCATTGCAAAGTCCTTTGAATAACCGTCGTTTAAAATTTTCTCTTTAATCTGAGCTATATTCATAAAAATTTCTCCAAATTAGAGTTTTGATACGATATCTTTTGTATCGCGTGCGATAGCAAGCTCTTCGTTTGTAGGAATAACGTAAACTGCAACGCCTGAATCATCGGTTGAAATTTTAATTTCTTCACCGCGAACATGGTTCTTTGCATCGTCAAGTTTAACACCTAAATATGTAAAGCTATCGCAGATATCCTGACGAAGCTCGGGGTTGTTTTCACCGATACCGCCTGCAAATACAATAGCGTCAACACCGTTCATAGCAGCAATATATGAGCCTATAAACTTAATTATCTGATAGGTCTGCATATTGAGTGCTAAAGCAGCCTTTTCGTTGCCTGCAGCTGCTGCATCAACAAGGTCACGGTTATCGTTAGTAAGTTCTGAAATACCAAGAACACCTGACTCTTTATTGCAGATACGGTTGATATCGTCGGGAGTCCAACCCTCTTTTTTAGCAAGATAGGTAAGTACAGATGGGTCGAGAGTACCGGTACGTGTGCCCATCATAAAACCGTCAAGTGGGGTAAAGCCCATTGAGGTATCATAGCAAACACCGTTTTTAACAGCAGAAATTGAACAACCGCTACCTAAATGGCAGGTAACAATCTTAAGGTCCTTTTTGTCCTTATTTTCAAGTGCGGCACAGCGGTCACTTACATATTTGTGTGAAGTACCGTGTGCACCGTATTTACGAACACCGTACTTCTCATAATACTTGTATGGTAAGCCGTACATATAAGCACGTGGCTCTAAGGTCTGATGGAAAGAGGTATCAAATACGGCTACCTGTGGCATTTTATCACCAAAGGTCTTTACACAAGCACGAATTGCTAAAACGTGTGCAGGGTTATGTAATGGAGCTAACTCGCCTAAAGCTTCGATTTGGTCAATAACCTCAGGATTGATAAGGCAAGAGCCTGAGAAAATGCTACCGCCTTGTACTATACGGTGACCGATAGCTGAAATCTCGTCAAATGAATCCATAACCTTTGCATCACTCTGAGTTAAAGCATAAACTACGCTTTCGAAAGCCTCTGAATGAGTAGGCATTGGAGTTTCTGCCTTATAAACTCTACCATCAGGTGTCTTGTGGGTGATAACACCTACAGAACCGTCGGTAGCACCTATACGGTCACAAATGCCCTTGCATACTAGGGACTCATCGTTCATATCAATAACCTGATACTTAAGTGTTGAGCTACCTGCATTAACTACAAAAATTTTCATTTTCATTTCTCCTAAAATCTTTTTTTATATTGAAAAAATTTTGATTGTGTGATAAGATTTATGATAGAATAAACATCATAACCCACACTAACTTATATATAATATATTATTTCAATAGATTTTTCAAGTATTTTTTATAAAAAGGAGGGCACAGAATGGCTTTAGTAGGTATTATAGCCGAATTTAATCCGCTTCATAGCGGTCATAAATTGCTGATTGATACTGCAAAACAGGGCGGTAACACCGTTGCTGTAGTATTAAGCGGTAATTTTGTTCAGCGCGGCGATACCGCTATAATACCAAAAATAAAGCGTGCCAAGGCAGCTCTTGATTGCGGCGCCGATATAGTTGCAGAGCTACCTGTTTTATGGTCAATGTCAACAGCCCAGAATTTTGCACTTGGCGGTGTTTCACAGCTTCACGCTTTAGGTTGCGATGAAATCATATTCGGCAGTGAATGTGGAGATATAGAAAAGCTTGAAAAAACCGCCGATATTTTGTTATCAAATGAGTTTTCTTCTCTTGTCCAAGAAGAGATTAAAAACGGTGTTACCTTTGCTACTGCCAGAGAAAAAGCGGCTGTTTGTTTAGGTGCAGATACAGAGGTTTTAAATTCACCAAACGATAACCTAGGTATTGAGTATATTATGGCGGCAAAAAGCTTAAAGTTGGATATTAAGTTTAAATGCATAAAGAGAAAAGGTGCTAATCACGATAGTGATATTATAGCTGATAACTTTGTTTCATCCTCTTTTATAAGAGATAAACTTAAATCAGGAGATTTAGGCTATGCAGAGCGTTTTATGCCGATAGCGCTTAGAGGGTTTATTGAAACGGATTTTGTATCTGATATAAAACGGATAGAAACTGCGATTCTTGCTATTTTAAGACAAAAAACTGTTGAAGATTTCAAAAACCTTCCTGATATAAGCGAAGGTATAGAAAATAAACTTTTTTTCTCGGTAAGGGTTGCAACAGGTCTTGAAGAGTTATATTCTATGATTAAATCAAAGCGGTATACACTAGCTAGAGTGCGCCGTTTGGTGCTATCAGCAGCGCTTGGATTTACAAAACAATTTTTTATGGTAAAACCGCCGTATGTAAGAGTTTTAGGTCTTTCAAAGGATGGCGAACAGGCACTAAAAAATATAGAAACCGATACGCCCATAATAACCAAGGTCGCTAAAATTAAAGAGTTAGGAGAAGAAGCAAACAAGGTTTTTGAGTTTGAACAAAGAGCTACAGACCTTTATGCTTTATCTCTAGGAAGGCCTACTGAATGTGGCGTCGAGTTTAAATATAAATTTTTAAAAAAGGAGAACTAAAAATGGTAACGGTAAAGGAAATACAGAACTATAAAAATTTCGGTAAAGCGGTAGAGCTTTCAAACGGCATTATAAGAGCTGTTGTAACGGTGGATATAGGTCCTAGAATTATCGCTTTTGGCTATGTTGACGGACAGAATATTTTATGGGATAAGCGAGAGCTTTTTACACCTATGACCGATGAGGAATATGAGAATTATTATGGCAAGGGCAAGTCTTGGGAGGTTTTAGGCGGTCACAGAGTGTGGGTAGCGCCCGAGACATATCCGCACACATATAGTCCTGATGATAAGGCAGTATCTTATGTGGTTAATGATAACACTGCAGTTTTTGCGGCAGTTCCCGAAACTGAAAACGGCGTTGCTAAAACCTTAATCGTTAGAATGGACCCAGACGATGCTAATATGCAACTAGAAATGAACGTAACTAATATTAGCGAAAAAGAAAAGGAATTTGCTGTTTGGGGTGTTACGGTTTGTGACGGCGGCGGTGCTGTTATTATGCCTACAAACGATCACGATTCAGGTTATGTTCCAAATAAAATGGTAGCAATTTGGCGCTATACCGATATGAGCGATAAGAGAATATATTGGGGTAATTCTTATATCACTGTAACTCAAGATAGTAGTTGTGATAATCCGCTTAAGATAGGTACCGACCTTAATAAAGGCAACGCTTATTATGTTTTAGGTGACGATGTATTTTGTATGAGCTATTCACCTAATCACAAAAACGGTGTTTATGTTGATAAGGGTGTATCCTTTGAAACATATACAAACAATATGTATTTGGAAATGGAAACCCTCGGTGAACTTAAAAAAGTAAAACCACAGGAAACTATATCCCATACAGAGCATTGGTCACTTTGTAAAAAGCCTTGTGATATAGATTTTAAAGACGATAAATCTATAGAAAATCTTCTTAAGAAAATATAAAAATTATAAAATCCGATGCGGAATTTAATCTGCATCGGATTTTTGTATGTTATTACTTTATCAAAGGTGTATAGATATGTTTTGCTTGTAATTTTTGTGTCAATGATATATAATATATTAAATATGTAATTTGGAGTGGTGTTTCTTGCTGATAAGCGCATTAAGAGGCGGTTTGAGTTTAGATCAGGTTATAGCATATATCCTTTCGGCCGTTGTGGTAATATTTTTAACACTTCCTATTCACGAATGGGCACACGGGTTTGCCGCTTCAAAGCTTGGTGACCCAACACCCAGATATCAGGGAAGGCTAACCCTTAATCCCTTTGCTCATATCGATTATATCGGTGCGTTATGCATATTGCTTTGTGGTTTTGGATGGGCAAAGCCTGTACAGGTGAATACAAGATATTTTAACAGCCCTAAAAGAGATATGGCGATAACAGCCTTTGCGGGACCCTTGTCAAATATCGTTGTTGCATTTATTTCTTTGATGCTATTAAATATCGTTATTTTGTTTACCGATAGTGTAAGCGGTCTATTTATGTTTGTATATAGCTTTTTGTTTTATATTGCCGAGATAAATATAGGTCTTGCGGTTTTTAATCTTATACCTATTCCTCCGCTTGACGGTTCAAGACTTTTATCCGCATTTTTACCTGATAGACTTTATTACAAGCTGATGCAGTATGAAAGAATTTTGTTTTATGTTGTCTTGGCGCTTATTATAACGGGTGTTTTAGATATTCCGTTATCCTTCCTTTCTAATGCAATACTAAACGGTTTAATAAGCATTACAAGTTTAATCTTTTCTATCTTTTAAGTGAGGAGAATTTATGGAAACTACGCTGTCATATACGCTTGAAAGCTTCGAGGGTCCTCTCGATTTGCTTTTACAGCTTATAGCACGAAACAAACTGAATATTTATGATATTAAGCTTTCGGTGCTTATTGAACAGTATTTAGAGCAAATAGAAAAGTTCAAGCAGCAGGAAATGGAAATAGCAAGCGAATTTCTTGAGATGGCTTCAAGACTTATTTATATGAAAACCGTAAGCCTTTTGCCGCAGCACGAAGAGGTTGAACGCCTAAAGCAAGAACTTACAGGCGAGCTTATAGAGTACCAAATGTGCAGAGAGCAGGCAGAAAAGTTAGGAAAGCTGACAGGCGGATTTAACCGATTTGTGAAAGGTCCTGAGCCTTATGAGGCGCCAAAAACCTATGAGCTAATCCACGAAAGCGATTGCCTTTTCACAGCATATCTTGCCGCAGTTGGTAGGGGACAGAGAAGACTTCCTCCACCTGTAGCACCGTTTACTAAGATAGTTGCTAAAAAGATAGTTGCAGTATCAACCAAGATAGTATATGTTATGCGAAATCTTATAAAAAACGGTAAGGGCAAGTTAAACAAGCTTTATAGCGGAGCTAAAAGCCGTTCTGAATTAGTAGCTACATTTTTAGCGGTGCTTGAGCTTTGCAAGGCTAACAGAATAGAGATAACAGGCAATTCGGACGATGCCGAAATCAAACTTATAAAGGGGCACAAAAAATGAATAAAGAACAAACTATTAAAGCTTTAGAGGCAGTGCTCTTTGCTTCGGGCGAGCCGATGAGTATTGACCGTTTGGCACAGGTTTTTGAAATAAAGCCTGAAAAGGTAGTTGAGGCTGCTAAGGGTTTAAGCGAGCGACTAGCCGACCAAAAAAGCGGTCTCACACTTTTAAGACTTGAAAACACATATCAGCTAGCAACTAATGAAGTTTATGCAGATTATATAAAGAAAGCATTCGATATAAAGCGTAAAACTCCGCTTTCCTCGGCAGCTCTTGAGGTGCTAGCCGTTGTAGCATATAATCAGCCCGTTACCAAGGCGTTTATTGAGCAGGTAAGAGGTGTTGACTGTTCGGGTGTTATAACTACACTTCTTGAAAAAGAGCTTATAGAAGAGCGTGGCAGACTAGAGCTACCCGGCAGACCGCTGCTTTACGGTACCACAAAAAACTTCCTTCGTTGCTTTAGTCTTTCAGATTTAAGTGAGCTACCACCTCTACCTAAAGAGCCTACCGAGACCCCCGAAATAGCAGAACAGCTTGAAATTGAGGATACCAATCCATTTTTAAGCGAAGAATAAAACTTAAGGATTGTGAAAAGTATGAGCGAGAATAACGTTAGTAATGTAATTAACTCTACAATGGAACATATTCGCACTATGGTTGATGCCGATACAATAGTGGGCACCCCTATAGTACTCGATTCTGTGACGCTAATTCCTGTTTCTAAGGTAGCCTTTGGTCTTGCTACCGGCGGCAGTGATTTTCCAAGCAAAACAGCCACCAACGGTTTTGGCGGCGGCGGTGGAGCGGGCGTTACAATTACCCCTGTAGCATTTATTGCTGTCAAGGGTGATAATGTTCATATGATGCCTGTATACAACCAGATGGATACACTTGATAAGGCTATAAATATGGCGCCTGAAATAGTAGATAAAATTGCGTCTCTTTTTAAAAAGGAAACAAAACAGGATAAAGAGCAGTAAAGGTTATAAAGATAAGTCTATCGCACATAAAATTTATGGGTGGTAGCTTTGAAAAAAATAACAGCGCTTTTAATAGTATTTTTTATCGTTTTAAATATTAGTGTAAAGACGAGTGCACTTTCAGCCAAAGCGGCAGTGGTTATAAACGGTGATACAGGAGAAATTCTATTCTCTAAAAATGCTGATAGCAGACTTCCTATGGCTAGTACCACCAAAATTATGACGGCACTTTTACTCTGTGAAAATGCAGACCTTAACGAAACTATTGTTACAACAAGGGAAATGGTAACTGTCGAGGGCTCGTCAATGGGCTTACAGGTAGGGGACACTGTTTCTTATCACGATTTGCTTTACGGTATGATGTTAGCATCGGGAAACGATGCGGCAAATACCACCGCAATAGCAATTTCAGGCTCAACCCAAAACTTTGTTGAGCTGATGAACAACAAGGCTTTAGAGCTAGGTCTTAAAAATACCCATTTTGAAACACCCTCAGGGCTTGACGGTAAGGAGCACTACACAACCGCCTATGAATTAGCGCTAATTGCAAAACATGCCCTTGAAAATGGGAGTTTTGCTGCTGCGGCAAAATCTAAATCAGCAACGCTTTGTTATGGTAATCCACCATATAAGCGTACCCTTACAAATCACAACCGACTTTTAAAAAGCTATGATGATATAGTCGGTGTTAAAACAGGATTTACTAAAAAGTCGGGCAGATGCCTTGTCACCGCTTCAAAAAAAGACGGTAAATATGTAATAGCCGTAACACTTAACGACCCTAACGATTGGGCAGACCACCGCGCACTTTTAGATTTAGGGTTAGCCTCATTGCAAACTGTTGATATTTCGCCCGACCATAATAAATTTAAAATACCCGTGCAAAACGGCACCGAAAACAGTATAGAAATTGAAATTTCTTCAAAAAGATTTTCTGTAAAGGAAACCGATGATTTAAAGGCGGAAATTTCTTTGCCGAATTTTATATATGCACCAATAAATAAAGGTGATGTAATAGGCAAGGTTTATTATTATTCTTCCGATAATTTAATTCTTTCGGAAAATATTACCTCACCGATTAGTATAAAGCAATCAAATCAAAACAAATACAACAGAATACTTGAGCTTTTCAGTTATATGCTCAAAAGTATTTAAAGTTTAGGAGTAAAAATGAAGGATAATAAAATAAGACTTCAAAAGCATTTATCACAATGCGGAATTGCTTCTCGCAGAAAGGCAGAGGAGTTAATTGAAAACGGCAAGGTTAGAATTAACGGTAGAATAGCCTCTTTGGGTGACAAGGTAGATCCAAAGCGTGACAAGGTTAGCGTAAGTGGAAAAAATGTTGTTGCCGTTACCGAAAAGGTATATATAATGTTACATAAGCCGAGAGGCTTTGTTACAACTATGAAGGATGAGCTTGACCGTAAATGTGTTAGTGACCTTGTAAAAGGCGTAGGCACAAAGGTCTTTCCCGTAGGCAGACTTGACCGTAACTCAGAGGGTCTTCTTATTATGACTAACGACGGAGAGCTTGCCAACGCTCTTACACATCCGTCGGCACAGGTTAATAAAACTTATAGAGTAACCGTTAAGGGTGCAGTTACCGATGAACAGATAGATAAAATGGCTAGCGGCATAAAGCTTGACGATAAGGTAACTAAACCCTGTGATATTTTTATAATGGAGCGCAAAGAAGACAGAACGGTTTTGTGCTTTATAATTCATGAGGGAATTAATCGTCAGATAAGAAGAATGTGTGAGGCGGTAAAGCTTGAGGTAATGCGTCTTAAACGCACCGAAATTGCAGGTGTAAAGCTTGGAATGCTAAAGCAGGGCGATTGGCGTGAGCTAAATGCGCGAGAGCTACAAAGACTACAAAACGTTTCTACCAAGTCTAAGGAGGAAGACTGATGATAACCGTTCTTCCTTGTAAAGATAAAGAAGCAATTAAGCAGAGATTTTTAGAGCAAGGTTTAGAATATACCGAAAATTCAGGCATTGTATCGGCAGTTTGTAACGGTCAAGAGCTAGGCTTTTGCCTTTATTATCTCGATGAAAAAAGTATTTGCATATTAAATCTAGAGCCTCAAAACGATATAATGTTGGCTGACGGGGTTTTACGCAGCGCATTGCATGTGGCGGCAGAACGTAGTGCTATGGATGCAAGATATGTTGATACAGCACCTGTGGAGCTTTTTAAAAAGCTTGGATTTATTAAGGATGCGGACGAGCATACACTCAATATTGATAAGCTTTTTGGCGGTTGCAGTTGTAAATTACCACAGTAAACTTAAAAATTATTCAAAAAAATGTTGCAAATTAAAAATATATGTGGTATTATATACCTTACTTGAATTGAAATTATATCTTTTAAAATATTTGGAGGTTTTTTATATGGCATGGTATGAGATTATTTTAGGTATTTTGGTAATACTTGTTTCTCTGTTCATAATAGCAGTTATTCTTCTTCAGCAGGGACATCGTTCAGGTATTAGCGGTGCTATTTCAGGCGGAGCAGATACCTTCCTTTCTAAGAACAAAGCTCGTACAGTGGATGCTACTCTTGCACGCATTACCAAGTATATAGCAATAGCATTCTTTGTTCTAGCACTAGTTGCAAATTTCATAGCTTTAAACAAATAATAATTTTTAAGTAAAAATAAAAGACGACTGCAATTTGCAGTCGTCTTTTTTTATGTTTGGTATACTTACTTTAATTCTGAAGTACAGTGTGCGCAGCGAACTGCATCAATTGCGATTTCGCTCTTGCAGAAAGGACAAACCTTTGTAGTAGGAGCTTTCGGCTCTTCTTCCTTCTTTTTTTGACCAATTGACATAAGTGCATTTAATCCCTTCATTATAAGGAATAAAACAAATGCTATAATTATAAAGTTAATAACAGCGGTTACGAAAGCTGAAGCGTATCCTGCAACTTCACTCCAAGAGTACCAACCCTTGTGTGCGCCTGTTACGAGGTCGAGAATAGGCTGAATAAAATTGGCGGTAAGAGCAGTAACGATACCTGTAAATGCACTACCGATAATCATACCTATTGCAAGATCTACCACATTACCTCTAAGGGCAAACTTTTTAAATTCATCAAAAAACTTTTTCATAATTTCACCTCCTGAGCGTTTGAGAATGTTTTGTGAAACCATTATACACCAAAGGTAATAAAATGTCAAAGGGATAACTAAATTCTCATAAAAAGTAGAAAATTTCCGCAAAATGCGATAAAAAGTGAGAAAAATTCTCACAAAATGCTTGAAATTTGAGGAATTATATGGTAATATATGGAACACACAATAAAAAACGGAGGAAAAATTATGGAAAAGAAACTTAAGGTAATTATAGCAGACGACACTACAGAATTAGGAAATGCTTGTGCAAATGCACTCAAAAGCTACGGTATGGAGGTAACTCTTTGCGAAAAGGACGGACGTAAGGTTTTAGAAGCGGTAAAGCTTCAAAAACCTGATGTAATATTAGCAGATGTATTTATGCCTAATCTTGATATTTTGGGGGTGCTTGCCGAAATAAACGGTATTGATGAAAAAGATAGACCTATGGTTATGACTATGTCTAGCTTTGACAATCAGCGTCTTGAACGAGAAACGTTAAATGCAGGCGCTAGCTATTATTTTTTAAAACCCTTTGATATGGATACTATGGCAAAACGTATAATACAGTTATCGGGTTGGAAAAACGAGCAAAGTCCTATGCTTATAAAGGATAATGTTGTAACGGATACGGGGCTTGAGCTTATGATAACCGAAATCATACATCAAATTGGCGTACCTGCACATATAAAGGGTTATCACTATTTAAGAGAAGCAATATTTTTATCGGTTAAGGACCCTGAAATTATAAACTCGGTTACCAAGCTTTTATATCCAACAGTAGCTAAAAAGTATAACACAACATCATCTAGGGTTGAGCGTGCTATTCGTCATGCAATAGAGGTTGCTTGGGATAGAGGGGATGTTGATGTTCTTGATTCCTATTTTGGTTTTACAATCCAAAACGAACGCGGCAAGCCCACAAATAGCGAATTTATAGCTATGATAAGTGATAAATTGCGATTAAAGTTAAAAATTGCGTGATAAATTATCGGTTTATTATAAAGAGTAGCCAAATAAACAATTATTTCTAAATTTTGTCTTGACAAAATAGGGTGATAATTATATAATTATCGTTGTGACATTGCAGTTACCGTGAGGTGTTCTTATGATACTAGACCTTAAAGGTTTGTTTTCCGGAAATGTGAAATCACAGGATATCAATATGGAACTTGATATGAGTGATACCGAGTATTACGGAAGCTTTCCGATAGAAAAGCCTGTAAAGGTTAGCGGTAAAGTATTCAGCAAGGCAGATGTGGTAAATTTAAAGCTTGATATAGCTTATGAATTTTCTGCCCCTTGTGATCGTTGCGGTGTCGAGTCGGTATCCAAATGTGGCTTTGAGCTTGAAAGGCAGCTTGCTACATCTATTGAAGGTGAGCAAAGCGATACCATTATAACGGTCCCCGATATGAAGCTTGATGTGGACGAGCTCATATTTTCTGAGGTATTCTTAAGCCTTCCCACCAAACATCTTTGTAAAGAGACATGCAAGGGTATTTGTTTAAAGTGCGGAAAGAACTTAAATGAGGGCGACTGTTCGTGTGAGCACAGGGAAATAGACCCTAGGCTTGCAAAGCTTAAAGAACTGCTAGAGGATTAAATTTATATTTATTAAACTTTAATAACGAAATTTTTTAAGGAGGTGCTGATAATGGCAGTACCGAAGAGAAAAACATCAAAAGCTAGAAGAGACAAAAGAAGAAATAACCTTTGGAAGCTCGAAGCTCCTGCACTCGTAAGATGTGCATCTTGCGGCAACTACAAGCGTCCTCACAGACTTTGCCCTGCATGTGGCAAGTACAACGGCCGTGAGGTAGTTAAGGTAGCAGAATAATTTATTCTTTAAAGCACAGAGGGGGAATTTTGTTCCCCCTCTTGTTTTTTTGCAAAATCTAATATATAATATATTATGTATAATTATGTTAATGGTTTTTTATGGGGTGAAATATGTCGGTTATTATTGACTTTGTGCAAAAGGGAAGTGCCGCTGAAAAAGCAAAAATTTTGGCTGGGGAAACCTTAATTTCTATAAACGGCGAGCAGATAATCGATGTGTTAGACTATCGCTTTTATCAGAATAATTCAAAGCTTAGTTTAGAGATTATAGATAAAAACGGAAAGCTTAGAAAGGTCAAGATAAAAAAGGATGAATACGAAGAGATAGGCCTTGAATTTGAAAGCTATCTTATGGATAAAAAACATTCCTGTAAAAACAAGTGCATCTTTTGTTTTATCGACCAACTTCCAAAGGGCTTAAGAAGTAGTCTTTATTTTAAGGATGACGATTCCCGTCTTTCTTTCTTGTTTGGAAACTATATAACCCTTACAAACATAACCGAGCACGAAATAAATCGAATTATTAAGATGCACATAAGCCCTATAAATATTTCGGTGCATACCACAAACCCTGAGCTTCGTGTTAAAATGATGAAAAACAAGAATGCAGGTAAGGTGCTTGAAATTATACCAAGACTAAACGATGCAGGCATAAAGATAAATTGTCAGCTGGTTTTATGTCCTGATTATAACGACGGTGATGAGCTTAAAAAAACGCTCGCAGACTTATCCGAGATGAAAAATGTGGAGTGTATAGCGGCAGTACCGGTAGGACTTACTAAATACCGTGAGGGCTTAGAGCAAATAAAACCCTTTGATAAAGAGCGTGCCGCACAGGTTATAGATATAATCGATAAAGCGGGAGATAAATGTATAGAGAAATACGGTGAGCGTAGAATTTATGCCGCCGATGAATTTTATCTTTTATCGGGTAGAGAAATTCCCGAGGCTAAGTATTATGAGGACTTTTTACAGCTTGAAAACGGCGTTGGTCTTTGGGCACTTTTAAAATCTGATGCCGAATCTGCTTTAGCGGATGTAGAGGAAAAAGAAAGTAACCGCCATATATCTTTAGCCACAGGCGTAGCTGCCGAGCCGCTTATTAAGTATGTGGCAGAGCTTTGTTCTAAAAAGGTAAAGGGTCTAAAATGCGATGTCTATGGAATTAAAAATAACTTTTTCGGTGAGAAAATAACGGTTGCAGGTCTTGTTACCGCCACCGATATATATGAGCAGTTAAAGGATAAGGATTTAGGTAGTGAATTGCTTATCCCTTCGGCAATGCTAAGGAAAGAAAAGGATATGTTCCTTGATAGTATAACTGTCGATGAACTATCAGAAAAACTTAATGTAAAAATAACGGTTGTTGAGTGTGATGGCTTTGACCTCACCGATGCAATCTTAGGATATTAAAGTCCTTTTTTGGAAAGGAGAAGTTAAATGGCAAAACCTGTAGTAGCGGTTGTAGGGCGACCAAATGTTGGCAAATCAACCCTCTTTAATAAGCTTATAGGTCAGCGTTTATCAATCGTTGACGATACCCCAGGTGTTACAAGGGACAGAATTTTTGGTGACGCCGAGTGGCAAGGTAAAAAAATTATGCTTGTAGATACAGGCGGTATAGAGCCTAAAACCAATGATATAATACTTTCTGGTATGCGCTCACAAGCACAGCTTGCTATTGATACCGCAAGTGTAATAATATTCGTTACCGATTTAAAAACAGGCGTTACCGCAACCGATATGGAAATAGCTTCTATGCTACAGCGAAGCGGTAAACCTATCGTGCTTTGCGTTAATAAGTGCGATACAATAGGTAATATCCCAGCGGAGTTTTATGAATTCTATAATTTAGGCCTTGGTGACCCCGTTGCAGTTTCTTCGGTGCACGGTCACGGCACGGGTGACTTGCTTGATGCAGTCTTTGAGCATCTGCCTGACGATATGCAAGAGGAAGACGAGAGCGATATAATAAATGTTGCTATTATCGGTAAACCTAATGCGGGTAAATCATCACTTGTAAATAAAATATCGGGTGAGGAGCGCTCTATTGTATCGAATATAGCGGGTACTACAAGAGATGCTATAGATACTAGGGTTGAAAATGAATTCGGAACCTTTAATTTTATTGATACCGCAGGACTTAGACGTCAGAGCAAGGTCGAGGATAAAATTGAAAAATACAGTGTAATGCGTGCAAAAATGGCGGTTGAGCGCTCTAATGTATGCGTTATTATGATTGATGGTGTTGACGGTTTTACCGAACAAGACTCAAAGGTTGCAGGTATAGCACTTGAACAGGGCAAGGCTTGTATAATAGCGGTTAATAAATGGGATATAGTTGAAAAAGACGGTACAACCATGGATAAATACCGTAAAAAGCTTATGAATGACTTTTCGTTTATGCCGTTTGCACCTATCATATTTATATCGGCAAAAACAGGTCAGCGACTTGACCGTTTGTTTGAGCTTATAAAATATGTATATTCCCAAAATACTATGAGAATATCGACAGGTAAGCTTAACGATATTTTGGCTGATGCAACGGCTAGGGTACAACCGCCTACAGATAAGGGTAAGCGACTTAGAATTTATTATATGACACAGGCGTCTACCTGTCCGCCCACCTTTGTTTGCTTTTGCAACAGGGCAGACCTTTTCCATTTTTCATATCAGCGTTATCTTGAAAATCAAATACGCTCTACCTTCGGTCTAGAGGGTACACCTGTTAGGTTTGTGATAAGAGAAAGGGGAGAAAAGTAATGGTATTAACCGCAATTATTACGGTTATAGGCGCATATCTTATAGGAAGTATAAGCTTTGCTGTTATATTGTCCAGATTATTCGCAAATGAGGATGTTCGTGCAAAGGGTAGCGGAAACGCAGGAACTACCAACGTTATGCGTTCTGTAGGTATGCTTCCTGGACTTTTAACCTTTGTTTTTGATGCTTTAAAGGGCTTTGTTGCCTGTAAAGCAGGAGGACTTATTTTTCAGTATATTTCTGAAAATACCGAAGCGGTATGGGCGGCACCTATTTATGGCGCTTATATATGCGGTGTAGCATGTATGTTAGGACATGTATTCCCGATTTTCTTTGGCTTTAAAGGCGGAAAGGGCGTTGCAACAAGTGTAGGTATATTTTTAGTTTGCTGTCCTGTAGCAATTATCACAGGACTTGCAGTATTTGCATTAGGCTTAATTGTTACAAAAATAGTATCTTTAAGTTCTCTTGTAGCAACCGTTGTCGTGGTTATAATGTCCATAATATTTGCTGACAATAGTGCGCTATTATTACCGCAGATTATTATGTGTCTTATAATGGGAATTATCGTTTTTGCAAAGCATACCAGCAATATAGAGAGACTGCTTAAAGGCGAAGAAAAACGAATAACTGTAAAGAGGAAATAATATGGCAAAAATTACAATTTTAGGTTCAGGCGGATGGGGAACAGCTTTAGCTATAACCGCATTTGATTCAGGTCACGATGTTACTTTGTGGTCCCCATTTGAAGCAGAGGTAGAGATGTTATCTCGTCTTCGCACAAATGAAAAGCTTTTAAAGGGCGTTGTTATACCAAATGAGATAAATATAACCACCGATATATCCTGTGTAGAGGGTTCTGCTATTACCATTATTGCAACTCCGTCTACGGTTGTAAGAGCAACGGCTAAAAGACTTAAGGCTTGTAAGGATTACGGTATAGTTGTAAATGTTTCTAAGGGCTTTGAAAAGGATAGCCTTTTAAGACTATCTGAGGTAATTGAAAGTGAATTGCCCGATGTATCGGTGGTAGCGCTTTCAGGTCCTTCCCACGCCGAAGAGGTTGCAAGAAGAATACCAACCTCACTAGTTGCCGCATCTAAGGATGAAAATGCATCCTTGACCGTTCAGGATTTGCTTTCAAATCAGTTTTTAAGGGTATATACCTCAACCGATATTATAGGTGTAGAGCTTGGCGGCGCTCTTAAAAATGTTATAGCAATATGTGCAGGTATTTGCAACGGTTTAGGTCTTGGTGATAATTCAAAGGCAGCACTAATCACAAGAGGCCTTGCCGAAATGGCAAGACTAGGCTCCGCTATGGGTGCTGATGTTATAACCCTTGCAGGCCTTGCGGGTATTGGAGACTTGGTAGTTACCTGTACATCTCAGCATAGCCGTAATAACCGATTTGGTTTTAAGGTTGGCACAGGCGTAGATGTCAAAAAGGCTTTAGAAGAGGTAGGTACGGTAGAGGGATACTATGCCGCTCTTATGGCTAACGAACTAGCAATAAAATATAATGTGGAGCTTCCTATAATAGAAACCTGTTATAAGGTTTTGTATGAAAATAAGCCTATCAATACGGTAGTAACCGATTTAATGCTACGTCCCAAAAGAGCAGAAAACGATTAAATTTAAAAAAATATTGTATTTTGTAAAAAAAACACTTGCATTATCGCTTCATTTCTGTTATTATAGTTTTTGCTATGTGACTGACAGAAGGTCGGTTTAATTAAAAAGGAGGTGCAGACCATGGCAAAATGTGATATCTGCAACAAAGAAATTTCTTTTGGAATTAAGGTTTCCCACTCACACAGACGCTCCAATAGAACTTGGAAGCCAAATGTTAAGAAGGTTAAGGCTATCGTCAACGGTTCTCCTCGTAGAATCAACGCCTGCACCCGTTGCTTGCGCTCAGGCAAAGTAACCAGAGCTATCTAATTAAAGCTTTAGAAATTAAAGGTCTCGGGAACGCCAATAGGCATCTCGGGACTTTTTTCTTAGAGGTGTTTTATGATTAAAGCGGTACTTTTTGATTTGGACGGTACACTAGCTAACACATTAAACGATTTAGGTAATGCGGTAAACTATGTATTAGAAAAAAATAATTATCCTACACATCTGCTCGAAAGCTATAAGCTAAAAGTTGGCGGAGGAATGGCAAACCTTATCCATAAATCTCTGCCTGAAAGCGAGCGAAATGAAGAAACCGAAAAAAAGGTTTTAACTGAGTTTTTAGATTATTATTCAAAACACTTTGCTGACGAAACCTGTACTTACAGCGGAATAGACGAGCTTTTACATACACTTAAAAGTATGGGAATGTCCTTAGCGGTTGTAACCAACAAAGCTCAGGATATGACCGACCTTGTTATGAAAAAGCTTTTCAGTAGTGATACCTTTGATTATGTAATAGGTAAGCGTGACGGAATTCCAACCAAGCCAGACCCCAAGCCTGCCTTTATTGCAATAGATAAACTAGGCGTTAATTCAGACGAATGTATATTCGTTGGTGATTCAGGAGTAGATATGCTAACGGCTCTAAACTGCGGTGCTCTGCCTGTTGGTGTATTATGGGGATTTCGTTCGGCAGATGAGCTTAAAAAATCAGGCTCAAGATTTTTGCTTAGAGAACCTTATGAATTAGTAAAACTTATCGAGGCAATTAACGGATGAGCGTTTCTTATAAAAAAACCAAACTAGCCTGTTATACGGGTCTTACCGTTCAGGCTATTATAAACAATTTCTTGCCCATACTCTTTATAATTTTTCAAAGAGACTATGGATTAAATTATGAACAGCTTGGCAGACTTTTGTTTATAAATTTTGCAATACAGATATTTGCAGACTTTATAACACCCTACATAGTAAAAATTATAGGCTATAAGGGAAGTGCAATAATCTGTCATTTTTTGGCGGCATTCGGTCTTACCTTACTGTTTGTTTTGCCGAGTATAATGACCGATTTCTATTCTGCCGTTGTAATATCGGTAATAGTGTATGCCTTTAGTAGCGGTATATTAGAGGTTGTGATGAGTCCTATTATGGAGCTAATCCCCGAGGATAACAAAACTGCGAATATGGCTTTCTTGCATTCCTTTTATTGTTGGGGACAGGCGCTGACGGTAATCGTTACCACCCTACTCGTAAAGCTTTTGGGCTTTGCCGATTGGCGATTTATTCCGCTTTTGTGGGCGATAATACCATTTCTTAATATGTTTTTCTTTATGAGGGTACCCGTTGTAGAACCACCTAAAACTCAAAACGAAAAAACCTCAAAGGATTTTATAAAGCAAAGAGAGTTTCTGTGCTTTTTAATTTTTATGCTCTGTGCGGGCGCAAATGAGATTGCAATGTCCGAATGGGCATCTGTTTTTGCACAAAATGCGTTGGGTGTTTCCAAAACGATAGGCGACCTTGCAGGTCCTTGTGCTTTTGCAATCCTTATGGGCTCAGGCAGAATAATCTATGCAAAATATCTTTGCAGATTTTCCTACCGTAAGGTTATAATTGCAGTCACCCTTTTATGCCTTGCCTGTTATATGGCGGTGGCACTTTGTAAGATACCCGTATTCTCACTGCTTGCCTGTGCTATATGCGGATTTTCGGTAAGTATTTCTTGGCCTGGTACCATATCTCTTGCAGCAAGCCGTTTCCCAAACGGCGGAACAATACTTTTCAGCCTCTGTGCATTATGTGGAGATATGGGCTGCTCATCAGGGCCTTGGCTGCTTGGCGCTGTAGCCAATGCTACAAATTTGAATACAGGATTTTTGGTGTGCTGTATCTTCCCGATTATAATGTTAGTGACAGCAATTTTTGTTCTTAAAGAAAAAGATTGTAAATTGAATTAGTTTGTATTATATTATATATGTATTAAATAAACTTGGAGGTAAAATTTATGAAGCGCGCCGAGTATTTAACATGGGATGAATATTTTATGGGTATAGCTTTGCTCTCTGCTAAGAGAAGTAAGGACCCCTCAACACAGGTCGGTGCCTGTATAGTTGACAGTGAAAATAAAATTGTATCGGTAGGCTATAATGGTATGCCGCATTGCTGCAGCGATGATGAATATCCTTGGGAGAGGGCAGAGGGTCTAGATTCTAAGTACCTGTATGTATGCCACGCTGAGCTTAATGCGATACTTAATGCTCATAGTGGCTCTGTAAAGGGTGCTATCTGTTATACTACACTTTTTCCCTGTAACGAGTGTGCAAAAGCACTTATCCAGTCGGGTGTTAAGGAAATAATTTATTACGAGGATAAATACTCTGACACGGATTCTGTTAAGGCATCAAAAAGAATGTTTGACAGTGCAGGTGTTAAGTACCGTCCGTATACTAAATCTGGCAAAGCAAACGAGATGCTTCTTTAATAATTAGCATAAATTACCTTTGTATAACAAATAATAAAATCGGTCCTTTAAATGCACTGCCCCAAATTGTGCGGACAACACAAAAACGACCTATATGGTAGTAAATATTAAATTTAAGCAACGAACTGACATCGCTTTTCAAGTGGTGTCAGTTTTGTTTTTAATTGAATGCGTTGGTGATTGTAGAAATGGA
>JAZNJD010000043.1:0-2435 GCA_045577835.1 Acutalibacteraceae bacterium | reverse complement strand
AGAAAATCAAATTGAAAAAGCTCATTAATATTTAAGACCACAGACGAAATGCGTCTGTGGTCTTAGCTCAATTATATTCAAATTCAAAACTAGCCTTATCTGTGGTGAATTCACATAATACTCTGTCTTTATGCGAAAAATGATAATATGCTTCACAAGCTGCACTTTCGTGTATCGTTCTGCACATATTACCGTTCGTGGGCGCTGCCAGTGGTTGTGCGTTCTTATTTAATAACTTGGCAGTAAACTCAAAACTTCCTTGCTTTACTGTAACCGTGTTTTTGTCAACTTGTTTTATTCTAGCGCCAAGATAGGTTGCAATTCTATATTCCTTTCCTTTAATGAAAACTACACCGATAATACCTGTAAAATGAATTCCTAAAAAAGGTATGTCCGCTACCGATAACATCAGTGAGTTGTTTTTAAAACAACATTGTGTCCAAATATATTTTTTCGGGAAAGAATGTCCGCGATCACCCTCAACATATCCTATACCATTTTCAAATTTGTAAAGTTGATCGTTTACCGTAATTTGACCATTTATTTTATGACGCATACTGTATACGCTGTGTCTACATTGCATAAACGGTACATACTTAAAAGGTCCCATAATATCATAGCCGATAGGAGAAAAGTCTTTAAAATCAAGTACTCCTTTAAGTGTTAAATCATTACTCTGAAAATCCAGGGTTATTCCTCTCTCAGAAAAGATACAATTACCTATTTTTACATATAACGGTTTTTCGGTATACTCTAATTTTTCAAAAGGTATATTAAAAGCTTTTTCATCGGTTATTATCTGTAGAGAAGCAGATTTTTTGTTATTGCTATAATGATACGCAGGTATAAATGCAATTGTTTTGTCCTTTGTACTGCATTTAAAGTACCAACCTTTAAAATATCCTATATTAACCAACCTTGCTTTCATAATTTTATAATTATATAATTTCCTAATATTGGTAATATATACAGAAACATAGGATTTTGCGGTTTTACGAAGAATTTTCCCGCCAAACAAAATTAACCTACAAATTTTCAATTAATTGTTGATTTGTAGGTTATTTTATGATATACTATTAGTAATCAGGAGGTAATAGTATGACTGATATTATTTTTGAGTATAAAGAATTACTTGCAACAAAACTTGAAATTGAGCAAAAGCTTAGTGTTTTGCCAAAGGGATATATTTCTAAAAAGACGATTGGCGGTAAGCAATATTTATATTTGCAAACTCGCAACGGTGATACTGTTGAAAGTAAATATATTAAGGCGGAAGAAGCTCAAGATATAATAAATCAACTTTCCATAAGGAAAGAATATGAATCACAGTTGCCTGAGATTTTAATCAGACTTGCCGATATTGAAACCGCCGCAGAGTTGTTGGATAAAGCATTACTTCGTAAATTAAAAATGCTTAAACTCACAAGCGGTATGGATAGCATTTCTGCTGACGAAAAAGAAAAACGAATTTCCTTTTCAGATGCTATGACTTCAATCGAGGGCGTTCCCGTAAGTGATAAGGTTAAAACTGACCTTGCCAATTGGAAAAAAGGCAATATAACATTCTTGTCTGTGTTTGAGCAAACGCTAAGAAGATACGGCTTTGTAACGGAGGTATAACAAATGCGTGACCCTTATTTATATGATGATGTTGACGTCCTTAAAAATTTAGCAGATATAAAAGATTCGGAATTACTGCGCAAAGCAGAGGCTGATATTACCGGTCTTTCTATGGCGGCGATTTATGATTATAAATATGATAAGTTTAATACCGAAACCCTGCAGGATATTCACCGCAATATCTTTGGTCAAATATTTGATTGGGCGGGAGAATTCCGTACCATTCAAATGGTGAAATACGAAGACGTTCTCGGCGGTGATACTGTTCGTTATGCTTATCCCAAAGAAATTAAAAAGCAACTGAACGAAACAATGAAAGAAATCGCCAAGCTCAAAAGAACCGGCGACAATGATAAGGATATAGTTTTCAAGCTTGTTCGCATAATCGCAAGTATCTGGCAAACACACCCCTTCCGTGAAGGCAATACACGAACAGTTATAGTGTTTGCTGTACTTCTTGCAAAATCAATGGGATTTGAAGTTGAACACGAACTTTTTAAAACCAACTCGGCCTACGTTCGTAACGCTCTCGTTTGGGCTTCGCAAGGTATATATTCAAAATATGAATACCTTGAACGCATCTTCTTCGATGCAATCCTCGGCGAAGATAACGACACCAACACCCCAACCGAAACCAAAGCAAGTAAATACGATACCATCGGCGAGTATAAGGTCAAGGACTATAAAGAACGCCCGCATGAGTATACGGAAGAATAGCGAATATTACCTTCCCAAAGTGCAGTGACAAAATTGATAATGGCACTTTGGATGTCACTTTTCACTTAATTACTAAAAAGGAGGATGAATATGCAACA
>JAZNJD010000042.1:0-17102 GCA_045577835.1 Acutalibacteraceae bacterium | reverse complement strand
TGATGAATTAAAGAAATACATAGATTACTACAACAACGAAAGAATTTCCTTAAAACTAAAAGGAATGAGTCCAGTACAATACCGAACTCATTCACAAGCAATTTAATATTTAATTTTGTCTAAACTTTGGGGTTCACTTTAATTAAAAATTATGGGTTTTTATTGTTTTTAATATGTAAAAAAATACAATTAAAAATGTATTGACAAAATACCTTAGTTGTGATAAAATTACTCATAGTAAAGGCATTGACGAAGAGGTCGAAAGCTACCTTCGTTCTAGAGAAATGGCGGTTGGTGCAAGTCATTAACGAAAGGCTTTCGTTTGTAGCTTCTGAGCTGAGAGGAAGAAAGTACTATACGAGTAGAACCTCTCCGTGATTGCTGCGTAAATGCATAGGAATTGTTTGATTCCAAGAGTGGCAGTTCAAACTGCAATTTGAGTGGTACCGCGGGTTGTCTAGATATTTGACGCTCGTCTCAAAGTTACAGCTTTGGGGCGGGCTTTTTTTGGTCCACCTCAGTTATAAGGAGAAAAAACTTATGCAACAAATTACAGGACTTGATTTAAAGCTTGGCGAAATTGCGGGAAGAATTAAAGAACTTAGAGAAATTGAGGGCTTAACCGTTCAAGAGATGGCAGAAAAAACTGCTGTTTCGGTCGAGGAATATATTGCTTGCGAAAACGGAAAAAGCGATTTAAACTTTGCTTTTATCTATCGTTGTGCGTTGGCTTTTAAGGTTGACGTTACCGATATTATCGAAGGTAAAAGCCCAACACTTAAATCCTTTATTGTCACAAGAAGAGGCGAGGGTCAGCGTGTTGAAAAAGCGCACGGTATGACCTATTATAACCTTGCCGCTTCTTTTAAAAACAGAATTGCTGAGCCATTATATGTAGAGAGCGTTTATAACGAGGAAGCTCAGCATCGTGATATTGAGCTTACAACCCACTCAGGTCAGGAATGTGACCTTGTAATTGAAGGACATCTTATGGTGCAAATTGGTGACCATAAGGAAGTTTTAGGACCGGGGGATAGCATTTACTATAACAGCTCAACCCCTCACGGTATGATTGCGGTTGGCGGCGAAAACTGTACCTTCTATGCTATAGTTTTAAATCCAACAGGTGAGCCGATTCCTGAGCTTACAAAAGAGACAATATCTTATGAAAAAGCTACAGTTCACGATACTAAAAAGAGAATTTGGCATAACTTTATAGATGTTGAGAAAAACGAAAACGGCACTCCTGTTTCTATTAAGTTTAAAAATACAGAGAAATTCAATTTCGCTTTTGACCTTGTTGATGCATTAGCGAAAAAAGAACCCGAAAAGCTCGCAATCTTACATATTTCTAAGGATAAAACCGAACGTCGATTTACCTTTAAGGATATAAGCAAGTTATCCAATCAATGCGCTAACTACTTTAAATCTTTAGGTATTAAAAAAGGCGATAAGGTAATGTTAGTGCTTAAGCGCCATTATCAATTCTGGTTTGCTATGATGGCTTTAAATAAACTAGGCGCTATAGCAATTCCTGCTACAAATCAGCTTTTAGAACACGATTTTGAGTATCGCTTTAAATCGGCGGGTGTTAAGGCTATTCTTTGTACGGCAGACGGCGACACCTCAAATCAGGTTGATATAGCTGCCGAAAAATGCCCTGAGCTTCAATATAAGCTAATGGTAAACGGCAGTAAAGATGGTTGGCGCTCCTTTGACGATGAGTATCCTCTTTATAGTACACACTTTAATCGCACCGAAGATTCACCTTGCGGTGAAGATTTAATGCTGATGTATTTTACATCGGGTACTAGCGGCTATCCTAAGATTGCTACACACAACTATAAGTACCCACTAGGCCATTTCCATACAGCAAAATATTGGCATAATGTTGACCCTGACGGTTTGCACTTTACCATTTCTGATACAGGTTGGGCAAAGGCAATGTGGGGTAAGCTATACGGTCAGTGGCTCTGTGAAGCCGCAATCTTTGCTTACGATTTTGACCGCTTCGATGCTGCCGACATTCTACCGATGTTTGCAAAGCACAATATAACAACCTTCTGTGCACCGCCTACAATGCTAAGAATGATGGTAAAACAGGATATTTCAAAATATGATTTATCGTCGGTTAAGCATATGACAACTGCGGGCGAAGCATTAAATCCTGAGGTTTACCGTCAATTTGAAAAGGCGACAGGTCTTCAGATTTTAGAGGGCTTCGGTCAGACCGAAAGCACTATGATTATAGGTAATATGACAGGTGCTCCTCATAAAATCGGCTCTATGGGTAAGCCTTCACCAATTTATGATGTTGATATAGTAGACCTAGACGGCAAGTCCGTACCACCTGGTGAAACAGGTGAAATCGTTATAAACATTAGTAACGGTCTGCCTTGTGGTCTTGCAGTTGGATATTATGGTGACGAGGAAAAAACCAAAGAAGCTTGGCACGACGGTTTCTACCATACAGGCGATACCGCTTGGCGTGATGAGGATGGTTTCTATTGGTATGTAGGCCGAGTTGACGATGTAATTAAGTCATCAGGCTACCGTATAGGACCTTTCGAAATTGAAAGCGTTATTATGGAATTGCCTTACGTACTTGAATGTGGCGTTTCAGCCGCACCTGATGAGGTTAGAGGTCAGGTAGTAAAGGCTAGTATAGTACTTGTAAAGGGTACTGAGGGGACAGAAGAGCTCAAAAAGGAAATTCAGGAATATGTTAAGAAGCACACTGCTCCTTACAAATATCCTAGAATTGTAGTATTTAAGGATGAGCTTCCTAAAACCGTAAGCGGCAAAATTCAGCGTAACAAACTTTAGCCAAAGCATTTAAACCCAAACCAGCCTTAAAGGGCGGTTTTTAGGTGCCTTTCGGCTCAACTCAACACATAGGCGTCAGCCTTATGTGTCTCGTTTTACCAAAATTCACTCAAAAAAACGCGCCTTTAAGGTCGCAGAATTTTGTAAATAAAGGATTTTTCGGTGTGCGAGGCACAAAACGCAGTGAATCCTATAGGATTCACGAGTATTTTAACAAAGCCGCAGCGTAAAATCCTTGTTTCAAAATCTGATTCGAGTTTGAATGCTTTGGCTAAAAGGAAAATATATATGAAATTTAAGCGTATAACTATTGTTTCGGGCCATTATGGCAGCGGAAAAACAAATATTGCTTTAAATTTAAGTTTAGACCTTAAAAAACAGGTTGACAATACCGCTATAGCCGATATTGATATCGTAAACCCTTATTTTAGAACTAAGGACAGTGAGGAACTACTCGCAAGTGAGGGTATAAGACTTATTTGTTCGGATTATGCGAATACAAATGTCGATATACCTGCACTTCCTCAGGATATGTATGCTGTAACCGATGATAAAACGCTTTATAGCATATTAGATGTCGGCGGGGACGAGCGTGGTGCTTTAGCACTTGGTCGTATTTCACCTAAAATCAGGGAAGAAAACGATTACGAAATGTTTTATGTTGTTAATAAATACCGTCCTTTAACCAAAACTCCCGACCTTGCTATTGAGGTTATGAGGGAGATAGAAATGGCATCAGGTCTAAAGTTTACTGCAATTATTAACAACTCAAATTTAGGTAGAGAAACAACACCTGAGGATGTCTTGAATTCGCTTGAATATGCCGAACAAATAGCAAAACAGACCAAATTACCAATAGTTTATACAACGGTTTATGAAACTCTTTATGAGCCGCTAAAATTAAAAATCAATAATCTGTACCCAATAGGGCTTCAGAAAAAGCTGTAAAGGAGAATGAATATGGCAGTTTTAACATTTGATACCGACAAGTGCAAAGGCTGTGGACTCTGCGTTGACGCGTGTCCAAAAGGAGTACTTACCCTTGCGGCAGATAAGATTAACAAGAAGGGACATCATCCTGTAGAAGCTAAGGATATAGAAAAGTGCATAGCTTGTGCTTTTTGTGCTACTATGTGTCCTGATTGTATAATTAAGGTTGAAAGGTGAGTGAAGAAAAGTGTCAGAAAAGGTTTTAATGAAAGGTAACGAAGCCATTGCCGAAGCCGCTATTATCGCAGGTTGCCGTCATTACTTCGGTTATCCTATAACCCCACAAACTGAGGTTGCCGCATATATGGCAAAAAGAATGCCAAAAATCGGCGGTGTATTCCTACAGGCAGAAAGTGAGATTGCCGCTATCAATATGGTATACGGCGTTGCTTCAACAGGTAAGAGGGTAATGACCTCTTCTTCATCGCCAGGTATTGCTTTAAAGAGCGAGGGTATTTCTTACCTTGCCGGTGCAGATCTTCCAGCACTTGTAGTAAACGTTCAGCGTGGTGGTCCTGGCCTTGGCGGTATTCAGCCTTCACAGTCTGATTATTTTCAGGCTACAAGAAGTGCAGGTCACGGTGACTTCCGTATGATAGTTTTAGCTCCTTCTTCAATTCAGGAGATGGCAGAGCTTACTGTTAAGGGATTTGACCTTGCGGATAAATACCGTATGACTGCTATGCTCTTAGCAGACGGTACTATGGGTCAGATGATGGAGCCTGTATCACTTGACTTTGCTATAGGTGAAAAGGTAGATAAGCCTTGGGCTGTTACAGGCACAGAAGGTAAGAGAGAGCATAATATTGTAAACTCTTTATATCTTAAACCTGAAGAGCTCGAAAAGACTAACTTTGAGCGTTATGAACGCTATGAAATAGTTAAAGAAAATGAGGTTATGTACGAAGAGTATATGATGGACGATGCCGAAATCTGCGTAGCAGCATTTGGTATTGCCGCTCGTGTTTCAAAAAATGCTGTCGACGAGGCTCGCAAGCAGGGAATTAAGGTTGGTATGATTAGACCTATCACACTTTGGCCATTCCCTGAAAAGCAGTTTAAGGCTGCAGCAGACAAGGTTCACACCTTTATTTCTGTAGAGCTTTCTATGGGACAGATGATAGAGGATATTAAGCTCAGCGTTGAAGGTAAAGCAGACGTTATTCTTTGCAACCGTGTAGGTGGAATGATTCCTTCACCTGAACAGGTACTTGAATCTATTGTAAATGCTAGCAAAGGAGGTAACAAGTAATGGTAGTATTTGAAAAACCAAAGGCACTAACTGATGCACCTTTTCACTATTGTCCTGGTTGTACCCATGGTATAGTTCACCGCTTGGTTGCTGAGGTTATTGACGAACTCGGTATTGAGGGTAAAACCATAGGTGTAGCACCTGTTGGTTGCTCGGTTATGGCTTATGATTACTTTGCTTGCGATATGATTGAGGCGGCTCACGGTAGAGCTCCTGCAGTAGCTACAGGTGTTAAGCGTTCACTACCCGAAAATGTTGTGTTTACATATCAGGGTGATGGAGACCTAGCTTCAATCGGTATGGCTGAAACAGTACATTCTGCCGCAAGAAACGAAAATATAACAATTATTTTTATCAATAATGCAATTTATGGTATGACAGGTGGTCAGATGGCTCCAACATCTCTACCCGGTCAGGTAACACAGACCTCTCCATACGGTAGAGACGTTACCGCTTGCGGTTTTCCGATTAAGGTTAGCGAAATGCTATCAACACTTGACGGTCCTGAGTATATTGAGCGTGTTGCGGTTAATAACGTAAAGAATGTTAAGAACGCTAAAAAGGCTATTAAGAAGGCTTTTGAAAACCAGATTAACGGCAAGGGCTTCTCTTTAGTTGAGGTTGTTTCAAGCTGTCCTACAAACTGGGGTATGACTCCTAAGGCAGCGCTCGAATGGATAGACGAAAAAATGATTCCTTATTATCCACTCGGAGTTTATAAGGATAGATCAAAGGAGGAAGTTAAATGAGTACTAAATCTTATTTAATTGCAGGCTTCGGTGGTCAGGGTATACTTTTCACAGGTAAGCTCTTAGCCTATAAAGGTTTAACCGACGGCAAAAATGTTAGCTGGCTTCCTTCTTACGGTCCTGAAATGCGTGGCGGTACTGCTAGCTGTGGTGTAATCATCAGTGATGCACAGGTAGGCTCTCCGATAGTTTCAAAGCCTGATATTCTTATCGCTATGAATTTACCTTCTCTTGATAAGTATGAGGATACAGTAGCCGAGGGCGGTATGATTTTCACCGATTCAACCCTTATTGAGCGTGATGTTAAACGTACCGATGTTAAAGCTTTCAAAATTCCTTCTACTAAGCTTGCATCCGATAACAACACACCAAAGCTTAGCAATATGATAATGCTAGGTCACGTTCTTGCAAAGACTAACGGTTTTGACGATGAAGAGGGCGTTGTAAATGCTCTTAAAAAGGTTATTTCTGCAAAGCACAGCGATATGTTAGAGGTTAACCTAAACGCTATGCGTATCGGTAGAGATTTTTAAGAAAGTAGGGTACATATAATGGAAATTAAAATTGTTGAAAATACAAACCCTTCGGTAATGCCTGAGCCTTCAGTTTTAGGCTTCGGTCAGTATTTTACCGACCATATGTTTATTATGGATTACTCTGTTGATGAGGGCTGGCACGATGCTCGTATAGTACCGTTTGGTCCGGTTAATATTCATCCTGCATCAACAGTTCTTCACTATGGTTCAGAAATCTTTGAGGGACTAAAAGCTTATCGCAGAGCAGACGGCAAGGTACAGCTTTTCAGACCTATGGAGAACATTCGCAGAATGAACCGTTCTGCTGAGCGTATGTGCTTACCTGAAATCCCTGAGGATATGTTCTTAGAGGTTTTAACTAAGTTTGTAGCACACGAACAGGATTGGACTCCTTCTGCACCCGGTACATCACTTTATATCCGTCCATTTATGTTTGGTAACGATGAAACCTTAGGTGTTCACGCTGTAAAGCACGCTACATTTATGATTATCACTTCACCTGTTGGTAGCTATTATAAAGAGGGTATCAACCCTGTTAAGATTATGATAGAGGATCAGGATGTAAGAGCTGTTAGAGGCGGTACAGGCGAGGCTAAATGCGGTGGTAACTATGCCGCAAGTAACCGTGCAGGTGAACGCGCAGCTCAAGCCGGCTATTCTCAGGTATTATGGCTTGACGGTGTTGAGCGTAAATACATCGAAGAGGTTGGCGCTATGAACGTTATGTTCAAGATAGATGGCACCGTTGTAACACCAAAGCTTTCTGGCTCAATTCTGCCAGGTATCACAAGAAAGTCTTGCATTGAAATCCTTAAGGCAAATGGCTACAAGGTAGAGGAAAGACTTCTTAGCATCGACGAATTAGCAGAGGCTCTAAAGACAGGTAAGCTCGAAGAGGCTTGGGGATGCGGTACAGCCGCTGTTATTTCACCAATTGGCGAGCTAGCTTACAAGGGCGAAAAATTTATTGTTAACGAGGGCAAAATTGGAGAAACTTCTCAGTGGCTCTACGATACTTTAACAGGAATTCAGTGGGGTAAGACTGAGGATACTCTTGGTTGGACAAATTTGTTATAATTTAATTTGATTATATAAAAACTCCTGTTCTGTAAACACAAACAGGAGTTTTTTTATTATGTCAAAATTATTATTGTAAAATATTATTAAAAATGTTATAATGTGTAAAATAAATTTAGAAAGAGAGGGGATATACTTGTTTATGAAAAATAAAGCAACATTTAAACAAATTATTCTCTCTTTTATTTTGTCTGTAGTTTGCGGTAGCTTAACAGGTGGAATGGTATTTCTTTTTAAATATGCAGCTTCTTTTATAATTAGACTTTCTTCTATGCTTTATCAATTTGTAAGAGAAAATCCGTTATATTTGCCACTTCTTATTTTAATAATTTTAATATTGTCTTTATTTTTATTTTTGATTATTAAAGTTGATTCCTTTTGCAAGGGCGGAGGAATTGTTACATCAATAGATATAATAAAAAATAATTTGCCTTTTAGATGGTTTTTTAGTGTTTTACTGTTGCCCATAGCAGCATTTATCACATTTTTTTCAGGTGTGCCCTTAGGAAATGAGGGACCGAGCGTACAAATGGGTTGCGCGCTAGGTAAATTTACATTGAATTTTGTTAAAAAAGATAGAGATATATTAGCTAAGCATATTGAGTCAGGCGGAATGGGTGCAGGCTTCGCTTCGGTTACAGGAGCTCCTTTAAGTGCTTTAGTTTTTGCTTTTGAAGAAATACGGTTAGGTTTTTCACCGCTTATGATAATTTCTGTTTTAACTGCGGTGTTTTCCTCGTTTTTTGTCTCCCATGTTTTAGGTAAACTGTTGAATTTCCATATACGGTTATTTGATATAAAGGTAAACGAAGTTTTATCGTATAAGTATTTATGGATAGTAATTGTTTTAGGAATTGCGGTAGGACTTCTTTCGGTATTATTTATAAAGCTCTATCATTTCGCAGAAAAACTATTAAATGAGAATTTAAAAAAGCTTCCCGACTACATTAAATTTATTTTGGTTTTTGTTATAACTGCAATACTAGGTTTTGTATCTAAATTTTTTATTGGCACAGGATACGATTTGATAATTGACGTTTTATCCAAAGTGAAAAATGTTTGGTATATGTTACTTGTCGCACTTGTAGTTCGTGCTATTTTGATTGCTTTTTCAAATAAAACGGGTATAACAGGTGGCTTATTTATACCAACACTTACATTGGGTGCTATTATAGGTTATCTTTTTGCTGAACTTTTTGCTTTTATAGGTTTTCTGCCTGAGCAGTATTATTTGATTATAATAATTATTTCAATCTGTTCTTTTTTAGGTGCTACCACAAAAATACCGATTACGGCATTTGTTTTTGCTCTGGAAATATTTTGTGTCGGTTACAATGCTATATATGTACTAATTTCAATATCATTAGCTTTTCTTGTGGTTAAAATCTTTGATATAAAAAAACATATACCACTCAATATAAAACATAAAGCTTGATATTTGCTTTTAAAAAAAAGACTGCTTCAAATTTTTATTGAAGCAGTCTTTTTGATTATCTGTTTTCGTCTTTGAAAATTTTATTAGAGTTCTGATTATTGTTATTTTTGTTCTGATTGTTTTTGTTCTGGTCGTTCTTATTTTGAGAATTGTTGTTGTTCTTGTTCTTATTGTTATCCACCGTAAACACCCCGCTTTCATTATAATGATTGTAGTTTGTCAAAACGCCAAAAAGCGTTTTGCCAGCCGATTTTATAGGCTGGGCATAATAAAATTATTAAATAATTTTATTATGCACGACATTCATTTCAATGGGTATAGTCGAATTTTCAAAGAAAATTCGTTGCCAAATCAAAGATTTGGTGTCGGAACAGTAAAATTTATTACTGTTTCGACAAACTATAACCATTAATATTGTTTCAACTAAAGCGGGGAATATTCAAAAATCACAAATTAAATAAATCTTTAGCATTTTGTAGCGTTTGATTTAATATTTTTTCGGTTTCAGTATCTCTTAATTCTGCGATTTTTTGCGCAGTAAAGGTTATAAGACCTGAATGGCAAAGTTTTCCTCTTAAAGGCTCAGGCGCTAAATAAGGACAATCTGTTTCAAGTAATATTTTATCATCAGGTATAATCTTTACAACATCTGGTAAGCGTTTAGCGTTTTTAAAGGTAACTACACCGCCAACACCAATATACATACCAAGCTTTAAAATTTCTTTCGCCATTTCTACACTGCCTGAAAAACAATGTACAACACCTTTTGGTTTGTATTTTTTTAGCAAATCAAAGGTATCAGCGTGCGCTTCACGGTCGTGAACTAATATAGGTAAATCGAGCTCTTTTGAAATTTCAATTTGCTTTTTAAAAACCTCAATTTGAAGCTCTCTGTTTTCTTTTTCCCAATAATAATCAAGACCGACTTCGCCAATAGCTACGCACTTTTTATCTGTAGCTAGCTTATATATGAAATCAGTATCAGCAGATTTATTGACATCTTGTGGATGGATACCTACTGCGGCATACACAATATCGTGCTTTTTCGCAATATTTAAAGTCTTTTCAGAGGAAGCCTTATCGCAACCACAACATACAATTCCTGCAACGCCGCTTTGAGCCATATCAGGAACAAGGGTATCCAAAATACCGTCAAAAGAATTATCGTCAATGTGTGCGTGTGTATCAAAGATTAGGGGAGAGGAAAGCTTTGCTTCATCGGGATATATATACATAATTATTACCTTATTTTGCTACCTGCGGGAACACCATCAAGGAAAATAACCTTTACGTCTTCACCGGCATCAGCGGCTAAAATCATACCGTTAGATTCTACACCGCAAAGCACAGCAGGTTTGAGATTTGATACAACAATCACAGTTTTTCCTACAAGCTCATCAGGAGTATACCATTTAGCAATACCTGATGCTACAATGCGCTCTTTACCGCTGCCGTCATCTAGGGTTAACTTTAATAACTTTTTAGCCTTTGGAATAGGCTCGCATTTTAAAATTTTAGCAGCAGTAAGCTCTACTTTTGCAAAATCCTCAATAGAAATCTGCGCGATTTTTGCAACGTTTTCAGCTTCAATAACCTGTGCTTTAGCTTTGTTTTCGGCTTCAATTTCTTCTAAGACCTTAGCGGTATCAAGACGTGCAAATAAAGGCTTCGCTTCGCCAACAGTAAATTCTTTTACAGCACCAAAAGAAAGCTCTGATACATCGGTACAAAGCTGTGTAGCGATAGAAGAAGCGCTTTCAGGAATAACAGGGGAGAGAAGTGTACCTAGTATACGGATACACTCAAGCAAATTGTAAAGCACTGCGTTTAGACGATCTTTGCTTGCTTCGTCCTTTGCGAGCACCCAAGGTGCAGTTTCGTCAATATATTTATTGCAACGGCGTGCAAGTGACATTACACATTCGCAAGCATCTGCGTTATGGTATGAATCCATAAGTCTGTAATATTCTTTTACTGTGTCATTAGCAGTTTTAATAAGCTCTTCATCCTCAGCAAAAGGAGTTACAGGTGCAGATACCTTGCCACCAAAATACTTGTTGGTCATAGCGATAGAGCGGTTAACGAGATTGCCAAGAGTATTTGCAAGGTCGGTATTAAACTTATTTATAAAGCTTTCATAGGTTATTGTACCGTCCTGTGCAAATGGAATTTCGCTTAAAAGATAGTATCTTACAGCATCTGTAGAGAAGCGCTTAGCTAGCTCGTCGGCATAGATAACATTGCCCTTTGATTTAGACATTTTATCCTCGCCAACCAATACCCAAGGATGACCTAGAACCTGTTTAGGTAATGGCTCACCTAATGCCATAAGTATAATAGGCCAATAAATTGTGTGGAATCTAACAATATCTTTACCGATAACGTGTAAATCGGCAGGCCAAAGCTTTTTATATTGCTCAGATGGATTTTCTGTATCATAGCCTATGCCTGTAATGTAGTTAGAAAGAGCATCAATCCAAACGTAAACTACGTGTTTCTCATCAAAGCTTACAGGAATACCCCATTTAAAAGTTGAACGAGAAACACAAAGATCGGAAAGACCAGGTTTTAAGAAGTTGTTTATCATTTCGTTTCGGCGAGATTCAGGCTGAATAAAATCAGGATTTTCTTCAAAGAATTTCATTAGTCTATCCTGATATTTTGAAAGACGAAGGAAATAAGCTTCTTCTTTAGCATCGGTAACTTCTCGGCCGCAGTCAGGACATTTACCGTCAACTAACTGTGAATTTGTAAAGAAGGATTCACAGGGAACACAGTATTTACCTTCGTAAGTGCCCTTATAAATATCGCCTTGGTCATAGAGCTTTTTGAAAATCTTTTGAATTTGCTTTTCGTGGTCCTCATCAGTAGTACGGATAAATTTATCGTAAGAGGTATTTAAGCTATTCCAAACATATTTAATTTCATCTGAAACCTTATCAACATATTCTTTAGGTGTTATGCCCGCACTCTTAGCCTGTTCCTCGATTTTTTGACCGTGCTCGTCAGAGCCTGTCATTAAAAAGACATCAAAACCCATAAGCTTCTTATAACGGGCTATCATATCAGCTAAAACTATATCGTAAGCGTTACCAATGTGTGGCTTACGAGAAGTATAGGCTATGGCTGTTGTGATGTAAAACTTTTTGTTATCTGACATAATTTTACCTCCATACTGTTAAGGTTTGTTTATAAAATAAGTAATGATAGAAATAAGTGTTGATATTAGTGAATATAAGAGAACTAGCGTTCCGCTTGGAACTGTGCCTGTACCTGAAAAGGTCATATATATCAGTGCAGCGGCGCCGAGTATTGAAAACAGAACATATAATACACCAAGAATAGCATTTGATTTTTTAATTCTTGATGCACAGTTTATTATTGAAATAAATGTAAGGGGAGAGCTTCTAAAGGCTGCGGGTGCAACACAATAGTCTGCGGGGATAATAGCGTTTTTATACATATGAACACCCGCATTACTCATTATCTTAACCGAATCGTTATATAAACCGAAATAATCGCAAAGCATTTCTTCGTTAATATTCGGGTCGTGGTTGTTTACAAGTAAAGTAACACCAAGCTCGGTGATACGTCGCAGCTCTCTGACAACGTTATAATCGACTGTGTATCGTATAACAACAAGTGCACAAGCTTTTCCTTCGCAAGCAATATATACAGGGAAATTACCGGCACGAAGAATTTTTTTATCTACCTCAATATCGGGCAAATCAATGCCGTGAGATTCGAGTAGCGTGCGGTTGCCCACAAATAGCATTACATCGCCGATCCAACCTGAAAGACCAAGTCTTTCCTCATATTTCACATCGTCGGAATCGGGAGTTTGATAGGCTTTATTCGTTTTTGCAATCTTTTTAAATATGGGTGTTAGCGGACTGCCAACTGCCTCGGTAAGAGCCGCAGCTCTAACTAGAGTATCATCTATATTATTTTCGGATAACACTTTAATATTTTGAAGTGTTACTGTACCTGCGGGGAAAATGTCAGTAGTAGAAATAACAGCCGCATTAGCCATTTCGAGTCTTTCTGCAGCAGCTTTGCCTGCTATCATAGCGCCCTTTTTGTTGAGAGTTTTTGCAGCACTGTACAACGGAAGTGCATCTATAAGAAATAGTGATGGAATTGTTGCAAGACTTAAAACAGCAGAAGCGGAATAAAAACCGCTTATGGCGCTAGAAAGATATATTCCCGAAGAAACACCGAGAATGATGGCTGTAATTAAAGCTACAAAAGTAATAAGTCGCATTTTACCTGAAAGCATATTGCCGAATTCAGAGTATTTCATAAATCCTGCTACAAACTCAGTTTGTCTTGGTGTAGCAACAAGAACATCGCCCTCGATTGAGTTTTTTGCCATTGCAAAGGTAGTTGCGTTATTAGTAATTAGGTCAACTGCTTTTTTAGGACGCGGCGTAGCAATCTGCTTTAGGTTGCCAAGCTTTGACGAAATATGCCAAAACCATCCAAGAGAACGCATAAACAAAACAATTGAAGCGGCAAGAACAATATAATAAATATTGCTGTAATAACCTAAGAGCTTTTCGTTTATTTGTAAAAACATAACCGTAGCGGCTGTAAGAGCCGTTATAGATGTTAAGGCATCGGCATTACAGCTAGGCTTAAATATATTCTTAAACGCAAGAAACATATCAATATTTAAGACAATATTCAGAGAAAACAGCACACCGCAAATAACAAGTGCGGTTTTTGGAGCGGTAATTAAAAGGTCGCCGAGTGGAGTGAATGCAAATAGGGAAGTGATAAGGGTAAGTAAAAAAGAGGCAACGGTTAATAAAAATCGGTTTCTCTTGCTTATAGATAATTTTCGAATCAGCTTTTTGCCGATATCGACATCGGTATACTCCTCTTTAGCATTAAATTCTTCAAATTCTGTTTCTTCAAGTTCGGTCTTTTGCGGTGCTGAATCGGACTCAAAAGACATACCCTCAAGCTCCGAACTAATATCAATAGTTTTTGTAGTACTGCTGATGCTGATGTGGTTTTGTCCGTTTTCTAGGTCTTTTATGGGGGTGAAACGTACTGTAGCGGATTCGATGGGCTCAGTATCTGTTTCAGTATGCTTTTGGATATTATCAATATCGGAAATATCGGGGATAGCAAGCGTTGGCGATTCTATATTTAAAATTTCACTTAAATCTTCAAAACCTTCCGAAGCTTCAAATTTGATTTCCATTTTTTCGGTAACAGGGACTTCTTTTTCTTCTTTAGTAGAATCAGGTGTATAATCGCTTACTGTTACATCATATTTTTTTGATAATTCTTCAATAGCGCGTTCGCTGTCGGATTTTAGTATTTCTGCAACGCTTTCAAGCTTATAAAGTTTTTTATCAGAAACAGAATGATTTTTGCCGCTATCATCGGTTGTATAGGGTTTGCAACGCTCAAATAAAGACGTTTCGGGTTTCTTGGTTTCTGACTTCGTATCATCAACACTAGAGGTTGTGCCTGAAGATGTCTTCATTCTCTTTTTTAAGGAATCAAGCGGATTTAGACTTCCCGAAGAGGTGAAGGAAACATCGGTGCTATAAAAATCTTGGTTTAGTTCGTCGGCTGTTAACACATCAGGTGAGATAACCGATTTTGGCTTTTCGTTAGCCGAATATTCATTTATGATTTCATTTTCAAACAATTCAAAAATGTTATCTTCATTCTTTTTGAAAATTTTCATTATAAGTCCCCATCATATTGTTAAATTTGAAAATTATAATTTGTTACGTTTTCTAACAACTTCATACATAAGTACGCCTGCCGCTACAGAGGCATTTAAAGAATTAATTTTTCCACACATTGGAAGACTGATAATACCGTCACACTTCTTAGCAACAAGAGTTCCTATTCCGTTGCCCTCATTACCAATTACGATAGCACAAGGTGTATCAAAATCGGTTTTTGTGTAATCGGTACCGTCCATATCAGCGCCAAAAACCCAAACTCCTTTTTTCTTTAAGTCGTCAATGGTGTTTGGAATGTTTGTGACACGTGCCACCTTCATATATTCAAGTGCACCACTTGCCGATTTAGCAACCGTTGCATTAAGGGAAGCAGAGCGGCGCTTCGGAATGATAATGCCGTGCACACCGCAAGCCTCTGCAGAACGAATAATAGCACCTAAATTATGTGGGTCTTCAATCTCGTCGCAAATAATGATAAACGGCTTTTCGTTACGTTCTTCGGCGCATTTGAAGATATCTTCAACGGTTGAATATTCCTGTGTAGCAAACATAACAGCAACGCCTTGATGATTAGCGCCGCCACAGTAATAGTCTAATTTTTGTGGGCTTATCTCTTTAATCAGAATTCCTTTTTGTGAGCATTTTGCAATGATTGCCGCAATTGAGCCGCCGCTTACACCGTGAGCGACTAAAAGACGGTCAATCTCTCTGCCCGAGCGTAAAGCTTCAAGCACAGGATTTCTTCCGCAAATGATATTATTTTGAGTTTTTTCTGTATTTTTTTCTAATTGCATATCCTAAAAAATTACTCCTGAATAAATATATATATTTATAACATAATAATACGGATACATTATATCACACTTTATTACAAATTAAAAGCAAAAAATATAATTTTTTGCAAAAGGGAGAAATTGTATGTTGATTAGTAAAGTTGAAGGCTTTGAATTGCTTGATTCAAGAGGAAATCCTACCGTTGCCGCAAGGGTAACCTTGAGTGATGGTAGTACAGGCTTTGCCATATCTCCGTCGGGCGCATCTACAGGTATGTATGAGGCGTATGAGCTGCGTGACGGCGATAGCTCACGTTATGCAGGTAAAGGTGTTAGGAAGGCGGCAGAAAACATTTCAAATGAGCTAGCGCAAGCAATAATAGGCCTTGATGCCTTTGACCAGCTAAAAATTGATAGAGCAATGATTGAAGCAGACGGTACAGAAAACAAGAGCAATCTAGGAGCGAATGCCATTTTAGCTGTATCGTTAGCATCTGCTAAAGCGGCCGCTAATGCATTGAAAATACCGCTTTATAGATATATTGGAGGGCTTAACGCTTTTACAATGCCTCGCCCTATGATGAACATTTTAAACGGGGGAGTGCACGCCGCAAATAGCCTTGATATTCAGGAGTTTATGGTAATACCGATGAACTGTGAAACCTTTGCCGAGGGACTAATGCAATGTTGTGATATTTATAGAAGTCTAGGCTCTGTTTTAAAATCAAAAAATCTTCTTTGCGGTGTTGGTGATGAGGGCGGCTTTGCACCCGAAATTTCCTCTGACAAGGAAGCTCTTGAGCTACTTGTTAAAGCTATTGAGTCTGCGGGATATGATACCGATACCATTAAAATAGCTGTTGATGCCGCCTCTAGTGAGTGGTATAACGGAGAAAGCTACTTTTTGCCAAAAAGTCAAATAACAAAACAGAGTGAAGAACTAGTAGAATATTATAAAGAATTAACCGAAAACTACCCGATAATATCTATCGAGGACGGTCTTGCTGATAACGATATTGAGGGTTGGAAAATGCTCACAAACACACTAGGCGGTAAGATTCAACTTGTGGGCGACGACCTTTTCGTTACAAATACCGAAAGACTTCTCATAGGAATTAACGAGGGCATTGGTAATTCAATTTTAATCAAGCCTAATCAAATAGGAACTTTAAGTGAAACCCTATCGGTTATAAGGGTGGCCAAAAACAATGGCTATAGCACGGTAATTTCGCATCGTTCGGGCGAAACAGAGGATACAACAATATCAGATATTGCGGTAGCATTAAATGCCGGACAAATAAAAACAGGCGCCCCTTGCAGAACTGATAGAGTAGCAAAATATAACCGACTTTTGATGATAGAAAATGAGTTAAGATAAAAGAAAAGTGGCTGTAAAAAAACAATTATAGTTTAACTGTGCATTTATTGAATATTTGTAGGGACAGGCGTCCTCGACTGTCCGCAAAATTCATCCTAACTAACGGGCGTTCGTGTACGCACGCCCCTACGATATATTATTTTGATTTGTTTGTTAAACTTGTATTTATATCTCAAATTAGATTATAAAAGCTTAAAAGTGCGTAAGAAGTTAATTTTTCACTTCTCACGCACTTTTTTATTGTGTAACGAATACTACCGGCAGTGCCGGTAGTTCCAAAAAGCTTTAGCTATGCGTAGAAAAAATATCCTCCTTCGTCTAAAATAGAAGTGGGTTTGCCAACCACAACAAAAAGACGAAGGAGGAGTCAAGTAT
>JAZNJD010000041.1:0-34034 GCA_045577835.1 Acutalibacteraceae bacterium | reverse complement strand
TGGGATACGGACGAATTCCCCTTCGACGTGTACGAAACCACGATGTGTATGTACGAGGTTATAAAGGCAGGCGGTCTTACGGGCGGATTTAACTTCGATGCAAAGACAAGACGTCCCTCCAACACCTATGAGGATATGTTCGAGGCATTTATCCTCGGTATGGATGCCTTTGCTCTCGGTCTTATAAATGCCGCAAAAATCATTGAGGACGGCAGAATTGATGAGTTCGTAAAGAATAAGTACGCTTCCTTCTCTGACGGCATCGGAAAGAAGATCGTTGACGGTGAAGCCACTCTCGAGGAGCTTTCAGCTTATGCCGAAAACCTCGGAAAGACCGATATTCCCTGTTCGGGCAAACAGGAAAGACTTCAGGGCATCTTAAACAGCATAATGTTCTCATAATCACCTCTTTCTGAAATAACACAATAAAATGCACCGACTGTGCGGAGTGTCCTTTTGAGCACTCCGCAGTTTTATTCGCCACACGGCGAGTTATATTGCTTCGCAGTGATATTTGGACAAAAGTCCAAGTGATATTCGCTTCGCGAGTTTTAGAGGCGAATATAATATCACTTTTGCGACAGCAAAAATATCACTATGCCGAAAGGCATAATATCACTCTGTGCGAAGCACAGAATATCACTAATCTCTTGCGGCTTTACCGCTTTTATGCTATAATAAACCATAAATTTTTACCCATACTTAAAATGAACAGGAGATGTGCAAATGATTGATTTTAAAAATGCAGGGTATTTCAAATTAAGGACGGTGGAAAATACAACCTATGCTTCTTTAATAACCCCCACCTTTGCAGACGGGGAAAGCATTTTATCCACCTTTAAATCGGTGCGTGACGGTGTAGTTTTCACCAACAAGAGAATTATCACAATAAATGTACAGGGTATTACAGGTACCAAAAAGGATATTACCTCATTACCATATAGTAAAATTCAAGCCTATTCGGTAGAAACTGCGGGCGTTCTTGATTTAGACAGTGAATTAGAACTTTGGTTTTCAGGGCTCGGCAAGGTGAAATTCGAGTTTGTGAAAAATGCAAATGTTTCTGAAATCTGCCAAATAATATCCGAGCGAGTATTATAAAACAATTTTAAAGCACCGTTACCTTGGTGCTTTAATTTTTATAATTTGGACAAAATATAGGGTAGACTTTTGCCGCTTGAAATAGGATATTCTGTATGATATAATTAATTTAAGCGATAAACTCAATGAATTGCCTACGGCATGAATTTAAATTAAAGATTTCATGAATTGAGCCTAAAGGCTCATGAATTGCACCTGCGGTGCATTGTATATAGGATAAAAGGAAGTGTGGCTATGGTTTGGATTATAATAGGCAGTATAATTGTTGCCATAGCGATTATTGTCTTTATAATATTAATGCTTCCTGTTAATGTGCATATTGAAAATGTATCAAGCGGTGAATTTAGCCTCTATGTTAAAATTTTAGGTATTAAATTTAAAGGGAATAATAAAAGCAAATCGGACGGTAAAGTAAAGCAGGCAACCGAGGATTTTTTAGGCATTTCAAAGTTTAAAGACCTTAAAAGCATTAAAAAAACGGTTAAGGAAGGCACTCTTTCACAGTCGCTAACAGACTTTAGCGGTGTAATAGTATCCCTATTTAAAGAGCTTACTAGTTTGTTTAAAAAATGCACCGTAAAAAAGCTGTATATAAAATTTATAAATGCGGGTGACGATGCCGCTGAGGCTGCAATAGGCTACGGTGCCGCCTGTGCTACCGTCTATTCGCTTGTAGGGTATATCGAGGGTGTAGCAAGGGTTAAAAGTAGGGCTACAAAGTTAGACCTTGGCTGCCGCTACGATACAACCGAGAGTGAATTTAATTATCATATTGCATTATCGTTTAGGATGTACATGTTGTTAAAATCCTTGTTTAAAATTGCAAAACAAAAGGCAGAAAGGCAGAAATAGAATGGCAATTGAAAAAAAGAATACGCTTATAAATGTCGTTGATTTCACAACCGAAAAGTTAATAGAAATGAAAAAATCCGCTAGTGTTTCGGGCGATAAGATAGAGGTGGACGGGATTACAATTATACCCGTATCAAAAGTATCAATCGGCTTTGCAGGCGGTGGTGCCGATGTTAGTGATAATAAAAAAGGAAAGTTTAAAAATCCTGCAGGCACAGGTGCCGGTATCACCGATACACCGCAAGGCTTTTTGGTAATTAAAGACGGTAATGTTAAGTTTTTGCCTGTTTTAGACGGTAAAAAAACTATAGCAGGGGATGTAATTTCCACTGTAATTAGTGAAGCAAAGACTCTCTTAAACGAAGCAAAGGCTAAAAAAGAAAAATCGGAATAGAAATTTTAAAGACAGGTTTTAACCTGTCTTTTTTAATTGCTTAAAAAGTGGGCAAAATATAAGCGGTGAATTTTGTGAAACTTAAAAATTTTTCTTTAAAAAGTTTTTTATTTGGTACTGCTATCGGTGCGGTTAACGGTCTTTTCGGTGCGGGCGGTGGTATGTTGGCGGTACCGTTTTTAAAGTCCCAAGGCTTTGAACAAAAGGCGGCGCATAAAAATGCCGTAGCGGTTATACTTCCTATCACTTTAGTCAGCGCTATAATGTATGCTGTTAAGGATTATGTTGATATAAAAGACGCTTATCTCTATATCCCAACAGGAATTATAGGCTCTCTTATAGGCACCTTTTTAATTAAAAAAATATCCGCAAAATTTTTAAAGGTAGCATTTTCTGCCTTTATGATATATGCAGGCATTCGCCTGCTGCTTAAATGAACATTTTAGCCCTTTTAGCAGGGCTTTTATCAGGAATTGTAGGCGCTATGGGACTTGGCGGTGGTGCGGTACTTGTAATCTATCTTACACTTTTTACCGAAACAAAGCAGTTAAAGGCACAGGGTATAAATCTGTTTTTCTTTTTGCCGATAGCGTTAATAGCCGTTATTATTTATGCATTTAAAAAAGAAATAAAATGGAAAAAAATATTGCCTATAGCTTTGGGCGGTGTATTAGGCTCTTTTGGTGGAATATTTTTAAGCTCGGTTTTAGGCGGCAGCCTTCTCTCAAAGCTTTTTGGTGGGGGGTTGGTGATACTTGGAATTAAAGAAATAATGTGCTTGAAAAAAGAAAAAAAGGGTGGTATAATTAAAAAAGAATAAATGTTCGCACGGAGGTGCCTTATGGATAGACCACCACTAACAGAAAAACAGGAAGCAGTTTATAAATTCCTTGTAAAGCAGATGTCAAGCGGTATTCCGCCAACTGTAAGAGAGATAGCACAGGCGGCAGGTATTAAATCAACCTCTACCGTTCACGCCGTTTTAAACGCTCTAGAAGAGGGCGGATATATAAGCCGTAATGCAGGCTATTCACGTGCTATAAAGATTGAAAATAGCTCTGATGCCGCTATGGTGCCGCTTGTTGGTAAGGTAACTGCAGGTCAGCCGATTTTAGCGGTTGAGCAGATTGAGGATTATATCCCTTATCCTTCAAAGGATGCCGAGGGCCTTTTTGCGCTAAAGGTTACGGGACAGAGTATGCGTGACGCTGGTATTTTAGACGGTGATATTGTTATCGCCGATAAAAATGCACCCTGTAGAAGCGGTGATATAATAATCGGTATGGATGAGGATAGCGCCACCGTTAAAAGACTTCTTATTAAAGAAGGTAAGGTTATCTTTATGCCTGAAAATCCTGACTATTCGCCCATCATTCCCGAAAAACCCGCCGTTCTAGGTAAGGTTATAGGCTGTTTTAGAAAGTATTGATAGCTTTATGAAAAAGATAGAGATTTTTACAGACGGTGCCTGTTCTGGTAATCCTGGCGTTGGCGGTTGGGGTGCAATTTTGCGCTTTGGCGGTCATACGAAAGAGCTTTCGGGCGGCGAAAAAAACACCACCAACAACCGAATGGAATTAACCGCAGTTATTGAGGCGCTAAAAGCACTAAAGGAGCCTTGCGAGGCGGTTATCACCACCGATTCTAAGTATGTTTCGGATGCTATTACACTCGGTTGGGCAGAAAATTGGCGTGCTAACGGTTGGAAAAAGGCTGATAAAAAGCCTGCCTTAAATGTCGATTTATGGGAGAAGCTTTTAGAACTTCTTTCAATTCACAAGGTCACATTTAATTGGGTTAAGGGCCATGCAGGTCATCCTGAAAACGAGCGATGCGATGCCCTAGCAGTAGCATATTATCAAAATTTCAAGGAGAAATAATCCCTTTTATGCAGAATACGAAACTTAAAAAAATAGTTGCGGCATCAATTATTGCTGCCGCTTATGCAGGTCTTACATATATCAGTGCCGCTTTTGGCATAGCGTATGGACCGATACAGTTTAGAATTTCCGAGGCACTTACCATTTTGCCGCTTTTCACACCCGTTGCAATACCTGGACTAACGGTAGGCTGTTTTTTGGCAAACATTATGTCTTATAACCCGATTGATTTACTTTTCGGCACCCTCGCAACACTTGTAGCGTGCCTTGGTACATATTATTTAAGAAATGTAAAGATAAAAAGCTTTCCGCTTTTTTCTTTTTTGTGTCCTATAATTGTAAACGCTATAATAGTAGGCTTTGAAATAGCCTTTTTCTTTGTGGAAACAGATGCATTATTTATAACCTTTTTGATTTCTGCGGCTGAGGTAGCACTTGGCGAGGCGGTTGTGCTATTTATACTCGGCACACCGTTTTATTACACACTCACTTCTCATAAAAGAGAAATTTCCAAGTGGATTTAAGGAGAAATAGTATGAAACCCGAGCTTATAGTTTTTTTAGTTTCGGCGGCGGTAGCTGTGGCACAGGTTATATTACTTAGCCGACTTTTTATATCGCTTAAACAGTATAAGAGGCATAAAACCTTTATAATCATAGCACTTAAAATAATTTCTTATGCTGTGCTTTGTTATCTTTTAATTTTTAAATATATTGGTCTGCTAATGTTTAGCGTCAGCGGATTTTTAGCCGGGCTACCAATAGTGGCGATATTTATGTTTTTTGTTTATCATTACAAAGATGAAATAAAAAATTTAATAGGCAAAATCAAAATAATTGGATAAAATAACGGCTCGAGGTTAAACCTCGAGCCGTTTAAAGTTATTCATTAATAAATTCTGCAATATCTTCAATACGACAATCAAGTGCCAAACATAATTTATCTATTGTTTTTGTTTCTATATTTTCATTTGCTCGTAGTCTTCTAATTGTTTTGCTATCTATTCCGCATTCTTCCCTTAATTTATATGTTGAAAAGCCTTTGTTTTTCATTGTAATCCATAATCTATCAAATACTATCATAATATTCCCCCTTGACAACATTTATTATGGGGGTTATAATCTTAAATATTAAGGGGATATAATCCTCACACAAGGTGAAGCAGTATGGTTAAAAAAGTTGTCATTGCAGGGTGTAGGGATTACAACAATTATGATGAGGCAAAAAAGTTTATTGATTTTTGTCTTTCGAATATAAGAAAGGATAATGAAATTATTATTGTTTCGGGGTGCGCAAGTGGCGCTGATGCTATCGGTGAACGATATGCAGAAGAAAACTGTTTTAAGGTGGAAAAGCACCCTGCCGATTGGAAAAAATACGGCAGAGCCGCAGGACCTATAAGGAATAGGGAAATGGCAGAAATTGCTGACTATGTTATTTGTTTTTGGGACAATAAAAGCAAAGGCACTAAATCTATGATAGATTATACTAAAAAGCTAAACAAACCTATAAAAATAAAGATAATTAGATAAAACAAACGGCTCGAGGTTTACCCTCGAGCCTGTTTTTTATACCTTTTTTAGCTTTAATTTTTCTATTGGGGTTATGCCGAATTTGTTTAAATACTCTAAACCCATATTTATAGCATCTTTATTAAATGCGGCTACAGAGTGTGCATCTATACCTATTATTACCTCGTTTCCCACTTCGGCGACAACCTCCCAAAACATATCTCTTGGATAGTGGCGGTTGGTTGTCAGCCCTAAGAGATTGAGTTCTAGCGGAATGTTATGCTCTTTTGCTGCCTCGCATAGCCTTTTAGCCTCTGATTTATAAAACTCATCGTCACCGTAGAAATTCATGAGGTCGGGGTGGACTATACAGGAGAAAAGGTCTGTGTCAAGCGCCTCAATAATCTGGTCGGTATATCGGGTTAGAGTTTTGCGGTCGGAAGTAGAAAAGCCTGCATAAAACCCGTCATACTCATTATTTGTATAGTGCTGACCAAGTAGCAGAAAATCGCAAGGAAACTGCTTTATATTAGACAGCATTTTATCAAATATTTCGGGGAAATATTCGGTTTCATAGCCTAATAGGATTTCGATTTTCCCCTTGTATTTCTCTTTAAGCTGTAAAATCTCGTTTGCATAAACAGGGAGCTTGTCAGGGTACATTCTATAAGAAGAAATATATCCGTTTGGAAATTCATAGGGTACATGGTCGGAAAAGCCTAGGGTCTCGAGTCCTAACTCAAGCGCCGCTTCAACGTATCTTTCGGCTGTGCCTGATGCATGACCGCAAAGCTTATGGTGGGTATGGTAATTAGCTAACATTAAAATCCTTTCTTTACAAAATTCCGTGACCTTAAAGGAGAGGTTTTTGCTGTTATTCAACGGTTATGTTACTGAACGGAATTATTGGTAAAAAGGTCATTCTGTCATAAGGCATAAGACCTGATTCGTTATATTGGTCACAGCTGATAGTGGCGTTTTGCTCTATCTTGCGGTCGAATTTAAGAATAATACTGTCATCACAGGGGATTTCGTAATCGCAGGGGAGCATTCTTCCCTTAGAGTCGGTGAGGGAGAACATAAGTGCTTCGGTGCGATTAGAGTCGCCGTAAATAAGGTCGTAAACATTGTCAAAATAAAGGGTTGCGATATTTTTGCTAGCCCGTATTTCGCTAATCTGCGGTGCATCACAGATAATATCCTTGTTATAAATATATTTGCTAGCAAGGTCTGCAAGGCGCTGACCTATAACCGAGTTTGACATACCGCTATTGTGGATACCGTCACAAACAGGAAGGTCGATAGAGGGAATTATAAAGACATTTTCTATCTCTTTTGCGGCTCTTCTTTGAGCGTCTCTTATTTCGGCAAGGCCTTTACCTAGACGGTCTAAATCTGCATCCTTATAGCAAACGATTTTGTTAAGCTGAACCGATAAAAGCGGAATGTTTTTATGGAAAACCGATTCGAAATCGGCATATATGCGTTTGAACATTTCGAGATACGGCTTTTCGCCTGTATGTATTTCTGCATCGTTACAGCCCTGATACCAAAGAATACCCTTGATGTCGGTAACGCCTGCGGCTTCGACCATCTTTAACATATTGTTGAAAAGGTGGGGGTTAGATTGCTGCCTGTCCCAGAACATTAAGTGGGTACCGCCGACTGCAGCAGGGATAAAGCCTATAGGGAAGCCCTCACGCTTTGAAAGAATTTTCCCAAAGGTAATCCAAGGGCTGTAGCCCGATGAGTCGGGGTAATTAAAGGCATTATCGGTCGATTCGAAAACAGGGTGCTCTGCTTTTGTCCAGTTACCGTTTTTTCTAAATAAATGGAGTGAATTATCAGATTCCTCACAAAACAAATCTCTACCGTTACCAACGGCGTTTGACTGACCGCCGATAAGGTAAATATCGCCTACACCTACGTTGGCTCTACGGTCGCCCGAACATTCGTTAGAAACGCCTCTGCGAAGGTAGGTTTCTATTCTATAAGGTCCGCCTGCGGCAATTTTTAAATTGAAATCTATAATTTCACCGCCACGAGTGATTTTCACCTTTTCGGGCGCGCCTACACGGGAGCCTGAAAGCATATCAATAACTCGGCAAAAGGCGTACACATTATCAAACTTTTTTACCTCTTCATCACTTATTATGATTTCGCATTTTAAGGAAGTGGTAGCAAAACCGTCCTTTTGTTGCAAAATTTGCCAATCGGAAGGGCCGTCTATAATCTTTACAGCGTACATAACCTTTACCTCGCTTAATATATAATAAATACAAGTATATAATAGAGCAAAGCGAAAAGTTTGTCAATGCTTTTGAGGTGCAAAAAAGCCTTTTTTTAACTTTTGATTTTGCAGCCTTTGTAGTAATGATAGAGAATTTCCTTGAATGAGCTACCCTGTTTTGCCATAGCATTTGCGCCGTATTGACTCATGCCGACGCCGTGACCGTAGCCGTATACCGTAAAGGTAAAGGTATCGTTTTCAAATGCAACGTCGAAATTAGCAGAACGCAGAGATAAAGCCTTTTGTATAGCGCTTCCCGTAACCTCCTTGCCACACAAATTTATAGTTTCAACCCTTTTGCTTGAACTTTTTTTAATATCAGAAAAATAATTTTGTGCTAAGCCTTCAAGCTTTGCAAGGTCGCCTAATTTTTCTTTTAACTCCTTTGTAGATAACGAAACGGTTGAAGTATACGAGGGAGAGGTTTTATCATAGGCACTGTCAACACTTACAAGATAGGGCAAATCATTACCCCAAACCTCTTTACAGCTTGCGGTTTTTCCGCTTGAAATGGCATGATAAACGGTGAGTGCGGTTTTGTCCTCGTATGTCAGATACATACCGTTTACCGCCGCTACTGCGCTTTTGATTATAGCGGTATATTCTGCCGCCCTTTCACCCCATTTTTCTTGCGCCTTGCTTAAAGGAATATAGCTTTGGTCGGTTTTATAATCGTCGGTTATATCAAAATCGTTTTTCGAGCGTTCTTTTTTGTAAAGGGCAAAGGTATATGCGGCTACCGCTTGTGCTTTGAGTGCTTCCTTTTCATAGCTTGCGGGCATTTCGGCGGCAAGCACTCCGCAAAGATAATCGTTTGCGGAGATGGTTTCTATTTTTTTGCTTTCGCTTCTATAAAGCTTGAAAACGGTTTTATCTTTTTTTACTTTTTGCACAGAAGCCGAAACAGGAAGGGTGTTTTCGGGTGAAGCCTTTGGGGATAAACAGATAATGGGTAGAAAAACAATGGCGAAAACTGTCGTAATGATAATTATTAACTGACTTTTCATTTTTTCCTCTCCTTTTATGGTTTTTATATTGACTTTCTCCTAGATTTTAGGTAAAATATAAGTTATGTCATAGTGCTTGTATTATAAGATTATGATTAATTTTTTTAAAAAATTCTCTGAAGGTGTTTAGATGAAATATAGGTATATCCAATATTCTTTTTTGGCTGCTTTGCTTTTAGGTCTTGTTGTGAGATATAAACAGATTTTTGATGTTACCGAAGCAGTAACAGGCTTTTTTTATGTTGGAAAAGAAAAAGCAGGCTTCTTTTACGGCGCTTTAATACTGTTGTTACTTATAGGTTTTAGTGTATGTGCTTTTCTTGTTAACAGATGCCCCTTAAAAACACCAAAGGTATCTCTGCCGCTAGGCATAGCTTCTATAGTATCGGGTGCTTTTGTGCTTATTGAGGCTATTACATACATAACACAGGTTTCTATGTTCTCTTGGGAAAAGCTATTATTAGGTATTACAGGTCCTGCAACTGCGATATTCCTCGTTCTTTATGGTTTAAAGGGCTTTAAAAACTATCCTTTGCCTCGTGTTACCTATGCTGTTCCCATTCTTTATTATCTGTCAAGATTTATTTGTGAATTTATATCGGTTTCAAAAACTGCGCTTATTTTCCAAAACATTTTAAATCTTGCGGCAATAGCCTTTGTGCTTATATTTATGCTTGAATGGGGAAAAATAGCCAACAATGTTTCGAGTAAGAACTCATACAAAATTATTTTAATTTCGGGCGGTGTGGCAGTGCTACTTTGTGAGATTACCGCTATTCCTGAATTGATTTTCTTATTTGCAAATAAAAATGCGGTGCCGCATCAAAACCCTGTATCACTAGTTAACCTAGCTATCATGGGAATTTTTATCGGGTTTTATCTTTTTCGTCATTTTAAAAGCAGTAACCTTGAAAGAAAAAGGCATATTAAAAGAGCAAAAACATTAAGTGATATGGATGGCACCAATTATTATGTCGGCGATGCGCCTGAAGAATAAAATACAGATTTGACAAAACTGTCTATACAATGTATAATAGAGTGTATGATTATTGCATTTTATTTAGGTAATAATAAATATGATTTAAAATTCAATCCGAACGGAGTGCAGAACGCTTGGAGAAATTTGTTATAAACGGAGGCAAGCCCTTAAAGGGTAGCGTCCGTATAGGTGGAGCAAAGAATGCCGCAGTAGCGATTTTGCCTGCAGTGTTGCTTGCTGACGGTCCCTGCACAATTGAAAATTTACCGGAAATTTCCGATGTAGCCACCCTGTTGCGTTCTTTGAAGGAGCTTGGGGCGGTTATTAAGCCTATTAGTAAAACAGCGGTAGAAATAGACCCTAGAAACGTTAATTCCTTTGTTGTTACTAAACAAATGGCAGAGGGAATGAGAGCTTCAAGCTATTTTTTAGGCGCTCTGCTCGGCAGAATGAAGAGGGCAAGAGTAGCGCCTCCGGGCGGTTGTGATTTCGGTGTTCGTCCGATAGACCAACACATTAAAGGCTTTGAGGCTTTAGGCGCTAAGGTTACCATAGAAAACGGTATGGTGGATGCTAGGGCTACCCGTCTTTCAGGCAGCTCTATATATCTTGATGTCGTTTCTGTTGGCGCTACCATTAACATAATGCTAGCCGCCGCAAAGGTTAGGGGACTTACGGTTATTGAAAATGCCGCAAGAGAGCCTCATATAGTTGACCTTGCAAACTTTCTTAATTCTATGGGTGCTAATATTATGGGCGCCGGTACCAATGTAATAAAAATCAGGGGCGTTGAAAGTCTCCACGGCACAGAATACAGCATTATTCCTGATCAGATTGAAGCGGGTACTTATATGGTTGCCGCTGCTGCAACAGGTGGCGATGTGCTTATTGAAAATGTAACACCCAAGCACCTAGAATCAATCATTGCAAAGCTTGTTGAAACAGGAGCTAAGGTTACACAGTATGACGAGGCAGTCAGGGTGCAGATGACAGGCAGAGCCAAAAAGTGCAATGTTAAAACAATGCCACACCCTGGATTTCCTACCGATATGCAGCCTCAGATTGCAACCCTTTTGGCAGTAGCCGAGGGGACAAGCATTATAACCGAGGGTGTATGGGATAACCGATTTAGATATGTTGAGCAGTTAACCCTTATGGGCGCCGATATTCAGGTGGACGGTAAAATGGCGGTTATAACAGGCGTGAAAGCCTTGTCGCCCGCACCTGTTAAGGCGGTAGACCTTAGAGCCGGCGCTGCAATGGTTATTGCAGGACTTATGGCAAAGGGCGAAACCGTTATAGAAAACATTCAGTTTATCGACAGAGGATATGATTCAATCTGCGAAAAGCTAACAGCCCTTGGTGCAGATATTAAGCGTGTGGATTTTGGCCCCGAAATTAAAATTTTAAAGCAAGCATAGAAAATAATGTAAGGCGTGTCGATTTTTCGGCACGCCTAAATTTAAAGGTGGTATTTTTTTGGCAAGACTATGTCCGCTTTTTAGCGGGTCTGACGGCAATTCTACATATATTTCATACGAAAACGGCGCAATATTGGTTGATGTGGGTGCTTCGTTTAAATCGCTTTCTGCCGCAATAGAAAATTGCGGAGGTAGTATAAACGAAATAAAAGGAGTTTTTATAACCCACGAGCACTCCGACCATATAAAAGGTCTAAAGCCGCTTATCAATAAAACAAAGCTACCCGTTTTTGCATCAAAAACTACTCTAGAATCGCTAATAAACCTTGACGCTGTGCCTGCGGGCGCTAGTTTAAACCCTATTGACAGAGAACTAGAGCTTTTTGGAATGACGGCAAACCGTTTTAACACAAGCCACGATTGCAACGGCTCTTCGGGTTATACCTTTGCGCTATCAAGCGATAACAAGATAGCTGTTTGTACCGACCTAGGATTTGTTAGTGACGAGGTAAGAAATGCTATTAGCGGCTCAAAAACTATACTTATCGAGGCAAATCACAATATTGAAATGCTTAAAAAAGGTCCATATCCGCCACAGCTTAAAATGAGAATTTTGTCGGATAGAGGGCATTTATCAAATAACGCTTGTGCAGCAGAGCTGCCAAACCTTTTAAAGCAGGGTGCTACAAACTTTATTTTAGGTCACATAAGCAGAAATAATAATACCCCACTGTTAGCACTTCAGAGTGCAAGGGCAACGCTTGCCGATATAGGCGCCAAAAAGGATATAGATTATACCCTTATAGCCGCCGCACCCACAGGAAACGAGGTTGTTTTCTTATGATTAAGGTAACCGTTATAGCTTTAGGAAAGCTTAAAGAAAACTATTTAAGGGCGGCAAGTGATGAATACACTAAACGCTTATCCCGTTATTGCAGTTTAAACATTATTGAACTAAATCCCGTGGCACTTCCTGAAAATCCTTCTGCTTCGCAGATAGAAAGTGCATTACAAAAGGAAGCGGAGCAAATTTTTGCAAAAATACCCGAGCACACATACAAAATTGCCCTTTGCGTAGAGGGAAAAAAGCTTTCTAGCGAGGCTTTAGCTGAAAAAATCGACACCTTATGCAGTGAGGGAAAGGGCATTTGTCTTGTTATCGGCAGTTCTTACGGACTGCACGAAAGCGTTAAACAAAGGGCAGATTTAAAGCTATCTCTGTCCGATATGACCTTTCCTCATCAGCTGTTTCGTGTAATGCTTTTAGAGCAGATTTACCGAGGCTTTAAGATTAACGAGGGAAGTACATATCATAAATAATATTTATTTATATTAAATATCTTGTCAAAATTTAAGTATTGTTGTATAATTATAAAATGATTTTGTTTTTTAAAGACTAATTTTGGTCTGTGAAAGGAATATTTATATGCCTATTACCGAAATTCTATCAAAGAATGCAAAGCTTTATCCTGACGATATAAGTCTTGTTGAAATTAACCCCAAGCTTGAAAACAACAAGAATATGACCTGGAGAGAGTTTTCCTTAACACAGGAAACAGCGCTAGAAGCATACCGTAAGGAGATTACCTGGAAGGAATTTGACCAAAAGGCAAACCGCTTTGCAAATTTGCTTTTATCACGCGGTCTTAAAAAGGGCGAAAAGGTAGCTATTCTTTTAATGAACTGCCTTGAGTGGTTGCCTGTTTATTTCGGTATTTTAAAGGCAGGCGGTGTAGCGGTACCTCTAAACTTTAGATATACCGCCCAAGAGATTGATTATTGCCTTAAAAAAGCAGACGCAGAGTACATAGTTTTCGGTCCTGAATTCGTAGGCCGAGTTGAAGAGATATGCCATAAGGTTATGGCAATAAAGATGTGGCTTTATGCGGGTGAGGATTGCCCTGCATTTGCTGAAAGCTACGATAAGTTAGTTACATTCTGTAGCTCAAAAGACCCCGAAATACCGCTAAGCGACGAGGATGACGGTGCTATCTATTTCTCCTCAGGAACAACAGGCTTCCCAAAGGCTATTTTGCATCCTCACAGAAGTCTTGTTCACGCAGTTCGAGTTGAACAAAACCACCACGGACAAACAAAGGACGATGTTTTCCTCTGCATACCGCCTCTATATCACACAGGCGCAAAAATGCACTGGTTTGGAAGCTTTATGGTGGGTGCTAAATCGGTGCTTTTAAAGGGTACCGACCCCGAGTGGATAATAAATGCCGTATCGGAAGAAAAGTGCACGATAGTTTGGCTATTAGTTCCGTGGGCACAGGATATTTTAGATGCTATTGATAGCGGTAAGCTTGACATTTCAAAATATAATCTCTCACAGTGGAGACTTATGCATATAGGTGCTCAGCCTGTACCGCCTAGTCTTATTAAGCGTTGGAAAAAGATATTCCCAGACCATAACTACGATACAAACTACGGTCTTAGCGAGTCAATAGGACCTGGCTGTGTTCATTTAGGAATGGAAAATATTGACCACGTTGGCGCAATAGGTAAAGCGGGCTACGGTTGGCAGACAAAGATAGTAGACGAGCATAGAAACGAAGTAGCAAAGGGCGATGTTGGTGAGTTAGCCGTTAAGGGCGACGGCGTTATGAAATGCTACTATAAGGACGAAGCCGCTACCAACGAAATTTTGGCTGACGGTTGGCTATACACAGGCGATATGGCTATGGAGGATAAGGACGGCTTTATCTACCTTGTAGACCGTAAAAAAGATGTTATTATCACAGGCGGAGAAAATCTCTACCCTGTACAGATAGAAGACTTCCTTAGAAGTCACGAGGCTATAAGCGATGTTGCGGTTATAGGTCTTCCCGATAAGAGACTTGGCGAAATTGCCGCCGCAATCATTCAGCTAAAAGAGGGTATGAATGTAACCGAGGAGGACATAAACAACTTCTGTTTGGACCTCCCGAGATATAAGAGACCTAGAAAAATTATCTTTGCAGATGTGCCGAGAAATCCAACAGGCAAGATTGAAAAGCCAAAGCTTAGAAAGCTTTACAGTGCAGAGGGTCTTGTATCAAAACAAAACGAACTTTAAAAGGTTAGAAGGTAAAATTATGAAAAAACTAATGCTTGGTAATGCCGCTGTAGCTCAGGGTGCTTATGAAGCGGGCGTAAAGGTTGTATCCTCGTATCCAGGAACACCTAGCACCGAAATCACCGAGGCTATGGCAGAGTATGATAACAGTGTTTATGTTGAGTGGGCGCCAAATGAAAAGGTAGCCGCTGAGGTAGCTATTGGCGCTTCTATTGCAGGCGGTAGAGCTATGAGCTGTATGAAGCACGTAGGTCTCAATGTTATGGCAGACCCTGTGTTTACCGTTAGCTACATAGGTGCTAATGCGGGTCTTGTTTTCTGCGTTGCAGATGACCCCGGTATGCACTCCTCTCAAAACGAACAGGATTCTCGCCACTATGCGCGCGCTTCCAAAATTCCTATGCTAGAGCCATCGGATTCTAGCGAATGTAAGGAATTTACAAAGCTTGCTTTCTCACTTAGTGAGCAGTTTGATACCCCTGTTTTTATCCGCCTTTCTACTAGAGTTTCGCACTCACAGAGCATGGTTGAAATCTGTGACAGGGAAGAAATTGAGCTAAAGCCTTATGAAAAGAACATAAGAAAAAATGTTATGATGCCTGCAAATGCTGTGCTTCGTCACGTTGAGGTAGAAAAGCGAGAGGCATCCCTTAGAGAATTTGCAGAAACCTCTTCACTCAATAAGGTTGAGGATAACGGCTCTAAAATCGGTGTTATTACATCGGGTGTTTCCTATGCTTATGCAAAGGACGCTTTAGGCGATAAGGCTAATTTCTTAAAGTTAGGTCTTGTCTATCCGCTTCCTACAAAGTTAATTGAAGACTTTGCAAAGAGTGTAGATACCCTTTATGTAATAGAAGAGCTTGACCCATTTATCGAAGAACACGTAAAGGCTCTAGGTATTAGTGTTAAGGGCAAGGATGAATTTACATTACTTGGCGAATATAGTCAGAATATGATTAAAAAGGTAGTTCTCGGCGAGGAAACCGATAGTTTTGCGCCATCTGAGAACGTGCCTGTTCGCCCTCCTGTTATGTGTGCAGGCTGTCCTCACAGAGGCACATTTTACGTGCTTTCTAAGCTTGGTCTTACCGTTTCGGGTGATATCGGTTGTTACACCCTAGGCGCAGTAGCACCGCTATCAAGCGTTGATACAACAATTTGTATGGGCGCTTCTGTCAGTGCCGCTCACGGTATGGTAAAGGCTAGAGGCAATGAGTTTGCAGGAAAGCTAGTTTCGGTAATCGGTGACTCAACCTTTATGCATTCGGGTATTACAGGTCTTATAGATATAGTTTATAACAAGGGCAATAACACCGTTATTATTCTTGATAACTCAATAACAGGTATGACAGGTCATCAGGATAACCCAACCACAGGCTTTACAATCCGCAAGGAGCCTACCCGTCAGGTAGACCTCTTAGCACTCTGCAAAGCTATGGGTGTTGATAGAGTAAGGGTTGAGGACCCGTTTGATACTGTAGCCTTTGAAAAGGCTGTGAAAGAGGAACTATCAACTGACGAGCCTTCTGTAATTATTGCACAGCGTCCATGTGCTTTGCTTAAAACCGTTAAGTACACAGGTCATTGCAAGGTTGACGAAGAAAAATGTAAGTCCTGCAAAAAGTGTATGAAGCTCGGTTGCCCTGCTATCACCTTTGAAAACGGCGAGGCTAAGATTGATGTAACACAGTGCAACGGCTGTGGACTTTGCGTCGGCATTTGTCCCTTTGGCGCAATCTCAAAGGAGGAAGAATAATGGCTACTAAAAATATTATGATAGTAGGCGTTGGCGGTCAGGGTACTCTGCTTGCCAGCCGAATTTTAGGAAATGCCGTTATAGACGCAGGCTACGATGTTAAGGTATCTGAGGTTCACGGTATGAGTCAGCGTGGCGGCTCGGTTGTAACCTACGTTAAGTACGGCGAGAAGGTTTATTCACCTATAATTGATAAGGGTGAAGCCGATATTATTTTAGCTTTTGAGCGTTTAGAGGCTCTGCGTGCACTACCTTACCTTAAAAAAGGCGGCAAAATGATTTTGAATGACAGAGCAATAAACCCAATGCCTGTAATCACAGGTGCCGCAAAGTATCCTGAGGGAATAGTTGAGGCAATAAGCGATAAGGCAGAAACCGTAGCACTTGATGCATTGGAATTAAGCCTTAAGGCAGGCTCTCCTAAAGCTGTAAACGTAGTGCTTATAGGTGTGTTAGCTAAGAGTACAGAAATTCCTTATGATGATTGGATCAAGGTTATAAAGAAAACCGTACCCGAAAAATTCCTAGAGCTTAATTTAAAGGCATTCGATTTAGGCTACAATTACAATTAAAATTTGTTTAAAAACCTCTTTTTTGCAGATAATAAATGCAGAAAAGAGGTTTTTTTATGATAGAACAGGATACAATTAAACTGCTCAGGGAATGTGATGCAGGGGTTAAAATGGGCGTATCGTCTATTGACGATGTTTTAGAAAAGGTAGAAAATAAGGAGTTTAAAAGGCTGCTCATAGTCTGCAAGGAAGAACACAATAAGCTACAAGCAGAAATAGAAAAGCTTTTAAACGAGTATCACGACGACGGCAAAGAGCCTCATATTATGGCTAAAAGTATGTCGTGGATGAAAACAAATATGCACCTAGCGGTTGATAAATCGGATAAAACCATAGCAGACCTTATGACCGACGGCTGTAATATGGGTGTAAAATCCCTAAACCGTTATCTTAATCAGTACGAAGCGGCAAGCGAGGTTTGTAAGGATATAGCCAAGCGCTTAATAAACCTAGAAGAAAAGCTAGCAATTGATATTAGAAAATTTTTGTAATATAGAGTGTTTATATAAAACTAGCGTCCTGTTTCAGATACAAAACAGGACGCTAGTTGTTTACAAGCTCAATTATTTCATTTATATCACAATCAAGGGCAACACAAATTCTTTCTAAAACAAAACTATCATATCTTTTAACTTTGTTTTTAAAATAATTATCAATAATCTGATACTGAATTCCTGTGCGCTTTGATAGTTCATATCGGCTGATGTTGTATTTTTCAAGAGCCTTGTCTAAACAAATTCTAATCACAGTATCACCTCTTAATATATTCTAATAAATATATATTTCCTTGACAATTCGTTTATATAAGTATATACTTATATAAACATACAAAGAGAGGTGGTATTATGGCAGATTATAAACAGATGTATTTAACGCTTCTCGATGCTACCGAAAAGGCAATAAACGAGCTTATTTCGGCACAGCGTGCTTGCGAGGATATTTATATCAATTCAAGCGACGATGAAGAAAAAGCAAAAAAGGCAGAAATTATTAAGGTTATAGAAAAATAAACAAAACGGCAATCGCTAGAGGTTGCCGTTTTGTTGTGTGAACTTTATTGAATATCGTAGGTGAGGGGGTGCGGGTGTCCGGTGGACACCTCTGCAGAGCAGAAGCGCCGACCGAGGCGGCAGCCGAGACCCCCTCCCGAAAGCATCATAAAAATATAATTATATAAAATCCTCTTGTAGTTTTGTTTTCTATCCTGTATAATATAGAAAAAGAAATTTAGGGGGTCTTTTTATGGCAAGAGAACAACTAAAAAGCCGTTTAGGCTTTATACTGCTTTCTGCCGGATGTGCTATCGGATGCGGAAATGTTTGGAAATTTCCTTGGATGGCAGGTCAATATGGCGGCGGAGCATTCGTACTTATTTATTTAATTTTCTTAATTATTTTAGGTCTGCCCGTAATGGTTATGGAGTTTTCACTCGGCCGTGCGGCACAAAGCAGTCCAATTATGCTTTATCAAAAGCTTGAAAAACCGGGGCAAAAGTGGCATATACACGGTAAGGTAGCACTTATTGCTAACTTCTTACTTATGATGTTCTATACATCGGTAACAGGCTGGATTCTTTATTATTTCGTGCAGTTTTTAAACGGTAATATGACAGGAATTTCTAATGAGGCTTCAAATGCCTTGTTTGGAAATATGCTGTCTGACCCTACTGTAATGGTAGGCTATATGGCTATCGTTGTAGTGCTCGGATTTTTAATTCTTTCGTTCGGCCTGCAAAAGGGTGTAGAGGGCGTTACAAAGTATATGATGATAGCGCTTTTAGCACTTATGATAATTTTGGCTGTTAACAGCTTCACGCTTGACGGTGCAAAAGAAGGTCTTAGCTTTTATCTAAAGCCTGACCTTTCTAAAATAACAGGTAATGTTATAGTAGGCGCTATGAATCAGGCATTCTTTACTTTGAGTCTTGGTATCGGCTCTATGGCAATTTTTGGAAGCTACATAGGTAAAGAGCGCTCTTTAATGGGCGAATCGTTAAATATTTTAAGTCTTGATACCTTTGTAGCACTGATGGCAGGTCTTATCATTTTCCCTGCTTGCTTCACCTTTGACGTTGAGGTTGGTGCCGGTCCTTCACTACTATTTCAGGCTATGGCTTCTGTATTTAATAATATGTCTGGCGGTAGAATTTGGGGAAGTCTTTTCTTCTTATTTATGTTCTTTGCCGCTATGTCCACCATTATTGCGGTGTTCGAAAACATTCTCGCTATGGTGCGTGAGGTTACAGGTTGGTCAAGAATTAAGGGCTGTATTATTTGCGGTGTAGTTGTACTTGTTTTATCACTTCCTTGCGCTTTAGGCTTTAATGTGTTATCAGGCTTTGTTCCATTCGCAAGCGGCTCAGGTGTGCTTGATTTAGAGGACTTTATAGTAAGTAACTGCTGTCTGCCACTCGGTGCTCTTTGTTATGTTTTATTCTGCGTTACCAAAAAAGGTTGGGGCTTTGATAATTTCCTCAATGAAGCCAATGCAGGAAAAGGTCTTAAGATGCCAAAATGGTTAAAACCGTATTTAACCTATATTTTACCGCTGATAATTATAGTAGTTTTCGTAATGGGTATTCTTACCTTCCCATTTGCTGATGATTTTACAATTCTCAATTGGATTAAAAGCTTGTTTTAAGTGAAAAAGCCGTTGTTACTATGGTAACAGCGGCTTTAATTTTTTGCTCTTTACGTATTCTTTTGGTGACATCGAGTAGTGTTTTTTAAACATTTTTGAAAAATTATATATATCAGAATATCCAACCGAAAGGGTGGTAACGCTGATATTATAATCATATTTGGTTAACAACAGTGCCGCCTGCTTCATTCTTACATCGGTTAAATATTCTTTGGGTGAAACTCCTAGTTTTTTGGTGAAGAGAGCGGTAAAATAGCTTCTTTCAAGATTTAATTTAGCGGCTAACTCTGAAACTGTTAATCCGTTCATATATTCTGAATTGATAATATTTACGGCATTTTCTACATAATCAATAGGCTTATTTTGACGCTCTAACAAAATAGAAAAAAGCTCGAAAATAACAGAGTATAAAAATTCGGTTTTGCCGAGTGTTAATGCCTCTGCCTTTTTGAGCTTGTTAAAAAGGCTTCGCGCTTCGGGCAGATATAAAACATCCTTTAAATCGGTAGGCAAACTATCACATTCAAACCCCAACCAAATATATTCCCAAGGAGTGTTTCGGTCTGCCTCGTAATAGGTTTCAACAAAGGGCGGAATAACGAAAATCTCGTCTTTTTTTATTGTGTATTCGTGTCCGTTGATTTTAAATACACCTGTTCCTGAAACAACAAAATGCAATAGCCAATGTGTTCTTACTGCGGGACCGAAGCTGTGTGATTTTACACATTCTTCATAGCCAAATTGCACCGGTATAACATTAGAATATCGCTTTATTTCATCATTCATAATCAATCACCAAAAACAACAAAATGACAAATTTTATGCAACATTATAACATTTCAATTTATAATTTGTCAATATATAATAAATGAAGAACAAAAAGTTAAATGGAGGTAATCTTATGAAATTAACCTTTATGGGTGCGGGAAGCACTATTTTTGCTAGAAATGTAATAGGAGACTGCCTTTGCAGTGAGGCACTAAGTGAAAGCGTATTTGCTCTTTATGATATTGACGCTACAAGACTTGAGCAAAGTAAAGTTATATTAGAGGCAATCAACAAAGCTAAGGGCGGCTTTGGAAAAATTGAGTGCTATTGCGGAGTAGATAACAGAAAAGCAGCACTAAAGGGTGCCGATTTCGTTGTAAACGCTATACAGGTGGGCGGCTATGACCCTTGCACCATAATCGATTTTGAGATACCCAAAAAATATGGGCTTAGACAAACTATAGCCGATACCCTCGGTATTGGCGGCATTATGCGTGCACTTCGTACCATACCTGTAATGGAAGATTTTGCTAGGGATATGGCTGAGGTTTGCCCTGATGCATGGCTGCTTAACTATACAAATCCGATGTCTATGCTAACAGGCTATATGCAAAGATATACACCTGTTAAAACGGTTGGTCTTTGCCATAGTGTTCAGGTATGTTCTGAAATGCTACTCAAGGATTTAGGACTAGAGGATAAGCTAGAGGACAGAAAAGAGCTGATTGCGGGCATAAACCATATGGCGTGGCTTTTAGAAATTAAGGATAAATACGGTAACGACCTTTATCCCGAAATTAAGGCAAGAATCGATGCTAAAATAGCCGACCCTGAGTATAATAACAAGGTTCGCCTTGATTATATTAAGCATTTTGGTTACTACTGCACCGAATCAAGTGAGCATAATGCAGAATATAATATGTTTTATATTAAATCAAAGTGTCCTGAGTTAATAGATAGATACAACATTCCGCTTGACGAATATCCACGTCGTTGTATAGAGCAGATTGACGGTTGGAAAAAAGAGTATGAGGAAATGCTTACAAATGGCGTTAAGGAACACGAGCGCACCATTGAGTATGCTTCTCGCATAATGGAGGCTATGGTTACCAATAACCCGATACAAATAGGCGGTAACGTTTTAAATACGGGCGGACTTATTGAAAATCTACCTTATGACGCTTGCGTTGAGGTGCCCTGTCTTGTAAACGGTAGCGGCATTTCAGGTACACACGTTGGTAGACTTCCCGTTCAGCTAGCCGCTATGAATATGACCAATATAAATGTTCAGCTGCTAACAATAGAGGCGGCTAAAACTAGAAAGATTGAGCATATCTATCAGGCCGCTATGCTAGATCCACACACCGCTAGCGAGCTTGACATAGACACAATTAAGAAAATGGTAGACGATTTAATTTTAGCCCACGGTGACTATCTGCCGAAATATAATTAAACTAAAATCACCCAAGTGATAAAACTTGGGTGATTTTGCATTTATATATTTATTTTACTTCAAAGCGGATATAGGTTCGGTCATCATAGCTTTCGTTATCTTGTGTGATACCCTTAGTAGATTTATACTGATGGATTAAAAGAGGGTCTTTTGTTGTGATTTCAAACAGGGTGTTTTCACTCTGCATTAAATTCTCCTTTAAAACAGGATAACCGTCCGAAGCAAGAACAACGCTTTCGCCTACGTCTAACGGATATGTATCAATATAATCTTCGATTATTTCGCCTACGCCGAGAACAGGGAAACCGTCACCCTCTTTTTTGTTGGCATACTGTTTTGAATAAGCTAATAATTCTTCTACTATTGCTTTTCTGCCAACATCATTTTTTAACAACTCTTCAATACTGAAACCACTTTCAAGCTTATCCTTTAGAATAAGTGCCCGCTTTTTGGCAAGCTTTATATCTGCCCGCTTTTCTCGTTTGTACACCCTTCCTTTTATTAGCGCCTGGCAGTCGCCATAGCTGATGATCTGCCTTGTAAATGAATCGTAAAGAACAATCGATGCAGTGGGCTTTTCTTCGCATTTAGCAAATACCGAATTGTTAACATCCTCTTTAAGTTTATCATTCAAAGCCTTAATGATGTCGATAGGCTCGGTAATAGAGGGCATGTTTTCAAGCTGTCGGCAAATAGATTGTGCCGCAAAGCGACCGCTTGAAATAGTAGCATTTGGTGGCGGTTCGGTTTTCGCGGTTGCGCCGTCTATAACGGCAATAAAACGATCACCGACATATAAAGCGTCTTCGTTGTTTTTTCTGGCGCCCTTTTTTGAAAGGGTGAAGGATTCCTCAATATTCTCACGAATAAGACCCTGTGCCATTGCCTGTTTTAGCATCACCACAGTTCCTACCGCCGATGGCATAGCGGGGTAACGGCGATCGTTTAGTATCATTGTATCGGGGGAGAGGTACATCCTTTCGAGCCCCTCTTTATCAACAAAGAACATACGGTATCCGTCCTGTATGAGAGAAAGCTTGCGTTTTTTCTTTGGCTGCGCATTTTTTAGTTCATTTGAGGTTATATTGATTTTTGCATAGAACATAAACTGCGGCTTTCCGCCCTCAACCAAATCTCTGTAAAAGTACAAAACGTTTTTATCAAAGGAAAAACCATTAAAAATGTCCTCTCGCCGCTGGGCATAATCACTAACCCTATCTAAACTAAGCTCGTCTTCGATTTCTCTCTTCATAGCGTATTCAATGCCGTCTTTAGTAACCTCGCCGTTTTTATTTATGGCATATTTAGCCTTTAGTGAAGCGGCTACGCTGCATTGCATTGTGTTTTTGCCGATAGAAACCTTGCCGTGACGTTTTATAAAGACAAACTTTCCGTCCGAGGTTTCTACCATACCGTTAAAGCCTATATGGTTAGATAGCTTAGAGTCCTTTAAGGGCGCTAAATACGGTCCGTGTGCATACACATCACGGACACAAACGCCGTTAATTTTAAAATCTATGGCACGGTTGGCAACTAGAGAATCAAAATATGTAGAGCGTGAAAATGAAATGTGAATCTCGCCGCCATTTTGCTTAATATCATCGGCTCTTATGATCGTTTGGTTGTAGGTCTTTGAAAAATCGTGTGCGTTTAGAAGCTCGCTGTAGTGTTTTTGGCAAAACTCGGGTAGAGTATATTTTTCTTGCGGGAAATCGTGCACCACAACCTGTTTTCCACGAAATAGAATAACGTCGGCAACAGGTATTTCATATGAATCTCCTACTTGGTCGTTTAAATTGCCTTTACAACTGCTTTTTCGACCTAATTTATTGTTAGCATCAGCACGGTTTTGGCAGAAAAGCATTTCGGTATTTTCTTTATATATTTTAATTAAGGTGTCATAATCGTTTGTAAGCTTGGTGCTGTCCTCAAAAGCATTTGTAAATGCGCGTGCGATAATTGTAGCTAGGGTTGTGAGAAAGAATGCCAACACAACAGAGGTTAGCATTTCAAGGTCTATATATTCCATTAACTGATTGTGGAAAAGAAAACGCAAAGCCAATATTATCAGCAAAATAAGCGAGCAAACTGCAAAATGAATGACATCTTTATTTTTAAGAAGTTCTTGTATCTTTTTTAAGTGTTTTTTCATAATTTCACCTTTAAAATCAGTATTCTAAACCAGATAGATAAGTTTTTAACAGAGAAACTATCTTCCTCTATATTCTTGTTTTAGCACCTCTGCCATTTCTTCGGGCGATTCCTTGCAACCGTCCGCCAACCACAGCTTTATAATAGCGTTAAGTCCATTTCTGAAAAATTCAATATGGTATTTTATATTAACGGTTATATTCTCTTTATCGGCTCGTTTGCTGTCGTATATAGAAATTAGATGCTTATCATCGTAGCACAGCTTAAAATATGTTTTATAAAAGATTTGGTTTTCTTTAATATGCGTAAACATTTTAAGCGCGCCGCTACGCTCAACAAAATAATCATAATCGGCAAACAGATTGCTGAACTCGTTTTCAAGCTTTTCCCTTGTTTTGTCTGCTAAATCAAAAATATCAAGATAATTAGCATAAAAGGTGCTTCGATTAAGCCCTGTTATTTTAATAATGTCCGAAACGGTAATATCCTTAATTTCTCGCTCTTGCAGCAGCCCAATAAAAGCTCTTTCTATTTTCTCCTGAGATTCTTTGCGGCGTTTATTGTTTTTTGTGTTCATATTGACTCCATTATTCCAACAAATGTTGGCGGTTTGATGATTGTATTTATTTTACAAAAACATTATACTATAAACGCAATAAAAAAACAAGTGTTGGTTTAATGAAAGGAGAATATAAAATGAAAAAAAGTAGTTTTGTTGCGCTCGTTATGGGAACGGTGAGCGGTGTGTTGTTTGCTTTGGGGATGTGTATGGCGCTTCTGCCTGAATGGAATGCCTTTAAAGAGGGAATTATTTTTGGTAGCGTTGGACTCATATTAGGTATCATAACACTTATTGTATGGTGCAAAATGGAAAACAAAAAGCTGCCTAAAATGAATGGCAGAAATGTATTTCTAATACTTTACAGCATAGTTGCTGTTTTGGTGCTTGGTCTTGGTATGTGTATGTGCCTTGTATGGCAGCAAATTGTTTGGGGCACTTTAGTTGGATTGCTTGGTATCGTTATGCTTATAACCCTTATCCCGATAATTAAAGGTATCAAATGAAGATATTAAGTGTTGCAAAAAATCCTTATTTAAGCCTAGTATTTAATTTTGTGTATGCGCTTGGCAATTGCACAGTAGGCTTTTATATGCATTCGTGGTGGTTTATTACTGTGGGTGCATATTATGCTATTCTTGCAACAATCCGCTTTTTTATATTACACATAAATCGTAAATTAGGCAAAATTGTGAATATTGAATTTTTCGCAAGGCGTATCACAGGAATACTGTTGGTTATACTTTCGTTTTGCATTGTGGGTGTAAATATTTTATCTGCGAAGCAAGAAAGAGGCTCCCGTTTTGGCGAAATCATAATGATAACTATTGCAACATATACATTTGCAAAAATTACTATAGCTATTATAGGTATGATTAAGGCAAGACGTTCGACTTTGGCAGTGTTAAAAATACTCCGTAATATATCTTTAGCAGATGCCTGTGTTTCGATTTACACGATGCAAAGGTCTATGCTTGTCTCTTTCCCGGGAATGCAGCCTATGGCAATACAAATATTTAATATTTTAACAGGCACAGCAGTTTGGATAATTGTTTTGTTGCTTGGAATAAATTTAATTGGAGGAAAATATACAGATATGGCAAAATCTAAAATTGTAAAGGCGAATAAAAAAATAGCTGAAACTGTAACCGAGGGTTACAAGAAAATTGAAAAAGGCATTGTTGAAGGCTACACCAAAATAGAAGATAAATTTGTAGATGCTTATCTCACAAAGGACGGAGAAACCGTAGAACAAGCTAAAGCAAGATTAAAAAAGGAAAACAAATAAAACCAAAAACCTCATTTACCAAAAGGTAAATGAGGTTTTTGGTTGCGGGGACAGGGTGCGGGTGTCCGGTGGACACCTCTGTGCGAAGCACAGAAGCACCGACCGAGGCGGCAGCCGAGACCTTGAACCTGTTCGCGCGGCGGAGCCGCTTGCCCTCTTGCGGTGCCCGACAATGCGCTCACTTGGAGCGTGGCGCATTTGTCGACCGCTGCGCCAACAAACTCTCCCTGTTTCCGCCACTGGCGGCGGTCGAGTGTGTTGCCCCGGGAACCCGTCGGCCGCAGGTTCAAAATCTTATCTCATAACGAAAAATCTCTCCATTCCAAAAGGAACGAAGAGATTTTTTGGTTGCGGGGACCCGCAATATATAATGTTTACGATTAATGTCCCCATGAGGTCATTTTTAAGCCGTTTGCAACGCAGATAAAGCCTAATAATAACCTATTTCGTGATAATCTAACAAAATAAAGTTGATAATCGCCTTTTATGTTAGAATATCACAAAAGGAGTGGGTGTTATGGCTATCAAGATTTTACTGTCCCGGAAGTTAGGCGAGCTCCGTTGGACGCAGGCTGATTTAGCACGAAAAACAGGGATACGACCCACCACAATTAATGAAATGTATCACGAAATATGTGAGAGAGTTAATCTCGAACACCTTGACCTTATTTGTGAGGCTTTAAATTGCGATTTGTCGGAAATTCTTATTCGTGTTCCTGATTCTATTCCGAAAACAGCAGACAGAAATCGTACCGGCAAAATTGATAAATAATAAGTTACAATTACACATAGTATTATATGAAACAAAACAAGTGAAAAAAGTTGCAAAAAGGGTGCAGAAAAAGTTGCACCCTTTTTTGCACCCTACAACATAGATATTCAGTTTACAAATCCACTATTTATGCGGTTTTAACAGTTACGGTTGCAACATTTGAGTTGTTTCGTATTTTCAATATTTGTTTAGTTTCGTATTTTAATAAAAGTTACAAAATTATTTAGTATTTAAACCCCAGTTTCGTCATAAAAAGTATCAATTATCCGCTCCCAATCTCTTGCTATAGGAAGTGGCTCACTATTTTTGCCAAAAGCCGCAACCTGATAATAATCCGTAATTTGCGTATACAACGCATCGAGTTCTTCAAGCGAATAATCTTTCTCATCCGTCAGGTATATATTTATTCCTTTTAACATTTCAAGCTGTTCTTCATTAAAAATACTGCGCACATTCTGCATCAGTCAACGACCTTCTTTCAAAAAATATATATCTTTGAAGTGTTAACTTTTATTCGTCAACAAATCCCTAAACACTTTGCAGGATTTATCTTTTTTATTTACATCAAAAGAGATACTTCCTTTAGGTTGAAAATTGGCGTCCTTTTCTTCTATGGTTTCTTTCTCCGTAGGCAACATAGAAGCTAAACAAAAAACCACTCTAACCGTTTGGTCGCTGTCAGAGGTATAAGAACACAAATCATCCTTATGTTCATTTATCCAATCTTCACCCACCATCTCAATTAAAGATTTTACAGCTATTCGTTTGTATTTTTCCAATTATTTCACCCCAAAATAGAGTTAAACCAATCCTGCTCACTTGCGGTGAAGGTTATTACTCTGCCATTTAAATCAATTATACTACTTTTCTCTATTATGTAAAGATTTTTCGCGCAGATTTTAATAATAGCCATATACTATTTTTATCCTTCACCCTTAATAATCTTGTTAACGCCATTTATCCATTCTTCCTTTTTTACAGCTTTAGCTTTCTCAAACCATTGTGCACATGCTTGGGGATGTTGTGCTTTTGAAAAATGACGGTTTTGTGCATAATAGATTTTCTTGGCATAAGGGGCATTATAGACAATTTTTCCGCTCCCTATTTTTGTTCCCCTTATTCCTGAACCAGCAAGGTTGCCAGTTCTCATTGGAACATAATCGTGACAATCTTTTAAAACAGTGCTATCTAAATATTTTTGTGCACGTTCATATTTTGGCTTAAAGCGATCCATTACGCCTTGTGTGCTTATTTCAATTCTAAATTTACTCATATATGCCTCCATTAAAAATAGCCGCAGGCCGACAAATTATAAATTTGCACGGCTCAACGGCTCGATATGCGTTAACTATTTCTTTTCAAAATTAAAAGAAAAATCTGTTTTTACTTGTTCATCATTTATAGCAGAAATTTCGGAAACGGAAATCATTTCTTCTAAAATCTTTTTTGTTTCATCAGCGTACACTAGTAATCCGGTAAATGTATTTCCAACCGCCATTTGTGTTAATGCTTTGGCAGGATCTAATGAATTGCTGATAGCTTCTTCACTGGCTAAATATGTTAATTTATCTGCCGCATTCTTCATTAGATAGAAGCGTTCTATAAGACTGTTATCTATTTGTGACAATTTATTCATTTTGCCTGACAACCAAATATTTTTTCCCTTAAGCAAGTTGCTAACGATGTTAAAGCTGTCAATATCGTTAGATTCATAGATCGGTCGTAGGAGCGTTTTAAGATGACTCTCATTAATTTTTTCTCCCGCCACCTGTAAATACTGCAAAACTGTATTTAATGCAATACCACTATCTTTGAGCGGTAGTCTTTCATTACTATACACAGATAAGCACTTTTTGGCCTGTTCTTCTAAATCAGTTTTTCTTTTTTCCATTCTGGCTTGAAAACTTGAAATAAGACTTTTTCTGTCAGAGTTGATTTTTTCGGGAGCATATAAAGCCTTGTTTGCGTACGACTCTATTTTTTGCAACTCACCACAGAACTCCTTATGTTCTTTTTCAGTCCACCTAACAATGTCCTGATAACCGCCTACGGCGATTTTGGTTTTTTGTAAATTCATTTTTTATACCTCACTTTTTTATTTTATATAATCTCTGTACAGAGTTTATATCCTTAGTCCGTCAATACCGTATGCAAATATCATCATACGGTCTAACGCTGCATTTATATAATTAAAGGCAGTTCTTGTAACGCAATTTTGATTTTGAGCAATTTCGGCAACAGTTGGTTGTTTTTCTGATAAATAGCGTAAAACAAATGTGTTATGCTCTATCATCATTTGCTCGTTGCACATTTTAATGCAGTATGCTTTGTCGCTCTCTACAATGGATTGTAAAAGCATTTTAGTCTCACAATCGGCAATCGAGTTATACGAAGCAAAAAGTTGTTTTAAATGCTCTCTTCGTGCCTTATATGCCTGTGAGGTTTTTTCGCTAAATATATCAATTAGCAGTTGCTTTATTTCATCCATTTCATTTCATCCTTATTAAAAATTTTTCTTCAACAGTTATTCCGTTTTTCCACGCATTAAATCCGGTGCATTTATAAGGGTTAAATTTCTCTGCATCAGAATAGTGCATAAAACTTAATAATTCCTTACGATAAGGACCGGCTCTCATTTGAACTAATGCTTCTTTCGTTTCAGCACCTATGTAGGATTTACTGCACTTGTAAATGGTGGCTATTTGAGACTGCGACATACCAAAAAAATACTTTAGAGTAACAATTTTATTACGCTTTTCCGAGAGTTCACTCAATGCTTTATCTAATACAATACGTAAGTCTCGATTATAAACAGATTGCTCGTTTTTTTCAAAAGAGTAACTGCTCGTAATACTATTTGAAATAGTATCCAATAGGGTTAGTTTATCGGTTCCTATATTATTCTCTATTGGAGCATCCAAAGACAAAGCACTATCTAATATTCTATCATTTTCACCACCGTACTTTTTACCGGTCATTTTATCAAAAACATTCTTAAGATTAAAGTTTAGGTACGATGAGAATTTACATTCAGAATTGGGCTCGTAATACTCAACCGCTTTTAGTACACCAAAATATCCTTCTTGAATTAAATCGTCTAATTCAAGACCGCATTTATTTTCAAGGCGGTTAAAATACTTCGTTGCTATCATTACTACAATCTTTCTCACTTGTTCCCAAAGTTGCGGCATGTAACCGTTATCACCCTGCTTAACTAGTGTTGCAAGTTCTTCGTTTGATTTTTCCATTGCTTTATCACCTTTTTTATGCTAAAATATAATAGGAATAGTTAATTAGCACATAAGGTTTACCTACGGGAGCGGTCTTGTTTATTCAGAGCCGCTCCCGGTATCTTTTTTAAAGTGTTCTGCATTATGCCCACGAGAGGCCTTTAATGCGTTTATGTAGCTCTGCAACAAATAACATTCGTTCTCATCAAAATCGCTGATAGAACTCATTATTTGGGCTAACATTTGAGTATTAACCTTATTCATTACAAACACCTTCGGACCGTGCCTTTAACATATCCGTATATTCCTTTACCTGCATAAGTTCTTCTTTGTTAAGGTTAACAATTGTTGCCTTAAGTTCAAGCATTTGCCCTTCTTTCTTTTGCCCTTCTTTCTTTAGTTCTTCTTGTAGAAAGATATTAGTTCTAGATAACTCTTGAAGTTTTTCGGCGGCTTGACAAATATAGTCAATGCAGATATGAGCACGTCTTTGAGCTCTTGTGTAACCGTGTGCAATCAAAGCTCTAAACTCGTTTTGTTCAAATCGTTCCGGGTCTTTTCCTAAATATTCGTTCGTCAGGTCTTCGAGCATCAAATGAGCCTTGTTGATAAGTTCGCCGATATCATCTATTTGTTCGATGTCCCCTAACAAATCCTGCATATCCTTTTGAATTACTGTGTTTTTGATTTCCATAATGTTACCTCCAATTATTTTTTATTTTCAGCGATTAAAATATCGCATTCAAAACGGTCTAACATAAATTTTTCACAAAAATACGATTTTTGTATGCGCCCTGCCGGTGGTCTTGCATAGCAACGGTCCTTGCCGGGTATTTTTGTTTTCGCAATCTCATCACCTAACACTTTAATTACTTGATAGGCTTTTGACTGCCCAACCCCCAACAGAATCATAACATCGTCAACTGTGTACCACATAAATAAAGACACCTTTCATAATAGATTTTGGTTTCCGTTACGGAAACCGAGTTTTTTATCCGAAAACTATAGTTATCGTGACGGAAACTATAGTACGGATAATATTCTAACTCTTTTTCTATTATTTTTCTTTATCTATATCTATATCTGTGTTACAAAATATTACAATGTAACATTAAAGCGTTACATTGTAACACCTATACCCACGGCTTTTCGTTTTCGCTGATGTATTCATCAGTGTTGACTTGAGATGCAGTATCATTTCGCACCTTCTCTCGATGCTTGCGGACACGTTCTGCTGAATCCGACTCACTGCCTATAGATTCGGCTACAGCATTCAGATATAAACTATTATCTTCCATAATCTCAACTAATTTTAATCTTGTTAAGATACCTATAGTTTGTTCTATGAGTTCAACAGACTCGTCGAGGTCTAAAGCGATTTCTTCACTGCAAGATGGGAGTATTTTTTCATATTGAATGGTTCCTTCCAGTTTTAGACTTAATAACTGGAGCCGCAAATATACTATTAGGATTTTATCGCCATCAGGTAACCGGCGAATATACTTTATATTTTTGTCGTTGAAGAAGTCGGCTTTAAGTTTCAGCCAATAGTACCTTTTAGCCATATGCCACCTCTTCACTGGTAAAGTGCGCTGTTATATTAGCGGGTTCCGATGCTTTTTCTTTTTCTATCTGCCGGGCAAACTCAACAAGAGAACAACCATAAAGAGCTGATATGTATTTCTCCGCAACCGCTTTACTATCTTTCAAAGGCTGAATCACTTTAATTTTCATTGCTCACCTCTTCGTCGCATAAATGCGACTTTTGTGCGAAAAAAATATCGATACACTCTTTATTAGAAAGGGACAACAGTACAGCAATTTGATGAGCCTCACCTATTGAAAAAGAAATACCCGAAGAGTTAAGTTTCCGATTTAATGTACTATTATTTATACCGATCTTATCAGCAAACTCTTTTTGAGTTAACCCCATTTCTCTAATTTTTCCTTTTAGCTTTCTTGTGTTGACGAGCATAAAATTCCCTTCTTTCTTGTCGCATAAATGCGACTTTATTATAGTATAATCCTATTTTTGCTGTTTGTCAACACTTTTTTCGCAAAAAAGAGATTTTTGGTTGCATTTTTGCGAATTTATGTTATAATACTGTTGAGGTGATTTTTATGACTACACACGAGAGAATAAAAAAGAGAAGAAAAGAATTGGGATTAACAGCAGAACAGGTTGCTGATGCCTTAAATGTATCGAGAGCAACGGTTTATCGCTATGAATCAGCTGAGATTGAAAAACTTCCTATAGATATTATAGAGCCGCTAGCAAGTATCTTACAGACAACTCCCGAATATTTAATGGGATGGGATTTATACATTGATATTGATGATGCAAAGATTATATCCAGGATAGTAAAAAAAGGATTAAATAACGAACAAACCCTTCCAAATAACCTATTTGGTCTTAGGTTACTTTTAAATGATGTCGGTTATGACTTATGTAAGGTGAATAACAATTATTATTTAACCCACGATACCGGTGCTTGTATAGTGCCTGAACAGGATATTTTATCATTGTTAACATCTACAGAAAAGTATATAAAATTTTCCGCTTATGAATTAGCAAAAAAATATTCTGGATGCCCTTTGCCGCCACTAAAAAAGAATAAGGAAGAGAAAAAATGAGAGCGGTAGCATATGCACGGTATTCTACCGAACATCAAACCGAAAACAGTATAGATACTCAACTTGCTGCCATAAGAAAGTATTGCGAGAATAACGGCCATACTCTTGTGGGTACCTATGTAGATATGGCGATGAGTGGTACAAATACAGAACGCCCCGACTTTCAACGAATGATAGACGGGGCGAAACAGCATTTATTCGATTGTGTTGTTGTATATGATATTTCGAGAGCCTCAAGAGATGTTGCTGATTGGTTAGGCTTTCGTAAACTTATGCGCTCGCTAAATGTTGAGGTACTATCGACTACAGAAAATCTTGGTAGCGTTGACGATCCAAACGCTTTTTTGACGGAATTACTTACGGCCGGTCTTGGTCATCATATGGTATTGCAGACAAGACAAAAGTCTATTGCCGGTGTTGCGACAAAAGCAAAGCAGGGTGTATTTCTTGGTGGTACTCCTCCGCTTGGTTTTGATGTGAAAGATGGAAAGTATATTATCAATGAATTCGAGAGTGGCGCTATTCGCTTGATATTTGACTTATATGCACATGGTAAGTCTTATGACGATATAATAGATGCTTTGCTTGAAAAAGGCTATAGAGGCAAAAGAGGACAGGTTATCGGCAAAAGTGCGTTGAACGCTATTTTACAAAACGAGAGATATATCGGAATTTATACCTGGAACAAACGGCAGGTTAAATATATGGGTAAATGGGCAGGCGGCAAAGCCAATCCTGATGTGGTCCGTATCGAAGGTATTATACCGACAATTATCAATAAAAACACTTGGGAAAAGGTGCAAAACAGAATGAAGAATAATAAACACAATGCTTCAAATGCAGCAAAAAACAAATATTTGCTATCAGGTCTTATAGAATGCGGTGAGTGTGGTGGTACCTATACCGGCAAAACTAACACAAGCGGAAAAGGATACACAACAAGATACTATGTCTGTGGTAATAAATACCGTAACCACACCTGCAAGGCAAATAATATAAACGCTGATGAAATGGAATTAGCCGTTATAGCACAGATTAAAGACTATTTTATGAATAGCGATTTCGATGCAATGGCTGATGAGATACTTAAAGAATATAATAAGAGCCTCGCCGACCGTAGCAAAGAGAAGAAGGAACTGGCGAAGGTTGAAAAAGAGATAGTTAATCTTTGTAATGCTATTGCGCAGGGAGTGGATTGTTCAGAACTCCGGGAAGAACTTGCCAAAAGACAGGTACGCAAAGCCGAACTGCAGGAAATAATTATGTTGTCGGATAAGCCCGCAATCACAAAAGCAGATATTGTTGCAAAACTAAAAAAAGACGCCCAAAGGCTCCTGGACGGAGACATTGAACGTCTTATAAAAGAGTATGTAACAAAAATTTACGCCCACAAGGATGAGATCATCATCACTGGGGGCGTAAACTTGATTGGTTGCGGAGACAGGACTTGAACCTGCGACCTCCGGGTTATGAGCCCGACGAGCTTCCAACTGCTCTACTCCGCGATATTTAGGTCGCACTCCTTGAGTGCTAGAGTATTATATCATGGATATATGGGGTTGTCAAGGGGGTTTTTCTTGGCGCTTCCGGGGACTTTCTCAGTGTTTACGCTGCGTTTTGGAGCCTTTATAGTATACGCCCAGAGGAAGTAGTTTATGCGTGATTTGTTATATCTTTTTTCTTTTATAATTATTTTCATTGACAACTAAGTT